>JADZGE010000024.1 GCA_020854035.1 Burkholderiales bacterium | reverse complement strand
CGCTGTTGTGTGGTACCTTCTCGCATCAAAGGCCTCCTCACTGGTGCATTACGCTCTGTGGCAAGACGTTTTGTACCAGTCCGTGAGGCCTTTGTACATTCATTTCATGAATAATCCGGGCTAGAGGAGTCTGCCGGGGCAGGATCCGACGGACTCCTGAATCCTGGCCAATCGGTAAGGTTGACGGAACCGGGCGAAATCAAGGCGCTGCCGGCTCGCCGCGATGTGGACGATCCGCGCTCGCGCGAAAAGACTGATAGAATATCGCCCGCGTCCGGCTCCGGGTCGGTCGCGGCTACGGGCGCGAAGAGCGCCCGTGCGTTATTCCGGAGAAACGCATTAACCAAGGACAACTGACCATGAAACGCTCGCTCCTCCTCGCAACGCTCCTGGCACTCGGGCTCACCGCCTGTGGCCAGAGCTCGCCGCCGCCGCCGCCGGCGCCGCCGGCAAAGGCTCCCGAAGCCGCCCCGCCACCGCCGCCGCCGGCCGCTGAAGCGCCGAAGGCGCCCGACGCACCGAAGGACGCCGCGGGCGCTCCCGCCGGTGACGCGAAGGCCGACGAGAAGAAGGACGAGAAGAAGGATGCCGCTCCGGCACCCGCGGGCGACGCGGGCAAGTCCGGCGCGTTCTCCGACAAGGCGATGGACGTCGTGAAGGGCGCGGCCAAGGGCGGCGCCGAAGGCGCCAAGACCGGCGGCATGGAAGGTGCCGCTGCCGGTGCCCAGAAGGGCGCGATGGACGCGATGAAGAAGTAGCGCTGGTGCGCTCGGAAAAAGCCGGCCCGCGGGCCGGCTTTTTTTCGCCGCGAGCGCCGCGCGACGCGTGAAATGGCCGCCGCGAGTCGCTCGTACTTCACGGAACGCGAACGAGCCGCCGGGCCGATCGCGCTCCGTGCTAACCGCAGGGGAGGCAGGACCGCCGATGAAGATCTCCGGAATCGAGGCGCGCATCGTGCGCGTGCCGGCCGACGAACCGCTTGCCGGCGGACCGACGCCGCCCGGCGCCCTGCGCGATATCGTCACGCTGCGGGTACGCACCGACCAGGGAATCGAAGGCGTGGGCTACACCTTCTTCGGCGCCGCGCTCACCGGAGCGCTGCGTCAGGCCGTCGAGTCGCTCGGCGCACTCGCGATCGGCGAGGACCCGCTGCGCATCGAGGCCATCCACGCGAAGCTCCGCGCGGCGGCGGCGGGCTCGGGCCCCGGCGGCATACTGACGCTGGCGCTCTCCGCGATCGACATC
This sequence comes from Burkholderiales bacterium, assembly GCA_020854035.1. Classification (GTDB taxonomy): domain Bacteria; phylum Pseudomonadota; class Gammaproteobacteria; order Burkholderiales; family SG8-41; genus SG8-41. The sequence goes on along the minus strand of JADZGE010000024.1, from coordinate 202,373 downwards.
GCGCTGTGGGACATCAAGGGAAAGGCCGTCGACCAGCCCGTGTGGCAGCTCGCCGGCGGCTGCCGCGACCGGGTGCCGGCCTATGCGAGCGGCGCGCTCATGCGCACCTTCCCCCTGGATCACCTCGTGAAGGCGGGGCCCAAGCTCGTCGAGAAGGGCTTTCGGCAGATGAAGACGCAACTCGCTCTCCCGGGTGAGACCTCGCCCCGCGTCGAGGAGGAGCGCATCCGGCGCATGCGCGAGGCGATCGGTCCGGACATCGACCTCATGTGCGACATCAACCAGCGCTGGCGCGTCGAGCAGGCGGTGGATATCGGCAGCCGCATCGAGGACGTCGGCCTCTACTGGCTGGAAGACGTCACGACCGCCGACGACTTCCAGGGGCTCGCCCGCGTGAGCGCCGCGCTCTCGACGCCGGTCGCCGGCGGCGAGTACCTCTACGGTCCCGCGCCGTTTCGCCAGATGATGGAAGCGCGTTCGGTGGACATCGTGATGATCGACCTCATGCGCGCGGGCGGCATCACCGGATGGCTCAAGATCGCCGGCATGGCGGAAGCCTACAACCTGCCGGTGGTGAGCCACCTCGTGCCGGAGATCCACGTGCACCTCGTCGCCGCGATTCCCCACGGGCTCACGGTCGAATACATGCCGTGGACCTTCGCGCTGTTCGAGGAAGTGCCGGTGCCGGTGAAGGGCGAACTCACGGTCCCGCGCAAGCCCGGCCTCGGGCTCGCCTTCGACGAGAAAGCCATCCGGCGTTACAGCGGGTAGCTCGATCGAGCCGCCGATGAACGCCGCCCCGGGTCGTTTGGCCGGCGGCTTGCCGGAGATCGCTCCTGCAAGCGCCTCGGGCTTCCTGTCGGCGCGAAGGGTCCGCCGGGCTCCTAGGGCACAATCTGCCGCCAGCCGAATCCTTCCTCCTGGCTCGCGACTCCGATCCATTCCTCGCCGCAATCGAGCGCGCCCGCGAGCGCCGCGCGCGCATGCCGCGGCGTGTTGTTCTTCTCCGAAAGATGCGCCGCGACGACGTGCTGGAGGCGGCTCGTGTCGATCGCCCGCAGGAGATCCGCGGCGGCGCCGTTCGCGAGATGCCCCATCGGGCCCGCGATGCGGCTCTTGAGCGACGCCGGGTACGGCCCGTTCGCGAGCATGTCGGCGTCGTGGTTGCATTCGAGCACGAGCGCCTGCGCGCCCGAGAGCGCGCGCGCGATGTGCGGTGTGTGCCGCCCGGTATCGGTCAGCACGCCGAGCATCACCGCGCCGTCCGAGAAGACGAACTGCACCGGCTCGCGCGCATCGTGCGGCACGGGGTAGGGCCGCACCTCGAGCGCGCCGATGGCGGCCGGCGCCGCCGTGTCGATCAGCACCGCGTTCGCAAGCGCCGCCCGGTCCGGGCCGAGCTCCGCGAGCGTCCCGTGGGTGAGGTAGACCGGGAGGCCGTATCGCGCCGCGAGCCGCGCCACCCCGCCGCCGTGGTCGCCGTGCTCGTGCGTCACGACGATCGCGTCGAGCGCCCCGGGTTCGATGCCGATGCGGGCGAGCCGCGCCGTGACTTCGGCAAGGCCGAACCCGCAATCGAGCAGCACGCGGGTGCCTTCGCATTCGACGAGCAGCGCGTTGCCGCGGCTGCCGCTGCCCAACGACGCGAAGCGCATCAACGGTTCTACTTCAACTGGTCGTAGAGGAGCGTGAGTATCCTGCGCGCCGTCTCGGAATTGTCCTGCGAGCCTTCCTTGTTGAGCACGCTCACGAGCGCGCCGCTCTCGGCGCCCGAAACCTGGATGCGGTACTGCTCGTTCTTCGCCTTGCTCTCGTCGCCGCCCCAGAACTTCAAACGGGAGAACCAGCCCTGCTGCGACGCGGGCTGCTTGTTGTCGATCTGCGGGTCGATGTAGCGCACGAAGTAGACACCCTTCGAGCGGTCGCGATCCTCGACGGTGAAGCCGACGCGGTCGAGCGCGAGGCCGACGCTGCGCCACGCGCGGTCGAACTGCTCGTGGAGCGCCAGCGTTCCGGCGCCCGCGCCGGTCGCGGTGCTGGTGAGGGTTGCGCGCGGAGGGGTCTTCGCGCTCGCGGCGGCGACCTGCGTTTTCGCGCGCGTCTCCTGCACCCCGAAGCGCACCATGAGCCGCCGCAGCATCTCCGCCTCGAGCTCGGGATCGACGGGCCGGGGCTGCCACTTCGTGGTGTCCTGATTGGTGCCCGTGAACACTTCTTCCATGCCGCGATGACTGATGTAGATCTCGGTGGTCCCCGGCTCGGCGCCGATCTCCAGCCGCGTGCGGAACTTGTCGCGCTCGCTCGTCGAGTAGACCTGGTCGAGGAGCTTGCCGAGGATGCCGCGGATGAAACCCGGATCCGAGATGCGGGCGCGGTTCTCGTTCCAGTCGGTCTCCATCACGCCGGCTTCCGGCAGCTCGACGTTGAGGATGAAGCCCGATTCCTGCCAGAAATCCTTCACGATCGGCCACACCTCGCCGGGCCTGCCCTTCACGACCAGCCAGCGCTGGTTGCCCTGGCGCTCGACGCGCACGTTGTCCTGCTGGGGGAGCACCAGCGCGGCGCCCGTCGCGGCCGGCTTGCCGGCGCGATCGCGCGAGTAATCCGAGTAGGTCGCCGTCCCCCGCTGGTTCACGTCCGGCACGGTGTAGCGCTCGTTCGGTTGCGGCCGCGTGAGGTCCGGCGGCACCTCCAGCGGCGGGAGCTTTCCCGCCGACTTGTAGTCGACCTTCTTCGACTCGATGTTGATTTCGGGCAGGCTGCTGCAGGCGCCGAGCGCCGCGGCGAGCCCGGCGCAGACGGCGACCCGGCGCACGCCGCGCTCAAGCCGCCGCATAACGCTGCCCCCTTGCTTCGGCCCGCACCCCCGCGTGACGCATGGCCTCGCGCACCACTTCGTGATGCGCCGCCGAGAGAGGCGTCATCGGCAGCCGGATCCCCGCGCCGATCAGGCCCATCTCGCCGACGGCCCACTTGACCGGGATGGGATTCGCCTCGAGGAACAGATTGCGGTGCAGCGGCAGCAGCCGGTTGTTGAGCTCGCGCGCCCGCGAAATCTCTCCGGCGAGCGCGGCGGCGCACATCTCGCTCATGAGTCGCGGCGCGACGTTCGCGGTGACCGAGATCACGCCGTGGCCGCCGAGCAGCATCAGGGGCAGCGCGGTCGCGTCGTCCCCGCTCAACACCCGGAACTCGCGCGGCCTGCGGCGGATCAGCTCCGCGCCGCGCTCGAGGTTGGCGGTCGCATCCTTCACCCCGACGATATTCGGAATCTGCGCCAGCCGCAGCAGCGTATCGTTCTGCAGGTCGGCGACGGTGCGCCCCGGCACGTTGTAGAGCAAGTGCGGCAGATCGACCGCCTCGGCGACGGCGCGGAAATGGCGGTAGAGCCCTTCCTGCGTGGGCTTGTTGTAATACGGAACAACCGAGAGGCTGAAGTCGGCGCCCGCCTCGCGCGCGTAGGCGGCAAGCTCGATCGCTTCGCTCGTCGCGTTGGCGCCCGTGCCGGCCACGACCGGAACGCGGCCGGCGACGTGATCCACTGCGGTCTTGATGAGCAGGCGATGTTCGTCGAAATCCACGGTCGGCGATTCCCCTGTCGTGCCCACGACGACGATGCCGCCGGTGCCCTCGGCGATATGCCAGTCGATCAAGCGGCGAAACGCGTCGAGATCCAGCGCGCCGTCCTCCTGCATCGGGGTCACGATCGCGACCAGACTGCCCTGCAACGTGGCCATGGTGAACCTCCCCTGCGCGAAGCTGACCGGCAAATCAGGCGTAAATGCGCGTTTCAGCGTGTAATCTTAACCCGGAACGCGGAGCACCGGCCACCGGTGTGACCGCGGGCCGGGCCCAAGGTTGCAGTCCCGACGGCGCCGCGGCATCGCGTCGAACCGATTGATTTTACGGGGAATCCGGCGATCGACGGCACACCGGGACGGACGCGGCGGACGCCCCCGCCAGCCACCCATGGTCAGCCCGGGGCTGGGCTCATCGCGCAGATGCGCTGGATCATGGCCGGCCGGGGCTGGGTCACGAAGAGGTCCTCGTACGCAATCACGCGCAGGCGCCCGCGAACGCGCTCCAGCAATTCCCCCGGCTCGAGCAGGTGCGTCGGGTTCGAGGGACGGCCAAAGCGCTCGTTGCCGGCCGCGAAAGTCTCGTAGATCAGCACCCCTCCCGGCTCCAGCGCCGCGAGCATCCCCGGAAAGAGCGGGCGGTGCAGGTAGTTCGCGACCACAATGCCCGCAAAGCGTTCGCCGGGATACGGCCAGGGCCCGCCTTCGAGATCCGCGCAGCGCGCGGTCACGCCGGGAGTGCCGGCAAGGCTCGCGAGCATCGCCGGATCGCGATCGACCGCATCCACGTGATGACCGCGGCCGGCAAGGTAGCGCGCGTGCCGCCCGCGTCCACAGGCGAGATCGAGCACGCGCCCGCCCGCCGGTATCCGGTCGGCCCAGCGCGTGACCCACGCGGAGGGCGCGGCGAGGTCGTGCGCCGCCATGCGGGGCGCTCAGCCGTGAAACGCCACGAGGCCCGTCTGCCGTATCAGTCCCGCGTACTGGCGCCGGAAGTCGCGCCAGAGCCGGCGCGTGTCGTCGTAGTACTGGAACCAGTCGAAAAGGAGCAGATCGAGCGCCGCGCTCGCGATCCAGTTGACGTCGGTGCTGTAGCCGAGCACGGTCGCGACCTTCGTCGCCGCCATGAACCGCCCGATCCGGGCGCGCGGCACGTTGATCGTCGAACAGGAGCCGAAATGGACCACCCACCCGGAAAAGCGCGTGCCCAGCATGCCCGCGAGCGTCTCGAGATCCGTCCGCGCGCCGTCGAGCACCAGTTCGCCGGGCTTACCGTGCAGCGAGAGGTAGAGGATCCGGTAGCCACGCCGCGCGCCGAGCTTGCCGAGATTGTAGGCAAGCTCCTCGCGCGTGTTGCACGTGAGATACGTGTAACGGGTCCGGTTGATCCGCGATACGAGTTCCAGGATCGGCACCACGGAGAGCCGGTTCTCGATGTCCGAATTCCAGAGCGACTCGAGACAGGCGATGTGCTTGCGGTGATCCCGTGCCCGCGCCATCGGCCGCGCCTCAGATGCGCCCGCGCGCGAACCCGCCGCCCGTGCTCTCGCCCCCGTGGCGCCCGGCGGCGCTCACGGGTTCTCCGCGTGCCCGTGCGCCGCGCGGCTGTCGCCCGGAGCTTCCGTCCGCTCGCGCATCCCGTAGTCCCGGATGACGTTCGCCACGCGCAGGCGATAGTCGGAGAAGATGTCCGCCCTGCCCCTCGCCTGCGCCGCGCGATGCTCGCCGAGGTTGCGCCAGCGCGCGACGGCGTCCTCGTCCCGCCAGACGGAGAGCGAGAGTATCCTGCCGGGATGCGCGAGGCTCTCGAAGCGCTCGATGGAGATGAAACCATCCATGCGTTCGAGTTGCGGCTTGAGCGCCGCCGCGAGGTCGAGGTACTCCTGCCGGCGGCCGGGAGCGGGGGTGACTTCGAAGATGACGGCGATCATGGGCGATCTCCTCATGTTACTCCGCTTCGCGCACGCCCCGCCGGCACGGCGCAGCGCGGTGGCGGCGCGGCTACAGGTCGATGGTCCAGTCGGGCCGGAAGCCCGTCGCCTCGCCGGGATAACCGCGCGGGTTGCAAACGACCCGCGTGCCGCGCACGTCGTAGTCGAAGCGCGTGTGCGTGTGCCCGTGTATCCACAACGCCGCGCGCCCCATGAGCTGCTCCAGCGGGACGATGAAGGCGGGATTCGCCGGGTGATCCGCGTAGGCCGGCGCGATGGAGAGCGGGTGCGGCGCGAAATGCGTGATCACGACCGTCGGACCGCTGAATGGCTCGGCGAGCCTCTCGGCGAGCCACCGCCGGTGCCGCGCGCAGAGCGCGATCGAATCCTCCGGTGAAAAGGCGCGGGCTCCGTTCCGGATCAGCGCATAGTCCGGATTCTTCGCGCGCGAGGTCTCGATCACGCGCGCGCGCGCGCCGGCGGGGACGAGACTGTAGTCGGACCAGAGCGTGCAACCGAGGAAGCGGGCGTGCGCGATGCGGCGCTCCCCGCAGTCGAGCAGGCGCACCCCGGTGCGGCGCGCCGCGGCCGCGAGCGCATGGTGCACGACGGGAAGATCACCTTCGTAGTACTCGTGGTTGCCCGCGACGTAGAGCACCGGCGAGGCGAAACGCTCCCGCGCCCACTCGATGCCGGCCGCGCCGTTGTGGATATCGCCGGCGAGCACGACGAGGTCGGCGCCGGTCGCAGCCGGAGCGCACGGCGCGAATTCCAGGTGGACGTCGGAGAGGAACTGGATGCGCATGCGTTGTGGCGGCGAGCACGCCGCGTGCCCGTCACCGGACCCCGGGAACGCACCGGACTCTCAGCGCCGATCGCCTGTCACTCGCCACCCGCGACCGGGTTCCGGCGTCACGTCACGCGGAAATTCTTGAACTGCCAGGGATCGGAGGGGTCCACGTCCTCCGCGAACAGCCACCCGCGGTCCTTGATCGGCGTCCAGTCGGAGTACTTGCCCACGACGTCGCCGAGGTAGGGATCGGCGATATCCAGCACGCGCCGGTAGTCGATCTCGTCGGGCTCGACCATGCCGCGCGACGGATTCTCCAGCGCCCACACCATGGCGCCCAGCACGCCGACCACCACCTGCAAGCTCGTCGCGTTGTTGTGGGGCGCGAGCCGGCGTGCCTGCTCGATCGAGAGGCGCGAGCCGTACCAGTAGGCGCCCTTCGGGTGCCCCATGAGGAGCGCGCCGAGCTCGTCCACCCCCTCGAAAATCTCGTCCATGAAGATGCGATAGTCGGGCTGCGCGACCCAGTTCTTCCCGCCCATCTCGTGATTGGAGAGCACGGCGTCGTCGCAGGGGTGATAGGCGTAATGGCAGGTGGGACGGTAGACGGCCTTGCCGTTCTCCCTGACGGTAAGGAAGTCGGAAATCGAAATCGCCTCGCCGTGCGTGATGAGGAAGCCGTGGTAGGGCCCCTCGTCCGGAGTCCATGAGCGGACCTTGACCGACATGCCGGGGCGCTGAAGGTAGATGGCGGCGCCGCAGCCGAAATCGTGCCGCTCGCCGTCGCCCGGAAAGTGCTTCTCGTGCGTGCCCCAGCCGAGTTCCGCGGGCTGCCGCCCCTCGCTCACGAAGCCGTCCACCGACCAGGTGTTGGCGAACTCGTTCCTGCGCTTGCGCGGATCCGCGAGCTGTGTGTCGCGCTCGGCGCAGTGGATCGTCTTCACGCCGAGCGACATCGCGAGCCGCGCCCATTCCTCGCGGCCGCGGGGGATGTCGATGTCACCCATCAGGTCGCGCGCGATGTTGACGAGCCCCTGCTTCACCCAGTGCGAGATGAGCCCCGGGTTGGCGCCGTGGGTGATGACGACGGTCGCCGCGCCCGGGTACCTGCGTCCGAGCGCGAGCGCTTCCTCCCGCAGGCCGTAGTTGGAGCGGCTCGCGAGCGGGAGCGAGCCGTCGGTATACATCCCGTGCCAGGGCTCGATGCAGGTGTCGAGGTAGAACACGCCGTTGCGCAGGCAGTACTCGATCAGCACCGTGCTCGACACATCCACCGAGAGGTTCAGCAGGAAATCGCCGCGGGAGAGGAGCGGCCCCAGGACGTGCTCCACGTTCTCCCGCCTGATCGGGTTCACCACGAACGTGATGCCGTAGTCCTCGGCTTCCTTCCGTCCGCGCTCGTCCGCGGTGAGGATGGTGATGCGATCCCGCGGCATGTCGATGTGCCGCAGGATGAGCGGAAGCGTGCCCTGGCCGATGGAGCCGAAACCCACGAAAAGGAGGCGGCCCTCGAATCGCGCGTGCTTCTTTTCCTGCATTTCCCGATCGTTCATTTCCCGGTTTGTCCCTTGGAGTCTAACACTTGACCCGCGGCGCGGTGTAGTATTTTCCCGTACCGGGCGGGCACGCGGCCGATCGCTCGTGCACCCGGAGGAAGGACACAGCGAGGAGACAATCATGGGACGAGCATGGACCGGAGCGCATCCGTTGCTGCTGTGTGTCGCGAGCGGAGCGTGGCTCGCCGCCGCGTGGCAGCCCGCCGCGGCGCAGGAGCGCTACCCGTCGCGGCCGATCGAATTCATCGTGCCGTGGGGTCCCGGCGGCGGCGCGGACCAGCTCGCGCGCAAGCTCGCACCCGGGCTGGAACAGGCGCTGAAGGTTTCGCTGCCCGTCATCAACGTCCCGGGCGCGACCGGGCAGACCGGCCTGACGAAGATGCTCACCCAGGCGGCCGACGGCTATGCGATCTCGGTATTCATCGCGGACACGCTCGCGGTGCAGATGGATGCGAAGGCGAAATGGAAGCTCGCCGACATCGAGCCGGCCGCGATCATGATCCGGCAGCCCTCGGCGTTCTTCGTGGCCGAAGGCAGCCCGTTGAAGACGTGGAAGGACGTCGAGGCCGAGGCGAAGAAGCGCCCCTTGAAGGTGGGCGTGACCGGTTTCGGCAGCGCAGACGACATCACGGTGATCTATCTCAACGCCAAGGGCTACCAGTTCCAGTCGGTGCCGTTCCCGAAGCCCTCGGAGCGCTACACGGCGATCCTCGGCGGGCATGCCGACCTCCTCTACGAGCAGCTGGGCGACGTGAAGAGCTTTCTCGACAGCGGCAAGATGCGCCCGGTCGTGATCTTCGCCGACCAGCGCTTTCCGGCCTTCAGGGACGTGCCGACCGGCAAGGAGGCCGGTCACACGATCGTCATCAACCAGTTCCGCGCGATCACGCTGAAGGCCGGCACCGAGGCAGCGCGCGTGAAGGCCGTCTCCGACGCCCTCGCGCGGGTGGCCGCCACGGACGACTACAAGGCGTGGCTCAAGGACCAGTATGCCGAGGAAGCGAGCTTCATTCCCGCCGCGGGCGCGGTCGGCTTCATGAGGCAGGAACTCGACGTGATGCGCAAGTACGCGCCGAAGGGCAGGTAGCCGCCGCGCCGCGGACGCAGTGCAGCGCGCGCCGCTCCGCTTGAACGCCGCCCGCCTGAAGCGCATGCTGCCCTACGCCCTGCTCGGGGCGGGGGCCGGCTACCTGTACTACGTCGCGGCGAACATCGATTACGTCAGGCGGGCCGGGACGCTGGGGCCGGATTTCTGGCCCCGGGTGATCCTGCTCCTGCTGATCGCGGTGTGCGCCGTCGCCATGATCCGCATCGCCATCGCGCGCGAGCCCGGGCGCGACGTGGCCGGCGTGCTCGAGGCCATTGCCGCGGAAACGGCGCGCGAGCACGGCGCCGCGCCGGCGCCGGCGCCGCCCGCCGCGAATCACCCGCTGATCCTCGCGGGCGGCATCGCGCTCACCGCGCTCTACGTCGCGACGGTCGCGACGCTCGGCTTCGTGACCGGGTCGGCCGCGTACCTCGCCGCGTTCATCGTTCTCGGCGGCTACCGGCGCCCGGCGGTCGTCGCGGCGGTGAGCCTCGGCGGCACGCTCCTGCTCTTCTTCTTCTTCGTGAAGGTGGTCTACGTGTCCCTGCCGCTCGGCACCGGGCCATTCCAGCGGGTGACGCTCATCCTCATGTCGTTGCTCGGCGTGCGCTGATGGACGGCATCCTGCTCCAGCTCGGCGCCGGATTCCTGAGCGTTTTCACGCCGGCGAACTTCGTCGCGCTCACCGTCGGCCTCCTCGCCGGCCTGCTGGTGGCGGTCCTGCCCGGCCTGACGCTGGTCATGGGTGTCGTGCTCGCGCTGCCCTTCACCTACAAGATGGACGTGACCGCCGCGATCATCCTGCTGACGGCGATGTACGTCTCGGGCACCTACGCCGGCGCCTGGACCTCGATCCTGTTCCGGGTGCCGGGAGAGCCGATCGACGTGCCGCTGCTGTGGGACGGCTACGCGATGGCGCGCCGGGGCGAGGCGGCGCAGGCGCTCGGCTGGACGCTGCTCGGCGCGCTCTTCGGGGGCCTCGTCGCCGCCACCGCGCTCGTCCTGCTGGCGCAGCCGATCGCGCGGATCGCGCTCGCCTTCTCCACGCCGGAGTACTTCGCGGTCATCTTCTTCGGGCTGTCGAGCGTGGTGGCGCTCGGAGGATCGAGTCTCGCCAACGCGCTCATCAGCCTTTTCACCGGACTGCTGATCGCGACCGTCGGGGTCGACGACACCTACGGCGCGTATCGCTTCACCTTCAACGTCGCGATCCTCTCCGACGGCATCGATTACCTGATCGTGATGGTGGGAGCCTACGGCCTGGGCGAGGTGTTCACGCGCATGCAGAACGGCTTCCAGTCCGCGCCCCTCGCGGCCGTCGCCGCCGGCACGACGCGGCTGCCGCGGATCGGGCAGGTGCTCGCATCGAAGATGACCTTCGTGCGCAGCAGCATCCTCGGCCTGACGATCGGCATCGTGCCGGGGGCGGGAGCGACCGTCGCCTCTTTCCTCTCGTACGGCGTGGAAGCGCAGTACGGCGCGCGCCGGCGCGAGCTGGGCAGCGGCATACCCGAGGGCATCATCGCGCCCCAGACCGCGGCGACCGCATCGGTGGGGGGCGCCATGATCCCGCTCGTCACGATGGGCATCCCCGGCAGCGGCGCGACCGCGATCATCCTCGGCGCGTTCCTGCTGCACGGGCTGCAGCCCGGCCCGCAGGTGTTCCAGAGCTCGGGCCACATCGTCTACGCGGTGTTCGCGTCGCTCTTCGTGGCGGTCATCGGCATGTGCCTGATCGGCTACTTCGCCGCGCGGCTCATCGTGCGCGTGCTGGATTTTCCCGAAGTGATCGTCTCGGCCTACGTCGTCATGTGCTGCATCGTCGGCGCCTTCGCGGCCCGCAACAACATCGTCGACGTCTGGCTGCTCGTCGTGTTCGGCGCGCTCGGCTACCTCGCGGAGCGCTACCGCTTTCCGGTGCCGCCGCTCGTGCTCGGCGTCATCCTCGGCCCGCTCGCGGAGCAGAACTTCATGACGACCATGATCAGCTTCAGCAACGACTGGACCGTGTTTTTCACGCGGCCGGTGAGCGGGTCGCTCATGGCCCTCGGCATCGTCACGCTCGTCTGGCCGCTCGCCCGGCACCTGCTGCGCGCGCGCCCGGACGCGGCGGGTCGGCGGTAGCGGCCGCCGGGGAGCGGGCCGGCGGCGGCGCGGGGATGTTCCATCCCGCCGTTTCCATTTACCATTCGGAGGGATTCCGGGGAGCGGACATGCGGGGCATTGAAACACACGGTGGTCGCCCGGCGGCGAAGGATACCGTCGGGGGGATCGTCGCGCGCGCGCGCGCGGCGCAGAGGGCTTTCGAACGTTCGACGCAGGCGGAACTCGACATGGCCGTGCTCGCCGCCGGCTGGGCGATCATGAACCCCGGGCGCAACCGCGCGCTCGCCGGGCTCGCGGTGCGGGACACGGGGCTCGGGGTCGCCGCCGACAAGGAGAACAAGAACCACCGCAAGACGCTCGGCCTGCTGCGCGACTTGAAGGGCGCCGTCTCGACCGGCGTCCTCGCCGAGTACCCGGAGAAGGGGATCACCGAGATCGCCCGGCCGGTGGGCGTGGTCGCGGCGGTCGTCCCCTCGACCAATCCCGGCGCGACGCCCGCCAACAACATCATCAACGCCATCAAGTGCGGCAACGCGGTGATCGTCGCGCCCTCCCCCAAGGGCTACGGCACGGCGGCGCTGCTGGTGGAGTACGTGCACGCGGAGTTCGATCGCATCGGGGCGCCCCGCGGCCTCGTGCAATGCCTGCCCGCTCCGGTCACGCGCGAGCTCACCGGCGAGCTCATGCGGCAGGCGGACCTCGTCGTCGTGACCGGATCGCAGAACAACGTTCGCGCGGGCTATTCGAGCGGCACGCCCTGCCTCGGCGTGGGGCTCGGCAACGTCGCGGTGATCGTGGACGAGTCGGCCGATCTCGCCGACGCCGCGGCGAAGATCATGGTTTCGAAGACCTTCGACAACGCGACGAGCTGCTCCTCCGAGAACGCCCTCATCGTCCATCAGGCGGTGTACGAACCGATGATCGCGGCGCTCGAGAGGGAAGGAGGCGTCCTCCTGAGCCCTTCCGAAAAGGAAACGTTGCAGAAAGCGATGTTTCCCGCGGGCAAGCTCTCCCCCGCGGTGACGGCTCAGCCGGTCCGCGCGATCTGCGCGGTCGCCGGGCTCACCCGCCCCGAACTCGCCGCAGCGAAATGCCTCATGGTCGAGGAGACCGGCACCGGCGCCGCGCACCCGTTCTCCGGCGAGAAGCTCTCGCCGGTCCTCGCCCTTTACCGGGCGCCCGGCTTCGACGCCGCGCTCGCCACCCTGCGCGCGATCTACGAGTATCAGGGCAACGGCCACTCCTGTGGCATACACACGCGCGAGGACGCGCAGGTCGCGAGGCTCGGCCGCGAGATGACGGTGTGCCGCGTCATCGTCAACCAGGCGCACGCGATCGCTAACGGCGGCAACTTCGACAACGGGCTCCCGTTCTCCCTCTCCATGGGCTGCGGCACGTGGGGCCGCAACAGCATCTCGGAGAACCTCAACTACCGTCACTTCATGAACGTCACGCGCATCGTGCGGGTCATCCCCGAGCGCCGGCCGTCCGAAGAGGAGATCTTCGGGGAGTACTGGAAGCGGCACGGCCGGCAGCGATGAACTTCGAGGAGCACGCGGGCAAGGCGCTCCTTGCCGCGCGCGGCATGCCTGTTCCCCGCGGCGAACTCGCGCGCAGCCCCGAGGAAGCGGCCGCCATCGCCGCGCGCCTCGGCCCCGCCGTCGTGAAGGCGCAGGTGCCGGCCGGCAAGCGCGGCAAGGCAGGCGGCATCGGCACCGCGGCGAGCCCGGAGGAGGCGGCGCGGCACGCCGCGGCCATCCTCGGCATGGAAATCGCGGGGCACCGGGTCGAGACGGTGCTGGTCGAGGAGTGGACCGCGATCGCCGCGGAACTCTACGCGGGCGTGGTGAACGACTCCGCCTCGCGCGGCCCGCTCGTCATGTTCTCGACGGCGGGCGGCATGGATATCGAGGAGGTTGCGGCCCGCGGGCCGGAGACGCTGCGCCGCGAACCGGTCGACATCCGCCGGGGCTTTTCGCGAGCGGACGCGCTCGCGCTCGTGCAAGGACCCGGCCTCGGCGCCGCGGAGGAACGGGTCGCCGACGCGATCGCGCTGCTCTACGACGCGTACGTCGCATTCGACGCGGAACTTATCGAAGTGAATCCGCTGGCCGTGACGCGGGAGGGGCGCGTCACGGCTCTCGATTGCAAGCTCGTCGTGGACGATTGCGCGCTCGCGCGCCACGCGGACCTCGCGCGCGCCGGCACGCCCGACCGGCTGACGCGCCTCGAGGCACGAGGGCGCGAGGCGGGGCTGAAATACATCGAGCTCGACGGCGACGTGGGCGTGCTCGCCAACGGCGCCGGGCTCACCATGACCACGATGGACATGATCCGCCACCACGGCGGCCGCCCCGCGAACTTCCTCGAGATCGGGGGCGAGTCCTACACGCAGGCGAAGCCGGCGCTGGAGCTGCTCCTGTCCAAGGCCGGGATCCGCTCGCTCGTCGTCAACTTCTGCGGCGCGTTCGCCCGCACGGACGTGATGACGCGGGGCGTGATCGAGGCGATCGAGGCGCTGAAGCCGCGCCTGCCGATCTTCTTCTCGATACACGGCACCGGCGACGAGGAGGCGATCGCGCTGCTCAAGGCACGGCTCGGCATTGCGCCGCTCGCGACCATGGACATGGCGTGCGAGGCAGCGGTCAAGGCCGCGCAAAGGCAGGAACAGGGCGCCGATGCACGCCGATAGACGCCGATGATCGTCCGCGCGCCCGACCGCGTGATCGTCATGGGGATCACCGGCAAGCAGGGAACCTTCTGGACCGAGCGCATGCAGTCGTACGGCACGCGCATCGTCGGCGGCACCAGCCCCGCGAAGGCCGGCACCGTGCATTGCGGCGTGCCCGTCCATGCGAGCGCGCGCGAGGCCATGTCGGGCGGCGGTTTCGAGGTCGCCGTCCTCTTCATCCCGCCGCTCATGGTGAAGGAAGCCGCCATGGACGCGATCGAGGCCGGCGCGCGCGGGCTCGTCGTGCTGACCGAGCACATCCCCGTGCACGACGTGATGTATTTCGTCGCGGCGGCGCGCGAGCGGGGCACGTGGATCCTCGGCCCGAATACCGCCGGTGGCGTGACACCCGGGGAATGCTTCGCCGGGTTCATGCCCGCGTTCAACGAGCGCATCTTCCGGAAGGGCACGATCGGCGTCCTCTCGCGCAGCGGCAGCCTCGGCACGCTCTTCTGCCTCAATGTCGTGCAGGCGGGCTACGGCGAGTCGGCGTTCCTCGGAATCGGCGGCGATCCCGTGATCGGCACCACCACGCGCGAGGCGCTCGTCGCTCTCGACGCGTTCGCGGATACCGAGGCGGTCGTGCTCGTGGGCGAGATCGGCGGCACGATGGAGGAGGAAGCCGCCGAGTACGCGAGGACCATGACGAAGCCCGTCCTCGCCTTCATCGCGGGCGGCGCCGCGCCCGCGGGGAAGAAGATGGGACACGCCGGCGCGATCGTCACCGGCGGCAGGGGTTCCTGGGCCTCGAAACGCTCGGCGCTCGAGGCCGCCGGAGTCACGGTACTCGACACGCCCTCCGACCTCGGCGCGGCGCTGAAGGCGCGGCTCGGGCGCTGACGCCTGCGGCCGCCGCCCCGCGCTTCTTCGCTCCCTGCCGTGGCGGGCCCCTCATGGCTGCGTCTCGAGCAGGGCGACGAGAGGCTCGGGCGCACCCTTCAGCCTCGCGATCGCCGCGAGCCGGCGCCCGGCGCCCTCGCCCGCCGACCCGATCACGCGCTGGAGAAAGCGCTCGTGCCAACTGCCCGGGAGCGCGCTGCTCAATAGCGGGAACGCTCCGCAGTACGCACCGAACAGCAGGACCGCGAGCGCGGCCGCGAACGCCTCGCGCGTGCTCGCCGCGACCGCCGCTTCGCGCGCCGGGGAGCGCAGTTCGAGGAGCGCATCCGGAATCATCAGCGAGCCACCGGTGCCGTGCAGGAGCTGGCACGCGGCGAGGGGCAGGGGAACGCGGGCCGCCTCGCCGGGGCTGTCCGCGCCCGCTTCGAACAGCGCGTCGATGAGCGCCGTGCGCCGCATCACCATCGCCGGCGCCGGCGGGAACCAGGTTTCCGCGAAAGATCCGGCGAGGGGCGGGCGATGCCCCGCTCGCTGCGTTGCCCGGATGCGTTCCGGCACGACCGTGGACCCGGCGGGATTACCCGCCGCGTCCACCAGTCTCGCATCGCAGCAGGTGACGTTTACCAGCGCGCCGTGGGCATGGGCCCGCAGGTGGCACTCGGCGAACCCGGGATCGAGAGCGCACGCTTCGCTCAGGAAGGTGACGAACTCGCCGCCCGCGCGCCCGTAGCCCGCCCGCCAGCGCCGCCAGGGGTGCCCGCCCGATCCGCCGGTGTCGGACACGATCACGGTTTCGCAGCCGCGGTGCGTCTGCCGGCGGACCGACCCGGCGCTGCGTTCGATACCGGCGGCGCCCTCCGCCCCGCCGACGATGAAGCTCACGAGCGGCTCGCGCAGCCGCCGGGCGGCGGAAACCGCCGGGATCGTGCGCTCCTTGCGCTTGATGTACGCGAGCCTCGCCGCGCGCTCGCGCGGATCGAGCGAGAGGGTGTCGAGGAAGCGCTCCAGGTGCCGCAGCATCGGGGCGACGCGAGGATGCCAGACCCGCCGCGGAAGGTATCGCCCCGCGACGAGCGTGGCGCCGTCGTTCGTTCCGTGCACGCGGTAGCACGCGAGCGGTTCGTCGAGATAATGAACGAACTCCGTCGCCAGCAGCGCGCTGTGGGCAAGCGGGCTGTCGACGCCCATGCGCCACTCCGTCTGGGAAAGCGAGGACAGAACCCGCGCGATGAGCCCCCGGCTGTAGACCTGCCCGCACGGAATGGCGAACGGAAACTGCTGCTCGACCTGGCTCAAGTGGGCGCAGTCCGCCGGCCCGCGAATGCCGACCACCTCGAACCATGTCTGCCCGGTCACGGCCCCGGTGCGCTCGTCGTAGAGCTCGGCGTCGTGGCACAGCAGCACCCCGGCGTGCCCCGGCGAGAGCCGCGCGAGCCGGCGGGCCACGCGGTCGAGTTTCTGCGGCCGGTAGAAATCGTCGGCGTCGAGCAGGCAGACGAAGTCGCCCCGCGCGAGCTCGACCCCCGCCGCGAACGCCGCTCCCTGGCCGCGGTTCGGCTGGAACGCAAGCCGCACCCGCGGGTCGGCCGCGTAGCGCTCGAGCGTTGCTCGTGATTCGTCCGTGGACCCGTCGTCGACGACGATCACTTCGACGAGATCGGCCGGATACTCCTGCGCGAGGCAGCTCCCGATGGCCGCGCCGACGTAGCGCCCGTAGTTGTAGTTGCTGATTACGATGCTGAACGACGGGCGCGCCGCCGGGAGCGTCTCCGTTCCCATTACCGGTCGAGCAGCGCCTGCGCCGCCGCGCAGCCGCTGCGCCGCGCGAGGGCGCGCAGCCTCCCGGCGAGCGCCGGGGACTGCCGGTCCATCAGCCAGTTGACGAACTGGCCGCGCCATGCCCGTGGCAGCACGCGCGCGAAGGCGGCGTAATGAAGGCACAGCAGTTCGAACAGGAACTCCGCGGTGCGCTCGACGTCGGGCGAGACGGGAGCGCCGGCGGCGTCGAGTGGTTCCGAGTAGTGTCCGTAGGACGCGGCGACGGCATCCTCGACCCGCAGGCTCACGAGGCACTCGTTGATGCGGATGCTCCCGGCAAGAGCGTGGCAGAACGGCAGCAGCACCCACCCCGCCAGATCCGCCATCGGGCCGAGGTCCGCCGCACGCGCGTGCTCGACGAGCGCGTCGAGCAGGGCGCAGCGCCGCAGCACGTTCGCCGGCAACGGGGGAAAGATCCAGTCGCGCAGCGGCGCAACGAACGGCGGGACCATCTGCACGGGCTGGCGCCACACGCCGCTGCCGTTGAACACGCCCGCGTGCAGCAGCACCCGCGCGCCGTTGATCACCCGGATGTCGCACGAGGACAGCGCGCAGGTCCCCAGAAAACGCTGCGCATGGAGATGGCGCTCGGCGAACACCGGGTCGGGAAGCTCGCCCGGCGCGAGGAACGCGAGGTAGTCGCCCCGCGCCTCGGCGAGCGCCGCCGCGAGGCGGCCGATCTGCGTGTCGTCCGGGTCGACCGGCACGACGCGGGCGCGTTCGAGCGCGCGCGGCGCGAGCCGCGCGTGGGGGGCACCCGCCGGGGCCGCCAGCAGCACTTCCACCTTCTCGTGCGACTGCGCGATGCAGGCGTCGACGGTGGCCGCGAGATCCGGGTCGCCCGCGGGCGCGTCGATCACGATCGTCATCCACGGCTCCGCGTAGCGGTGCACCCGCGAAGCCCCGCGCCCGATGCGCTCCAGGTGCTTCACGTACGCGAGGCGCGAAGCGCGTTGCGCCTCGTCGAGCGGCAGCGAGTCGACGAAACGCTCCAGGTGGTAGAGCAGCCGCGGCAGGCGCGCGATCCAGAGCGGCTTCGGGCTGTAGCGCCCGTCACGCACCGCGCCGAAATGGTTGCTCCCGTGCAACCGGTAGCGCGCGCGGACTTCGGGCAGGTAATGCACCACGCCGGCGAGCAGCATCGCCGCGTGCGCGAGCAGCGCATCCGCTCCCTGCCGCCATTCCCATGCGGGCACCACGTCGAGCACGGCGCGCGCGGTCCGCGCGCGCATCACCTGCCCGCAGGGAGTGGCGTACGGATACTCCGCCGTGACGGCGTCGAGGGAGACGAGCGGTCCGAGGCGCGCGATGCCCTGGAGCTGGAACCACGTATCCCGGAGCGCGACGCCCTCGCGTTCGTCGAAGAGCTCGATGTCGTGGCAGAGAAAGAAATGTTCGGGCAGCGGCGCGAGCGAATCGACGGCGCGCGCCACCGCCGCGAGCTTTCCGGGAAGGAAAAAATCGTCGGCATCGAGGAAGCAGACAAGGTCGTGGCTCGCGCGTTCGAGCCCGGCGGCGAATGCCGCGGCCTGCCCGCGGTTCTCCTGCTCCACCGCGATGACGCCCCGGCTCCCGGCATGGCGCGCGATCACCGCGCGCGAATCGTCCGTGGAGCCGTCGTCGACGACGATCGTTTCGAACCGGTCCGCGGGATAGTCCTGCGTGACGCAGCTCTCGATCGCCGCGCCGAGGAACCGCCCGTAGTCGCGGTTGCAGATGATGATGCTGATGCCCGGCTCGCTCATGTCACGCGCAAGGACGCGCCGCGGACCGCTTCGGCGAATGCGGTATTCTAGCCCGCGTGGGCCGACACGAATTCCGTTCCGCGCTCGAAGGCGTGATCTGGCCGGCGCACCCCGGCCTCGAGGGCGCCCGCGTCCTCGGACTGCTCTGGCAGCTCGAGCGCTCCCAGTGGTGGACCCCGGAGCGCCTGGCGGAGCGGCAACTCGTCCAGTTGCGCCGCCTGCTCGAACACGCCGGCGCGCACGTCCCGCTCTACCGCGAGCGCTTCGCGCGCGCGGGGTTCGATCCCCGCGCCGGCGTCACCTGGGACGCCTTCCGGCGCCTGCCCCTCCTTGAACGGCACGAGATCCAGGAAACCGGCGAGGCACTCTGCTCGGAGGCGCCACCGCCGCGTCACGGCCGGATCCGCACGGCGCACACCTCCGGGTCGACGGGTCGCCCGATCAGCGTGCGAGTGAGTGAAGCGACGGGGTTCTACTGGCGCGTATTCTCCGTTCGGGAGCACCTCTGGCGCGACCGCGACTTCTACGCGCGCTACGCGATGATCGATACCGGCGCGGCGGACGGCGAGTACCGGGGCTGGGACGCAGCGCTCGGCGCGGCATTCTGGACCGGCGCGATCGTGACGCTCGGCAGCGAGCGGCCGATCGCGGAGCAGGCGCGCTGGCTTCTCCGCCGGTCCCCGGCGTACCTCCAGACCTACCCGTCGAACCTCGCGGGACTGGCGAGGTACTTCGTCGACCACGGGCTTCTCCTGCCGCGCCTGCGGGAGGCGCGCACCTACGGCGAAGTGCTGCCCGGGGACACCCGCGCCCTCGCTCGCCGCGCCTGGGGCGTGCCCGTGACCGATTTCTACAGTTGCCGCGAGCTGGGACCCATCGCACTGCAGTGCCCGCGGTACGAGCACCTGCACGTCCAGTCCGAATCGGTGGTGGTGGAAGTACTCGACGACGCGGGCGAGCCCTGCCCTCCCGGCGCGGTGGGGCGCGTCGTTCTCACCGGGCTCACCGGCTACGCGATGCCGCTCGTGCGCTACGCGATCGGTGATTACGCGGAAGTCGGCCCTCCGTGCCCGTGCGGCCGGGGGCTACCGGTGCTGCGGCGCGTGCTCGGCAGGCAGCGCAACCTCGTCACGCTGCCCGACGGCAGCCGGCACTGGCCGACCTTTCCCGCCGAGGGCTGGCTCGCGGTCGCGCCGGTTCGCCAACTGCGCCTGGTTCAGCGCTCGGTGACGCACATCGAGGTCGAGTACACGGCGCCACGCACGCTCGCGCCCGGAGAGCAGCAGCGTCTCGCGCAATGGCTCTGCGGCCGGCTGGGCCATTCGTTCCGGATCGCGTTCACCCGCGTCGCCGCAATCGCCCGTGCCCCGAACGGCAAGTTCGAGGATTTCGTGTCGGAAATCGCCAGGTAGGCGGCCGCCGGTCAATCGGGGAGCGGCACTTCGCACAGGAAGTCTTCGTACTTGCCGCCGGCGCCACGCGCTATGGCGTCCAGGAATCGCAGCTCGACGCGGAACGGATGCCGGAGCGCGCGAACGAGTGCCTTCACGAAGGCTTCCTGCTCCGCGCCGCCCAGGGGACGAGAGACCACCAGGCGCGCTTCCAGCGTTTCCGCCGATTTCTGGACGACCTGGAACTGGCGTATCGCGTCGTTCGCCGCGAATTCGAGGGTACTCGAAAACGGCCAGCGCCTCGTCCCGTCCGGCAGCAGCAGCATGTTGCGCAGGCGCCCCGCGATGCGGGCGATGACCGGCAGCCCGCGACCGCAGGCGCAGGCCCCGCCGGCCTCGGCGTAATCCCCGATGTCGTAGCGAATCAACGGCGAGGCGAAATTGGCGAGGCAGGTGACCACGACCCGCCCGACGCGGCCCGGACGGCAGGCGCGCCCGCTTTCGTCGAGCACTTCGAGCAGCACCGCTTCCGAGGCAACGTGCTGCGCTCCGCGCTCCGGGCACTGCGAGGTGAGCACGCCCGTTTCCTGGGCGCTGTAGGAATCGATGATCTCCAGTCCGAGCACGCGCCGGCAGCGCTCGCGAACGGCCGGATCGAGCACCTCGCCGAAACTCGAGAGCCGGTCGATGAAATCGAGCGTGAGGCCGCGCTCTTCACAGTGCCGCGCGATCGCGTCGAGCATCGTGGGATAGGTGAGAAGGTAGCGGGGCCGCTCCGCAATCAGCCATTCGACCTGGTCCCCGACGCTTCGCCTGACATCGCCGACGACATGGGCGCCGGACTCGAAGCAGGCTCCCCAACTCCCGGGCGCCGGTCCCGGTTCGTGCTCCGTGACCCTGCGGATCGAGGCGGCCCTTGCCGAGAAATCGACCTCGTGCCACAGCAGGCCGCGAAGGTTGATCGCGACCCCGAGCGCGCTCGCCGGCGCGCTCGTCAGCGTGGCGAGCGGCCGGCCGGTGGACCCGGAGGTGCGGACCGGCTGGACGGGCGCGTGGCCGGGCGGCAGGCTCCTTGCGAAGAGACTCTCGCCCGCGTGCTGCAACTCCGCGCGCGACGTGACGGGAATCCGCCGCCACGCCTTCCATGTCATCCGTCGATCACTCGCGGGCAGCCGGGTCCGGTAGAAGGGAACGTTACGGCGCGCATGTTCGACCAGCGCCGCGGCCTGTTCGAGCTGGCGCGCGAGCAGCCGCCGCGCCGGCCACCACTGGGTTTCCTCGAGCTGGTAGACGAGCGCAAGCATGGAGGCGGCCGCATCGCCCGGGAAAGGCGGCCACGCGAACTCCGGAAGCGCGCTCGCGAGCGAGCCCTCGCCCGCCGGGCGCTTCACCGCGGGCGGCTCGCTCATGGCGCGGCGGCCCCCACCTGCGCCTCGCAGCGATCGGCGGCTTCCCGCGCCTGTGCTTGCGGATCGAGGCCGGCGTGGCGCTCGGCAAACCGCCGGGCCGCGTCGTGCGGGGCACGCTCGCCCAGCAGCCGGGCGAGCGCGCGTCGCGGCTCGGGTCGCGCCCCCGGCGTGCAAACAACGCCGGCGCCGAGTGATTCCACGCGCCGCGCCAGCATGAGCTGTTCCATCTGCATCGGGAGCATCAGGACGGGCTTCCCGGCGAGGAGCAACGCCGCCGTCGTGCCCATGCCCGCATGGCAAACGCCGACATCACAATCCCGGCGTGCCAGCTCCATGTCGACCGGCTCGGTGGAGATGGCCAGCGTCGCGTTGCTGAAGCGCCTCACCGTCGCGGTCGAGGCGCCCGGCGCGTAGGCGACGGCGCTCGCGCCGGATTCGCCGAGCCCGCGCAGCATCGCCTCGAAATCCCGATAGCCCGGCTTGACGTAGGCGAACACGCGGCGTTCGCCCGCGAGCGGCCAGCGCGGCGCCATGCCGCCCGCGATCCCGAAGAGCGGGCCGATGTAACGGGCGCCCGCGCGCGCGCCGTAGTGGTCGAGTTCCGGCACGCTCAGCAGAAGGTCGTCGGATGCCTGCAACGCCTGCGCGAGGGACGCGACGGGTTCCGCGCCGATGCGCTGCAACGCGAGATTCAGCACCGCCGTCACCCGGTTGCACGAATCGACGAGACGCGCCGCCGGATCGGGACGCCACCAGCGATATGCCGGCAGCGGATCGAAACGCGGCGGCGCGCCGAACGGCGAACCGCAGGTGATGCGGGGCAAAGCGAGCGTCCGCGCCGCGACGAGCGCCGTCGGCGCGTGATCGCACACGACGAGGTCGGGACGCAGCGCCCGGTACAGCGCGCGCCAGCCGCGCAGCATCCCGCCAAGCCCCGCCGGGTCGAAGTAGCCGAAACTGAAAAGTGTCTCGGCAAAGCTCGCCGGCTGGGGCAGGCCCGTCACCGGCGTCGTCCAGATCGGCGCCTGGAATACGCGCTCGCCGGATCCGCCGAGCGCGGTTTCGACCCTCGCGAGATCGCGCAGCACCCAGTCGACGGCGTGCCCGCGACGCGCGAGCTCGCGGGCGACGGGCAGGAAGCCCGCCAGATGTCCGAAGTCGCCTCCCAGCTCCCAGGCGTAAAGTATTCTCGCCATGCGCCGCGCGGTATGCCGATCGCCGAATGCTATCAGCTTGCGGCGCCCCGTCCGCCCCGGCGATTCGCCGGCCGGTAGCGTCCGCGCGAGCGCTCCGTACGCGAAAACGGCGCCTGCGAGGCGCCGTTCACGCGAAGCGGCCGGTACGTCAGCCCGATTGCTTCTTGCGCCTGCGCCCGGCAAGGAGCGCCGCGCCCAGTCCCAGCCCAAGGAGCGAAGTCGAAGCCGGTTCGGGCACGGCCGACCCGGTGATGCCGAACGGGCTGCCGTCGGGTATTCCGCCCGGGTCGCCTGCCCGCGCGCCCGTGCCCGGCAGCCACCCCGTGCAGAAAAACCCGCCCTCGCCGACCGCGGCCGCCGCGGCTTCGCCGCCGCCCGCTACGTTGATCGGATTCTCCCCGTCCGGAAATTCCTCGTTGAAGTTCGTCTCGCCGTAACACAGGGTCGACCCGGCCGTGAAGTTCCCGGTCGCGTGCGCGATGAGATCGTACTCGAGCCGGAAGGTCTGGCCGTTGCTGAAGTTTCCGAGGTTGAGGGACATCGGGGTCGCGCCCCAGCCGAAATAGGCGTTGAGCGGATTCGCGGGTCCGCCGGCGGAGTCGCCCGGAATGCCGGCGAGGTCCGCCGCGAGGCCGGTCCGCGAGAACGTATACGAGCCGTCGCCATTCACGAGGAGGGACGCGTTCCCCAGGAACGTCTGGTCGATCGAGCCGTTGTTGTCCGCGTCGAGGCCGATCTTGATGTCGAGCGTCGCGCTACCGCCGCCCGTGCACGGACCGCAATCCGCGGAGAGCTCGCCGTTATCCACGACGAAGTTGAACATGTACTGCTGGAGGGGGCCCGTGGCGGTGTACTCCTGCTGCAGGTGGAAAGTGCTCTTCGCGTCGAAGACCCCACCGCCCGAGGCACGCGAACCGAAAAACGAGAAGCCGCCGGAGTTGTAGCCGTAGGGATGGAAGAAGACGTTGTTGCCCGACCCATCCGAATCGCCGAACAGCACGTCGACGGCCGTCGAGTCGAAACCCGACGACGGGCTGCGTTGGTCCGGCTGTGCCACGCCCCCGAGGCTGTACTGGGCAAGCGCGTACATCTCGACCGGGCCGGCGAGCGCCATTCCGGACGCGCCCGCGAACGCCATTGACACCGATAGAGCCATGATTTTTGGACGAAATTGCATCTTATTCCCTTTCCCGATAAATGCCAGGTCTGAAAAGCGCGTACGCAAGGCAAGCAAAGGCCGCGCCAGAATTGTTAGTTCCATGATTTAACGTCAAAAAATATGGAAACCCGGCCCTCCTGTCGATGCCGCATAGCCAGTCTGTAAAGATTCCTGACATGCGTCGCCGACGTGCGCGGGTGCAGGCATCCCGGAACCCACCGTTGCGTCAATCAGTTACATCGTGGACCCGCAGGGATCTCGCCGGAGCGTGAAAAAATTCACGCGCGCAGTGTAAAAATTTCCGACAGTCATGTGGTCGGCGCACGACCCGGCGTCGAAGAACGTCACCGGGGTGGACGTGGCGGACCCGCGCAACCCAAAACCCGTGGCGCAGGCCGACTACGGATCAAGATTGCGCCGGGGCGACCGCGGGCCGGTCCATGGCCGCCAGGCCGGTGGAGCAGCGGGCTCCGCGCGCGGGAGACGCGGATCCAGCCGGCGATCCGGCCGCGCCGGCGACGAGGGACGGCGCGCGCGAACGCGAACCGGCGTAACGTCAATCGACGTTGATATCCGCGCCGGCTTCCAGATTGAGCTGGCGCATCACCTTCAGTTTCTTCATGATGATGCCGCCGTCGCTGTGCAGCATGTTGTAGGCATTGCGCAGGTACATCTCGATCGGCAGCTCGCGCATGACGCCGCTGCCCCCGAAGATCTCCATCGCGTCGCGCGTCACCTTGCAGGCCATCTCGTGCGCGAACATGCTCGCCGAGCCCGGCATCTTGAGATCCACCGGCGCGTGCTCGCGATTGTCGATCATGCGCGCGGCCTGCCAGACGTAGGCGCGCGCGGCGTTGAGCTCGCTGTACATCTCCACGAGCTTCAACCCGATCGCCTGATGGCCGACGAGCCTCCCGCCGCTCTGCTTGCGTGTCTCGGCGTAATCCAGCGCGGCCTCGTAGGCCGCGCGCGCGAGCCCGAGCATGGCGCCCGCATTGATGAGCCCGTCGCCGGCGCGCAGGTGCGAGTTGATCCTGCTGATGCCGTAGTTCTCGGGCCCGAGCCGGTTCTCGACCGGAACGCGGCAGTTCTCCATGATGATTTCCCGGTTGAGATTCAGGCGGTAGCCCATCTTGTCGTGGACGCGCCCGAACGACAGCCCCGGGGTGTCGAGCGGGATCATCAGCAGCGTCGAGCCTTCGTTGATGCCCTTTGTCCTGTCGGTGCGCACGTACATGAAGTAGAGCTTCGCGTAGCCGGAATTGGATATGAAGCGCTTCACCCCGTTCACGACGTAGAAATCGCCCTCGCGCACCGCCGTCGTGCGAAAGCCGCCGTCGACGCCGTCGTACGGCAGCAGGTTCTCGGACCCGGCCTCGTCCTCGGTCATGCACTGGGCGATCAGGAACTCGGGATCCTCGACGTAGGCCGTGAGCCATTTCCGGCACTGCTCGGGCGTGGCGAGCTCGCGCGCCGTCAGGTAGCGCGTGATCTTGTTCGACGAGAGCAGCAACCCCACCACGCCGCGGTCGCCCCAGCCGAGTTCCTCGGCGACGATGCAGTGCGTGAAGAGGTCGTCGATACCGCCGCCGCCGTACTCCTCCGGGATGCTCATCGCGTGCAGCCCCACCTCGTCGAACTTCCTCGCGAGGTGCGGCATGTAGAACGCGTCCTTCGGATCGGACATGTGGTCGAGCTTCATCGCGATCGGGCGGATCTCGTTGCGCGCGAACTCGTGCGCGAGCTGCTGTATCGCGATCTGCTCCCGGGTCAGGAACTGGTCTGCTGGCATGGGCATGCGGGCATCATCCGTTCACGCGTTGAGTATCTCCTCGAGCGCCACCGGCCGCCCGAGTTCCGACGAGCGCATGGCCGCGAGCACGACGCCGAGCACCTGGATTCCCGCCTCGCCGTCGACTTCCGGGCGCCGGTCACGGGCGATCGCGTCCGAGAAATCCTTCAGTTCCTCGCCGAGATAATCGAAACCGCTGAATTCCTCGTAGGCGATGCGTTCGCGCACTTCGACCCCCCGGCGGAAAATCTGCGTGCCGGTCCAGCGGTCGTGGTAGAAGTTCGCCGCGTCGCCGTAGGCGTTCATGAAGAAGGCATGGTGTTTCGATCCGCTGCCCGGGCTGACGAAGCTCGTCCCCAGGGTGCCCAGCACGCCCGAGTCGAACTCGAGCCACATCACGCAGACATCCGGTATCTCGGACCGGGTCAGGATCTTCCTGAATTCCGCGGAAACCCGCTTCACCGGGCCGAACAGGTAGTAGAGGTTGTCGAGCTGATGGACCGCGACCTGCATAAGCGGCCCGCCGGGCGAGCCTTCCTTGTACCACTGCCAGTTCTCGGGCGTGTAGTGCAGGCCACGGTCGTTCGAGTAATTGCACTCGACCATCGCGACGGTGCCGAGCGTGCCGTCGTCGACGAGTTTCTTGCACAGGCGGTGGCCGCGCAGAAAGCGGGAGCTGGCGCCGATCGCGAGCTTTACGTTCGCCTCGCGGCAGGCGGCGATCATGGCGCGCGCGTCCGGGATCGTCGTCGCGATCGGCTTGTCGACGAACGCGTGCTTGCCGCTCGCAGCCGCGGCGACGGCGAGATCGGCGTGCCGGTTGTTGGGCGCGGTGATGATGACCGCCTCGACATCCTGGCGCGCGAGCAGCGCCTCGTAGCTCGACTCCTTCCCGCACTTGAAGCGCGCGGCGAACGCGTCGCGCTTCTCGGGGTCGCGCGTGTAACACGTGGCGAGCGCGAACCCGGGCGTGCGCTCGATCACGCCCGCGATCGTGTTGCCCCAGCGGCCCAGCCCGACCACCGCGACACGCACGGGATTCCTGCCGAGGTCTCTCATGCCCGGGTTCCACCTTTCGTCCCGGAGGCGCCGCGCCCGCACCGGCCGCCACCGCGCGCGTCATTCCACACGGTTGCATCCTTGATAACGCGCGCCCATTTCCCGATCCCCGATCACTGCAGGCCGAGGCGCACGGATCCCTGCGCCGGCGACGCCTCGATCATCGCGGCAACGAATCGAACGATGGACTTCTCATGCCCTGCGCTGCCGGAGAGGTGAGCGCCCCGGTCAAAGTATAGAAACGGGATGAACGCTCCCTTGATTCATGTCAAGCCGGGTGCGATCGCCGTCATCCGCCGAGTATGTTGGCCGCGAGCTGATCGACCGGGCTGCGGTGCAGCCTGCGCGCGCCCTGGTCGGTCAGGATGACGGTATCGCCGACCCAGACGCCCTTGCGCTCGTCGTTGCTCACCACCCATCCCGCGACGTTGAGGCAGTAGCCCGGCCGCAGCTCGAACTCCCGGTCCGCCGCTTCGCTGCGTCGCGAGAAGAGGACGGGCCGGCTGTTGTACGTGCTCCAGCCGGTGATGAAGGACATCGGCTTGTAGCCGGAATCCGCCGCCTTGCCGGCGAGCGCGGGCGCGAGGTCCCGGCCGCACATGCCCGGCGTCAACGCCGCGACGAGCCGCCGGTAGCTCTCCGCGGCAAGCTCGAACATGAGCTCGTACTCGGGCAGCGGCGGCCCGATGAACGACGTGGTGTAGAGCTTGCCGAAGTAGCCCCCGTAGCCCCCGGTCAGCTCGGTCATGACGGCATCCCCCCGCTGCAGGACGCGATTCGTGGGATAGAAGCCCGGATAGGTCATGCCGGGATCCCGCATCGGCGTCGAGCCGACGTGGCCAAAGGCGATGCGTCCGCCTTGCGCGTGGACCACCCGCAAAGCCTCGTTGTGCAGCGCAACGTCCGTCACCCCGGGCGCGGCCATCCGGCGGAAAGCGTCGAACGCGCGGTCGCAGATCGCCGCGCCGGCCGCCATGAACTCGATCTCTTCGGCGGACTTCGCGAGCCGGTGCTCCTCGTACCACCCGGTCACGATCTCGATCCTGGCGTCGGGAAGGTACGACTTCAGCGCTTCGTGGTGCTCCAGCGGCACCGAGACATTGGACCAGGCGAAATTCCCGACGACGCCGATCGTCCCGCGTTCGCAACCGAGTTCCCGGACCCGTTCGCGTATGATGCCCGCGAGGTCGGTGCCGCCGCGCACGTCGCCGATCACGCTCAGCTCGCGAGCATTGGCGAGGTGTCCGGCAACGTAGATCGCGAGCGTCGGATCGCCCTCGCGCGGGAAAACGACGTAGCCGTGCAGGCCCGGCGCGTAGGCCGAGAGATACACGAGATTCGGCGCTCCGGGGTCCGTGCCGAAGAACAGCGGGGCGCCATACACCGCCAGGCAATCGAGCCCCCGTTCGGCCATCGCCCGCCGCAACGCGTCGTAGCGCCGCCCGTACTCCTCGCGCGAGAACCTGGGCCACCAGTCGTTCGCACCGCGTTCCATCTTCACCACCCTCCTTCAGGCGATCATCTCGGCCACGATGGTCGCGAACTCCTTCCTGGTGCCCTCCGGCGCGTCGAAGCCGTCGAACGCATGGTGGAGCACTCTCCAGCCCGCGAACCGTTCGCGCAGCTCCTCCCGCCCGAACAGGCAGTAGTGGCCGGCCTCGAACATGCCCATGAAGGTCGTGCCTTCGACGAGCACGTTGACGATCGCGATGCCGCCCGGCGCCACGTGCTCCTGCATGCCACGCAGCAGCGAGAGCGCCGTCTCGCGCGGGAAGAACATGAAGAGCCCGATGGCGGCGATCGTGTCGAAGCTTCCGGGGATCGCCCAGGTCCCGATTTCCGCCTCGATCCCGTCGAGTTTCAGCCGCTCCGCGCGTGCCACGTCCCGGATTCGCGCGATCGCGGCGGCGCTCGCGTCCACGGCGACGACTTCGTGGCCCCGGCGCGCCGCCTCCACCGCGAGGTTGCCGAGCCCGCAGCCGTAGTCGAGCACGCGCCCGCGCAGGAACTGCAACGCCACCTTCTCGAACGGGTTGAGAACGTAGTCACCGCCCGCGACCTGCCGGCGGAACTGCGTGTCGAAGAAATCGACGCTGAAGTTCGGCGTCATGCTCCCGCCCCCCGGTCGATCCGGATCGCCGGCGCTACCGCCCGGCGTGGCGTTCGGCCCCCTCGCTTCCGGGAACCCGCCGGCGTGCCGCGAGCCTGTTCCGTTCGGATCGATGCCTTTCAGGGCGCCGGTGAGGGTCAATCTGTTTCCGTGCGACCAGGCTGAATTCCATTCGGGGATTCTATGGCGCGTGGCCCGCGACCGGCAAGGCGGAGCGCCGCCATCCCCGGTTGGAGCGCGTCATGGACCTCGGTCCGTCTCCTTCCTCGCGGCCCATTGCCACGGGCGGAAGCAAGACTCGTCCCGGCAGAGCCGGGTATCAGCGAAACTCCTCCGGATCGAGACCGCTGGCCTCGACGATGCTCTTGAGGGTACCGATGGGAATGGGCTTGTTTCCGTGCACCGCGACGATGACCTGACGGCCATTGGGGTGGCGCCACTTCTGATGACTGCCCGACTGCCCGGCAAGCACGAAACCGTGCTGCCGCAGCGCGCGAACCACATCCCGGGCGTTGCAGACCGGGAAATGCGGGCTCACGGCAGGGCGACTTCCAGCACCTTCGCATCCTTGTCGAGCGGGACGTCCGAGGGCTCGAACCACAAGGCGAGCGCCTCCTTCGCATTGCTGATCGCTTCCTCTTCGGTGTCTCCCGCCGTCGCGCAGCCGGGCAATTCGGGAAACACGGCGGACCAGCGCCGCGCGTCGGAGTCGAACTGAACGATCAGCCTGAGCTTCATGTGTCCATTCTATGGCCGGCTTCCGGCATCCCGCAACCGCGCGCGGCAAACGACAAGCCGCCGCCGCCACGGCCCGCGGCCGGCAATCAGCGCGTCCGACGCAAGCGGGCGTTGGCGGGTCTCATGGAATTTCAATCTCAACGCAGCTTCCCGGCATCGCGACATCCACCGCACCAGCGTCCGGCGCGGCGGCACCGGAGTACCCTGGTCGAACAATACGCGCACCCAGGCGGGGGCGAGCGCGCTGCGTGCTCCAGCACCGCGCGAGCCCGCACCATCGCGACGCCGGGAACCCACTCAACGAGTCGACCAATCGATCATGACGTGAACGCTGCCATCGGCGGGGCGGCATCGGCCAACCTCATGACCGTCTCGTGCGTACCGTACTCCGGCAACTGAACCGGGCGCTCGTCACGCGGTAACCGCGACCCCGTCCCTGCCCCGCCGCACGCGCCCGACGGCGACCAGCGTCTCCACGATCTGCGGCAGCCGCCGCCGCCACGGCCCGCGGCCGGCGAAGTTCGCGGCGATGGCGTCCTCGTTCATCGGCCCGCGCGCGGCGGCAAGCACCTCCCCGACGGCCTTCACCTGCTCGGGCAGCGTGGCGGGCCACGGTCGGCGCTTTGCCGGCGCGGCAGGAGCAGTCTTCTCGCCTACGTCGATCTCGGCCTGCTCGGGCGCGGGCGCCTGCGGTTTGCCCGACGCGGGAATCTGGAACTCCGGCCGCAGCCAGCGCACGAGCCCGCGTTTCTCCTCAGCCGCCCGCTCGGCGTTCAGTGCCACCAGCCGTTCGAGCAGCGCATCGTCCAGCGCCCGCTTCGCCTCTTCACGACTGCTCAGCGCGCCTCCCGCCTCCCTCGCGCCAGATTCACCTCCCTCCCCTCTCGCAGCAGTACCTGCGCCCTCCCCCCTCGCGGGGGAGGGCTGGGGTGGGGGGGCGTTTCCATTCACCACCTCCAACAACGGCACGAGATCGCCCCAGCCGTACGCCGCCAGCACCACGCGATCCAGCTCGCCGTGCAGCGTCTTCAGCACGGCGACGAGCCCCTGCTCGTGGATCACCTTCTCCTTCGCCGTCAGCGGCTCGCCGATCTTCAACTTCTCCAGTACGTTGTACATGCCGGTCAGCGTGAGATCGGGATGCTGCGCCTGCTGGCGCTTGCGGTGGGCGTCAAGCTGTTCGGCAAGGTCGCGGATGCGCGCTTGTTGTTCGGGATTAGCCGCAGGAAACGGAAAGGTCTCGAAGCAGCGGGTCTTGTTGTACCGCGGATCGTTCCCGACCCCGAGTCGCCCTCCCGTTGCAAGAGCCCAAATACCGTGAATTACGCTCGACATCACTCCAAGAAAATACGCATCTGCGAGCGCGATAGCGATCAACATGTTGTCAGGCAGGATCGACTTGTCGAGAAACTGAAACGTCCGGTGCTTGGCAGTCTCGACGGTCGCGATGTAGCGCTCAAGGCTGGCCAAGAGAGGGCGAAGCTCGGTCCGCGGCTTGCCGTGGATCCACCAGTAGCGTGCGTAGCCAGCTCCATCTTTCGTGTGCGCTTTCGCATCGCGCTCTGGCTTGACTTTCTCCAGAACCAACTGGTACACCGCCGGGAAACGGCGTCTGACTTCGTCGGCAGAAAGTCCGTACAGGTCGATTACCCGGACGTTGCGGGGTCTGTCGGTCAGGTCGCGCCCGTTCCGGTACTCGCGCAAGTAATGGTCGAGACCCCGCACGTGCCCGAGTCCGAGCTGCATTGCATCCTGCTGCGTCACAATGAATCCCGCGCCATGCAGCTTCACTCCAGGCGAACTGATCGACGCATTGGACTTCAGCGCCGAGGCCGATGTCACGTTCGCCCCGGTCGTCAAATCCGGATTGACCGTACCCACCCTGCGGACGAATGTTACGTCTACAGCCCCGTCTCCGGCTGGCGCCTCTTCTCGCGACTGAAGGACAACGCCCGGTCCGGTGCCTGTGGTCCCGACAGTCATTGCGATCCGCACGGCCGCACCGTCGCTGCTGTCCACCCACGGATGGTCCGGCACGACAAACGCAAGCGAGAGCGGCAGCTTCGCACCCAAGTGCCGCTCGATCACGCGCCGGTTGAACGTCTGCCTCAAGCTGTTGGTCGTGATGAAGCCGAACCGCCGCACGCCGCCGGATCGTGCAAGCTCCGCCGCCTTGTTCCACCAATACATCACGAAATCGGTGGATTCTGAGACTTCTGCCCAGCTACCGCGTACAGCCTCGGTATAACCGTCGCCCAAGGCCGCGCGCATGGAACCGGCTCCAATAAACGGCGGATTCCCCACCACGAAATCCGCCGCCGGCCACTCGGCCTTCCGCGCATTCACGTACCGCTCCACCGGTACCCGCGCCGTCTCGTCCGGCACGTCCTCCCCGGTAAACGGGTTCTTCTTCATCGTCTTCCCGTCCCAGCGGGAGGCGGGCACGCCGCGCTCGTCGGTGACGAACTCCACGCGGTCGTAGGCCAGCACCGCGTCGCGGCACTCGATATTGTGAAAGTCCTTGAGCACCGGCAGCGGCGGCATCACCTGCCCGCGCGTGCGGAAGTGCCACTGGAGGTAGCCGATCCATAGCACCATCTCCGCGATCTCGGCGGCGCGTGGATTGAGTTCGATCCCGAGGAGCTGGTGTGGGTCCACCGACACGCCCTGCAGCTCCAGCCGCCCCTGCGTGTCGCCCAGCTCGTCCAGCTGGTTCAGCACCTCGCCTTCGAGGCGCTTGAGATGCTCCAGCGTAACGTAGAGGAAGTTGCCCGACCCGCACGCCGGGTCGAGCACGCGCACTTCGCACAGGCGTCTCAGGAACTCCCGCACCTCCCGCCGAGCCTCTTCGAGCTTTCCCTCGCCGGCCAGCACCAGCGCCGCGGCCTGCGCGTTCTTCCAGTCCTCCCGCAGCGGCTCGACGATGGTCGGCAGCACGAGGCGCTCGACGTAAGCGCGCGGCGTGTAGTGCGCCCCCAGCGCGTGGCGCTCGGCGGGATCGAGCGCGCGCTCCAGCAGCGTGCCGAAGATCGCGGGCTCCACTTCTCGCCAGTTGGCCCGCGCGGCCGAGAGCAGCGGCTCGATTTGCTCGCGCGTCAAGGGCAGGACCTGGGGGTTCTTGAAGAGCTTGCCGTTGAAGCGGATGAGGTCCACGCGCACGGCCGTGGAGAAATCCCCGCGGTCCATCGCGCGCCACAGCTCGCCCACTAGCGGCACGACCTGCGCCGCGTTGCCCTTGATGCTTTCGAGAAGATCGACGAAGGCGCGCTTCGGCAGCAGTCCCACGTCCTCGGCAAACATCGAGAAGAGACACCGGGAGAGAAACGCCGCCACGGTCTCCGGCGCGTTTCCCGCCGCTTCCAGTACCCTGGCGACTTCGGCCAGCCGCTCGGCCACCTCGCGGGTGACCTTCGCCGACTGCCGCGTCGGATCGAGCGACTGCGGATCGAGCCAGACGGCCCGCAGCCGCGCGCGCGCGGCCTCGTCCGCAAGGTCGCCGAGCTGGATGCGGTGCGAGCGGGGGTCGGGATACGGGGTATAGGTGGCGCCGGACCGGCTGAACTCCGCGTATAGCTCGATCGCGCCGCCCACGTCCGCCACGATCACAAACGGCGGGCGTCCCTCGGCCGCCGGCAGTGCGCGGGCGTACTGCTCGGCCTGTCCACGCGCCCGCAGCAACGCGTCGTCGTAGGCGCCGCCCCCGGCTTTGCGCACCTTCTTCGCTTCCAGCACAAACGCGCCGCGCCGGTAGCAGTCGATGTATCCGGCTGATTCGGTGCCGTCACCGTGCCGGAAGGTCACGCGCCGCTCGAACACGTAGGCGTTCTCGCGGGTATCCTCGCGCGCCGGCTCCGGAGTCGGGAGATCGAGAAGCGTGCACAGATCGTGCACGAAAAGTTGGTAGTTGGCGCGCTCCGGACCGGTCGCGGCGCGCCAGCGCTCGATGAACCGATCCACGGCGTTGTCCGGAATCGCGGCCATGCTCTCCCCGGTACGGCCCGGCGCATCACGCCGGCGGCATCGTCGCCGGATCATGCCCGGACCCCGCCCGCAGCGAAATCCGCTCGCATGCCGGCGAGGCGTGCTACGATTCACTCCGTCACCGATGGAAGCCTTCCTCGCGTCGACCGGGCTCGTGGCACTTGCCGAGATCGGAGACAAGACCCAGATCGCGACCGTGGCGCTCGCCGCGAAGTACGCCGCGATCGGCGCCGTCGTCGCCGGCACCACGCTCGGCATGCTGCGCGGCACCGCCGCAACGCTCTTCTTCGGCGTCGGCGCGCTGACGCTCGTGCTGGCGGACTGACGGCGCATTCGCCGCCGGGCCGCGCGGCTCGCGCCCGCTACCGCCCGCCTTCCAGTATTTCCCGCGTCAGCTCGCCGATTCTCTCCCGCGCCTCGGCGAGCACCCTCTTCCCCTTCGCCGTCGCCCGGTAGTACTTGCGCGTCTTGCCCTCCACCACCCTGATGCTGGAGACGAGGAGCCCCGACTCCTCCAGACCGTGGAGGATGGGATAGAGCGTGCCGGGGCTCAACTTGCGGCCGTGGCGCGCGAGTTTCCCGATCATCTCCAGCCCGAACACGGGCTCGCGCGCCGCGGGATGCAGGATGTGCACTCGCACGAACGCGAGGAACACGTCTCGCGCAATGCTGTTATCCATCGTTATGGTGATACGATACAGCGATTCGTCGATGCCACGCGCGCGCGCCGCCATTGTAGGACCGGGCGCGCGGCCTCGACAGAGGGAAACCGCGATGTCGCAATCGGGAGCGAACGCGGAGGGGCGCGCGTCCGCGTGGTCGGTATTCCGGGTGTTTCTCAGGCTCGGCCTCACCTCGTTCGGCGGGCCGATCGCGCACCTCGGCTACTTTCGCGACGAGTTCGTCGCCCGCCGCAAGTGGATCACCGACCGCGCCTACGCGGATCTCGTTGCGCTCTGCCAGTTCACGCCGGGCCCCACGAGCAGCAAGGTCGGCATCGGCATCGGACTCGCCCAGGCGGGGCTGCCCGGCGCTTTCGCCGCCTGGCTCGGCTTCACCACGCCGTCCGCACTGGCGCTGATCCTCTTCGGCTACGGCGTCATCGCGCTGGGGAGCCGGATCGATCTCGCCTGGCTGCACGGTCTCACCGTCGTCGCGGTGCCGGTCATCGCGCAGGCGCTGTGGGGAATGGCCCGCAACCTCACGCCCGACGCGCCGCGCGTCACGCTTGCGGCGCTCGCCGCCCTCGCGGTCATGAGCTGGCCGACGCCCGCCGGGTTCATCGGCGCGATCTTGGCCGGCGGGCTTGCCGGCTGGCTGCTCCTCCAGTCGAACGCGGACGAAGGACACGTCGCGATCGGCGCAAGGGTGAGTCGCACCGCGGCCCTCGCCGCACTCGCCGTCTTCTTCGGCCTGCTCCTCGCCCTGCCCGCGCTGCGGGCCGCGGACCCCTCGCAGGCGATCGCGCTCCTCGACAGTTTCTACCGCGCGGGCTCGCTCGTCTTCGGCGGCGGGAACGTCGTGCTGCCGCTGTTGCAGGTCGAGGTAGGTCCCCCGGGATGGGTCTCGAACGAGGCGTTTTTCGCGGGCTACGGCGCCGCGCAGGCCGTCCCGGGGCCGCTCTTCACCTTCGCCGCATACCTCGGCACGGTCTCGAGCGTTCAGCCGAACGGCTGGATCGGCGCGGTCATCTGCACGGCCGGCATCTTCGCCTCCTCGTTCCTGCTCGTGGTCGGCACGCTTCCGTTCTGGGACGACCTGCGGCGGTTGCGGCCGATGCGCTCGGCGCTCGTCGGCGTGAACGCCGCCGTCGTGGGAATGCTGCTCGCCTTCCTCTACCAGCCGGTGTGGACGAACGCCATCCGCAATTCGGCCGACTTCGGGCTCGCGCTCGCGGGGTTCGTGCTGCTCGTTTTCTGGAAGCGCCCCGCGTGGCAGGTGGTCGCGTTGACCGCCGCGGGCGGCGCCGCGATCAAGGCGCTGTCCTGACGCCCGCGACGACGAGAAGTGCTCCGAGCGGGAGAGAACGGGGCAACACGCGCTCCACGAGTCGGGCCAGTCGGCCGCCATCGGCCAGGAAGACCGCGGTGCTCACCCGGACCCCGCGGGCCGGCAGCCCCTCGAGAAGCGCCGCCGCCTCCTTCGACGTGTGCCACCGCGCGCCACGGTACGCGCCGCTGCCCCCGTGCCGGCCCTTGTCGTGATAGAGGAGGCTCCTCCGGTTGAGGAGGCCGATCGCGAACCGCCGCCGCGTCACCCGCAGTATTTCCGCGACCGCGAGCCCCTCCTCCTCCACGAAGCAGAGCGCGGCGACCGACACGGCAAGATCGAAGCTCTCCCGCGGAAACGGCAGCCGCCGCGCATCGCCCTGCAGGTAGCGCTCGCCCGCGGCGGCGTGAGTGCGGGCGTAATCGAGCATCGCCGGGTCGATGTCGAGTCCCGTGACCGCGAAACCGTCCTTCGCGAAGCGCCGGGTGAAATAGCCGGTGCCGCAGCCCACGTCGAGGAGCGTTTCACCCGCCCGCGGCGCGAGCGCATCGCGCAGCAGGCGATACTCGGTCTCGCCGATCCACGCGCCGCGCGGCGTGCGGTACCAGGCGTCGTAGTCGGCCGGCGTCACAGGCCCTGGACGAGGCGCCTCACGGCGGCGCGTTCCGCGCGGGGCGCGAATAGCGCGTGCCGTCGGCGCACCCCGCGCTTCAAGAGACGGTAGAAGACTTCGTCCGTGCGGCAGCGCTCGATCAGCCGCGCGAGCGCCGCATCGTCGAAGAGCGGGAAGTAGCCCGCGTAATCGCGCCCCAGCATCCCCACGTTGCCGGGGATGCGCGAAGCCAGCACGGGCACGCCGATTCGCGCCGCCTCGCAGACTACGTTGGCGCCCCCTTCCATGACGGAGCTCACCACCAGCACGTGGCTCGAAGCGAGCCGGCGCATCGCGGCGGCGTGCGGCAGGCTGCCGAGCCAGCGGTAGCGCGGCTCGCGCTTCGCCCGGCGCCGCGCCTCGGCGCGCATCTTCCCGTCGAGCGCCCCGCCGATCTGCAGCACTTCGACGGGAATCGATGCGTCGAGGCGCGCGAGCGCGCGCGCCGCGCGAAACGGATCCTTCTCGTCGCGCAGGTGGCCGAGGACCGCGACGCGGAACCGCGACGCGACGGGCACATGCCGCAATGTCACGTCCGAAGACTGATAGATGACCTGCGTTTTCCTTCTATAGGCGGGCTTGAGGGCCCTCAAGCCCGCCTCCTGGAGCACCGCCAGCCGCGTCGCAACGGCGAGCGACCGCTTCGCCTCCGGGTATTCGCGGATGTCCCGGTAGAGGTCGGTGCCGGTCAGCGCGACGACGATCGGCCTGCCGGGACGCGCCGCCCGAAATCGTTGAACGGACGCAGCGCTCTTCCGGGCGTGGAGCGCAAGAAGCAGATCGTCGTCGCCTCCCGCCCACTCCGCCACCACGCGCACGCGGTGACCCGCCTCGCGCAGGAAGCGGCTCCAGCGGGCGGCGGTGTGCCGGTTGCCGCTCCTCGGCACGGCGCTTGCGGGCACGGTGAGGGCGATTTTCATTTAGACTCCGCCACGGGCACTGCGTGGAACAATGCAGCCGCCGATGCACGCCGATGCACGCCGATGGTGCGGAACCAGCGTTCGAGACAGAACCCTGCTGACGATGTGCACCGCGTCAAGACGCAACCTCGATTCGATCTCATCGGCGTTTATCGGCGTCCATCGGCGGCTTGAACACCGTGCCAGCCGGATACGATGAACCCTGCATCCCTTGCGGCTCAGCTTCTCGCGAGCCGCGACCATCTTAACCGAATCACCGCCGGCCTCGACGGCGCGCGGCTGCTCGGCCCGAAGCTCGCCATCGTCAACCCGCCGCTCTGGGAGCTCGGGCACGTGGCGTACTTTCAGGAGTACTGGTGCCTGCGGCGCGGCGCCCGCGGCGCGATGCCGGATTCGATCGTGCCGGGCGCCGACGCGCTCTACGACTCGGCGAAGGTCGCCCACGACACGCGCTGGGACCTGCCGCTGCCCGATCTCGCCGCGACGCGCTCCTATCAGGACGCGGTGCTCGAGCGCACGCTCGCGCGCCTCGAGCGCGAGCCCGACAACCTCGATCTGCACTACTTCGCGCAGCTCGCGAGCTTCCACGAGGACATGCACGCCGAGGCCTTCCATTACACCCGCCAGACACTGGCTTACGAAGATCCGTTCACTGGAGACGAAATCGCCCCCGCGACCGGTGCGACGGCCACCGGGGACGCGGATATCCACGGCGGCACTTTTCTCCTGGGAGCGAGTCGCGGGGGCGATTTCGTCTTCGACAACGAGAAATGGGCCCATGAAGTCGAGATCCGGCCCTTTCGCATCGCGCGCACGCCGGTCACGAACGCGCGGTTCCTCGAGTTCGTCGACTCCGGCGGCTACGAGCGCCGCGAGTGGTGGGACGACGAAGGCTGGGCGTGGCGGTCGCGGGAGGCTCTCACCGGGCCGCGCTACTGGTTGCGGCGGGACGGCGCGGCGATGCAGCGCCGCTTCGCAAGGACCGTTCCGCTCGCGCCGGACGAGCCGGTCGTCCACGTGAGCTGGCACGAAGCACGGGCATACTGCCGCCACGCCGGCCGCCGCCTGCCGACCGAAGTGGAATGGGAATACGCCGCCGCGCTCGATCCGGACGCCGGCACGAAACGAAAGTACCCCTGGGGTCCAGAGGATCCCGGCGCGGCCCGGGCCAACCTCGAGGGCACCGCGCCTGTTTCCGTGGACGACTGCCCGGAAGGCGACTCCGCGTCGGGATGCAGGCAGATGATCGGCAACGTCTGGGAATGGACCGAGACCACCTTCGGACCCTACCCCGGGTTCACGCCCGATCCCTACAAGGAATACTCGCAGCCGTGGTTCGGCACCCACAAGGTCCTGCGCGGCGGGAGCTTCGCGACGACGCGGCGCCTCATCCGCAACACGTGGCGCAATTTCTATACGCCCGACCGCGGCGACGTGTTCGCTGGATTCCGGACCTGCGCACAGGATTGATGTGGTTCAACCATGGCTCGGCGCCGGGATCCACACCAGCCGATGGATTCCGGGTAGCATCCTCTCCATGTCGTTGAAGGGGATTTCACGGCGCCTGATCGCGAGCCTCGTCGCGTTGATGGTGCTCACCTGTCAGAGCACGGGATTTGCGCAGGTGCGCCTGCCGGCCGCCGTCGCAACCGCGGACTCCAACGTGGTCGAGGCCGGCGGCGCTCCGTGCTCCCACGATGCCGGTGACGGCGGTTACGCGGCCGAGTGCCGATGCGACCCCGCTTCACCGAGCACGACTGGAGCCGGCGCGGCGGAGCCCGACGAGGCACCAGCGTTCCCGGCCAGCGCATGGCCCGAGGCCTCGACCCGCCTCCGGGTACGGTGTGCCACTTCGCGCGTCGAGCGCGTCAAACCCCCGCCGCTCTCCATCCTGCACTGCCGCCTGCGCAATTAGATCCTCGCCCGCCGATTCGCCATTCCGCCTCAAACGGCGGACACAGTGAATTCGTCTGGTGGAGGGTTTCATGCGCATGTTCATTGGGAGGTTGTTACTGACGCTGCAGGTGCTGGTCGCGCCCTCGGCCCCGGCGCAGGTCCTGACGCTCGCCGAGGCGCGCGAGCTGGCCGCTCGCAACCAGCCGCGACTCGCGAGCCAGCAGGCGGCCGCGGACGCGGCACGCGAGCTGGTCGCGCCCGAATCGGCGCTCCCTGATCCGAAGTTGAAACTCGGACTGAACAACGTCCCCATCAACGGCCCCGACAGCTGGAGCCTGACGC
Source organism: Burkholderiales bacterium (assembly GCA_020854035.1). Lineage (GTDB taxonomy): Bacteria > Pseudomonadota > Gammaproteobacteria > Burkholderiales > SG8-41 > SG8-41. Next base: position 163,557 of record JADZGE010000024.1, on the reverse strand, counting down.
GGGACCCGATGACACAGCGCACCGTCGCGGTGGAGCAGGTGTTCCCCGACCAGCAGAAGCGGCAGCTGCGCGGCGAACGCGCCGGCCTCGAGGCGGAGCTGGGCGCGGCCGAGCTGGAAAACCAGAGGCGCGCGCTGCGGCGCGACGCCGCGCTGGCGTGGCTCAACGTCTACTACCCGCTGCGGGCGATTCGCCTCCTGGACGAGGCGCTCGGATTCTACGAGCGGCAGAAGCAGGCTGCCGAGATCGCGCTGCGTGCCGGCCGCGGCGCCGCAGCCGATGTCCACCGCGTGCAGGTGGAGGCCGGGCTCCAGCGCGACCGCCGTCTCGAGATGCTCGCACAGTCGGCGCGGGCACGCGCCGAACTCGCACGCTGGATCGGCGCCGCGGCGCACGCCGAGATCGGCGGAGCGCCCGACGAGCGCCCCGCTCCGCCGCTGGATGTCCTGCGCGCCCGGGTGCTGGAACACCCGCAGCTCGCCGCCGCCCACCGGGAGATCGCTCTGGCCGACAACGACGTACGCCAGGCCCGTGCCGCCTTCCGCCCGGACTGGAGCCTGGAGGTCGGCTACGCGGCGCGCGGCTCGGGCTACGGCGACATGGTCTCGGTGCTCGTCGGTATCGAGCTGCCGCTCTTCACGACGCACCGGCAGGACCGCCGGCTCGCCTCGCGGATCTCGCTGAAGGAGAAGCACGAGCAGCAGCACGAGGCCCATCGCCGCGCGTTGCTCGCCGAGGTGGAAAGCGCTCACGTCGCGTGGGAGTCGCTCAATACGCGCGTCACGCGTTTCGACCGCGACGTGCTGCCGGAAGCGGCACGACGGGCGGATGCCGCCGTCGTCGCCTACCAGGGTGGGCGCGGCGACCTCGCCGCCGCGCTGGAAGCGCGCCGCGCCGAGCTGGACCTGCGCCTGCAACGGCTCGCGCTGGAAGCCGATCGCGCCCGTGCCCGAGAGGCCATCCACTACCTTGCCGCCGGACGGGAGTAGCCCTATGTCACGCGCACATCTCACCTGGCTGGCGGCCGTTGCGCTGGCGGCCGCCGCGGGCGGCATCGCCGGCTTCCATCTCGCCGGAAGCCGGACGGCCGGACACGCTGCTCCGGACGGGGCCGCGCCCGAAGCGGGCCGGCGCGTGCTCTACTGGTACGATCCCATGTACCCGCAGAGCCGCTTCGACAAGCCCGGCAAATCGCCCTTCATGGACATGCAGCTCGTGCCGAAGTACGCGGACGAGGCGGCGGGGGAAGGCGGGGTCACCGTCAGCCCGCACGTCGCGCAGAATCTCGGCGTGCGCACCGCCGAGGCGAGGATCGGTCCGGCCGCGGCGCGCCTCGCCGCGGTGGGCACCGTCGAGTACGACGAGCGGTCCCTCATCGTCGTGCAGCCGCGCGCGAGCGGTTTCGTCGAGAAGCTGCACGTACGCGCGACACTCGATCCGGTCCGGGCGGGCGCGCCGCTCGTGGAAATCCTCTTTCCCGAATGGGCTGCGGCGCAGGACGAATACCTGCTGGTGCGCCGCTTCAGCGGGGCCGGCGCCGAAGCCCTTGCCGCCGCCGCGCGCCGGCGGCTCGTGCTGCTCGGCATGAGCGAGGAGGAGATCGCGGGCGTCGAGCGCGAAGGGAAGGCGCGCACGAGGGTAACACTGCGGGCGCCCGTCTCCGGCGTCGTCGCCGAACTCGGCGTGCGCGAGGGCATGACGGTTGCCGCGGGGACGATGCTCTTCCGGATCGCGGGACTCGCCACGGTGTGGGTGCTCGCCCGGGTGCCCGAAGCGCAGGCCGGCCTCCTCCGGACAGGCGCGGCGGTGGAAGTCCGGGTGCCCGCGTACCCGGAAGCGCGGTTTCGCGGACGGGTAGGCGCGATCCTGCCGGAGCTCGACGCCGCGACGCGCGCGGTGCGCGCCCGCATCGAAGTGGCCAACCCCGGCGGCAGGCTCAAGCCCGGGATGTACGCCCACATCGAGTTCGCGGCGCGCGGCCGCGAAACGCTGCTGGTGCCGGCGGAAGCGCTGATCCGCACCGGCAAGCGCAGCGTCGTCATCCTCGCCGAGGCCGAGGGCAGGTTCCGCGCCGTGGAGGTCGAGGCCGGGGCGGAGTCGGGCGAGTTCGCGGAGATCCGCAGCGGGCTCACAGCCGGCGACAGGGTCGTGGTCTCCGGGCAGTTCCTGATTGATTCCGAAGCCAGCCTGCGCAGCACGCTCGCCCGGCTGTCGGGTCCGCCTCCCGCCGGCGAAGCACGACCGGGAACGCATCGTGGCCGCGGCAGGGTAACGGGCGTCGAGGCTGCGCGCGGGACGGTCGAAATCGAGCACGAGCCGATGCCCGCGCTCAAGTGGCCCGCGATGACGATGCCGTTCGTCGTCCCTGACCGCGGACAGCTTGCGAAACTGCGCAAGGGCGACGGCGTCGAGTTCGAAGTGCGCGGCGAGCCGGACCGCGAGGGGCAGTACGTGATCGAAAGGATCCAGCCGTCCCCCGGTCATGGCGGAGGAGAGCATGCCGCGGGCAAGCGGGGGGCGCCATGATCGCGGCGCTCATCCGCTGGTCCATCGCCAACCGGTTCCTGGTGCTGATGGCGAGCGTGCTCGTCACCGCCTGGGGCGTGTACGCCGCGCTGAGAACGCCGGTGGACGCGCTGCCCGATCTCTCCGACGTGCAGGTCATCATCCGCACGCCGTTCCCGGGTCAGGCGCCGCGCATCGTCGAGGACCAGGTCACCTATCCGCTCGCCACGACCATGATGTCGGTGCCGGGAGCGGAAACCGTACGCGGCTACTCGTTCTTCGGCGACTCCTTCGTGTACATCCTGTTCGACGACGGCACCGACCCCTACTGGGCCCGCTCGCGGGTGCTGGAGTACCTCAACCAGGTGCAGTCGCGCCTGCCGGCGCAGGCGAAACCCGCGCTCGGCCCGGACGCGACGGGGGTCGGCTGGATCTACCAGTACGCGCTGACGGACCGCTCGGGCCGGCACGATCTCGCCGAACTGCGCGCCCTCCAGGACTGGTTCCTCAAGTACGAGCTGAAGGCGCTGCCCAACGTCGCCGAAGTGGCCTCGGTCGGCGGCATGGTGCGGCAGTACCAGGTCGTGCTCGACCCCGACCGCCTGCGGGCCTACGGCATTCCCCACTCGCGCGTGATCACCGCGATCCAGAACGCCAACCGGGAAACGGGCGGCTCCATCGTCGAGCTGGCGGAGGCCGAGTACATGGTGCGCGCGAGCGGCTACCTGCGCACGCTGGACGACTTTCGCGCGATTCCGCTCGTGACCGACAGGAGCGGGGTCCCGGTCCTGCTGAAGGACGTCGCGCGCGTGCAGATGGGCCCCGAGATGCGCCGCGGCATCGCCGAGCTCGACGGCGAGGGCGAAGTCGCCGGGGGCATCATCGTGATGCGCGCGGGCAAGAACGCCCTCGAGACCATCGCGGCGGTCAAGGCAAAGCTCGCCGAGCTGGGCAAGAGCCTTCCCCGCGGCGTCGAGATCGTGGAGACCTACGACCGCGCGGGCCTCATCGAGCGCGCCGTGCGTCACCTGCGCGACAAGCTCATCGAGGAGTTCATCGCCGTGGCGCTGGTGTGCGCGGTGTTTCTCCTGCACCTGCGTTCGGCATTCGTCGCGATCGTGACGCTCCCCCTGGGCGTACTGATGGCCTTCATCGTCATGCTTCACCAGGGCGTGACGGCCAACATCATGTCGCTCGGCGGCATCGCCATCGCGATCGGCGCGATGGTGGACGCCGCGGTGGTGATGATCGAGAACGCGCACAAGCGGCTGGAGGCGTGGTCGCACGCGCACCCGGGGCGGGAGTTGCGCGCCGACGAGCGCTGGGGCGTGATCGGCGAAGCCGCGGTCGAGGTCGGCCCGGCGCTGTTCTTCTCGCTGCTCATCATCACGCTCTCGTTCGTGCCCGTGTTCGCGCTGCAGGCCCAGGAAGGGCGGCTGTTCTCGCCGCTTGCCTACACCAAGACCTACGCGATGGCGGCCGCGGCGGGCATCGCGGTGACGCTGATCCCGGTGCTGATGGGCTATTTCATCCGCGGAGGGATTCGCGCTGAACGCGCGAACCCCTTGAACAGGGTTCTCATCGGAATCTACCGACCCATCCTCCATGCAGCCCTGCGCTATCCGGTCACCGTGATACTGATCTCATTCGCGGTCTTGTTGCTGACGCTTTACCCGGCAACAAGAACGGGCGGAGAGTTCCTTCCCCCGCTCTACGAGGGCGACCTGCTCTACATGCCGACCGCGCTCCCCGGCATCTCGCCCTCGAAAGCCGCGGAACTGCTCCAGCAGACCGACCGCGTGATCGCGACCGTGCCGGAGGTGCGGCGGGTGTTCGGCAAGGTCGGACGCGCGGAAACCGCGACCGATCCCGCGCCGCTCGAGATGATCGAAACTACGGTGCAGCTCAGGCCGCGCGAGGAATGGCGCCCGGGCATGACACCGGAACGGCTCGTCGAAGAGCTGGACGCCCTCGTGCGGCTCCCCGGTCTCGCCAACATCTGGATTCCTCCGATCCGCAACCGCATCGACATGCTCGCGACCGGTATCAAGAGCCCGCTCGGCATCAAGGTCGCGGGCAACGATCTCGCCGATATCGAACGCACCGCCGCCACGGTGGAACGCGCGGTCAAGGACGTTCCGGGCGTAAGCTCGGCCCTTGCGGAGCGCGTTACCGGCGGGCGCTACATAGACGTACGGGTGGACCGCGCCGCGGCGGCGCGCTACGGGCTCAACGTCGCCGACCTGCAATCGGTGGTGGCCGCGGCGATTGGCGGAGAGAACATCAGCGAGACCATAGAAGGGCGGCGGCGCTTCCCGATCAACGTGCGCTATCCGCGCGAGCTGCGCGATTCGGTGGAGCGAATCAGGGCGCTCCCCATCGTGACCGAGTCCGGGGCGCAGGTGCCGCTCGCCGCCGTCGCCGCCGTGGGCATCTCCGACGGTCCCCCGGGACTGAAGAGCGAGAACGCGCGCCTGAATTCGTGGATCTACGTCGACATCCGCGGTCGCGACCTCGCGTCGGTGGTAAGGGATGCGAAGCGCGCCGTCGCGGGCGCCGTCGAACTGCCGCCGGGCGTGTCGCTCCAGTGGTCCGGGCAGTTCGAGTACCTGGAGCGCGCGGCAAAGCGCCTCCTCGTCGTGGTCCCCTTCACCGGCGCCATCATCTTCGTCCTGCTCTATCTCACCTTCCGCCGCTTCGACGAGGCCGCACTGCTCATGGTGGTGCCGCCCTCGGCCCTGGTCGGCGGGTTCTGGTACATCTGGATGCTCGGGCACGATTTTTCCGTCGCGACCGCGGTCGGCTTCATCGCGCTCGCGGGCGTCGCGGCGGAGTTCGGTGTCGTCATGCTGATCTACCTCAAGCAGGCGTTCGAGTCGCGGCTCGCCGCGGGGGCGCCGGCTGAGGAGGCGACGCTGCTCGCGGCAATCGATGAAGGCGCCGTGCAGCGCGTGCGGCCCAAGGCAATGACGGTTGCCGTGATACTCGCCGGGCTCGCGCCGATCATGTGGTCGGAAGGCACCGGCGCGGAGATCATGCAGCGCATCGCCGCGCCGATGATCGGAGGCATGATCACCGCGCCGCTCCTCTCGATGCTCGTGATCCCCGCGGCCTACCTCCTCATGCGCCGCCGATCGCTCGCGGCGGCATCGTGCCACGGGACGCCGCCCGAGGTCGCCCCGCCGGCGCCAGCAGCCGGCCGGTCCGCCTGATCGGATCGCGGCGGAGCGGCCGATGCGACGCGTCGATTCCGCGATTCAGCGCTACGCGCTCCTCGCCCTCGCCGCCGCCGGATTGTTCGGCGCGAGCACGCCGCTCGCGAAGCTGCTCCTTGGCTCGGTCTCGCCGGTCGTCCTCGCGGGCCTGCTCTACCTCGGCAGCGGGCTGGGACTGGCGCTGCTGCGTGCCCTGCCGAAGGCCGGCGGCGCGCCCCGCGAAGCGCCGCTTCACGGAAGCGACTGGGGCTGGCTCGGCGGCGCCATCCTTTCGGGCGGCGTCCTCGCGCCCGTGCTGCTCCTGTGGGGCCTCGCGGGCAGCAGCGCCGCCGCCGCCTCCCTGCTACTCAACTTCGAGGGCGTCATCACCACCCTCGTCGCGGCGCTGCTCTTTCGCGAAGCGGTCGGCGCGCGGGTCTGGGGGGCCGCGCTCGTCATGCTGGCCGGCGGGGCGATCCTCGCGTGGGAACCGGGACGCCCGCTCGCGCTGTCACCGCACGCGCTGGCAATCGCGGGCGCGTGCTTCTGCTGGGCGGTCGACAACAACCTCACGCGCCGCATTTCCGGCGCGGACCCGTCGATGATCGCGATGTCGAAGGGGCTCGCGGCGGGCAGCATCAACGTCGCGCTGGGACTCGCGGCCGGCGGCGGCATACCCGGCGCCGGCGCGACAGGGGGCGCGCTCGCGCTGGGGTTCGCCGCGTACGGCGTGAGCCTCGTGCTCTTCATCTACGCGCTGCGGCACCTCGGTTCCGCGCGCACGGCAGCGCACTTCAGCACCGCGCCCTTCCTCGGCGCCGCGATCTCGGTGCCGCTCCTCGGCGAGCCGGTCACGCCGGGCCTGCTCGTCGCCACGGTCCTGATGGCCGTCGCGACCTGGCTCGTCCTGACCGAATCCCACTCGCACGAGCACCAGCACGAATACACAAAGCACACGCACCGCCACGTGCACGACGAGCATCACCGGCACGCGCACGACGGCAGCGAGGGTCCCGAGCCCCACGCGCACGAGCACGTGCACGAGCCGATGCGGCACACGCATCCCCACGTGCCGGATCTCCACCATTGGCACGATCATTGAGGCCGTGCCGCTGGCGCCGCACCTATCGCCGCAGCAGCCTGAGGCCGTTCGCCACCACGATCAGGCTCGCGCCCACGTCGGCGAAGACCGCCATCCACATGGTCGCCTCGCCCGCGAGCGCGAGCACCAGGAACACGGCCTTGATTCCCAGCGCGAGCGCGATGTTCTGCTTCAACACCGCCGCGGTGGCGCGGGAGAGCCGGACGAGCGCCGGCACCTTGCGCAGGTCGTCGTCCATCAGCGCCACGTCCGCCGTTTCGATCGCGGTATCGGTCCCGGCGGCGCCCATCGCGATGCCGATGTCGGCGCGCGCCAGGGCCGGGGCGTCGTTGATGCCGTCGCCCACCATGCCGACCTTGCCCGCGGACCCGAGCAGTTTCTCGACGACCTCCTGCTTTTCGACCGGCAGCACGTTCGCGCGCACCTCGTCGATCCCGACCTGGCGTGCGATCGCCCGCACCGTGTGCTCGTTGTCCCCGGAGAGCATCACGGTGCGGACCCCGAGCCCGTGGAGTTCCGCGATCGCCTGCCTGCTCGAGTTCCTGATCGTGTCGGCGACGCCGAAGAGCGCCTCCACGCGGGAATCGCCAACCAGCAGAACGGTGGTCTTGCCCTGCTCTTCCAGCGCGGCGAGCCGCGCCTCCAGTGCCGGCGAGCACAGGCCGAGTTCCTCGACCAGCCGATGGTTGCCGAAATGGTACTCGCGCCCGGCCATCGTTCCTTTCACGCCGCGCCCGGGCAGAGCGGCAAAGTCCTCCACCTCCGCGAGCGCTACGCCGTCCCGGCGCGCAGCCTCGGCGACGGCCTTCGAAACGGGATGATCGGAGCGTGCCGCGAGGCTCGCCGCGAGCCGCCGCGCGACTCCGGCATCCGCGCCGTTCACCGGCTCGAAATCGGTCTGCGCGGGCCTGCCGTGGGTGATCGTTCCGGTCTTGTCGAGCGCAAGCCACGCGAGCGAACGGCTCTCCTCCAGGTACGCCCCGCCCTTCACCAGTATGCCGTGCCGCGCCGCCGCCGCGAGGCCGCTGACGATGCTGACCGGCGTCGAAATGACGAGCGCGCAGGGACAGGCGATGACCAGCAATACGAGCGCCCTGTACGACCACTCGACCCAGAGACCGTCGAACAGAAGCGGGGGCACGGTTGCCGCCAGCAGCGCGACCGCGAATACCGCTGGCGTATAGACGCGCGCGAAGCGGTCGATGAAGCGCTGCGTCGGCGCGCGGCTGCCCTGCGCCTGCTCGACCGCGTGGATGATGCGCGCCAGAGTGGTGTCCGCCGCCGGCGCGGTGACCTCGAACTCGAAGGAGCCGGATTCGTTGATGGTGCCGGCGAAAACGGGGTCTCCCGGGCCCTTGTCGACCGGAATGCTCTCGCCCGTGATCGGCGCCTGGTTGACGGACGACTGCCCGGCGATCACCCTGCCGTCGAGCGGCACGCGCTCGCCCGGCGCAACGCGCGCGAGGGCGCCGACGGCCACGGACTTCGCGTCGCGTGTCGCCCACGAGCCATCGGCGTGGCGAACGGTGGCTGTTTCCGGCGCCATGTCGAGCAGGCCGCGGATCGCGTTTCGCGCGCGGTCGAGCGAACGCTGCTCGATCAACTCCGCCAGCGCGAAGAGGAACATCACCATCGCCGCTTCGGGCCATTGCCCGATCAGCATCGCGCCCGTGACCGCGATGGACATGAGCGCGTTGATGTTGAGGTTGAAGTTGCGCAGCGCGATCCAGCCCTTCCGGTACGTTTCGAGCCCGCCGGTGGCGATCGCGAGCAGCGCCAGCGCGATCACCACCGGCGCCGATTCCTCGCCCGCCCCCCACGCGACCGCCTCCGCGGCGACGGCGCTCGCACCGGCGAGGCCCATCAACCACCACTTCCGCTGCGCTGCGGGCGGCTGCGCCGCCGGCTCGGCGCCCGCCGCGGCCGCCTCGACAGGGACCGCCGCCATGCCGATCTGCCCGAGGGCGGCGAGCACGGGAGCCGTGTCCGCCAGCGTGTGGCCGACGGTCAACTCGCGCTGCATCAGATTGAACTCCAGCGTGGCGATACCGGGCATGCCGGAGAGCCTGCTCCGGATGAGTGATTCTTCCGTCGGACAGTCCATGTTCGCGATGCGGTACACAGCGCGGCGAACCCCCGCGCGTGCGCCGGCTGGCAATGCGGCGGCCGCCGGGGACGCACCGCATTGGCGACCGTGGTCATGTTGCTGATTCATGGCCTGCTTCTTCCGTGCCCGCACTTCCGCGATCGGCCTGTGCACTGAACGGGAATCTCAGGCTCTGTAGCGGCTACAGGGTCAAGCGGGCGCTGCTCGCGGTCAGGGCCGCCCGGGTCCAAGCGCGACATCCATCATCGTGGCCTGCCCCGTCCCTCCGGCGTTTCACCCCGCGCGGGATCGGTGTGGCATGCGCATGCCTCGCCGTGTGCGGCCGCCACGAGGTCGTGGAGAATCCCGCACTCCGCGGTTGCGTGGCCGGCATTGCAGCGTGCGCGCAGTTGCACGAGCTGCCGCTCCAGGGCGTGCATGGAGGCAAGACGCGCCCGCACGCGCGCGAGCTGGCCGTCGATCAGCCGGTCGATGTCGCCGCAGTCGGCGGCGGGATGGTCCAGGAACTCGAGGAGGCGCCGCACTTCGGCGAGCGGGATATCCAGCGCCCGGCAATGGCGCACGAAGGCGAGGCGTTCGAGGTGCCCGGTGCCGTAGGCACGATAGCCGTTTACGCTTCGCGCCGGAGCCGGGATGAGGTGTTCCCGCTCGTAGTAGCGGATGGTCTCGACCTCCACGCCCGTCGCCGCCGCCAGTTCGCCGATACGCATTGCGTCGTTCTCCCGGCTCGCATGCCGTGTACTTTTAGTGTACCACTTGACCCTGTAGTGGCTACGGAGTCAGGCACTGGCGATGATGACCGCGCCGGGTGAAGTGACCCTTACTCGCACTTGCCTCGAAGCGGGCCGCAGCCCGAATCCGGGCCGGTGACCACCACCATTCCCGCCCGGTGAGCGCGCCGGGCCATAATGTCTCTCGCCAAGGGGATGACTGCATTGTCTCCATCCAACCGCAGAAAGCTGCTGATCGGCGCGGCCGCCGCCGCCGGTGCCGCCGGGCTCGCCGGCGGGCTCTGGTGGCGCCACGGCGATGATCGAATGCGAGGCGAGGAGCCCGCCCGAGCGCCGCTGCCGGTTCGTGATCCCGCTTTTCCCAACGCGCTGCGCGTGCCGGGAGCCCGGGGCATGTACGGCGTGATCGATATCACCGGGCCGCTTGCCATCGTCGCGAAGACCGTGCACCACGAGATTCTTCCCGGCAAACCCGTCGCCATGCTGGGTTTCGAAGTCGAGCACGAGGGCAATCGGTACGTGAACCCCGTGCTGCGGGTGGCGAGCGGGGCCGGGGTCCGCGCCGACTTCTGGAACGCGCTCGAGGAGACGAGCATCATCCACTGGCACGGCCTCAAGGTGGACGCCAACAACGACGGCCACCCGCACTACGCGATCCCGGCGAGCTCCACGTACCAGTACAACTACCGGGTGCCCAACCGGGCCTCGACCTACTGGTATCACCCCCACGCCCACGGCCGCACGGCAGCGCAGATTCATCAGGGACTCGCCGGCCTCTACATCGTCGAGGATGCCGAAGAACTGGCGCTACGCAAGGCGCTCGATTTCGAACTCGGTGTAACGGACGTGCCGCTCGTGCTGCAGGACAAGCGCCTCGATGAAACCGGAGCGCCGTACTACGGGCCGGAGGGGAGCGAATGGATGCACGGCTACCTCGGCAACGGCGTGCTGGTGAACCTCACCGATCGGCCGCACCTCGACGTAACGGCGCGCGTCCACCGCTTCCGCGTGCTCAATGCGTCGATGGCGCGCATCTACCGTCTCGCGTTCGAGTCGGGCGGGCGCATGCTCGATTTCGCGCTGCTGGGCGGTGACGGCGGGCTCCTTCCGGCCGCGCGGCCCGCGCGTGAAGCGTTTCTCTCGCCGGGCGAGCGGGTCGACATCGCGCTCGACTTCTCCCGCGTGGGGCCCGGCGCGAGCGTCACCTTGAAGAGCCTCGCCTTCGACCCGATGTGCGGCCCTGCCCCGGCACCGGGCGTGGGGACCGGCCCCGATTGCGTCACCCCGCCCGGCGGAAGAGCCGGATCCCGACCGCCGCAAGCGCCACCGCTCGCCGACGGCTCCCCGATCGAGCTGATGAAGCTCTACGTGCTTGCGGCGCGGGCGCCCGTCCGCGCGATCCCCGCCGCGTTGTCCCCGGGCGGGATTCCCGGCCATTCCGGGGCATCCGTGCGCCGGGTCGCCATCGACCACCACCGGATGGCCTGGCGCATCAACGGCAGGCTCTTCGACATGCGCGGCATCGGCCTCACGGTGAAGAGTGGATCGCGCGAGATCTGGGAGATCTCGAACCCCGCCGACGGCATGCCGCACCCGATGCACATGCACGGCTTCCAGTTCCGGGTGCTCGAGCGCGCGGGCAGCCCCGAACAGGTCCGGCGCCTCGCGCTCGCCGAGCGGGGACTCACCGCGACCGATCTCGGCTGGAAGGACACGGTCCTCGTCTGGCCCGGCGAGACGGTGCGCATCGGGATCGAGTTCACGCACCACTACGTCGGCGACCAGGTCTACATGTTCCACTGCCACAATCTCCAGCACGCCGACCGCGGGATGATGGTGAACGTGCGGATCGCGGCCTAGCAGCAGCCGGGTACGCAGCAGGCCTTGGCTTCGGGCCTCACCGCGCGCTCCCCGGGCGCGGACAGGCGCGACCCGGCGCAGCGCATGCCCGGATGCGGCCCGGGATGATCGCGAGCCCGCCGCCCGGCGTCACGCCGCGGCCGGATTGCGGGTGGTCTGCGTCAGCCGGCCGTCGTCGAGGTGGTAGACGGTATCGAAGCCCTGGATCATGCGGTGGTCGTGCGTCACCGTGATGACCGCCGAGCGGCGTTCCCGCGCGATCGTTTTCAGCAGCGCCATCACCCTGGTGCCGCGCTCCGTATCGAGCGCGGCGGTCGGCTCGTCGGCGAGGACGAGCCGCGGCTCGTTGGCGAGCGCGCGTCCGATGGCCACGCGCTGCTGCTCGCCCCCGGAGAGATGGGCCGGCAGCGAGCGCGCACGGTGCGCGATCTCGAGGTAGCCGAGGAGTTCGTTCGCGCGCCGCGCCGCCTCGCGCCGGCCGGCGCCGTTCAGTTGCATGGGGAGCGCGACATTCTCCGCCGCGGTAAGGAACGGAATGAGGTTGTGCTGCTGGAAGATGAAGCCGATGTTCTCCCGCCGGTAGGCGCGCGCGTCGATGCCGACCGGGCCGTCGCGGTATACCTCGCGCCCCGTCATGACGATGCGACCGGTGGTGGGCTCCAGAATCAGGCTGATCGCGAGCAGCAGAGTGCTCTTGCCCGACCCGCTGGGACCGAGCAGCGCCGCCAGTTCGCCCTCCGCGACGCAGAACGTCGTCGGCTTGAGCGCCTGCACCGCGAGCTCGCCCCTGCCGAAGGTCATCGAGACGTTCTCGACTTCGAGGACCTTCAGCTCAACCCCCCAGGGCGAGTTGCGGCGGCGTGCGCAACGCGTGCCAGATCGCCATCAGGCTGGCGAGCACGCCGCCGGCGAGCATCACCGCGAAGGTGATCGCGGTTTCCCCCGCGACGAAGTTGAGCGAGCGCGGGAATCCCGGGGCGATCGCCTCGCGCATGACATAGGCAAGCGCGAAGCTCGCGAGCGTCAGTATCAAGGATTGCTCCATGATCATGCGGACGATGACGAGGTTCGGGGCGCCGATCAGTTTCAGCGTCGCGATCGAGCGGATCTTCTCGATGGTAAGCACGTAGACGATCAGCGCGATGATCACGATCGACACCACCACGAGGAGCCCGCGGAAGAGCCCCAGCACCGCGGACATCCTGCTCAGCCTGCCCTCCAGCATCAGCGTGCGTTCCTCCTCCGTCGTGTAGACGTTGAAGTAGAGCCAGTCGCGGACATGCGCGGCGACCGCCGCCGCATCGGCCCCCGCCGCGAGCCGCACCAGCACCGCGTTGACGGTATCGTTCTGGACCGACATGAGCGGCAGCAGGCGGCTTGCCTGCTCGGGCGCGTAGCCGGCCTGCTCGAGACGCTTCAGATTCGCGGCGCGCGCGGCGGCGAGCGCGCGGTTGTCCTGCTGGTACTGCGCCTCCTGCGCGTCGGGCAGCGACAGATAGACGACCGGGTTGCCGCCGGGATCGACGGCGCCCCGGGTGAGGCCCACCACCGTGTGCGTGTGCGTGCCGAGCGTCACGCGCTCGCCGAGCGCGAGCCCGAGCTTCCGGTCGGCTACCATCTCGTAATGCGGCGCCGCGATCGACCGGCCGGCCACGATGCGTCCCGGCCCGCCGAGACCGCCAAATACGTCGTAGCCCACGATCGTGAACTGCTGGCTCGCGCCGGCGACCGGCCGCTGCGCGGTGTAGATCACCAGCGGGCTCGCCCGCGCCACACCGGGCGTCGCCGCGATGCTCCGGTAGCTGTCGAGCGGCATGCGCGAGGGCTCGTTGAACGGCCCGCCCCGGCCGCGCTCGACCACCCACAGGTCGGTCGCGGTATTGTCGATCAGCCAGACGCCGTCCGCGATGTTGCCCTGGTAGATGCCGTTCATGACCAGCACGATCGACAGGAGCATCGCCACGCCGGCGATCGTCGCGATGAACTTGCCGACGTGCCGGCGGATGTCCTTCAGCGCGAGGTCCATTGCGAGGCGCGCGGGCGGGTTGCCGCTCAGCCCGGCGCCGCGTCGACCATGCGCACGCGCGCGCCGGCGGTGACGCCAGCCGCCGGCGCCACCACCCGCTCGCCGCCGGAAAGGCCCTCGCTGACGATGACCCGGCTCTCGTCGGCGTTCGCGGTCACGACCGGCACGAAGCGCGCGCGCGCCCCGGTGACGACGAGGACACCCCGCCGGCCGTCGCGGTCACGCACCATCGCGGTCACGGGAACGACGATCCCGCTCTCCTTGCCGGCCAGGATCGTGACCTCGGCTTCCTGGTCGATCGCGAAGCGCTCCGGGGGTGCGTCGAACGCGACGTTGACCTCGAGCTCCCGCGTGGCCGCGTCCGACTGGCGCGCGATCCGCGCGACCTTTCCGGCGTGCGCCTCTCCCGTGCGCAGCCGGATGGTCGCGGGCTGGCCGAGCGCGACGCGGCCCACGACCGATTCGTCCACCCGCATCGCGATCCAGAGCGTTGCCGGATCGGCCAGGCGGAAAATCGGGCTCCCGGGCACCACGGTCGCGCCGACCTCCGCCTGGCGCAGAATGACGACCCCGTCGCCCGGCGCGACGATGCGGGTAAAGGAGAGCACCGTGTCGGAGTAGCGCACTTCCTGCGCAAGGGCGAGCTTCTCCGCCTCGCGCGCGGCGAGACTCGCGCGCGCGCTGTCGAGGTTCGCGAGCGCAGACTGCAGCGCCGCCACGGACGCGTCCAGCGCGCTCTGCGAAAGAAAGCCCGCGCGCTCAAGCTCGCTCTCGCGCCGATGCCGGCTCCGCGCGAGGTCGAGCTCCGCCTGCGCCCTCGCCACCCCCGCCCGGGCGGATTCGAGATTGCGCTCGACGACCTCCTCCTGCCGGGCGGCCACGGCCCGCCGCGCCGCCAGGTCGCGATCGTCGAGCACCGCCAGCACCTGCCCGCCCCGAACGCTGTCCCCGACGTCCGCATCGACGCGCGCGACGGTCGCCGTGATGCGCGCACCGAGCGTCACCGGCGTTCGTGATTGAACCGTGCCGGGTCCGATCACGCGCAGCCCGACGCTGCCGTGGACGGCTTCGACCGCCGTCACCGGCACGGCGCGCCAGAACCGGAAGTACGCGGCTCCGGCCGCGAGCGCCACGATCGCCGACAGGGCAACAAGGGCGGCGCGGGTGGTGGCGCCTGCGGCGAATGGCTTTGACATGACTGGCATTTGGTCGTGGTGGGCGGCGGTCATTCTCGCAGCACGCTGCCGGCGTTCGATTGATGCAGATCAAACTAGCGTCGGACCTGCGCGTTCCGCAGGCTCCGGAGGCGTTTCCCGGAGCAAAGTCCGACAAACTCCCGCCTAACCGAACATGAGCCACTCCGGCCGAAGGAGGAGCAGGATGCCAAGCGGGAGCAGCACGAGGCCACCCGCGAGATTCGAGAAGCGCGTGTAGCGGCCGGTCGCGCCGGCCACCTGGAGGGTCTTCATGGCGATCACGAACACGAGGAGGTCGTCGAGCATGAAAACCAGGATGTAGAGCACGATGTAGCCGTAGTACTGCCACGCCGGCAGGTTGGAAAGCGCCAGCACCTGCGTGTAGACGGCCGGTATCCCGGCGGAGCAGATGAGTTCCACGAGGTTCACCGCGAAGGCGAGCGCGACGATCCCCGCGAGGGCGAACCAGAACCGGCTTTCCGTCGCGAGCCGGCGCAGGCTCTCGAACACGCGCCGGCGCGATTCCGGCGCGGTGACCTTGCACACCGCGTCCGGGTTGCGGAAGTATTCGCGCAGGTAATGGAAGCCCCCGGCGAGCGCCACCACGCCGACCGCCGCCCGCACCCACGCCACCGCGCCGATGAAAAGCAGCAGGTTCAACCACGCGGCCATGAACACGAAATAGACGAGCCCCGAGACCGCGATGAATGCCGTGCCGAGCACCCACATGCGGGAGCGATCCTCGATGCCGAGGAGGAGCCCGATCAGGAACACGAGCACCCACATCGCGCAGGGATTGAAGCCGTCCAGCGCACCCAGCACGACGGTGAGGACCGGCAGCGAAAAGTCGGCCGTCCTCACCTCGCCGAGAATCGGGACGGAGATCGCCGGCGGGATCATCCGCCGCATGCCGCCCGGCGCCGCGCCGGGTGACGGCGCTTCGCTCGCGGCGGCGCCCGCTTTCCCGCCTTCTGCGTCGTCGCGGAGCGCCGCGAGATGCACCTGCTCGCGGGGTTCCGCCGCCGCGAGGCGCACCGGCAATCCGGTCCCGGGCAGCGCTGCAGGTGCGGCCGCATTGCCCGGCGCGCGCCCGGGGACCCCCTTGAAGAGAGGCGCGACCACATCGGGGCAGCCGCGCTCGAGACACGCGGCGATACCGCGCGTCAGTTCGGCACCGCTCGACGCATCGGTCGCATAGCCCATCATGACGGCATCGCCCACCAGCGTGACCGGGACCGAGATGCGCTCGATCTTGTAGCGGTGGGCGATGGCGGCGAGCACCGCGCGATTCCCCGCGCTGCGCGTGATCTCCAGATAGTGCACCTTGAGCCGCGGCTCGCGCGCTTCCAGGCGCTTCAGGAACTCGATTTCGCGCTCGCAGTGCGGGCAGCCGATCGCCCAGAAGACGTAAACATCGAGTCGTTGCGGTGATTGCGCCGCCGCGACGGCAGGGACGAGCGCCAGCAGCAGCACCGCGACCCACCGGCGGATTGCGGGCGCGAGCGCCGTCCGGTTCCGGCGCATCGCTACCATACCGGCAACTCCCATCGCGCGAGCCGCGCGCGCAGCGCCGGGATCGCCGCCACCTCGTCGCGGAACAGTACCTCGACGCCCTCCCGGACGTCCGCCAGCGCCGCGCCGGCGTGCAGGATCACCTGCGCGGACGCGACCGCCGGCCGCTCGACGGGCTGATCTTCGACCGGGGTCTGCCGCAGTTCTTCGACCGATATCATCTCGCGGTGTCCGGTGGAGTCGATCCCGATCAACCGGCGCGGCGCGCGCCGTCGGCCCGCTTCTCACCGTCCGGCCGCGCACGCGGCAGGGTCAACCGCGCCTCCAGTCCCCCTTCCGGGCGATTGCGCAGCACGAGGCTGCCGCCGTTCGCCTCCACGATGCTGCGCGCGATCGTGAGACCGAGGCCGGTGCCGCCCGTGACCCGGCTGCGCGAGACCTCGACGCGGTAGAACGGATCGAACACCTTCTCCAGCTCGCCCTCTGGCAACCCGGGGCCCTCGTCCCGTACGCTGATCTCCAGGCGCTCTTCGCTGTCCCTCACCACGATGGTGGCGGTCTTGCCGTACTTGACAGCGTTCTCGACGAGGTTGGCGACGCAGCGCTTCAACGCCTGCGGGCGGGCGGCGATGGGGCGCGCCGCGCCGCCCTCGACGGTCACGCGCCCGCCGAGCAGTTCGGCGTCGGCCCTGACGCTCTCCAGGAGCGCCCCGACGTCGACAAGGCCCGGCACCTCCTCGCTCTCGAACCCCCGCAGGAAGTCGAGCGTGTCGCTCACCATCGCTTCCATTTCGTCGAGGTCCCGCGCGAATTTCGCCTTCAACTGCTCGTCCTCCAGCAGCTCGGCACGCAGTCGCAGGCGCGTCACGGGCGTCTTGAGATCGTGCGACATCGCGGCGAGCACGCGCGTGCGGTCGCGCAGATAGCCCGCGAGGCGCGCCTGCATGGTGTTGAACGCGCGCGCGGTGCGCGTCACTTCCGCCGGCCCGGTCTCCGGCATGGGCGGGCGGTTGATGTCGCGGCCGAGCGCGTCCGCGGCATCCGCCAGGGCGCCGAGCGGGCGCGTCACCCAGCGCACCGCCAGCCACGACAGCGCGATGACGGCGGCGAGGAGCACGGCAAGGCTCGCGAGCACGCGGTACGGCCAGCTCTCGGTACGCGCGGGCTGGCGGGAGTTGAAGGTGACGAGCGTGCCGTCCTTGAGCCGCACCTGCGTGGCGAACGCGAACCCCGGCGCGCCGCCGGCGTGCATGCCCGCCCACGGCGGCGTCCATCCGTCGGGCATGCCCTGCGCGCGGAAACCCATCATCATGCCCTTGCCGGGCTCCCAGGGAATGGCGGCGATGCGCCGCACGGCCACGCCACGCGCGTCGCCAAGGTAGCGGCGCAGCAGCGCGCCGAAGAGCGCGGCACGGGCGGCATCCTCGGCGCCCGCCTGCGCCGGGCCGAACGGCGCTTCGTCGAGGCTGATCGTGACCGGGGGCGCGCTGAATACGCGCATGATGCGTCGCCGCTCGGCGGCATCGAGCGTGTCGAACAGTCGCACGATGTCAGCGATGCGCTGCGCCGCCTGCATGCCGCTCGCCTGCGCGATGAGTTCCCCGCGCTCGTGCATGTGAATAGACAGGCTCGCCACCTGCGCGAC
Source organism: Burkholderiales bacterium (assembly GCA_020854035.1). Taxonomy (GTDB): domain Bacteria; phylum Pseudomonadota; class Gammaproteobacteria; order Burkholderiales; family SG8-41; genus SG8-41. The sequence continues at coordinate 145,679 of JADZGE010000024.1, read as the reverse complement.
CACCAGCCCGGCGAGGAGCACGAGCAGCAGGCGGCTGAAGAGCGATCTCGGGAGGAGGCGCATCGCTCAGCCCTGGAGAAGCGGTCGAACCCGGGACCGAAGGTTGAGCCGCCGATGAACACCGACGAGCGCCGATGAATCAAAGCGATGTATTCTGTTCATGCCCGTCACCCGCAAGCCGGATGAAATGGCGTCCGTACAGTACGGACCCATCGGCGCATATCGGCGTACATCGGCGGCGAATTCATTCTTCGGAGGAACGGACTCACGTCGTCGCGGTTTCCACCTGGGCGGCGAAGACGTATCCGCGGCCGCGCACGGTCTTGATGATCGCCGGCTCCCGTGCGTCCTCCCGCAGGCGGTGGCGCAGGCGGCTCACCTGCACGTCGATCGCCCGGTCGAACGGCGCCGCATCGCGCGAGAGCATGAAGTCGATCAACTGGTCGCGCGTGAGCACGCGGTTCGGATGATCGAGAAAGACCCGCAGCAGCCTGAACTCGGTGCCCGAGAGCGCGACGACGACGCCGTCCGGGGCGGTCAGGTTGCGACTGGCGTTGTCGAGCATCCAGCCGGCGAAGCGCCAGGCGCGCGCCTCGGGCGCCTTCAGGTTCTCGGGAAGCGAACGGGCGCGGCGCAGCACGCTTTTCACGCGCGCGAGCAACTCGCGGGGATTGAACGGCTTCGCGATGTAGTCGTCCGCGCCCATTTCGAGGCCGACGATGCGGTCGGTCTCGTCCCCGCGCGCGGTCAGCATGATGATGGGAACGTCGGAACGGGAGCGCAGGTCGCGGCAGAGCGAGAGCCCGTCCTCGCCCGGCAGCATGAGGTCGAGCACGATCACGTCCGGGACCGACGTTGCCACCGCCGCGCGCAGCGCCCGCCCGTCGGCCACCGCGCTCGCGCGGTAGCCCTGCTTGCGGAGATACTCGGTCAGCAGCGTCCGGATCTCGGCATCGTCGTCGACGATGAGGACGTGATCCTGCCGCATCGGGGTATCATTCGCCGGCAGCCGGATTCCGGCCGTTGCCAGTCAGATGACCGTCAGCGTGTCCCATTCCTCGCGTGCGACCGGCGCCGCCTGCCACCGCCGCGACAGCGCCGTTTCCCAGGCCCTGGTGAAGAAGGCATCCGCCGCGGCCTTGTTCTCCCACAGAGAAATCTCGATCACGCACTTGTTGTCCGACGACACGCCGAGCACGACGCGCTGCAGGCCCGCGCCTCCCGCGTAGTCGCGCTTGGACACCTCCAGTTCCTCCGCGATGTCCTTGCGGCTGGTTCCTTCGTTGGGACGGATCGTCCAGATCACGGTATGCATGGGGTCTCCCGTCACGCCTTGTGGCGAGGGCATATTGCCAACGCCGCGAACGGTGCCTCTTGACATGGATCAAGGGCCGGCGGGCCGGGAGCCTTGTAACGCAGTGTAACAACGCCCCATGCGGCAAGGCTGCGATACAAAAATGCCGCTTGCCGACATCACCCGCTTACAACTCGGTGCTTCAATGGGAACCGCTGCGACCGGACGGCCTCCGGGAAACCGGCGGACGACTACCGGTCAAGGTGAACAGAACCCATTTCACAACTGGAAAGGATACGACCATGAAACAGTCTCGCAAGCTTGCGGCGGGCGTCGCCGCCGCGATGGGCCTCGGATTCGCAGTCGCCGCGGTCGCTCACCCCGGACGGATGGGCGCCGGCATGGGCCCGCAGATGCAGATGAAGGGCGGCATGCAGCACGGCGCGCAGGGTGGAACGCAGCATGGCATGATGGGCGGCATGGGCCCCAGCGCAACGAGGGGCGGCCATGGCGGACCGGGACCGGGTGCCGTGCAGCAGCTCATGACCCCGGAAGAGCGGACGGCGCTGCAGGAGAAGATGCGCAACGCCCGGACGCCCGAGGAGCGGCAGAAAATCGCCGCGACGACGCGCACGGAGATGCAGAAGCGCGCGCAGGAAAAGGGCATCACGCTCCCCGAGCATCGTGGGCCCCACGGCGGCTTCGGTCCGCGCACCGGCGCCGCACCGCGGGCGCCGGCAACGACCGAGCACCAGCACTGAGAGCGGCATGGGGAGGGGCGGCGTCCGTCGCTCCCTTCCCTACACCTCGAGGAGAATGCGCATGAAACCCGCCAGTCGGATCGCCATCGCCGCCGCCGCACTGGTCCTGGGAGCCGCAGCGGTATCCGCCCAGACCGCGGGCGGCGGCCCCGGCATGGAGCACGACCACGGCGCAGCGGGCCATGGCCCGATGATGAGGCAGGGCATGGGCCCCGGCATGGGGCGCGGCCCCGCCGGCATGCTGACCGCCCGGGACGCCAGTTCGGCGGCCGACATGGGCGTGACGATGAATCTCGATCACGACAATACGAAGATCCGGCGTACCGTGACCCGGCTGCCGGACCGCATCCGCACGGTGAGCGAGTCCGACGACCCGGCAATCGCGGGCAGCATAAAGGCGCACGTTGCCAGCATGTCGCAGCGCCTGAAGGACGGCCGCGAATTCAATATCTTCAGCACCACGCTGCCGGTGATCTTCGATAATGCGGGGAACATCAAATCCGTCGTCGAGTTCACCGACAAGGGCGCGATCGTCACCCGCACCTCCACCGATCCCTCTCGAAAGGAGACGCGAAATGACACGATTCAGGTTCCTCGCCCCGCTGCTGATCGTGCTGAGCGGCGCGCTGTGGAGCACGGGCTCGGCGACGGCGCAGGCGCCGCACACCCGCGATCACGGCTTCGGTGACGCCGAGAGGTGGTCGCGGGTCTTCGACGACCCGAGGCGCGACGCGTGGCAGAAGCCGCACGAGGTGATCCAGGCGCTGGCGCTGAAGCCCGACGCGGTCATCGCCGACATCGGTTCCGGCACCGGCTACTTTGCCGTGCGTTTCGCGAACATGACGCCGAAGGGCCGCGTCTACGGCGTGGATACCGAGCCGGACATGGTGAAGTTCCTCCGGGAGCGCGCGCGGCGCGAAGGCCTGAAGAACCTCACCGCGATCGCCGGCGCGCCGGACGATCCTCGACTGCCGGAAAAGGCGGATCTCGTCGTGTTCGTGGACGTCTATCACCACGTCGAGAACCGGGAGCGCTACTTCGCGAGACTGCGCGAGTCGCTGAAGCCCGGCGGCCGCCTCGCCGTGATCGACTTCCGGATGGATTCGCCCACGGGTCCCCCGCGTTCCGCGCGCATGGCGCCGGCGCAGGTGAAGGCCGAACTGAAGCGTGCCGGCTACGCGCTCTCCGAAGAGCACGATTTCCTGCCGAACCAGTACTTCCTCGTGTTCCGGCCGGCCGGGTCGTGAACGCGGCGCGGTGAACTTCGGCGCGCGCGCACTGTCGTTCAAGGTGGCCCTGCACGGGAGTCTCCCGGCGTTTTCCCCGACGGCACGCACTTTCCGGAGGGGCACCGCGCACGATCACGGCGCCGGCAGCGGCGGGAACCGCGGAGTACCCGGCGCGGACGGCGGAAGAGGAAACGCATGAAACCGTACGTGAACATGAGCAACCGGACGCGGTACTCGCCCGCCGGAATTGCCGTCAGGAAGAGAAGGATGTTTCTCGCCGCACTCGCCGCGGCGATTGCGGCCGGGCCGGCGCGAGGCGCCACCGGACCGGCAATCGACGTCTATCTCGATCCCGGCTGAGGCTGCTGCGGCGCGTGGATCAGTCATCTGCGCGCCGCCGGCTTCCGGGTGAAGCGGATCGAGGTGAAGGACACCGGCATCGAGCGCCGCCGCCGCGGCATTCCCGACCGGCTGGCCGGCTGCCACACCGGCGTCGTCGAGGGCTACGCCATCGAGGGGCATGTCCCGGCCCGCGAGATCAGACGCCTGCTCGCCGAGAAGCCGAAGGCGAAGGGCCTCGCGGTGCCCGGCATGCCGGCGGGCTCGCCCGGCATGCCGAGCGAGAAGCCGCAGCCCTTCGACGTGCTGCTGGTGATACCCGACGGTTCGACGGCGGTCTATGCAAGCTACCGGTAACGGCGCCCGTGACTCTGCCGCAGAGACGCAGAGCACGCGGAGAGGAGTGCCGAGGCGCAGTGCCGGTCATCCCCTGCGGCCTCTGCGCCTCCGTGGCGATAGTCCGACCATACAGGTCTTTCGACGATACAGGAGCGATACATGAAGGTAATCCGATTGATTTTGCTCGCGCTGGCGCTCGCCGCCGCGCCGGCTATTGCTGCCAACCATCTTGCCGGCGGCGAGGTACGCAAGGTGGACAGGGACGCGCAGAAGGTCACGATACGCCACGGGCCCATCCCGAGCCTCGATATGCCGCCCATGACGATGGTGTTCCAGTTGAACGACCCGGCCATGCTCGAGCGGGTGAAAGCCGGAGACAGGATCCGGTTCTCCGCGGAAAAGGCCGGGGGCGCCTACCGCGTCACCCGCATCGAGTTCGCCCGGTAGCCTGTCGCGCGATCACGCGGGCGGCATCGTGTACCATGGAAAGGAGGAGGAGACGAGTTGCAGGGCAATTCCGGATTGAATGACCGCGGCGCGCCCGCCGGCGTGAAGCTCGATTCGAGGGAGATCGTCATGGGCCTGCACTGGCACCCGCCGCAACCCGAGCCGGGAGCGAAGCGCCAGGCGGCCGACCTCGACGCGCTGTGCGTGACGTTCGATGCGGAAGGGAGGGTGCTCGATACCGTGCACCCCAATCGCACGCGCAACGAGAACGGCAGCATCGTGCACACGGGCGATTCGCGGACCGGCGCCGGGGCGTGGGACGACGAGCGGATCTTCGTCTTTCTGGAGGCGCTGCCGCCGTCCGTCTCGGCGCTGGAATTCGCCGTGACGAGCGCCAACGACCGGGTGCTCGCCGAGGTCCCCGGCGCGTCCTGCCACGTAAGCGACCGCGTGAGCGAGTTTGAATGGATCCGGGTGGACCTTACCGCGCTCGGCGCCCATCGCGCCTGCCGTGTGGCGACGCTGCGGCGCGAACCCGGCGGCTGGCGCATCGCCGCCGATGCCGTGGCGCTCGATGGCGCGGCACTCGCGCGCCTGGTATCCCCGCCCGGCAATCCGGACGCGTGCCGGGCGCCGACCTAGAGCCCCGCCCGCATGGCCTCGTTGTTGATCTGTGTCAAAGCGCCCCGGAGCCTCGCTCGCAGGATGGCCGGCATGTACTTGGGGAGGGCACCATGCGAGCAGGCTCCGGCGCCGTAACGATGCCTCGCGGCCGGTCATTCTGGCTGTTTGCCGGTTGGGTCGCTTTCCTGCTGACAACCGTCATGATCCCGTGCTGCGAAACCGTCGCCGCGGGAGGCTCGGGCGGGCCGCTTGACCGGACAGGGGACCCGCACGTGACCACGGACGATTCCGGGTTGCACGCACACCCGCAGTCCGATTTCGACTGCACCGAACTCACGGCCGCGGCGGGCCCGGTGCCGGTCGCGACCGTGCCGGGCGAACGCGGTATCGAGCCCGCGCCGGCAATCCCGGCCACGGCGAGCGAGTTCCCGCAAGGCGCGAATTCCGTCCGGTCGCGCCTCTCGCCCGTGCTGCCGCCGGGTGTGCGGGTCTACCTCGGCACGCTGCGGCTTCGCATCTAGCCCCTCCACCCGTGGCCATCCGGCCGCGGGCGCTTCGCTTTCGCCGGCGCGTACGGCGCGCGGCGGCAACGAATCCCGCAAACAGGACCCGCGCACGCGCGCGGGAGAGCGGTGACGAAACCATCCATGGCAACGACCAGCGAACGAGGAACCATGAAGGAAGAATCCGGAAACGAGGGCAGGCACTTCACCACGCGGCGCGGCTTCATTACCGCCGCGGGCTTCGGGGTCGTGAGCCTCTACGGCCTGTGGGCGGCGTATGGCGCGGCGCCTCTCGGCCTGCACGCTCCCGAAAAGGGGCACGACGAACACGGCGCCGCTGCGGAACCCGCCGGTCACGGCGAGCACGGTGCCGCCGCGGGCCCCTCGCCCGCGGAGTTCCGGCGGCTCGCGGAGCGTTTCGCCGAAACGCACAAGCTGCCGGACGGCAGCGTGCAGCCGCGGCCGGTCGCCGCCGCCGATCCCCATGCAGGGCACGGCGCGGCGGAACACGCGGCAGCCGCGCCCGCCGCCGTGGAGCCGATCGACGTCTACCTGATGGCGTACCAGTGGGGATTCACCCCCGCGATCCTGCGGCTCGCACGCGACACGCAATACCGGTTCCGGATGATGGCCGTCGATGTCACGCACGGCCTCGCGCTCCGGGTCGGTCCCGCGAGCCGGATCACGCGGCTGCGATCCGGTGCGCTCGTCGAGCAGGCACTGACCTTCCTGCGGCCCGGCGAGTATCTCGTGTATTGCACGAGCTACTGTGGCCTGCTCCACGACCGCATGCGCGCCACGATCGTCGTCTCTTGAGCGCGAAGCGGAGGCAGCAATGAGCCAGAGCACGTTCACCGACCGGCTCCGCGCGCTGCCGCGCCCGGACCGGATGCTACTCACCTTTTTCGTCTGCGCGGCGCTGCTCGCGCTGACGCTCGGCGTCGTGTTCGGCGCCGCGACCGCCGCGGCACGCGCCGGCTTCGTCGGGATCGATCCCTTTCACGGCTACCGATTGATGTCGCAGCACGGCGTGAGCATCTTTTTCTACTGGCTCTATTTCGCGCAGGCCGGGTTGCTGCTCGCGTTCGCGGCGAGCCATGCCGCCGGTGCCGCGCGCCTGCACTGGCGCGGGGTCGCCTGGGCAGGCCTCGCGCTGATGGCTACCGGCTTCGGGTCCAGCATGGCGGGCACACTGACCGGAATGCCGCTCCTCTACGACGCCCCGCCGGATCTCGCGGCGGCGGGCGGGGTGCCACCCGCGGCGTTCTATACGGGTTATCTCCTGCTCGGGGTGGGGCTCTTCTGCGTCGCGGCCGCGGCGGTCGCGACCTCGCTCGCCCCGCGCTCCGCCGGCGCGGCGGAGGAATTGTCCGCCGTGAGCTTCGCCGCCATCGCGTGGTCGGGGCTCCTGATGGTGAGCGCGGTGGCGGGGGTGAACGCCTTCCTGCCCGCGATGCGCTGGGCGCTGGGGTGGGGTCCCCTGCCCGCCGGCTACTCCACGAGCTGGCACGTCCTCTTCCACAACATGCACTACCTGCCTCTCATGGCAACAGTGCTGGTGTGGTACGTGCTCGTCAAGGTCCTGACCGGCGTGGAATCGATCTACGGAGCGCGCTTCGCCAAGATCGTCTTCTCCACCTATCTCGTCTTCGTTCCGCCGACCTCGCTCTATCACATGTTCCTCGAACCGGGCCTTGCCGAGCCCGCGCGCGTGATCGGGTCCCTCCTCTCGCTCTTCATCAGCGTGCCGACCGTGCTGGTGTTCCTGGTGATCGTCGCCTCGCTCGAAACCCGCGCGCGAGCGCACGGCGCGCGCGGCCTTTTCGGGTGGGTGCGCGAGCTGCCATGGCGCAACCCCGCGATGTCGGCGATCGGCGTGGCGGTCGTGAACCTCGCGGCCGGCGGCGCGCTCTCCTTCGTACTGATACAGGGAAAGCTCGCGCCGCTGCTTTCGGACACGTTCTTCGTGCCGGGCTACTTCCACTTTCTTACCGTGGGCACCGTTACGCTCACGTTCCTCGCGGCGTTCTGTTACGTCGTCCCCGCGCTGTCCGGCCGGCCGCTCTGGCGACCCGGGTTCCTCGCGGCGCTGCCCTGGATCGTCACGGGCGGCCTTGCCCTCTTCGGCGCCGCGGGCGTCGTCGCCGGCTACCTCGGGGTCCCGCGACGGATGCTGGATGTCTCCTTCGGCGGCGCCGCGCCGCACGTGTGGCTCACGCTGATGACGATCATGGGTAGCGGCGCGGCGATCATGGCGCTCAGCCTGCTCGCGTGGATCTTCGTCCTCGTCCGCGCCCTGCTCCCCGGGACGCCGCGGGCGGCGGTTGTCGTGCCGCCGACAGTCGACTGGAGCGGGGCGAGCGTCGGCCGGACCCGAGCCTGGGTCGGGCCCCTGTCGGTCCTGACGCTGGTCGCCACGATGACGCTCTTCACGGTGCTCGCATTCGAGATGATGCAGGCGCTGCCGCTCGCCGCGACGGGCGGCGGCGGGCATTGAGCGAGGTACGGATCATGAAGGAAGACTTCTGGCTGCTCATCACCGTTGTCGTCGTGTGGGCGGCGCTCGCCCTGCTCTACGCGTTCGTGCCGCTCTTTCACATGCCCGGCTACGCAGGCGTGTGGGGCTGGGGCGCGCTGATATTCCTGGTACTGGCCGTGCTCCTCGCCCGCTCGCGGGGGCGGCGAGGCCGGCGCGACGGTGCCGCCACCGACACTCGTGAATCCTGAATCACCCTCAATCAAAGGAGAAATGCCATGAAGCCTTCACTCTTGACCGCCCTCGTACTTGCAGCCGGAATGGCGTCGCCCGCCGCGCTCGCTCAGGAAACGAAACCCGCCCCCGGAAAGCCCGGCGCGATGCAGCCGGGCGGCATGGGAATGATGATGGACGAGAAGGCGATGTCCGCGATGCAGGAGCGCATGAAGTCCATGCGGCAGCAGATGGAGAAAATGCGCGCCACCACCGACCCGAAGGAGCGCCAGAAGCTCATGCAGGAGCACATGCGCTCGATGCAGGAGGGCATGGGCATGATGCGCGGCATGGGCGGGCCGATGATGATGGGCGCGATGGGCGGCCCGAAGGGCGGCATGGGCCCCGGCATGATGGGCGACCCGAAGCAGCGGCAGGAAATGATGGAAAAGCGCATGGACATGATGCAGATGATGATGGGGCAGATGATGCAGCATCAGCAGATGATGCAGTCGGCTCCGGCAAAGTGACCGAAAGTCAGGAGAAGAGCCATGAGATACACGAGGAAGCTCGCGGCGACGCTGCTCCTCGCCGCTGCCATCGCGCTTCCAGCGACCGCGGCCGAACTCGCCACCCGGAAGAGCAGCGAACGCGGCGTCACCGTTGCCGTCACCCCGCAGAACCTCGCGCCGGGCGCGCCTGCATGGGAGTTCAAGGTGGTGCTCGACACGCACAGCGCCGATCTCAACGACGACCTGGTGAAATCCGCCGTCCTCCTCGACGGGGCGGGCGGCAAGCACGCTCCGATCGCGTGGGAGGGCGCCGGTCCCGGCGGCCATCACCGGGAAGGGGTGCTCAGGTTTAAGCCGATAGCGCCTCCGCCCGCGGCGGTCGAGCTGCGGATACAGCGCCCGGGCGAAGCGAAACCGCGATCGTTCAGTTGGCAACTGCCGTGACGCGACTCGTGCTTCGTCCTCGCCGGACGCGTCTATCGCAATGTGCACGCGCCCACGAACCTCCTCGTACCGCCCCAGGTTTTCCGTGTGACACCCGGGTGAGGATCGGGACCGATACGGACACACGCATCTCGTGATGACATGTCGTCATGTCTGGCTGGTGTGGCCGAAGGAGAAACCCATGAACCCCGAGCAACAGTCGCCGCATCGCCCTCCGGAAGAATCCCGGTTCAAATGGGTGCTGATCGCGTTCCTGCTGATTGGCGGCTACTTTCTCGTCACCGAACACAGAGCGCATCTCTCCACCTGGCTTTCGTCCTACGGCATCTGGCTGCTGCTGCTCGCCTGCCCCCTGCTGCATGTTTTCATGCATGGAAGTCACGGCGGGCCCGGCAACCATCGCGGCGACGAACGCAGCCGTTCGGACGCGCGTCGCAAGGAGTAACCCGGATGGATCCCTCCGAGCCATCGGCCTATGGCGTGTGGTCGCTCGTCATCGTCAACTCGGCGGTATTCATCATGTTCGCCTTCAGCTTCGCCAGGCCCCGGACCACGCGCGACTGGCGCTCGTTCGGGGCATTCTCGGGGTTTCTGGTCGCCCTGTTCACGGAGATGTACGGCTTCCCGCTGACGATCTACCTCCTCTCGGGGTGGCTCGCGACCCGCTTTCCGGGCGTCGACTTCTTCGCTCACGATTCAGGGCACCTCCTCGAGATCATGTTCGGCTGGCGAGCCAATCCGCACTTCGGGCCGTTTCACCTGCTGAGCACCGTCTTCCTCGGCGGAGGTTTCTGGCTCCTCGCCTCGGCGTGGAAGGTGCTCTACCAGGCGCAGAAGGCGCGGCGGCTTGCCGTCACCGGCCCGTACGCGCGGGTGCGCCATCCTCAGTACGCCGGCTTCGTGCTCATCATGATCGGGTTCCTGCTGCAATGGCCGACGCTCGTCACGCTGGCGATGTTCCCGATCCTCGTGTTCATGTACGCAAGGCTCGCTCGGCGCGAGGAACGCGAGGTAGCGCAGGAATTCGGCGAGGAATACGCGGCGTATGCCCGGCGAACGCCCGCCTTTCTGCCCCGGCCGCGCGACCTGCTGCCCCGAAGGCAGGCAGGCTGATCGCGTGAATGCGTTGCAGATCCGCGATCCGCCGCCGGGTTTCCTCGAGGCGAGCCGCGGCGATGCGGCGGATGCTGCGCCGGTCGGCTCCATCCTCCAGTTCGGATAGAATCCCCGGCTGGTTGGCGCCGGCTTCCTTCGTGCAGGGGCGGCACGACGAAAAGCCGCACGGCCCCCGCGAGCCCCCCGGGATAGGCTTCCGTACCGAAACGAGGAGGAGATCGCCATGAAACATGCAGTCGATGTTCGCCGCCGCAGGTTGCTTCTTGGCGGCGCTGGCGCCGTGGCCACGGCCGGTTCCGGCGGACTCTGCACCGCGCAGGCCCAGTCGAAATATCCAAGCCGGCCGATCCGGATGCTGACGCCGTTCGCGGCGGGCGGCGGATCGGATCTTCTCGCGCGGCGGATCGGCGGCCCGATGACCGAGGTGCTGGGGCAGCAAGTGATCGTCGACAACCGCCCGGGCGCGGGTGGCGCCCTGGGCGCGGGACTCGCCGCGCACGCGGCGCCCGACGGCTATACGCTGATCGTGGTCTCGGGGAGCTACGGTGCGACCGAGGCAACGCACCGTCTCGATTACGATTCGGTGGACGGCATCACGCCGATCATCCTGATCGGCACCACGCCGCTCGTCCTCACCATGCATCCCGGGACGCCGGTGAAGAGCGTCAGGGAGTTCATCGAGTACAGCAAGGCGAACCCGGGCAAGGTGAATGTCGCCTCGGCGGGCGTCGGCACGCTCGATCACCTCGCGCAGGAATTCTTCAAGCTGCAGACCGGCGCGCGGTACACCCTCGTTCCGTACAAGGGCAGCGGTCCGGCCATGACGGGGCTCCTCAGTAACGAGGTGAGCGGCAGCATGACGACACTCGTGACGAGCCTCCCGCACATCAAGGCGGGACGACTGCGCGCGCTCGGCGTGACGAGCACACGGCGCGCCCGCGCGCTGCCGGAGGTGCCTTCGATCGGCGAAACGGTGCCGGGCTTCGAGGTGGTCCACTGGTACGGCATGTGGGGACCGAAGGGCCTGCCGAAGGACATCCTGGCGCTGTGGAACCGCGAGGTCGCCCGGATCCTGCGCACGAGCGAGAACGAGAAGTGGCTGCAGGACCAGGGGCTCGAGCGCGCGGGCGGGCCGCCGGAGGAATTCGCGGAGCGGCTGAGGATCGACGTGAACCGGTGGAAGAAGGTGGTGAAGGAAGCGCGCTTGAGCTTCACCTACTGAGTACGGCGCAGGGACCCCCGATTTTCCGCCCCGGCCGCGCGATCTCCTTCCCCGGCGGCGGGCTCGCCGACCGCCTCACCCTCGATCGCGGCGATGATCGGGCACCGTGGCGCCTTGCCGTGAGCCTCGCACTCGTGCAGCAGGTGCGCGAGCGCGTGCTCGATGCGTTGCGAAACGATCAAAAAGGGGCAAGCAGATGAGCCACGCACACCATGAACACGGGCAGCACGGGCACGCACGCCACGGCCGTGAGGGACACGCCTGCTGCGCGGGGCACGCCGCGGAAGGGCAAGACGCGACCGACCCCGTCTGCGGGATGCGGGTGGATCCCGCCACGGCGACGGAATCCGCGACGCACAAGGGCACCACGTACCACTTCTGCTGCGACGGCTGCCGCAAGCTCTTCGAGGCGGATCCGGCGCGATTCCTCGCCCCGGGCACCGCTGCGCCGGCGCCGGCTGCGGCTCCCGCGGGAACCCAGTACACCTGTCCCATGCACCCGGAAATCGTGCAGGACGGCCCGGGGTCCTGCCCCAAGTGCGGCATGCCGCTCGTCCCCGTGGCCGGCAGCGGCGAAGCGGACGATTCGGAATTGAAGGATCTGACGCGCCGGTTCTGGATGGGCGCGGCCCTGTCGATTCCGCTCGTGATGCTGGCGATGGGCCCGATGGTCGGTTTCCACGAGCCTTTCGGCCTTGCTCCGCGCGCGCGCGGCTGGGTCGAATTCGCGCTCGGCACGCCGGTCGTGCTCTGGGTGGGCTCGCCCATCCTGCACAAGTTCTGGATGTCGCTCCGGAGCCGCGAGCTCAACATGTACTCGCTGATCGGGCTGGGAGTCGCGCTGGCGTACCTCTTCAGCCTCGCGGCGGTGCTGGCGCCGGGGCTCTTTCCGCCGGAATTCAGGGAGCACGACGGCGCCGTCGGCACGTATTTCGAGGCGGCGGCGGTCATCGTGACCCTCGTCATGCTGGGAGATGTCCTTCAGCTTCGCGCGATGGGCCGAACGAGCCAGGCGATCCGCCAGTTGCTGGAGCTCGCGCCCAATCTCGCGTGGCGCCTGCGGGAGGACGGCACGGAGGAGCAGGTGCCGCTCGACACGGTGAGAGTGGGCGAACGCCTCCGCGTGAAGCCCGGGGAGAAGGTGCCGGTGGACGGCGTCGTGCTGGAAGGGTCGAGCCGGGTCGACGAATCGATGATCTCGGGCGAGCCGGTGCCCGTCCTGAAGGAGCCCGGCGCTCGCGTCACGGGCGCGACGGTGAACGGCAACGGATCGTTCACCTTCCGGGCGGAGCGGGTCGGTTCGGAAACCCTCCTCTCGCAGATCGTGCACATGGTCGCGGAAGCGCAGCGCACGCGCGCGCCGATCCAGAAGCTCGCCGACGTCATCGCGGCGTACTTCGTCCAGACGGTCGTCGCCATCGCCGCGGTCACCGCGCTCGCGTGGTGGTTTTACGGGCCCGAGCCGCGGCTCACCTATGCGCTTCTGAACGCGGTGGCGGTGCTGATCATCGCGTGTCCCTGTGCCGTCGGTCTCGCGACGCCCATCTCGATGACGGTCGCCATGGGCGAGGGCGCGCGCGTCGGTATCCTCTTCCGCAACGCCGAGGCGATCGAGCGCATGCGCGACATCGACACGCTCGTCGTGGACAAGACCGGCACCCTCACTCTCGGCCGCCCGGCGCTGACGGGCTTCGCGGCCGAAGGCATGCGGGAAGACGAGGCGCTTGCGCTCGTCGCCGGCGTGGAGCAGCTCTCCGAGCACCCGATCGCCACCGCGATCGTCGCGGGCGCGAAGGCGCGCGGGCTCGCTCTGCCGCGGGCCCGCGAATTCCATGCCGAGAACGGATTGGGCGTGCGGGCCGAGGTGAACGGCAGGAGCGTCCTCGTCGGCAGCCGCGGCTTCCTCGCCCGTAACGCCGTCGACGCGAAGCAGTGGGAGGAACGCGCGGAGTCGTGGCGCGGCGAGGCACGGACCGTCGTCTTCTTCGCCGTGGACGGAAGGGCGGCCGGGCTCGCGGCGGTTGCCGACCCGGTGAAGGAGGGCACGCCCGAGGCGATCGCCGCGCTCAAGGCGGCCGGCGTGCACATCGTCATGCTGACGGGCGACTCGCGGCGCACGGCGCAGGCCGTGGCGCGTGAGCTCGGTATCGACGAAGCCCTCGCCGAGGTTCTGCCCGCCGACAAGGCGGGCCACGTCAAGCGGCTGCAGGCGGCCGGCCGCAAGGTCGCGATGGCGGGCGACGGCATCAACGACGCCCCGGCGCTCGCGCAGGCGAACGTCGGGATCGCGATGGGCACGGGCACCGACGTCGCCATGGAAAGCGCCGCGGTGACGCTGGTGAAGGGCGACCTCCGCGGCATCGCGCGCGCCGCGACGCTCTCGCGCGCGACCATGCGCAACATCAGGCAGAACCTCGCCTTCGCCTTCGGCTACAACGCGCTCGGCATACCGATCGCCGCGGGCGTGCTCTACCCCTTCCTGGGCGTGCTGCTCTCGCCGATCTTCGCCGCGGCGGCGATGGCGCTCTCCTCGGTGTCCGTGGTCACCAACGCGCTGCGGCTCGCCAGGGTGCGGTTGTGAGCCGCGTCGCCTCGCCGGATCGCGTCCGCTATCCGTGGTACGTGCGGCTCGTTTTCCGGATGCACAGGCGCAAGTACGGAGCGGTGCTGGAGCCGGCGCGCCTGTGGGGCCGGACACCGCGCGTGTTTCTCGCGATGTCGGCCATGTACGGCGCGCTGGAGCGCGGCTCCTCGCCCCTGCCCCCGGCGCTCCGGTCCCTGGTGCAGGTGCGCGTCTCGCAGGTGAACGGCTGCGCCTTCTGCACCGACATCAACTCGGCGAGCGGCATGAAGCGCGGCACGTCGATGGAAAAACTCGCCGCGCTCGCCGCCTTCCGGGATTCTCCACTCTTCAGTGAACCGGAGAAGGCCGCGCTGGAGCTCGCCGAAGCGATGACCGACAGCAATCGCCGCGCCGACGAGGCGACGATCGCGCGCCTGCGCGCGCACTACGACGACGGCGCGATCATCGAGCTCGCGGCGCTCGTCGCCTTCCAGAACATGTCGAGCAAGTTCAACGCCGCGCTCGGCGTGCCGGCGCAGGGCTTCTGCTCCATCCCGGGGCGGCCGCCTCCAGTCCCGGATCCGTCCCGGGCGAGGTAGCACGGATCGTCCCGGCTGGTGCCCGGCGACCGCCGGCGCGTGCGCGTGCTACAGTGCGCGCGTCATCGCCGTTTCGCCCCATGGTGCCATCGCCCCGACTGTCCGCGTGGCTCGCTCTGCTCCCTGCCGCTGCCTGGGCGTTCCAGCCGCTCATCACCGACGACACCGGCACGCAGGGTGCTGCCGGGAACCAGCTCGAGGCGAGCTACGTGCGGGTCGAGGACAGGGCCGCCGGCGCGCTCTCCGTCACGCACGAGCTCGCGTTCGTGTACACGCGCGGCATCACCGATACCGTCGATTTCTACGCCGCGCTCGCCCGCGAGAAGGTGGTCCCGGACGCGCCCGGCACGACCGCGCGCGGCTGGTCGAACCCGGCGCTCGGACTCAAGTGGCGTTTTCACGAGGACGAGGCCGCGAAATTCTCGATCGCGGTCAAGCCGGAAGTCCGGCTGGCGGTTCCGGACGAGCGCGAAGCCCGGGGCATCGGCACGGGACGAACTTCCTGGGGAGTAAACCTGATCGCAACGAAGGAAACCGGCTTCGGTTCGGTGCACGCGAATCTCGTCGCCGAACGCGTGAACTACTCCGACGACACGCTGAACGCGGCGGAGCGGCGCAACCAGTTCCGCCTGTCGGTCGCGCCGGTCTGGGACGTGGCGGAGGGCTGGAAACTCGCGCTCGACGCGGGAGTCATGACCAATCCCGACCGTTCCGCGAGGGCGCGCATGGGCTACGTGGAACTCGGCGCGGTGTACTCGCCGGGCAGGGATCTCGATCTCGCGGCGGGCATCGTGCGCAACGTCTCGGACGGCGAAGTACGCACGACGACCCTCACCTTTGCCGCGAGCTGGCGTTTTCGCTAGTTCGCCGGAATCGTGAGGATCGGGACCTGCGGCGCGACGCCGGTCTCCGCGATCGAGGAGAACATCCGCAGGAAGGTAAACGTACGCTTCGAGGCGAGGTCCCGGTCGTCCACCCAGAACCAGAGGTTGCGGTAGCGCACCGCGGCGTAGGCGTCTCCCGGCGGTCCTTCGCCCGAGCGGATCCGGACCATCGGCGAAGCGCGTTCTCCCGTCGCGGGCGCGATCTCCATCATCGGCCGCACCCGGCCCTCCGCGACGTGCAAATCCGGCACTTCGATACCGGCGGAGAGCTCGACCAGTATCTCCATGATCGACCGCGTGAGGAGCGCAATTTCGTCCTCGCGGCGGCGAAGCGACCCGAAGACGAGCCGCAGCTCGCGCGCATCCGGGCGTATCCCGAGGACCTGCTTCACGAGGCGGATGTCCGCGTCGGTCGCCTCGTCCACCCTTTCACGGAAGAAAATCCACGATTCCTCGGCCCCGGGCCGCGGCTCGCCCGCGGACTCGCGCGCGCCTGCGGCGCGCCCGCCGGCACCACGCGCATCGACGCGCCGCTCGACGCGCATGCCAAGCGCGCCAGCCTGCTGGATGCGGCGCAACGCCGCGGTAACCCGCGAAAACTGCGCGTCCTCGCGGCGCGCCCTTCCGGGCGAACCGGTATGGTTGTACACGTCGTTCACCGCCCGCACGCTCGCCTGGAAGATGAAGTCCGCCTGGTGGCCCGCCACGATCATGGCGAACACCGCCTGCGGAGGGATCGGGCGGAGGAGGCTGTTCACGAATTTCTCGCCGGCGAGCGGCGCGTACGAGACCGTCGGGCGATCGATGAAGGTGCCCGCGACCCCGAGCGACCGGTTGGTGTCGGCCGCGGCATTGGGGAAGATCTCGGTTCCCGCGCGAACCTCGCCCTGCAGCTGGTAGGAGCTGATCACCGAGGCGACGTCGAGGAAGGTCGGCGTATCGAAGTAGCGCAGGCGGATGATGTTGAGCAGCGTCTGCTGCTTCCACGAATCCGCGATCGCTCCCGCATAGTCGATGCGGTCGCGGTGTATGCTGCCGGGGCCGATCGACTGGCAGCCGGCGCCGGCGGCAAGCCCCGCGAGCACGAGGAGCCCCCGCAGGCGGCGAATCAGGTATCTCATCGAAGGACCGGACATGACGGGCGAGACCCGTCGGCGATGTTCGGCGAAAAGGGCTCGCCCGTGCTTGATCCAGATCAAGCCGGGTACAACACTCGAGCGCGGACTCCCGAACCGCGGGGTTTCAGAATTCTTCGCCCTTCGCGGGCTGACCTCGCAGCAGGAAGGTCCTCGGATACCGGCCTTCGCCGCAGATCCTGAACGATCCGAAATCCTTGTACCACGGACCGTCCGGAGCGTCGGGTTCCGATTCGCGCCATTCCCTCAGGCGGTAGAGGTCTTCCGCGGTGATCTTGCGCTCGCGCAGCCGCTCGAACAGATGATCGCGGAGCGCGGGCGGCAGGCCGATCCACTGGATCTTCGGCATCTACTCGCCGAACGTCATCCGGGCCAGGTCTTCCTTGAGGCGCTTCTGTTCCGCCGGATCTCGTGAGCGCCCCAGGCGGTCGGCGATCTCGAAGAAACGCTTCTTCTCCTGCTCCCGGGCTTCCAGGCCGGTCTCGATCAGCTCGACGATGACGCGATTGGCGCTGGTGCCGCTGGTCTTTGCGAGAGCCTTGACGTGGCTCGCCAAGCGGGCGGGAAGGCTGACACTCTGGCGGACCTGCTTTTCGGTGTTCGGCATGGCACCAGAATACACCATTCCGCACCAATGCACACCATCGGCGGGAATAATGGGGCCGGGTTCACTTTTTCCGTAAGCGTCCGGTAGTCTCACATTGAATGTTGAACTGGGAGTGTCCACTCTCCTCGGATTTGTTGTCAACCGAGGAGGTGGTGATGAAGCGAGTGGAACGTGAAGCACAGTGGGCGAGGCACGTCGAGGGATGGCGGAAGAGCGGGCTGACGCAGCCGCGCTACTGCGAGCGGGAGTCGATCTCCTACGATACGTTCAAGCGCTGGCGGCAACGGCTGGGGACTGGGCGTGGTGTGCGCGTGGCAACGCCGCGGTTGGTGCCGGTGCACGTGGCGCCGGAGAACGCGGCGCGGCGGCTGCCGGGGGACCGATGGCGATGTTGGGCGCAGCCGCATCGGGCCGAGGCGCGGAGATCCGGCTGGCGAACGCTCGGGCGATTGGCTTGGGAGCAGAGCTCGATGAGGTGACGCTGGGGCGGCTGATCCGGCTGCTGGAGGTGCTGCCATGCTGAGCGTGGGGATTCGGATCTGGCTCGCGTTCGAGCCGGTGGACATGCGGCTCTCCTTCGATGGGCTGGCGGCGCGCGTGCAACACGCGCTGGGGCGCGATCCGTATAGCGGGGAGTGCTTCGTGTTCCGGGGCAAGGGGGCGGGGAAGCTGAAGATGCTGCTGTGGGACGGGCTGGGTTTCTGGATTCACTATCGGCGCCTGGAGCAGGCGGGCTTCGTGTGGCCGGCGCTGAACGAGCGCGGCGTGATCGAACTCTCGCACGCGCAGTTCACGGTGCTCACGCAGGGACTGGATTGGCGTCGGGTTCGGGTACCGGAACGGCTCGCGGTGTCGATCGCATAGGCGCGCAAGTGTTTTTGCGACGCTGTCAACACGCCCGCTGGTGGGCGCGTTGTGCGTTTGTGCCCACCGCATTGCCGAACTCGAAGAGGAAACTGCAAGCGTTGGTGACTTCTCTGCGCGAACAGTTGAGCACGCACCAGCAGGAGCTTCGATCCGAGCGCCAGCTGCGGCAGAGCCACGAGACACAGCTGAAGGAACAATCCGCGTTAATCGAGAGGCTGAAGTTCGAGCTGGCGCGCTTGAAGCGCTGGCGCTTCGGCCAAAGCACCGAGGGGCTCGCCGCCGAGCAACTGGCGCTCTGGGAATCCGTGCTCGATGGCGACATCGCTGCGCTCCAGGCTCGGCTCGATGCCCTCGAAGCCGCGAACAACGGCGCCGGCAACTCGCCTGATGAGCCGAAGCGCCAGCCCAAGCGCCGTCCGTTGCCGGACTCGCTACCGCGTGTGGAGGTGTTGCACGATCTCCCCTGCAAGGACTGTCCCACCTGCGGGCTGGGGCTGGAGAGGATCGGCGAGGAGGTGAGCGAGCAGTTGGACATCATCCCGGCGCAGTTCTTCGTGCGCCGGCACGTGCGCGCGAAGTACTGCTGCCGGCCCTGCGGGCAGTTGCACAGCGCGGGGTTGCCCGCACAGCCCATCGACAAGGGCATCGCCGCCCCCGGGCTCATCAGTCATGTCGCGGTGGGCAAGTATCTCAATCATCAGCCGCTCTACCGTCAGGAAGCGGAGTTCGAGCGCATGGGCGTGGCGATCCCGCGCCCGACCATGGCGGGTTGGTTCGGCGAACTCGAAGTGCTGCTCGATCCCCTGGTGGACCGGGT
The DNA here is from genome assembly GCA_020854035.1 of Burkholderiales bacterium. Taxonomy (GTDB): domain Bacteria; phylum Pseudomonadota; class Gammaproteobacteria; order Burkholderiales; family SG8-41; genus SG8-41. Next base: position 126,687 of record JADZGE010000024.1, on the reverse strand, counting down.
GATCGAGACCCTCCTCGCCGAGCCCCTGTTGCACGCCGATGAGATTCCGGTGCCGGTGCTCGATCCGGGTGCGGGCAAGACCGCCACGGGCTATGTGTGGGCTTACCGCGGCGGCCCCTGGAGTGCGGTGAAGGCGGTGGCCTTTGACTTCGCCATGAGCCGGGCCAGCGAGCATCCCACACGCTTCCTCGCCGCGTTCACCGGAACGCTGGTCGTGGACGGGTATTCGGGGTACTCCGCCGTGCTCAGGCGCCCCGACATCATCGAAGCCGGATGCATGGCGCATGCGCGACGCCCGTTCTACGAGATCGCTCAAGCCACCGGCTCCCCGATTGCGCAGAGCGCGTTGATCGAGATCGCCAAGCTCTACATGATCGAGCGTGAGCTCAAGCACCTGCCACCCGCGCAGCGCTGCGAGCAGCGCCGCGCGCGAGCCGCGCCCATCCTCGCCGAGTTCAAGGGCTGGCTCGACGCAACCCATGCCCAATCCCCGCCCAAGAGCGCGATTGGCAACGCCTTGGCCTACTCGATCAATCGCTGGCCGGCGCTCATCGGCTATCTGGACGATGGCTGGCTCAACATCGACAACAATCCGGTGGAGAACGCCGTGCGCGGCATCGCCTTGGGCCGGCGCAACTGGCTGTTCGCCGGCAGCGAGGCGGGCGGACGGCGTGCCGCACAGTTCTACACCCTCATCGAGAGCGCAAAATTGAACGGCGTCAATCCCCGCGACTACCTCACGCACGTGCTCACCGAGCTTCCGAGCGCCAGGGCGAGGGACCTCGACGCCCTGCTGCCCCGGAATTACCCCCGGCAGTCGCCACCGGACATCATCATCGATTGATCGCGGCCTGGCTCGCGACTGTCAACGCGCGTTCGCCATACGCTTACGTATGTTGGCGGCGTCGCCGAACAGCGGGGAAGAGAACAGCACGATGAACAGGAAGAATGAATGGAGGAGTCCGTCGCATCCACCGGGAAATGCTCGACGTCGGACTGTGGCCTTGGCTCCACGATGCGGCAGAGCGGCCATGCGGTTCACGTAGCCGCCGCGGTCCTGGCCGAATCCCTGTTCCGGGACAACCGGGGAAGCGAAGAAGAACGCAAGCGCCGCGCGGATCACGGCCGAGATCCCCGGAGTGCATGAACCCGCTGACCAGTGTGCGTCTCGGCGCGTGCGCGGTGAGTACCCCGAAGGACCTATTGCGAAGACGGCTCATCCGTGGAGGGGAATGGAGGTTGCCTTCGTGCGCTTCCGTGTGCTTCCGTGGCTCACTCGCACTTGACGTTTTCGGCGTGTATCGGCCGGCGGCTCGACCGCCGATTCGTCGGGTCGAAGCCTTGCCGATGAGGTTCGGCGCAACGCGCCGCACTTCACGTGAATTCGAACTCCGCCACCAGCACGTGATGATCGGAAGCGGGTGTGGGCTTCACCGCGTGACGCACCGGCTTCAGGTGCCTGCTGTAGAAGAGGTGGTCGAGGACATAGGGCCGCCGGCGCCACGTGATCCTGCGCGATTGCACCGTCCGGAATCCCGCGCGGCTGAACTGCCTCACCAGCGACCGGTGCCGGCTCACGTTGAAGTCCCCGCCGAGGAGCGTCGGCCCTTCGGACGCCTCGAGCCGGGCGAGGACGAGCTCGCGCTGCCCCGGGGGCTCGACGCCGCCCGCCTTCAGCATGAAGAAGGCAAGAAGGTGCGTGTTGAAAACGCGCAACCGCCGCCTGCCGACGGTCGTCGTGGCGCCGATCAGCAGCCGGTCGGTGGGCGTCATCGTGCGGCCCTTGAACTCGAACTCGAGCGGCGGCGACGGCACGTCAACGCGCAGGCGCTCGGTGAGCGGCGTCCTGGAGAAAATCGCGAGGCCGATGCCGAACGGCAGTTCGCGCGGATCGGATTTCGGGTACGCGAAGTAGCCCTCGTAGCCGGAGAGCGCGCCGCGCAGCCGCATGAAATTGGGCGGCGGCTCGGTCTGCGCGCCGCCGGGCCAGCCCTGCTCCACTTCCTGCAGCAGCACGATATCGGCGTCGTGGGCGCGGATCTCGGCGATGGTCAGGTCGAGGTTGATCGGGGCGTGGTCGGGATAGGCATCGTCCCAGCTCTGCCCGAACTGCATGTTGAACTGCAACACCCTGAAGGTCGCGCCCACGAGCGCTACTGGTCGCCCCGGCGCCGCGCCATGCTCTGCGCGATCTCGGCGAGGTCGCCGCGAGAGAGCAGCATTTCCGCGAGCGGATAGACGCTCGCCTCCTCCATCGCGATATGGGCGCTGTAGAGCCTGACGAAATGGCCCGCCGCCAGGGGATCCAGGGTCGCTTCGCCCGCGCGGATGTCGTGCAGCATCCCCCGCAACCGGGTCCACGCACGCTCCACCTCGCGGTGCTCGTTCGCGATGTCGGCGACGAGGCGCGTCAGCGAGGAGCCGCGGCTCATGGTCGCGCCCGCGATCATCCGCGGCAGGAGATCATCCTCCTCGTCCTCGCGATGGAAGCGCGCCGTCGTGTCGAAGTAGCGCAGCAGATCCGCCGCCGCGCGCCGCGCCTCCTCGTCGGCGCCGCGCTCCCCCACGCGGGCGGCGAGCGCCTCGAGCGCCTCGCACCGCGCGAGTATGCGCGCATGGCAGCTCTTCATCGCCGCGAGCGGCTTCGAGAAATCGACTTCTTCGCCTTCGTTCTCCGCCATGGCGTTCGTTTCACCCCCGTGCGCGGCGCCACCGCCCGATGTTGCGTCAACCCGGCGGCGGGCGCAAGCGCCCCGCCGCGGGCTCCCCGCCGCCTCAGCCACGGAGGGCACGGAGCGTCGATCGCCTCGCATCCCGCTCCGCTCACCGCGCGCCCCGTGTCCCGCCGGGGGGTATCCGGACCGGGTCGCGCCCTACCGCGCGACGCAGCGCGCGAGCACTTCCCGCGGCGCGAGCGGCGGCCCCACGTGCGTGCCCTGCACGCGATGGCAGCCGAGCGTCGAGAGCGCGAGCGCCGTCTCCGCGTCGGCCACGCCCTCGGCGGTCACCCTGAGGTCGAGATTCCGCGCGAGCAGGGCGAGCGAGCGCACGATCTTCGCGTGCAGCGGCACGCGGCGCATGTCGCTCACGAACTCCGCGGCGAGCTTCATTTCGTCGAGCGGCAGGCGCGCGAGACTCGCGACCGCCGAGGCGCCGGTGCCGAAGCCGTCGACCGCGAGCTTCACCCCGAGGGACTTCAGCCGCTCGAGCGTCGCGCGCACCTGCTCGACCGGGCCGGCCAGCGCGCTCTCGTGTATCTCGACGGTGAGCCGCTCCGCCGGCACACCCCACGTGCGCAGCGCCCGGTCGATGAACTCCGGGAAATCCGGCTGCGCGAGCCCGCTCGCGGCCACCTTGAGTCCGACCGGCAGATCGAGACCGCCGCGCGCGAACTCGGCGCACTGGCGCAACGCGTTCATGAAAAACCACCACGTGAGCTCGCGCGTGAGCCCCGCGTGCTCCGCCGTCTCGACCGCCCGCGTCTCGGACACCTCGCCGAGTTCCCGGTCGCTCCAGCGGAGCGAACCCTCCAGGCCGGAGATCGCTCCGGAGGCGAGGTCAAGCTGCGGCTCGAACGCGACCGCGAGCGCGCTCTCCTCCAGCGCGGCGCGCAGCCGCGCCTCGTAGCGCTGCGTCAACTCCTCGCTCTCGCCGTGGGCCGCCTCGTAGACGGCGACGCGGTCCGCCGCTTCACGGGCCGCGCGCACCGCGAGCTTCCCGTTTCGCACCAGCGTCTGCGGGTCCCCGCCGTGGTCCGGGAACACCGCGACGCCGATCACCGCATCGGGCGCGAACGAGCGCTCGCCGATCGGAATCGGCGCCTCGAGCGCGGCGAGCACCTTGTTCGCCGCGAGGATCGCGACGCCTTCGCCCGCGATGCGCGGCAGCAGGCACGCGAACTGGTCGCGGCTCACCCGCCCGAGCTGGTCCTGCCGGCGCAGCACCCCTTCGCGCATGCGCCGAGTGACGCGCAGCATGAAGGCCTCGCCGCGCTGCAGCCCCAGCAGCCGGTCCACCTGCTCGACCTTGGCGACCTGGATGAGGAGGAGTCCGAGCTGCTTTCCCTCCTGGCGGTGCGCCTCGATGGTGGTGCGGAAGATCTCCATGAACGCGGCATACTCGGGCGTGGGGAGCGTGCGCACGACGCCGCCTTCCTCCTGGCTGCGGGCCGCGAGCGCCGCGAGCAGCGCGAGCTGGAGGAAGTTGAAGCGTTGCAGCGCGAGGAGCCTTGCCGCGCAGCGCTCGGGGTCCCCGGCGTGGAGCCGCAGGGCGCCGCGGGTCATCGCGCCCTGGAAGCGCAGGCAGTCGCGACGCATGCGCTCGATCGGCTCGGCTTCCGCGTCGAGCGCCCATTCGCCGAGCGCCGCGTAAAGCGGCGCCGCGGCCTCTTCCGTCCCGGCCGAGGCGGCCTCGGCGAGGGCCGTGCCGAGCACCCCGGCAACGGGCACGAAGAGATCGGGCGCGCGGTCCCGCACCTCGGCGAACATCGCGGCCACGGCGGCGAGCGTCGCCGCATCGGCCCCGAAGTCGACCGCGATGCGCGCGGTGAGCGCCTGTAGGTCCTCGCCCGGCGCCTCCCCCGCTCCGCCGTCCGGAACGGCAGCGTCCGCGCGGCCCGGCCCGCCCTCAGATGAAGAACTCGGAGGTGTCAATCGGGACACTGCCTTTCTCGAGCGTTTTCTTCACGTGCGCCCGTTCGACGATGCGCTGCGGCTTCACCGGCTTGTGCGCCCCGTCGAGCACGACCATGACGCGCGGCATCAGCCGCATCGCGGAATTCTGCGCGATCACGATGCCGACCTCGCCCGTGTAGAGCTCGACCACCGCGCCCACGGGGAAAATGCCGATGCACTGGATGAACTGCTCGACGAGCGGCCCGTCGAAATGCAGGTCGCGCCAGTTGTAGAGCATGTTGAGCGCGTTCGAGGGCGAAACCGCCTCGCCGTACGGCCGCGGGTGCGTCAGCGCCTCGAAGCAGTCGACGAGCGCCGCGATGCCGCCGAAGAGCCCGATCTCGGGTCCCTTCAGGCCCGCGGGGTAGCCGCTGCCGTCGTAGCGCTCGTGGTGCAGCGCCGCGAGCGCCGGCAGCTCCGGCGGCAGCCCGACGGTTTCCTTCAGGATCGCCACCGAGTGCCGCACGTGGCTCTTGCAGATTTTCAGCTCGATCTCGGTCAACGGTGTCTTCTTGTCGAGGAGCTCCGCCGGCAGGCGCACCTTGCCCACGTCCTGCAGGAGCCCCAGCGTGCCGAGGAGGTCGAGCTGCTCGCGCGGCAGGTGGAGGAAACGCCCGAAGGTGATCATGTAGATCGACACGCCGAACGCGCGGTCGAGCGTGTGCTCCCCGGTCTCCTTCATCTTCGCGAGCAGCAGCATCGTGTCGGGGTTGCGCACGACGCTGTCGGTCATGCTGGACACCGCTTCCTTCACGCGCGGCGCGTCGATCGCCCCCCCCGCCTTGATGGTGCCGAACACATCGTGCATGACCGTGCCGACCTTCTTCTCGGCCTGCCGCGCCGCCGGGATCTCCGCCCGGAACGGGGACTCCTCCCGGTAGGTGACCTTCTCCTTGATCGAGTCGAGCACGCTCGGCGGGCGCACCTTGCCGGCGAACGGGTCCGGCCGGTCCGAAACGTCGGAGCCCTTGTCGGTGTCGATGTACACCTTCCTGCAGTACTGCTTCAACGCCTGCATCTGCGCGTCGGTGTTCAGCACGAAGCCCTGGAACATGAACGGCGTCTCCGTCCACGGCCGGTCGAGCTCGTGGATGTAGACGCCGAAGCGCAGCTGCTCAACGCTCACTTCTTTCTTCATGGATTGGTCGCCCCACACCGCGCGGCGTGCCGGCGTGGCGCCGCGTCAGAACTCGAACACGTGGTTGTTTTGAAGCAGGCGCGGGGGCGAACCGCCCGGCAGCTCCTCGATCTCCTGCATCGTCAACTCGATCTCGCTCGGCTTGAGATGGGTGACGTAGATCTCGGCGGGACGCGCGAGCTTGGCGAGTTCCTCGCCCAGCATGGCCGGGCACAGGTGCTTGGAAAGCTCCGCGAGCCAGCGGTCCTTGTCGGAGAACGCCGTCTCGATGATGATGAACTTGAGGTTGTCCACCGCGTTGACGATCGACCACAGGGCGTCGTTCGGCCCCGTGTCGCCGGTGAAGACGAGGCTGCCCTTGCCGCTGTCGAGGAGATAACCCACCGCCGGCACCGTGTGGACCGCGGGCAGCACCGTGATGCGGCGAGCGCCGAGGTTGATCACCGCGCCGACCTCCACCTCCTGGTAGCGCAGCCATGGGTTCTCCGGCGTCGGGATCTGGGTGAAATCGGGCCAGATGTCCCAGTTGAAAAGGTGCTTCTTCAGGGTCTCGATGGTGGCCGCGGTGGCGTACACCGTCACCGCCTTGGGCCGCAGCGCGCCGACGGAATCGAGGAAGAACGCGATCGAGTTGACATGATCGAGGTGGGAATGGGTGACGAAGATATGGTCGATCAGGGTGAGCTCCGCGAGCGAGAGGTCGCCCACGCCCGTTCCCGCGTCCACCAGCACGTCGTGGTCGACCAGGAACGAGGTCGTGCGGTTATGCTGCCCGCCGATCCCCCCCGAGCAGCCCAGCACGCGCAGGCGCATCCCGGCTCCCCTGGTCCCTACACGACGCAGGGCATCGGACGCTGCCTGCCCGGTTTCTTGTTGTGCCTCATTCCGCGAGACCCGCGCCCATTCCCGTAAGGTTCGCCATTATAGCCGTCCACGGACCGCGCCACGTCCGGGAAGCTGTGGGGCGCGCGCGGCCCCCCCGGGGCTGCGGTATAGTTCAGGGCGCGGCCGGCGTGGGGCCGCGCGTGCCGGGCCGGGGCCGGCGCGCGACGGGATGCCCGGCGCTCGCGGTAGCGGCAGCGCGGGGGGCCGGGGGCAGGCCCCCGGGGGCGCGCCCCGGGCAGCCAGGGAGACCGAGAACGCATGAACGAGATCGTGATCGCGGGCATCGCGCTCGCCGCCGTGGCGCTCATCGGCTGGTTCGCCCGCGGCGCGATCGCCCGGGCCGCCATGAACGCCGTCCAGGAGAAGCTCGCGGCCTTCGAGGCCCTCAAGGCCGAGCACGCGTCGCGGCTCGCGGAGCTTCGCGCGGAGGCCGAGCGCCGCGTCGCCGCCGAGACCACCGCGGCGCGCGTGCCGGGGCTGGAAGCCGAGCTGGAGGCGCGGCGCGCGGACATCGCCGCGCGCGAGGCGCGCCTCGCGGAGCTCGCGACGCGGCTCTCGGAGGAGCGGAAGACCGCAGCGGAAAAGATCGCGCTGCTCAACAACGCGCAGGGGGAGCTCACCGACGCTTTCAAGGCGCTCTCCGCGCAGGCGCTGGCGAGCAACAACCAGTCCTTCATCGATCTTGCCCGGGTGACGCTGGAAAAATACCAGGAAGGCGCGCGCGGGGACCTCGAGGCGCGCCAGAAGGCGGTGGACGAGCTGGTGAAACCGTTACGCGAATCGCTCGACAAGGTGGACGGCCGGCTGGGCGAGATCGAGAAGGCGCGCATCGGCGCCTACGCGGAACTCACGGAGCAGGTGCGCGGGCTCGTCGAGAACCACCTGCCGATGCTGCGCAACGAGGCCGCGAACCTCTCGCGGGCGCTGCGCCAGCCCGCGGCGCGCGGGCGCTGGGGCGAGATCCAGCTGAAGCGCGTGGTCGAAATGGCCGGAATGCTGGATCACTGCGATTTCCACGAGCAGGAAAGCCGCGACTCCGGGGACGGGCGCCTGCGTCCCGACCTGATCGTTCGCCTGCCCGGAGGCAAGCGCGTCGTCGTGGACGCCAAGGTGCCCCTCGCCGCCTACCTGAACGCCATGGAAACGGACGCGGCGGACGAGGCCGGCCGCCTGGCGCTGCTCGCGAACCACGCGCGCCAGGTGCGCGAGCACATGGTCGCCCTGGGCCGGAAAGGCTACTGGGAGCAGTTCAACCCCGCGCCCGAGTTCGTCGTGCTGTTCCTGCCCGGGGAAATGTACTTCAGCGCGGCGCTCCAGCAGGACCCGGAACTCATCGAGTTCGGCGTTGCCGAGCGCGTGATTCCGGCCACCCCCACCACGCTGATCGCGCTCCTGCGCGCGGTCGCCTACGGCTGGCGGCAGGAAGCGATCGCGCAGAACGCGCAGGCAGTCGCGGACCTCGGGCGCGAGCTGTATCAGCGCATCGCGGTCCTCGCGAGCCACTGGAGCGAGGTCGGCGGCCGGCTCGACAGGGCGATCGACGCCTACAACCGCTCCGTCGCGACCCTCGAATCGAGGGTACTCGTGTCGGCCCGGCGATTCCGCGACTACCGGGCGGCGCCCGAGAACGTCGAGCTGCCCGCGATCGAGCCGGTGGAACGCACGGCGCGGGCGGTGCAGGCGGCGCCGGCGCCCGGGGCGCTGCCGGAGCCCGAAGCCGCGCCGCCGCGGGAGCAGTCCGCCTGAAACACGCGCCCGCGCGCCTCGCGCGGCGGACGGGCGCGTGTCACGCACGGGACGCGAGGCGCGCGCGGCAAGTCACGATGGGGCTCGCGTGCGATCGACCGCATGCGGCGCAGGCGGCCGAGGCCGGACTCGCTGCGGCGACTCGAATGGACTGCGCCCCGGTCCTTGCGCTCCTCGCGCGAGGCGGCGGGCGGCCCGACGCCCGCCTGGACACGAGCACCGGTCCGGCAGCGGACGCCGGCAAGGCTTCAGCGCAGGTGGTGCACGCTCTGCCCCAGCATCTCGGGCACGATCAGCGTGATGCCCTTTTCCGTCACGTGGAAGCGGCGGCTGTCCTCCCCGCGGTCGAAACCGACCACCAGCCCCTCCGGCAGCCGGCAGTAGCGGTCGACGACCGCGCGCCACAACACCACCCCGCGGCCGATGTCGACGTCGGGCAGTACCACCGAGTCCTCGATGCTCGCCTGTTCGCGCGCGTGCACGTTCGAGAACAGGACCGAGCGCTTCACGTGCGCGCCGCTGATGACATCCCCCCCCGAGACGAGGGAGTCGATCGCCAGCCCGCGCCGCTGCTCCTCGTCGAAGACGAACTTCGCGGGCGGCAGCTGCTCCTGGTAGGTCCAGATCGGCCAGTCGCGGTCGTACAGGTTGAGATCGGGCACGACCTTGGTCAACTCGATGTTCGCGTCCCAGTAGGCGTCGATGGTGCCGACGTCGCGCCAGTAGGGCACGCCCTCGACCATGTTGACGCAGCTCCGGGAGAAAGAGTGCGCGTAGACGCTCTCGCCGCGCCGCACCAGCGAGGGAATGATGTCCTTGCCGAAATCGTGCGAGGTGCCGGCGGCGCGCGCGTCGCGGGCGAGTTCATCGTACAGGAACGACGCCTTGAACGCGTAGATGCCCATGCTCCCGAGCGCGTGGCCGGGCCGCCCCGGCATGGGCGAGGGGTGCGCCGGCTTCTCCTGGAAACCGGTGACCCGCAGGTCCGGGTCGGCCTGCATGACGCCGAGACCGGTTGCATCGGCGAGCGGTACCTCGATGCACCCGATCGTCATCCCCGCGCCGCGCGCGACGTGCTCTTCCAGGAGCTTGGCGTAATCCATCTTGTAGACGTGATCGCCCGCGAGGACCAGCACGTAATCGGGGTCGTGGCGATGCAGGAGGTCGAGGTTCTTGTACACGGCGTCCGCGGTGCCGGCGTACCAGTCGAAGTCCTCGCGCTGCTGCGCGGGCAGGAGCTCCACGAACTCGTCGAAGCGACCGTCGAGAAAGCTCCAGCCGCGCTGCACGTGGCGAATCAGGCTCTGCGCCTTGTACTGCGTGCAGATGCCGATCTTGCGGATACCCGAGTTCACGCAGTTCGACAGGGTGAAATCGATGATGCGGAACTTGCCGCCGAAGGGCACCGCCGGCTTCGCGCGCCACTGGGTAAGCTCGCCGAGGCGCGTGCCGCGGCCACCGGCGAGCACCAGCGCGACGGTGTCCCGGGTGATCTGGCTGGCGTGCCGTGAGCCGTGGTGTTCCATGAGCGGGCGAGTGCCGGGCGACCAGCCGATGATAAGCGAAAAGACGGTCCGGGGCGCCGCGGCCGCGAAGTTTCGCCCGGCGCGCGTTCACGGCCCGGCGCCGCCCGCCGTGCCGCTCGGGTGCAGTTCCAGCGTGACGCGGACCACGCCGGGATCGCCGGGCACGCTTTCCGCGACGAAACCGAGCGCGGCCGAGAGCTTCAGCATCCGCGCGTTGGCCGCCAGCACTTCGCCGGTGAGACGCCGCGTGCCGCGCTCGCGGCAGTAGCGGATGAGCTTGCCGAGCAGCGCTCTGCCGAGCCCGCCGCCCTTGAGGTCGGAACGCACGAGCACGGCGAACTCGGCGTTGTCGTTGTCGGGATCCGTGACGGCCCGGCCGACGCCGAGCGTCTCCTCCGCGCCACCGGGACCCGCGGCGGTCGCGATAAACGCCATCTCGCGGTCGTAATCGATCTGCGTGAAGCGCGCGAGCTCGGTGTCGGCGAACTCGCGCTTGGCGTGGAAAAAGCGGGACTGGATGTCGTCGCTCGCGATCCGGGCGAGCAGTGCGCGATGCTGCGGGCCGTCCTCGGGCCGGATCGGGCGCAGCAATACCCGGCGCCCGCCGAAGCTTGTCCATTCCTCCAGTTCCCGCGGGTAGGGCCGGATCGCGAGCCGGCCCGCGCCCGCCGTGCCTGGCCGCCCGAGGCGCACCCGCACGTCGAGCGCAATGACGCCTCGCGGACCCGCGAGCAGCGGATTCACGTCGAGCTCGGCGACAGCCTCGCAATCGGCCGCGAGCTGCGCGAGCTTGACGAGCGCGAGATCCAGCGCGCCGCCGTCGGCGGCCGGCCGGTCACGGTAGGCCGCGAGGAGCCGCGCCACGCGCGTGCGCGAGACGAGGTCGCGGGCGAGCGCGAGGTTGAGCGGCGGCAGCGCGAGCGCCTTGTCCGCCACCACCTCGACCGCGGTGCCCCCCTGCCCGAACAGGATCACCGGCCCGAACACCGCGTCGGACGCAATGCCCGCGATGAGCTCGCGGGCGTGTGGCTCGTGCACCATGCGCTGCACGGCGTAGCCTTCGATGCGGGCGCCCGGGCGCAGCCGCGCGCAGCGCTCGGCGATCAGGGCGACCGCGGCGCGCACGGCCCCGGGAGAATGCAGATCGAGCGAGACGCCGCCGACGTCGGACTTGTGGCTCACGTCGGGCGAGTGAATCTTCACCGCGACGGGAAAGCCGATCTCGCCGGCGATCGCCACCGCCTCCTCCGCGTCACGCGCGATCCGCGTCTCGACGACCGGGATGCCGTAGGCGGCGACGAGGCGTTTCGCTTCCGCCTCCGAGAGCGAAGTGCGCCCCGCCGCGAGCGCCGCCTCGATGATGCGCGTGGCGGCGGCGCCGTCGGGACGGAATTCCGCGGGGATCGACGCCGGGGTCTGCATGAGGATGTCCTGGGCGCGGCGATAGCGCACCAGCTGCAGGAAGCCGCGCACCGCGTGCTCCGGCGTCGAATAGGTGGGCGCCCCCGCGGCGTTGAAGATGGCATCGGCCTCGCGCACGCTCTCCCCGCCGAGCCAGCACGAGAACACGTTCCTGCGCGTCCGCACGAGAAGCGGCACGCACGCGCGCGCGATCTCGCGCGAGGGCACGATCGCGGTCGGCGCATGGATGAAGAGCACCGCGTCGGCGCCCGGCTCGGCGAGCAGCACGTGCAGCGCGCCGGTGTAGCGGGCGGCGGGAGCGTCTCCGATGATGTCAACCGGATTGCCCCGCGACCAGGTCTCCGGCAGCAATCGATCGAGCTGGGTCATCGCCGCGTCCGAGAGCTCCGCGAGGCGCCCGCCCCCCGCGATCAGCGCGTCGGTCGCCAGCACCCCCGGTCCGCCACCGTTGGTGAGGATCGCGAGGCGGTCGCCCGCCAGCGGGCGCGCCCGCGCGAGCGTCTCGGCGGCGTCGAAGAGATCCATCGTGGTCGCGACGCGCAGGATGCCCGCGCGGGCGAGCGCGGCATCGTAGACGTCGTCGGCGCCGGCGAGCGCGCCGGTGTGGGAGGAGGCGGCCTTCGCCCCCTCCGCGACGCGGCCCGCCTTGACCGCGATGACCGGCTTGTTGCGCGCGGCGGCGCGCGCGGCCGACATGAACTTGCGCGCTGCGGTGATCGATTCGATGTAGAGCAGTATCGAGCGCGTGTCGGGATCCCGCCCGAGATAGTCGAGGACGTCGCCGAAATCGACGTCCGCGCTCTCGCCCAGCGAAATGAAGTGGGAAAAGCCGACCCCGCGCAGGCGCGCCCAATCGAGGAGCGCGGTCGCGAGCGCGCCGGACTGCGTGACGAACGCGATCGAACCGGGCAGCGCCTGCTCGTGCGCGAAGCTCGCGTTGAGCTTCAGGCCCGGCACGAGCAGGCCCACGCAGTTCGGCCCCAGCACGCGCAGCAGGTACGGGCGCGCCGCCTCCAGCATCGCGGCGGAGAGGGTCCGCCCGTCGGCGCTCCTGCCGCGCGAGAGCCCGCCGGTCAGCACGATCGCGGCGCGCGTGCCGCGCCGGCCCAGCGCCGCGATCGCTTCCGGGACGGCCCGCGGCGGGATGCAGACGACGGCTGCGTCGGGTGTCGCGGGAAGGGAGGCGACGTCGGGACAGGCGAGGCGGCCCGCCACGCTCTGCCGGCGCGGGTTGACCGGCCACACCGGCCCGGGGAAACCGCCCTCCAGGAGATTGCGCATGACCGTCGCGCCGACGCTGCCGGGACGGTCCGAGGCACCGATCACCGCGAGCGACGCGGGGCGGAAGAGGAACTGCAGATTGCGGATGCTCATCGCGGCTACCTGCCGGCCTTCGGCCGGATTCGTTCGCCCCTTGTATCATCGGCGCACCGGGTCCGCATTGCGCCATGTCAAGGCGGGACCGGCCGACGGCGCTACCCCGCCGCCGCGGGCCGGCCGAGCGGCTCATCCTCCCGGTTCCGCCCTCCTCCCCGCTCCCTCGTCCCTTGCCCGGCCGTTCGAGGCACAATACGGGCGACCCGACCCCCGAGCGCACAAGGAATCCCGCGATGAGACGCAGCATCGAGCGTATGGAAGTCTTCGACGTGGACATGCCGCTCTCGGGCACTTTCACGAGCGCCGGAGTGGCCAAGCAGGCGACGAAGTGCGCCGTGATCCGCCTGACGGCCTCGAACGGCACGATCGGCATCAGCAGCATCGAGCAGATCTCCACCGCGAAGCCGCCGCACACCGCGCGGGAGATGGCGAAGACGCTGCGCGAGCGCGTCGCGCCGGCGATGGTGGGGCAGGATCCGCTCAACGTGAACCGCGTGATCGAAGTGCTCGACGGGCTCACGCCGGGACAGCCGGGCGCGGCCGCCGGCGCGGAGATGGCCTGCGTCGAACTCGCCGCGCGGCTTCTCGGCGTGCCGATGCACGCGTACCTCGGCGGCGCGGTGGTGGACCGGGTGGAGTTCAACGGCTGGATCGGCGCGTTGCCGCCGGAGGAGGCCGCGGCGGAAGCACGGCGCTGGCTCGCGGCGGGTTTCAAGTCCGCGAAGATCAAGATCGGCGACGGCGTCGAACCCGATCACGACCGCATCGCGGCGGTGCGCGCGGCCGTCGGCTCCGCCATGAAGCTGCGGATCGACGCGAACTGCCTCTACGACGCCGAGATGTCGCTGCGGCTCGCGCGCCTGGTGAAGCGGTACGATCTCCAGCTCTTCGAGCAGCCGGCGGCGAAAGACGACATCGCGGGGCTCGCCCGGGTGCGCCGGGAAGGCGGCATCCCGGTAATGGCCGACGAGTCGGTGAGCGACCACGCGAGTCTCCTTGCGGTCATCCGGGCCGGCGCCGCCGATTACGTCAAGTTCGGCGTCAAGCAGGCGGGCGGGATACTGCGCGCTTCGCGCATGCTCGCCACCGCCCAGGCCGCCGGCATGCCCTGCGTGATCGGCCATGGGTTCGGCCTCGATCCGAGCACGCTCGCGGAGGTCGCGCTCTCCGCCACTTCGCGCAACGTGCTCCCGGGGCTGGAGTGCGTCGGCCCGCTCAAGGTGGTGGACACGGTCGCGACGACACGGCTTGACATCTCCTCGGGGAGCCTCACCGTTCCCGGCGGCCCGGGACTCGGCATCGCGCTGGACGACGCAAAGCTCGCGCGCTACCGGCCCGCCCACGACTAGCCCGGAAAAGCGATCGGCCGCCGATCGCGGCTCACGTAACGCGGGCCCGCGGCCGGCGGAGCAGGTGCGCGCCGATCAGTGCCGCCGGCAATCCGCACACGAAGAAGCCGATGCCGTACCGGCCGGTCGCATCGAGCAGCCCCGAGTAGACGATCGGCAGCGACAGCGCGCCGACCTGCCCGAACGACAGCACCCCGCCCGTGACCGCCCCGCGCATGCCCTCGGGCGCCGCGCGCGCGGTTTCCGCGAGGAGTATTCCGTGCCACGAGAGGGCCGTGGCGCTCATCGCGCAGGCGGTGAGCCCCACTGCCAGCGTCGGCCAGTCCGGGCCGCTCAGCGCGAGCCCGACGCCGCTGGCGGCCATGCCAAGCGCGAGACCCGCCATCATCGTGCGCGGACCGACGCGGGTGCTGCCGAGCCAGCCCCAGACGATACGCCCCGGAACCGCGACCGCCATCGCGACCGAGAAGACGAAGCCCGCGGCGACGGGCGTATAGCCGATGGTCGTGAGGTAAACCACGAAGTAGGCGGTCATGACCGATTGCAGGCCGTTGAAGGCGAGGCACGCGAAGGAGAGCGCGCGCAATTCCGGCGTGGCGAGGACGGCCGCGAGCGTCGTCCGGAAATCCGACACCCGGAAGCCCTGCGTGGGTACGCGGTCGGTATCGAAGGTCCGGCAGAGGGGGTGCAGGATCGCGGCGAAGGCGACGCAGAGCGCGGCGCACGCGAGCATGGTGAAGCGCCAGTCCCGCCACTGCGTCATGAGCGGTCCGAAGACCCCGGCGAGGAGCAGGCCGGCGGGCACGGCGGTCTGTTTGATCGAGAAGACGAGCGGCAGGTAGCCGGGCGCCGCGACGCGGCCCAAGAGATGCGAACTCGCCGGCGTCGACACGGCCCCGCCGCTCCCGCAGACGAGCGCGGAGAGCACGAGCATGGCCGGCGTCCCCAGCGTGGCGAGCGCGGTGCCGGCCGCCACCATGACGAGCGATATCTGGTTCACGCGCATCGCGCCGTAGCGCACGATGAAGCTGCCGCAGCCCAACTGCGCGACGAGCGCGGCGGCGGCGGCCAGTCCGAAATAGACCCCCACCCAGACCGCGTCGATCGCGAGATCGGTGATGATCGCCGGCGCGATCACCGCGGGCAGCGCCCGCCCGAGCGCGACGCACGTCTGCTGGAGAAACATCGACCCCAGCGCGAGAAGGAGCGGGTTCACGACGGGAAGTCAGGTTCGCGCGAGCCCCGCCGCCAGCGCCCGGGGCGGCCCGCGCCACCGGCGATCACCACGAATTCCGCAGCTCCCGCAGCCTCAGGAACACGGTGCGCTCGTCCGGGCGCTCGGGCAGATCGGGAAAGGCCTCGCGCAGCTTCGCGATCACGCCGGGGCTCGCCAGGCGAAAGAAGGTGTTGATCTCGCGCTCCAGCCCGAGCGTGGAGACGAAGGCGTTGGCGATGTCCTGCCCCTTCACCCTATCGAGCAGCTCCCGGGCGCGCGCGTTGTCCGGCTCGCGGTTCAGCGTGAAACGCAGGTTGTTCTCGATGTAGTCGTGGCCGGGATAGACGCGTGTTGCGTCCGGCAGCCTCGCGAGCTCGCCGGCGAACGTCCGGTAGAGCCGGTCGGGATGTCCGCCGTTGTGGCAATTGCCGGCGCCCGCGTTGAAGAGCGTGTCGCCGCAGAAGAGCGCCGGCTCGCCGGTGTGCGCGAGCAGGCACACGTGCGTCATCGTGTGGCCCGGCGTGTCGAGCACTTCGAGTTCCACGGTGCGGCCCACCTTCACGACGTCGCCGGCGGCGAGCCCGCGCGACACCCCGGGGATCCGCGCGCCGGCCCCGGCGTGGGCGAGCACGATCGCGCCGGTCTTCCGCACCATCGCGTCGTTGCCCCCGGTGTGATCGCGGTGCTCGTGCGTGTTGAGGATCTGCGTGACGGCGTAGCCCGCCGCCTTCGCCGCGGCGAGGCATTTCTCGTGATCGAGCGGATCGATCGCGAGCGCCTCGCCGGTCTCCGGGCAGGCGAGGAGGTAGTTGAAATTGCGGCCGGCGTTGGCGGTCCAGATCTGCTTGACGATCACGGCGGGTACCTTCCGAAAGGGTGGTCCCGGCAATGATAGCGCCGCATGCCGCGCGCCGAAACAACGGATCCCGTTCGACGGGCGGGACAGGCGCGGGGGAAACCCGGGACGGTGTTCCCGCGCTTCCTCGAAGCGCGCGAGCGCGCCCGCGTGGCAGGCGGCGCCCTGACCGCGACCGGCACGGCGCGCCGCCCGGGCCGATCGGCGCTATGTGCCGCCGGACGCGGCGGCGCGCGCCCTGTAGTTCGCCGCCTCGGCGCTCTTCCCCTGCGCCTCCAGCGCGAGCACGAGGTTGTTCAGCGTGTGCGCGATCGAGCGGTGGCCGGGCTTCAACACCCGCTCCTTCACCGCGAGCGCCCGACGCAGGAACCGCTCGGCCTCCAGGAACTTGTCCTGGGCGAGGAGCATCGTGCCGACGTTGTGGAGACTCGTCGCCGCCTGAAAACTCTTCTCGCCCGGCCGCGTCTGGAAGATCGCGAGCGCCCTTCGGTGGAGCTGCTCGGCGGCGCCGTACTTCTTCTGCGCGAACAGCACCTCGGCCTGGTTCTGGAGCGCGATCGCCGTCTGCGGGTCGCCGGGTCCGTGGAGCTTCGTGCTGACCCTCACCCCGCGCACCGCGAGCCCGAGTGCCTCGTCGAGCTTTCCGGCAAGGCGCAGCATGAAGACGGCGCGCGCGAGCGAGAGCTCCGCCGCCCGGCTCGACCCGCCGAGCGAAGCGTCGGCTTCCTTCAGCGCTTCGCGCGCGAAGAGCTCGGCCTGCGCGAGGTTGCCCCGCTGGAAGTGCAGGTCGGACTGCTCGTAGAGCATGCGCCATTCCGCCTCCCCGCCCCGGACCGTGAGCGGCACGGCAAGAAACGCGGCAACGAGGGCGCCGAGAACCCGGCGGCGCGCATCGGCGGTGATCGGCGGCCGCAATCTTCTACCCCTGCCCGGCCCGCGGCTCGCCGTACACGATCTTCACGTTCTCCGGGCTCAGGCAGTCACCGAGCGAGCGGATCAGGTCCTCGTGGAGGTTCACGCGCCAGCTCTCCCCGAGGTCGATCTCGCATACCGCGCCCCGGTTCGAATACACGACCGACACGGGGCAGGAGCCGCTGCGGTAGGGTGCGAGCAGCTCGCGCAGCCGCCCGCCCGAGGAGCCGCCGTTGCAGTAGAGGCGCACGCCCCGCGCGAAGCGCGCGCGCGCCTCGCGCAGATCGAGCACGTCGAGCGCCTCGACACGAACCCCGGAATCCGGCGGCGGCTCCGCGTCGCCGCCGCGCGGGCGGGCGGCGCGCACCCGCGCTTCCAGCACGAGCAGTTCGTCGTCCTTCAGCTTGTGCCGGTGCTTCTCGAACACCTCCCGGTAGGCGAGTATCTCGAAGCGCCCGGTGTCGTCGGCGAGCTGGATGACGCCCATCCGGCCGTTCGCGGAGTTCTGCACCCGCGTGCCGATCACCACGCCCGCGACCCAGACCGTGCGTCCCGGGTCGCTGGCGCCGCCGCCGAAGAGGTCGGCGAGCCGGGTGCGGATGAACCGGCTCACTTCATCGCGATAGATGTTGAACAGGTGGTCGCTGAAGTAGTAGCCGAGGGCAAGCTTCTCGTTCTGCAGGCGCTCCTTCTCGCCCCAGCGCGGCGCCCCGGCAAGCGCCGGCGGCGGCACCTCGGCAAAGTCGCCGAAGAGGCTGACCTGGTTGGCCGACCGGCTCGCCTGCTCGGCGCTCTCCAGCGCGAGGCCTACCGCGGCGAGGACTCGCGCGCGATGCTCGTCGATCGCGTCGAACGCTCCCGAGCGCACGAGCGACTCGATGACGCGCCGGTTGACCAGCCGCTTGTCGACGCGACGGCAGAAATCGAAGAGATCCCGGAACGGCCCCTCGCGGCGCGCCTCGACGATGCTCTCGATCGCCGCCTCGCCGGTGCCCTGGATGCCGCCCAATCCGTAGCGCACGCCGCCCCGAGCGCCGGCGCCGGCGCGACCGGGAGCGACCGGCTCGAAGCGGAAGTTCGACGCGTTCACGTCCGGCGCCAGCACGGTGATACCGTGCGCGCGCGCGTCCTCGGTGAAGAGCTGCACCTTGTCGGTGTCGTTCATCACCGCCGACATGTTCGCCGCGAGGAAGGCGGCGGCGTGGTGCACCTTGAAGTACGCGGTCTGGTAGGCGACCAGCGCGTACGCGGCGGCGTGGCTGCGGTTGAAGCCGTAGCCGGCGAACTTCTCCATGAGGTCGAAAAGGTCGTGCGCCCTGCGCTCGGAGACGCCGTTCTTCGCGGCGCCCCGCACGAAGGTGCCGCGGTGCTGCGCCATCTCCTCGGGCAGCTTCTTCCCCATCGCGCGGCGCAGGAGGTCGGCGCCGCCCAGGCTGTAGCCGCCGATCACCTGCGCGAGCTGCATCACCTGCTCCTGGTAGACCATGATGCCGTAGGTCGCCCTGAGCACCGGCTCGACGCGGGGATCCGGGTAGTCCACGCGCCCGCCGTGCTTGCGCCGGATGAATTCCGGTATGAGGTCCATCGGCCCCGGCCGGTAGAGCGCGACGAGCGCGACCAGGTCCTCGAACCGGTCGGGCCGCGCGCGCTTCAGGAGATCGCGCATGCCGCGCGACTCGAACTGGAAGATTCCCGTCGTGTCGGCCGCGGCGAAGAGGCGATAGGTGTCGGGGTCGTCCAGCGGAATCTCTTCGAGATTCAGCGATGGGTGACGAGCGACGGGCGGCGAGTCGCCGCCGTTCGACCTTGCGCTCGGCGCCCCGCTCTCCGCACCCCGGATGTACTTCAGCGTCCCGTCGAGGATCGTGAGCGTGGTGAGCCCGAGGAAGTCGAACTTGACGAGCCCGACCGCCTCCACGTCCTTCATGTCGAACTGCGAGACCACGGCGCCGGAGCCCTCGGCCGCGTAGACCGGGCAGAAATCGGTGATCCGCCCGGGCGCGATCAGCACCCCGCCCGCGTGCATGCCGACGTTGCGCGTCAGTCCCTCGAGCTTCTCCGCGAGGGCGAGGAGCTCGCGCACCTCCTCCTCCTTCTCCTCGCGCTCGGCGAGCTGCGGCTCCTCGCGGCGCGCCTCCTCGAGCGTGATGTGGCGCCCGGGCTGAAACGGAATGAGCTTCGCGAGCTGGTCGCAGAAGGTGTAGGAGAGATCGAGCACCCGTCCGACGTCGCGCACCACCGCCTTCGCCGCCATGGTGCCGAAGGTCGCGATCTGCGAGACGCTCTCGGCGCCGTAGCGGCCCTTGACGTAATCGATGACCCGGTCGCGTCCGTCCTGGCAGAAATCGATGTCGAAGTCCGGCATCGACACCCGCTCGGGGTTGAGGAAGCGTTCGAAGAGCAGGTCGTAGCGCAGCGGATCGAGCTCGGTGATCCCGAGGCTGAACGCGACGAGCGAGCCCGCGCCGGAGCCGCGCCCCGGCCCGACCGGCACGCCGTTCGCCTTCGCCCAGTTGATGAAATCGGCCACGATGAGGAAATACCCCGGGAAACCCATCTGGACGATGGTGTCGAGCTCGAACGCGAGGCGCGCGCGGTAGCGGGACATTTCGGCCGCGCGCGCCGCCGCATCGGGATGGAGCACGGCCATGCGCCGCTTAAGCCCCGCCGCGGCCGACTCGCGGAGATACTCGTCGAGGCTCGCGTTGTCGGGGGTCGGAAAGCGCGGCAGGCGGGTTTTTCCCAGCTCGAGCTCGAGGTTGCAGCGCTTCGCGATCTCGACGCTGTTCGCGAGCGCCTGCGGCAGGTCGGCGAACGCCGCGGCCATGTCGGCCTGGCTCCTGAAATACTGCTCGGGCGTGAAGCGGCGCGGCCGGCGCCGGTCGGAGAGCACGTAACCCTCCGCGATGCACACCCGCGCTTCGTGCGCCCGGAAGTCCTCCGGCGCGATGAACTGGACCGGGTGGGTGGCGACGAGCGGGAGCCCGAGCGCCGAGGCGAGCCGCGCCGCCCGCTGCACGTAGGCCTCGACCGGCGCCCCGGCCACGCCGCTCCCGCTCGCCTGCGCCCCGAGCCGCTGCACCTCGACGTAGTAGCGGTCCGGGAAGAGCGCGCGCCACTCCCGCGCGAGGTACGCGGCCTGCTCGCCGTTGCCGGCGACGAGCGCCTGCGCGAGGTCCCCGTGTTGCGCGCCCGAGAGGGCGATCAGCCCCTCCGTGCCCGCCTCGCCGAACCAGGCCTTGCGCACCTCCGCCCGGCCGCGGTAGTGGTTGGAGCGGTAGGCCCGGCTCAGGATCTCGCAGAGCCGCAGGTAGCCCGCCCGCGACTGGACGAGCACGAGCAGGCGGTGCGGCTTGTCGCGATCGGCCTCGTTCGTGAGCCAGAGGTCGCAGCCCACGACGGGCTTGACGCCCGCCTCGCGCGCCGCCTTGTAGAACTTGACCATGCCGAACACGTTGGCGAGATCGGTGAGCGCCAGCGCGGGCATGCCCGCCTTCACGGCGGCCTCGACCGCTTCCTCGATGCGGACGATACCGTCTACGATCGAGTACTCGCTGTGCAGCCGCAGGTGGATGAAGGACGGTGCCGCCATCGAGCCATTTTACGCCGCGCCGGATCGATTTTCCCGGGGACCCCGGCGCGCCGGCGCGCGTGTTGCCGGCCTTTCGCCTTACCGTTTACCATGCGGCATTTTGCGGCGATGAAGCAGAGCGAATCGCATTTCCACGTGATCCGCGGCCTGCGCCACCACGTGCGCACCTGGGGCGCGCCGCCCGCCCCGCGGCTCTTTCTCCTGCACGGCTGGATGGATGTCTCCGCTTCCTTCCAGTTCCTGGTGGACGCGTTCTCGCGCGAGTGGCACGTGATCGCGCCGGACTGGCGCGGCTTCGGGTTGACCGAGTGGTGCCGCGAGGGCTACTGGTTCCCGGACTACTACGCCGACCTCGAGGCGCTGCTCGAGATCTACGAGCCGGGCGCGCCCGCGCTCGTCGTCGGCCACAGCATGGGCGGGGTGGTCGCCGGCATGTACGGCGGGATCCGCCCGGAGCGCATGCGGCGCATCGCCATGCTCGAAGGGCTGGGGCTCGCGCGGCGGCCCGCCTCGGAGGCCCCGCACCGCTACGCGGACTGGCTCGACGCCGTGCGCGACCCGCCGCGGTTCCGGCCCTACGCGTCGTTCGGCGAAGTGGCGGACCGGCTGCGGCGGGACAACCCGCGGCTTACCCCGGAGAGGGCGGGCTACCTCGCCCGGCACTGGGCGCGGCAGGAAGCGTCAGGAGAGGTCGTGCTCGTGAGCGATCCGCGCCACAAGATGGTGAACGCGTACCTCTTCCGCATCGACGAGGCGATCGCGTGCTGGCAGCGGGTCACCGCCCCGGTGCTCCTCGTCGCGGGCAGGCAATCGAACATTCCGCGGCGCATGAAGGACACACCCGCGGAGTTTGCGGCGCGTGTGAACGCGTTTCGCGACCGGCGGGTGGCGGAAATCGACGACTGCGGGCACATGATGCACCTCGACCAGCCGCGGCGGCTCGCCGCGCTGATCGAGGCTTTCATGCCGGAACCCTGAAATCCCGCGGGCGTGGCGGCTGGCCGGCCTTGCAGGTTCGACCGGTTGCCGCACGCAACTCGCCCGCGGACGCGGGGCCGGAACGAAATCCGGCGAACCGCTAGTCCGAGAAGATGCCGGGGAACACGAACCCGAAGGTCAGGAAAAAGATGAAGATCTTGCACACGTGCTTGAGCTTGTCCCGAGGGCTCATCTGGGTGAACCGGACTCCGGTCTCGCCGGCGGGGGCCTCCGCCGGCCGATGCTGCTGTGTCATGATGCCTCCTTTGGTGTGCGAACTGCCCTGTCATTGTTCCACCCGGCCACTGACGTGACGCTTACCTCGACCTGTCCTACAGCTTACGAACCCGGCACCCCGAGCCGGCGGATTCGATGAAGCGGCCCGGAACGACAGGCGCCGCGACGGGGCCGCGCCCGAGGCCGCGCGAGCGGGCCTCGCCGCGGTTCACGATCGCCCTGCACGGCGGCGCCGGGGTCGTTCCACGCGCTGCGATGTCGCGCGCGGCGGAGCGCGACTACCGCGCGGCGCTCGCGACCGCGCTCGACGCGGGCTACGCGGTGCTCGCCGCCGGCGGCACCAGCCTCGACGCCGTGTCCGCCGCCGTGGTGGCCATGGAAGACAGCCCGCTTTTCAACGCGGGGCGCGGCGCGGCGCTCACCGCCGAGGGCACCGCCGAGCTGGACGCAGCCATCATGGACGGCGCGAGCCTGCGCGCCGGCGGGGTAACGCTCGTCACGACCGTGAAGAATCCCGTGCTGCTCGCGCGGCTCGTCATGGAGGAAACGCGCCACGTCCTGCTCGGCGCGCACGGCGCGGATGCACTCGCCCGGACGCATGGTCTCGAGACCGTGGCACCGGAGTATTTCGTCACCGGGCGGCGGGTCAAAGCGCTCGAGCGGGCGCGGCGCGGGCGCGATCGCGAGGGCTGGCTGACCGAGGCCGACCGGCACGGCACCGTCGGCGCCGTCGCGCTCGACCGGCACGGCAACCTCGCGGCGGCGACATCCACCGGGGGGCGCACGCTCAAGATGGCCGGCCGCATCGGTGATTCCCCCATCGTGGGCGCCGGGACCTATGCGAACAACACGACGGCGGCGGTCTCCTGTACCGGCGAAGGCGAATACTTCATGCGCACGCTGGCGGCCTACTCGGTGTCGGCGCTCATGGAATACCGGGGGCTCGGCCTCGCGCAGGCCGCCCGTTTCGTTCTCCGGCGCCGGCTCGCGCCCCTCGGCGGGTCGGGGGGACTCGTCGCCGTGGACCGCGCCGGCCGCGCGGTAAGCCTCTTCACCACGCCGGGAATGTACCGGGCGAGCCGCGCCGCCGGCGGCCCCCCCGTGGTGGCGATCTACGCGAACGACGACAGGAAGGAGCGAGCCGCGTGAGCGAAACCGCGGGAGGGACCCGCGCCGCGCGGGCGCCGGGGCGGGAGGCGGCCTTCGACTGGGCCGCGGTGCGCGCGCGCTACCCGGTCGCGACGAATTCGACCTTTCTCAATATCACCTCCGGCACCCCGCTCTCGAACGCCGCGCGCGCCGCCGTCGAGGGGTTCGTGCGCGCGCAATGGGCCGGCGCCGGGACGCGCGCGGCGCGCCCCGCGCTGCTGGCCTCCGCCCGCGCGCGCGTCGCGCGGCTCGTCCGGGCGCGCGCCGGCGAGATCGCGGTGACGAAGAACGTGACCGAGGGACTCAACATCGTCGCCAACGCGATCGACTGGCGCGCCGGCGACAATGTGGTCGCCTGCACCGAACTCGAGCACCCGAACAACATCTACCTCTGGCTGGAATTGCGGCGGCGCGGCATCGAGCTGCGCGCGCCGCGGGCGGTGAAAGGCGCGATCGACACGCGCGCGATGATCGACGCCGTGGACGCGCGCACGCGCCTCGTCACCGCCTCGTCGGTCACCTTCGCGCCGGGATTCCGCGCCGAGCTCGAACCGCTCGGCCGCGCGTGCCGCCGCGCGGGGGCGCTCTTCCTCGTCGACGGCGTGCAAAGCTGCGGGATCCTCGACCTTGACGTGGATGCTGCGGCGATAGACGCGCTCGCCACCTCCACGGGGAAGGGCTTGATGGGCCTGCCCGGACTGGGGTTCCTCTACGTGCGCGCGGACTGGATCGAGCGCCTGCGCCCCGCCTACATCGGCCGCTACAGCATCGAGCGCGGCACGGGCCACGAGTCGGAGTTCGAGGAGGGGAACTACGAGTTCCTGCGCGATGCGCGCCGCTTCGAGGCGGGCAACTACAACTTTCCCGGCATCGCCGCCGCCGAGGCGTCGCTCGTCGAACTGCTGGAAATCGGGACGCACCGCATCGAGCCTCGCGTGGTGCGCCTTGCGACGGCGCTCGCGGATGGACTCGAAGCGCTCGGTCTCGCGGTCACGAGCCCGCCCGAGATCCTCGCGCGAAGCCACATCGTCACCGCCGGCCGGCTTGGCGCCGGCGACGCCGCCGGCAGCCACGACGCGCGCCTCAACCGGATCGGCGCCGCCCTGGCGGAGGCGGGCGTGAGGCACACCTTCCGCAAGGGGCTGCTTCGCTTCGGCTTCCACTGCTACAACGACGACTCCGACGTCGCGCGCGTGCTCGACGTCGTCCGCGCGACCCCCTGACGATGCCCAACGCGCGCGCGACCGGCGGCGGCACCGCGAGGCCGCGGGCGGCGGCGGGCAGCGCGCGGCTCGCATCGGCGCTCGCGCTGATCGCGTTCAGGGCGCTGCGCTTCCCGGTTCGCCCGGCGCTCACGGCCCGCCGCACCGCCGGCGATCATGCGTAAAGGTGACAGCGAACGAATGCGGCTCGCCCTCCCGCGGCGGGCGGCGGCCGCGATGCGCAGAGCTGCATCGCTTCGGGGCAGCGCGGATGAAACCGGCAGCCCGGCGGCGGAGCAAGGGGATTCGGAAAACCCTGCCCGATGCGGTTGTCGGGCACGCCCCTGCCGGGATGCACGGTGAGCGCCGACGCGAGGAGGCCACGCGTATAGGGATGCCGCGGCGCGGCGAAGAGCTCGCGCGCGCTGCCGGTTTCCACGATCTCCCCGCAGTACATCACGGCCACCCGCGTCGCCATGTGCTCGACCACGGCGAGATCATGCGTGATGAGGAGGTAGGTGAGGCCCAGGCGCTCGCGAAGATCGAGCAGCAGGTTCAATATCTGCGACTGCACCGAAACGTCGAGCGCCGAGGTGGGTTCGTCGCAGATCACGAGCTCCGGCTCCATGATGATCGCGCGGGCGATCGCGACGCGCTGGCGCTGGCCGCCGGAGAGTTCGCCCGGGAAGCTCCACGCGAGCCGGGGCGGCAGCCCCGTCAGCGCCATCATCTCCCGCACCCGGCCGTCGCGCTGCGGCCCGTTCGCGATCCCGTGCAGCTCGAGGGGCCGCCGGATGATCTCGCCCACCGTGCGCCGCGGATTCAGGGAGGAATACGGATCCTGAAAGACGATCTGCGCGCGCCGCGCCACTTCGCGCCGGGCGAGCGTGGCGAGGCCGGCCCCGGCGAGGCGGACTTCTCCCGCGTCCGGCGCCGCGAGCCCGAGCAGCACGCGCGCGAGGGTGCTCTTGCCGCAACCCGATTCGCCGACGAGCCCGAGCACTTCGCCGCGACCGATCTCGAGGCTCACGCCGTTCACCGCATGGACGAGATACCGGCGCCCGAACACTCCGCGCCGCGCGCGGAAGGCGACCCCGAGGCCCGCCGCGGCGAGGAGCGGCCCGCCCGCGGCGGCCCGCGGCGTAACGGCGGCCGCGCCCGCGGCAGGCTCCGCTCCCCGCGGCGCGGCGCGCGCCGGCCCCGGTTCGAGCACGCAGCGATAGGCGTGCCCCGCGCCGGCCTCCCGCACCGGCGGCGCGAGCGCGCGGCAGGCATCGCGCGCCTCGCCGCAGCGCGCGGCGAACGCGCAGCCGCGCATCGCGCCGACAACGGAGCGAACCATCCCCCGGATCGATCCCAGCCGGGAACCCGGTCCGGCCGCGCCGGAGCGCGGCATCGAGTCGAGCAGGCCGCGCGTATAGGGATGACACGGGTCGCGGAAGAGATCGCCCGCGGGCGCCGTCTCCACGAATTCCCCCGCGTACATCACGGCGATCCTGTCCGCGACGCGCGAGACCACCGCGAGGTTGTGGCTGATGAGCATCAACGCCATGCCGAGCTCGCGCTGCAGCTTCGCGATGAGCCGCAGGATCTGCGCCTGGGTCGTCACGTCGAGCGCCGTGGTCGGCTCGTCCGCGATCAGGACCTCGGGATCGTTCATGAGCGCCATCGCGATCATCACGCGCTGGCGCTGGCCGCCCGAGAGTTCGTGCGGGTACTGCGCGAGGCGCCGCGCCGCGCCGGCAATGCCGACCCGGTCCATGAGCTCCATCGCGCGCGCCCGCGCCTGCGCCGCCGTCGCTTTGCGGTGGAGCAGCATCGCTTCGGTCAACTGCCGGCCGATCGTGTAGACGGGATTGAGCGAGGTCATCGGCTCCTGGAAGATCATCGCCATGCGCGAGCCGCGCACTTCGCGCGCGAGCTCGCGCTCGCCGAGGGCGGCGAGGTCGCGTCCCGCGAGGGCGAGCGCCCCCGCCGAGCGCCGCGCCCGCGCCGGCAGGAGCCCCATCAGGGCGAGCGCGGTCATGGACTTGCCGCAACCCGATTCGCCCACGATGCCGAGCGTCTCCCCGCGCTCCAGGGCGAAACTCACGCCGCGCACCGGCTGCGCGAGCCCGCCCGCGACGGGTATCGCCACGCGCAGCTCGCGCACTTCGAGCAGCGGCATCAGTTACGGTTCCCGGGCGCGGTGGCGTCGCGCAGGCCGTCGCCCATGAGATTGATCGCGATCACCAGCGCGAACAGGAACGCGCCCGGCACCACCACCAGCCACGGGCGGAAGAACATGGAATTGCGGCCCTCGGCGATCAGGAGTCCCCACGAAGGGTTGGGCGCCGGCACGCCCACCCCGAGGAACGAGAGCGAGGCCTCGGCGATGATCGCGAAGCCGACTTAGAGCGTGAAGACGACGATCACCTGGCTCGCGAGGTTGGGCAGCACCTCGTGCACGATCACCTGCGGCGGCGAGGCGCCGAGCGCGCGCGCCGCGGTCACGTAGTCGAGGGCGCGGATCTGCATGGTGGCCGCGCGCGTCACCACCAGGAAGTAGGTCCAGTGCAGCGCGCCGATGACGAAGATCACGACCGGCACGGACGGCCCGATCAGGAACACGAGCGACATCGCGAGCAGCAGCCCCGGCAGCGCGAGCTGGCAGGCGAGGAGGTAGTTGACGGCCCGGTCGACGCGCCCGCCGAAATAGCCCGCGGCAACCCCGAGCGTGACGCCGATCACGCAGCCGATCCCCGCGGCGCCGAGCCCGATCGCGAGCGAGATGCGCGCGCCGTGGAGCAGCCGGCTCAGGTAATCGCGGCCGAGATGGTCGGTGCCGAAAACGTGCGCGAAACTGCCGTTCGCGTCCCACGCCGGCGGCAGGAGCCGCCGCGCTAGGTCTTGAGCGTAGGGGTCGTGCGCGGCGAGCCACGGCGCGCAGAGCGCCATCAGCGCGATGAGCACGATGACGGCGGCACCGGCGAGAAAGCCGCGGTGCCGCGCGAGACGCGCGCGCGCCGACTGCCACGGCGTCGGCGCCGTGGCATCCGCTTCCATCGCCGCGGGGCGCTCCGCCATGGCTCAGGCAAGCCGCACGCGCGGATCGAGCCACGCATTGAGCAGGTCGGCGAGAAAGGTGAGGACGACGAAGGTGAGCGCGAACACGAACACCAGCATCTGCAGCGTCGGGATGTCGGACCCGACGATCGCCTCCAGCGCGAGGCGCCCGAGACCGTTCAGCGCGAACACGGACTCGGTGATGACCGAGCCGCCGAGCTTCCCGCCGAGCTGCACCGCCAGCACGCCCACGACCGGCAGGAGCGCGTTGCGCAGCGCCTGGCGCACGATCAACGGCGCCCCGGTATAGCCCTTGGCGCGCGCCGTGCGGATGTAATCGGAGGCCATCACCTCGAGCAGGCCCGTGCGTGTCAGCCGCATCACCGCGGGAACCGAAGTCGTGCCGAGCACCAGCGCGGGCAGCACGAAATGCAGCCAGCTCGTGTCTCCCGAGACCGGAAACACGGGAAAGGTCACGGCGAAGAGCACGATCAGGACGAGCCCCAGCCAGAAGCTCGGCACCGCCTGCGCGGCGACCGCCAGCGCGAGCGCCCAGCGATCGACCCAGGTATCGGGACGCAGCGCCGCCGCGACGCCGAGCGGGATGGCGACGAGGATCGTCACCGCGAGCGCGGAGAACGCGAGCGTGATCGTCACCGGGGCGTGGGTCGCGATGAGTTCGCCCACGGGCTGGCGGCGGAGAAAGCTCGTGCCGAGGTCGCCGCCGGCAACAGCGAGCGCCCACTCGCCGTAGCGCACCGGCCACGGTCGGTCGAAACCGTACTGCGCGCGGATCTGCTCGATCGTCTCGCGCGGTGCGTCGGGCCCGGCAATCGCCTCGGCGGGGTCGCCCGCCGCGTCGAGCAGGAAGAAGGTCGCGATCGAGACGGTGACGGCGACGAGCAGCGCCGTCAGCCCCCGCTGCAACGCGTAGCGCAGCATGCGCCCCGGGACGCGCCGGCGGCGGCCCCGCCTACTTCCAGCGGATGAGGTAGAGCCGCTGCATGCCGTCCTTCGGCGGGTCGAAGTGCGCCTCCTTCGACAGCAGGTACTCCTCGCCGTAGAAATACACGGGCGCCCAGTAGGCCTGCTCCGCGATGAGGTCGATCGCCTTGCGGAAATTCTCCCGCCGCACCGCGGCGTCGTAGCTGTTCAGCGCGGCGGAAACGAGCTTTCCCACCTCCGGGTTGCCGGTGTAATTCTCGTCCGACTGGGGCACGAACTTGTCGCCCATCACCGCGCCGGCGTCGGGCACGCTGAAGGATCCGGAGGAGCCGTAGTAGATCACGACCTGGTTATCCTTGCGCGCCCGGGAGAGCGTGGGATTCTTGACGTAGCGCAGCGTCGCCTTGATGCCCGCCTGCGCGAGCTGGTTCACGATCGCCTCCATGATCGGGCGCTCGCGCGCGGCCCAGAACTCCACCTCGAACCCGTTCGGGTAGCCCGCCTCGGCGAGGAGCGCGCGCGCCTTCTGCGGGCTGTACTCGTAGTTGCGCGCCTCCGGCGAGCAGCCGAACTGCGCCGGGTTGCAGGGAACATGGAGCGGCCCCGCCTGGCCCCTGACGAGACGGCGCGCGATCGCTTCCCGGTCGATCGCGTGGTTCACCGCCTGGCGCACTTTCTGGTTCGTGAACGGATTCTTCGCCTGGTGCCGGCCCATCGCGTCCATGACGACATAGCCGATCCGCATCGACGGACCCGAGAGGTGGACCGCGCGCCCGCTCTTCGCCACGTCTTCCGCGATCTCGTAGGGCACCTGGTAGGTCCAGTCGATGCCCCCGCTCATCACCTCGGCGGCCTGCGTGCTCCAGTCGGGGATGGTGCGGATCACGATGTTGTCGATGCGGGCGACGCTCTTGGGGCTGCCGGCGCGGTAGTCCCTGAACCGCTGCAGCACGACGCGCTGGCCGGGCCGGAACTCCACCACGCGGTAGGGTCCGGTGCTGTTCAGCTTGAGCGACTGCGCCGCCGGATCGGGGCCGCCGTCCGCCTTGTGGTAGGCCCCCTTCCTGCGGATCTTCGAGTGATACACGAGGTCGTAGAAGAACATCGAGTACGGCGCCTTCATCCGGAAGCGCACGGTGTAGGGCCCCGTCGCCGTCGCGCTCTCGAGCCAGAAGGCGATGCGCCGGGTGAAGTTCGATCCGCTCTTCGGGTCGGTGATCCACGCGTACGAGTAGGCGACATCCTCGGCCGTCAACTCCGCGCCGTCGTGGAACTTCACCCCGCGGCGCAGCTCGACGTCGATCGTGCGCTCGTCGATCACCTTGTGCGAAAGCGCCGCGAGCGGCACCGGCAGAAGGCTCGCCGGGTCAACCGTGTAGAGCACGTCGTCCACGGCGAGGCTCAGGATGTCGTTCTCGCGCAGATTGGAGTAGAGCCCGTCGAGCGTCACCACCTCGCGCGGAAACGCGACGTTCAGGGTATTGTTCCCCCGCCCGGCCGCGGCGCCGGCGGCAACCGAGGCGAGGACGAGCAGCGCTGCGGCACGCAGCAGGAGGTGGCGACGCGGTCCGGACATGGGGGATCTCCCGGTGGGTTGGCGCTGCGGCGCGGGCGAGGCCGCGCGCCCGATTATACGCAGCGCGCGCGGCGTTACGCACCTTCCCCGCTTGCGCGCGGACGGCGGGTGCCCCGCGGCGGCGCGGCCCCCGCGCCGCTCACCGCGCGAGGCCGGCCTGCCGCGCGATGTACTCGCCGAGCGCGGCCCAGTCCTTCTCGCCGTATCCCGCCTCGATCGCGGCGAGGTGCCGCTCGCGGATGAGTTCCGCCGTCGGCAGCGCGACGCCGCACCCGGCGGCCGCCTGGAGCGCGAGTTCGACGTCCTTCAGGCCGAGGCGCAGCGGGAACGCGGGCTCGAAGTTCCCCTGGACCATGCGGTTGCCGTAATCGCGGTAGCGCCGGTCGAACGAGGACGTCGTGATGACATCGAGAAAGAGCGCCGGGTCGCCGCCGCACTTGCGCACGAGGGCGAGGGCCTCGCCGAGGCTCTCGACGAGGCTCGCCAGCAGGAAGTTGCGCGCGATCTTGACCGCGCTCGCGGCATGGGGCGCTTCGCCCACGACGAAGGTGCGGGCTCCCAGCAGATCGAACAGCGGGCGGCACCGCGCGGTCGCGGCTGCCGGCCCCGCGGCGACGATGTCGAGTTCACCGAGCGCGGCGACGTGGGGCCGCCCCAGCACCGGGGCCGCCACGTACGGGTTGCCGCGGGCCGCGTGCAGCGCCGCCATGCGCCGGCATAGCGGCACGCCCACCGTGCCCATGTTGAGGTGCACCGCGCCCGGCGGCAGCATCCCGGCGAGTCCGCCCGCGACCCACGCGGCCTCGAGCGCGGCATCGTCGGCGAGCATCGTGATGATCACCTCGGCCTGAAGCGCCGCCGCCGCGGACTCGACCACGCGCGCGCCGCGCGCCCGGAACGGCTCCGCCGCCGCCCGGGTGCGGTTGTAGAGCGTGAGCTCGTGTCCCCCGTCGATCAGCCGCGCGGCCATCCCCCTGCCCATCCGGCCCAGGCCGATGAACCCGATCTTCACCCGACGCTCCCTGCGTTGCAGCGGTTCGACCCGCAAGGGTTGAGCCTCCCCCGGCGTCTGGACAAGCGATGGTCGTTCGGCTAGATTGAACCGCCGCCACACTCGGGAGAGCCACCATGAAACGCCTCACCCACCTCCTCGCCGCGCTCGCCGTCGCCGGCGCCTTTTCCGGCAGCGCCATCGCGCAGGACACGCTGAAGAAGATCAAGGACACCGGCACCATCACGCTCGGGCACCGGGACAGTTCGATCCCGTTCTCGTACTACGACGACAAGCAGCAGGTCGTCGGTTATGCGATGGACATCTGCTACAAGGTGGTCGACGCGATCAAGGCGGAGCTGAAGATGCCGAAGCTCAACGTGAAGCTCAATCCCGTCACGTCGGCGACGCGCATCCCGCTGATGGCGAACGGCACCATCGACCTCGAATGCGGCTCGACCACGAACAATCTCGAGCGGCAGAAGCAGGTCGCGTTCGCGACCACGCACTTCGTTACCGCCAACCGCTACGTCGCGAAGAAATCGTCGAAGATCTCGAAGCTGGCTGACCTCAAGGGCAAGACGGTGGTGTCGACCTCGGGGACGACCAACATCAAGTGGGCGACCGAGGAGAACGCGAAGCGCAACCTCGGCATGAACATCATCGCCGCCAAGGACCACGCCGAGGCGTTCCTCACGGTCGAAACCGGCCGCGCGGTCGCGTTCTTCATGGACGACATCCTGCTCTACAGCCTGGTCGCCAACTCGAAGAATCCGTCGGAATGGGCGATCGGTTCGGAGGCCTACACCGTCGAGCCCTACGGGATCATGATGCGCAAGGACGACCCCGCGTTCAAGAAGGTGGTGAACGGCGCGATCAACGCCCTCTACAAGAGCGGCGAGATCAACAAGATCTACGGGAAGTGGTTCCTCAAGCCCATCCCGCCCAAGGGCGTGAACCTCAACGTGCCGATGAGCGCGCAGTTCAAGAAGGTCGTCGCCAACCCGACGGACTCGGGCGACCCGAAGGATTATCAATAGCCGGGACGGCGCGCCCGCGCCGTTTTGCGCTCATGCGGCCGGCAAGAGCTCCCCGCCGGCCGGCTGCGCCGCCCGAGTAACCGCCCCTGCGGAAATCGAGCGCTTGCAATACAACTGGAACTGGTGGGTCTTTCTCCAGCCCGCCCCGGACGGCAGCGGCGCCTACTGGTGGTGGCTCGTCTCGGGCCTCGCCTGGACGCTCGGCACGGCGCTCGCGGCATGGGCGATCGCGCTCGCCCTCGGGGCCGCCGTCGGGACGCTGCGCACGACACCGATGCGCCGGGTGGTGGCCGCGGGCAACGGGTACGTGGAGCTCTTCCGGAACATTCCGCTGCTAGTGCAGATGTTCCTGTGGTATTTCGTGCTGCCGGAGGTGCTGCCGCGAGCGCTGGGGGACGCGCTGAAGCAGATGGCGCCGCCGTGGGGCTCGTACTGGCCCGCCGTGCTGTGCCTCGGCTTCTACACCTCCGCGCGGGTCGCCGAGCAGGTGCGCGCCGGCATCCAGTCCCTGCCCCGCGGCCAGTGCATGGCGGCGACCGCGCTCGGCCTGACGCTCCCCCAGTCCTACCGCCACGTGCTGCTGCCGCAGGCTTTCCGCATCATCCTGCCGCCGCTCACCTCGGAGTTCATGAACATCTTGAAGAACTCCTCGGTCGCGCTCACCATCGGGCTGATGGAGCTCACCGCGCGCGCGCGCTCGATGCAGGAGTTCAGTTTCCAGGTGTTCGAAGCCTTCACCGCCGCGACGTTGATCTACGTCGCGGTCACGCTGGTGGTGGTCTACGGCATGCGCGGCGTCGAGAGGAAGGTGGCCGTGCCCGGGCTGATCAGCGCCGGCGGCACGCCGACGGCGGGACACTAGCGGCAGTCCCGGGAACGGGGACAAGCCGCGGATGAGAACAGATGAACGCAGATCCGCCGGCGCGCGCCGGCGTCGCTCCGCGGCCGATCGCCGTCCCCGGGTCTTGAGGCGGATCCCGGTCCCCGGCCACCATGTTCAGCGGCTTCGATTTCGACGTCATCGTTCGCTCGGCGCCGTACCTCTTCCGGGAGGGCATGACGTTCACCCTGACGCTCACGGCGATGGCCATGACGGGGGGCATCTTTTTCGGCACGCTCCTCGCGATGATGCGGCTTTCGAACCACGCGATGCTCTCGGTCCCCGCGGCCGCCTACGTCAACCTGATGCGCTCGGTGCCACTCGTGCTGGTGATCTTCTGGTTCTATTTTCTCGTTCCCTACATCGGCGCATGGGTGATCGGGTCGAAAGTGCCGATACAGGTGGGCCCGTTCTGGTCCTGCGTCGTCACGTTCACGATGTTCGAGTCGGCCTACTATGCCGAGATCATGCGCGCCGGCATCCAGAGCGTGTCGCGGGGACAGGCGTGGGCGGGCTACGCGCTGGGCCTCACCTACCGGCAGACCATGGCCTCGATCGTGCTGCCGCAGGCGTTTCGCAACATGCTGCCGGTGCTCCTCACCCAGACGATCATTCTCTTCCAGGACACTTCGCTCGTCTACGTGATTTCCGTCACCGATTTTCTCGGCGCCGCGGCGAAGATCGCGCAGCGCGACGGACGGCTGGTGGAGATGTACCTCTTCGTGGCGATCGTCTACTTCGTCATCTCGTTCTCGCTCTCGCTGCTGGTTAGGCGGCTGCAGAACCGGATCGCGATCGTACGCTGACATGCGCCCGCCGATCGACGCCGGTGAACGCCCCGGGCCCGAAGCCATGATCGAGTTCAGGAACGTCAGCAAGTGGTACGGCGAGTTTCGCGTGCTCGCCGACTGCTCGACCCGCGTCGCCAAGGGAGAGGTCGTCGTGGTGTGCGGACCGTCGGGATCGGGCAAGTCCACGCTCCTCAAGTGCGTGAACGGGCTCGAGCCCTTCCAGCGGGGCGAGATCATCGTGAACGGCGAGTCGGTCGGCGCGGCCGGCACGAACCTGAACCGCCTGCGCTCGAAGATCGGCATGGTGTTCCAGCACTTCGAGCTTTTCCCCCACATGACCGTGACCGGGAACCTCGACCTCGCGCAGGTGAAGGTGCTGGGGCGCGGGGCGCGGGAAGCCACGGAGAAATCGATCGCGCTGCTGCGGCGCGTGGGAATGGAAGCGCACGCGCGCAAGTTTCCCGGCCAGCTCTCCGGCGGCCAGCAGCAGCGCGTCGCGATCGCGCGCGGGCTCGCCATGGACCCGGTGGCGATGCTCTTCGACGAGCCGACCTCCGCGCTCGACCCGGAGATGATCAACGAGGTGCTCGACGTGATGGTGGAGCTCGCGCGGGACGGCATGACCATGATGGTCATCACGCACGAGATGGGCTTCGCGCGCAAGGTCGCGCGCCGCGTGATCTTCATGGATCGCGG
The DNA here is from genome assembly GCA_020854035.1 of Burkholderiales bacterium. Classification (GTDB taxonomy): domain Bacteria; phylum Pseudomonadota; class Gammaproteobacteria; order Burkholderiales; family SG8-41; genus SG8-41. The sequence continues at coordinate 92,465 of JADZGE010000024.1, read as the reverse complement.
CGAGATCGTGGAGGACGCCGCGAAGGAGGAGTTCTTCGGCAAGCCCCGTTCCGAACGCGCGCAGTTGTTCCTCTCGAAGATTCTGCATCATTAGGAATTTTCCGGGCGCTCCCGGCAAATTCCCCGGGAGGGCGGTCGGGCATTTTCCCGGCTTGCCGAACGAGCGGTAACGACGCCAGGGATCGGCCGCAGAGACGCGGACCGTTATTGGAATGGGAAGCAATTGACAGCGGTTCGATGAATATGGGAAACGTGTAGCCTTGTCCGTCGACGATTTCCGGAAGAATCCGCGAGGTGAATTGGGTACGCGAACCGCGACACTTCACAAAGATGGAATCAAGAAGCTGCGCGAAAACTGGATTTACAGGCTCTAGGCGTCCATGCGAATGGGCAACTTTGCAAGGACCGGAATCGCAGACCGCGCCATGTCGAAGTATTCTGGATCCTTTTCGATACCGATGCTCTTGTACCCTACCGCTTCGGCAGCGGCGAGCGTCGATCCCGCTCCAGCGAAGGAATCCAGCACTACGCCTTCTCCAAGCGGGAGCACCGCACGCACGAGTTGCCGTAAGAACGCCTGCGGCTTCAGGCTTGGGTGAGGCGCAATTGCCCGCTCGGACTTGCGGGTTGGCGACGATGCGATCACGTCCCCGAAGGGCTTCTCCGCGTGCGGTCGCCGAAATCCTCCGGTTCCCCACTTCCTGAGATTGTCCTGAACCCGGCCTTCCAAGGGGCGCCGGAACGTCAACCAAGGCTCCCACATCGACCTGGGCATTACGCTCACGCCGGGAAACTCGTCGTGCGCAGCCTTTGGCCGGTCGCCTCCCCGCATCGTCATCACGAGGCGAATTATCTCCCCGCGCCGCTCCAATCCGGCACGGGCAACAGCATTGGAGACGACATGCGATAGCAGCGGATTGCTGGCGATAACGACATTGGCCCCAGGCACCAAAATGCGCAGCAATGCCCGAGCCCAAGAATGAAAGAACTCGTCCAGTTCCCGGAGATCCGCCTGGGTCAGCACGGTGAACCGAGGCAAGGGTGATCTCTTTGCGCCGTCGAACGAAGGCGGAATTCGCCAAATCCCCCCCCGTCCGCTGCGCAACTTTTCCTGCTGTTCCGAGGAGTATTCGACGAGACCGTACGGCGGGTCGGTGACCACCGCCTGGATACTATTGGCAGGTTGGGCATTCAACCATTCGCAACAATCTGCGTTCACCAACACGGAGTTTCCATGAGACACGGAGCGAAGTTTCCTCAGCGGTGCTCCATCAGGTCCGGGCTTTGGTAAATCGCCGAGATTGAGTACGTATTGAGCCCTGTCCATCCGCAGGAACATTTCGGGGGTATTCAAGCGGAGATAGGACCGAATCGAGGATGCGGGAACCGGGCCAAGGCGCTCGGTCACGCCGTACTGGATTTCCTTGACCGATGCACCTTCCGGCCGATCGACCAGCACCTGAACAATGGCGTCCCGAACAGCCCCAGGACGCTGCTTGACGGGTGTCCTTGGGTGAGAAGCAGTCATTGATGCATTTTAGACGTCCAGACGTCAGGCAGCAAGCGCCGTCAAACTGCGCCGATCATCGCCCACCCATCCGCCTGCTTCCGGGGCACGCCGCGCGGCCCGCCGTGCGCAGGCGCGTTCTTCGAAACCCCGCCTCAGCCCCCAGTCCCGGCAATGCGCGACGTCCGCCTGATTCCGTGTGTTTCCGTGGCTGGCATCGTGTTCCAGTTTTCCTTTGCGGCCTTTACGTCTTTGCTTCGAGCCTTTGCCCTTTATCGGCGTGCATCGGCGTTCATCGGCGGCTGATGCGCATTTCGGCGAAGCAATCTGCCCGGCCGCGCGCCGGTCGGCCGCCCTTCGCGCCACACCACCTCGCCGTTCACGATCACGGTGTCGATGCCGGTCGCCGGCGCCGTCGGATTGTCGTAGTCCGCGGCATCGCCGACGCTCGCGGCGTCGAACACGGTGATGTCGGCATGCGCCCCCGGGCGCAGCACGCCGCGGCCCGCGAGCCCGAACTTCGCCGCGGGCAGCCCGGTCATCTTCCAGACCGCGGTCTCCAGCGGGAAGAGCCCCAGATCGCGCGAGTAGCGGCCGAGGACGCGGGGAAAGGTGCCCCAGAGCCGCGGGTGCGGCCTGGCGTCGTGCGGCAGCCCGTCCGAGCCGATCATCGTCTCCCCGAACGCGAGGATGCGCCGCACGTCGGCCTCGTCCAGCATGAAGTAGATCGCGCCCGCCGGCTTGATCGCCTCGATCGCGGCTTCCTTCGAGACGCCGAGCCGGCGCGCCGCCTCCTCGAGATCGAGGCCGGCAAGTTCCGGGTGCGGGCGCGACCAGGTGACGAGCACCCGGGAGGATTGCGCGACGCGGTCGGCGCGCAGCACGGTGGAGGAAGCGACGTACGGATAGCAGTCCAGCCCGACGCACTGCGAGCGCATCGCGCGCTCGATCAGCGCCAGCGTCTCCCGCGAGCGCCCGTGACTGGCCGCCCCCACGCACTTGTGGTGCGAGACGATGACCGGCACGCCGAGCGCGCGCCCGATCGCGAAGGTCTCCTCCAGCGACGCGGCGACGCCCTCGTCCTCGCGTCTCATGTGCGTCACGTAGAGGCCGCCGTACTCGGCGAGCGGCCGGCACACCTCGATCAGCTCTTGCGCCGGCGCCGCGGCGGCGGGCTCGTACGCGGTGCCGGTCGAAATCCCGATCGCGCCGCAGCCGAGCGCCTCGCGCGCGCGCTCGCGCATGCGCGCCGTCTCGGCCGGAGTCGCCGCGCGATCCAGGCGATCCATGACGGCGGCGCGGAGCGTCGTGTGGCCGGCGAGGCAGGCGGCGTTCAAGGCGGCGGGCCGCGCCGCGAGCTCCTCGCGGTACGCCGCGAAGGACGGGAAGCGGAACCAGCCACCCCCGGCGTCGAGGAGATCGAGCGGCGGGATCGAGGCGGCGTGCGGCGGCGACAGGGCAAGGCTGATGCCGCAATTGCCCACGACGACGGTGGTCACGCCCTGGCTCGCTTTGGGCGCCATGTCCGGCGCGCACAGCAGCAGGCGGTCGTCGTGCGTGTGCGCGTCGATGAAGCCCGGCGCGACAACGCGCCCGGATGCGTCGACCTCGGCGTGCGCCCGGGCGCGGTCGAGCCGGCCGATCGCGGCGATCATGCCCTCGCGCACCGCGATGTCGGCCGCGAACCGGGGCGCCCGGGTGCCGTCGATGATCGTCGCGCCGCGCACGACCAGGTCGTAATGTTCGCCGCCAGCCATGTTTCGTCAGTAATGAATCAGCCGCAGAGCCGCAGGGCACGCAGGGAAGAAACCACGACAGACGCTCGATGGTTCCGTCATCGGCAACCTCCGCGGCTCCTGCGCCCCTGCGGCTAGTTCCGGCAGATGCGGTCCATCAGCCGCCGCAGGAACGCCTCGCACCGCGCGACCTGCTCGATCGTCACGTACTCGTTCGGCTTGTGCGCCTGCTCGATGGAACCCGGCCCGCAGACGACCGTCGGGATCCCCGCCCGCTGGAACCGCGAGGCCTCGGTGCCGAACGACACCTTCCCGAACTGCGCCTGCCCGGAGAGTTCCTGGGCGAGGCCCACGATCTCCGACTCGGGGCTCGCGTCGAGCAACGGTATCTCCGAGAGCCGCTCGATCACGAAACCGGCATCGCGATGCACTTCGCGCATCTCCGGTTCGAGGCGCGTCGCGACGTAGCGCCTGAACTCGCCCAGCAGCCGCTCCGGGTCGTCGCCGGGCAGGTGGCGGAACTCGAAGTCGAACACGCACTCGCCGGGAATCACGTTAAGCTGCGTGCCGCCTCGCACCACGCCGGTGTGCACCGTCGTGTACGCGACGTCGAATCCGTGGTCCCACGGACCGCAATCGCGCAGCCGCCGGGCCATGCCCTTCAGGAAGGCGATGGCCTCCGCCGCGTACTCCACGGCGTTGACACCGCCCGGCGCGTAGGCCGAATGCCCGGCGAGGCCCCGCACCGTGCAGCGGTAGCTCTTCTTGCCCTTGTGGGCGATCACGGGTCGCATCAGCGTGGGCTCGCCCACGATGCATCCGCGCGGGCGCAGGTTCGCGCGCACGAGATCCTCGATCATCCTCCCGACGCCGAGGCACCCCACCTCCTCGTCGTAGGAGAGCGCGAGGTGCAGCGGCTCCCTCAGGCCCCGGCTCACGAACTCGGGCACGAGCGTAAGCGCCACGGCGATGAAGCTCTTCATGTCGGAAGTGCCGCGCCCGTGCAGCCTGCCGTCGATTTCCACCACGTTGAACGGATCGGTGTCCCACGGCTGCCCCTCGACCGGCACGACGTCGGTGTGCCCCGAGAGCGCGACGCCCGCGACGCCGCGCGGCCCGAGCGTCGCGTAGAGGTTCGCCTTGCGCGCGCCGTCGTCGTGCGTGAGCCGGATGTCCGCGTCGAACGGCGCGAGGTAGTCGCGCACGTAATGGATCAGCTCGAGGTTGGAATCGCGGCTCACCGTCGGGAAGGCGACGAGCCTGCGGATCATCTCGACACTGGCCGGCGCGCCGGATGAATGTGCTGCCATGGCCGTGGATGGAGCGGAAAAGCGTCGAGAATAGGTGCCGCGCCGCGCAGTGTCAATCCAGTATAGTCGGCCTTGCGGCCGAGTCGGCCGCGCCGTCCGGGCCAGCGCATGCCGCGCGTGATTCTCTACAGGGGCGCTTTCGCGTACGACCTCGCCGATGCGTTCGTCGAGGACCTCGCCGCCGGATTCGCGGCGCTCGGGCGCGAGGTCGTCTTCGTCGACCTCACCGACCGTGCCGGGCGCGGCGCGCGATTGCAGGAGGAACTCTCGCGGCCGTTCGAGTGCATCGTCTCGATCAACGCGATCGGCTCCCGGCCCGCGGACGCGCCGCCGGGCACCCACTTCTACGACAGCCTCGCCGCGCCGTACGTCGCCGTGTTGATCGACCATCCCGCCTGCCATCTCGGGCGCCTGACGATCGGCAACATGATCGTCACCTCCTACGACCGCTCCCACGTCGCGTTCCTCGAGCGTTACTTCGGCGGCGCGCGGCGCGTGGCGTTCCTGCCGCACGGCGGCTCCGTCGCGGCGGGCGCGGGCGCGCCCGGCGAGCGGCCGATCGATCTCCTCTTTCCGGGCACCTATTCTGATCCCGACGCCGCGTTCGACGCGCTGCGGCACGCCGGGCCGCCCGGGGTTTTCGACGTTCTCGACTACGTCGTCGAGCGGCTCCTCGCCGCCGACTGCGAGCCGCTGGAGGAGGCGCTCGCCGCGGTGCTGGCGGACGAGGGCAGGCAGGACGAATGGCGCGGGCTGTGCCCGCTCATGCCCGTGGTCGAGTCGTTCGTGAAAGCGCACAAGCGGCGCGAGATCCTCGAGCGGCTCGACCGGGCGGGCATCGCGGTGGACATCCTGGGCAACGGCTGGCCGGCGGAGCGCTTCCGCCGCCACCGCGTGCTGCCGGCCCGCCCGTACCGCGAAGCGCTGCGCCTCATGCGCGAGGCGAAGCTCGTCCTCAACATGGGCTTCGTGCCGGACGGCTCGCACGAGCGCGTGTTCTCCGCGCTGCTTAACGGCGCGCTGCCGGCCGCCGATCACAATCCCTATCTCGACGAACTCTTCGGCGACGGGCGCGACATCCTGCTCTTTCGCTGGACGCGGCTCGACGAGCTGCCGGGACGCCTCGCGGCGGCGCTCGGAGACCGGGACCGGCTCCGACGCCACGCCGAGCGCGCGCCGGCGCTTGCCGCGGATCACACCTGGGCGGCGCGCGCGGCCGCGATCGTCGAGCTCGTGAAGCGCGCGCGCTGACCGGCACGGGCGCGCGGACTTGGGGTATGCTCGTGCCATGGACACAACCTCCCGGGAGCTCGCGTGAACCTTCCATCCGCCGTCGCCGTCCTGCTCGCCGCGGCGCTCGCCGCCGCCCCTGCCCCCGCCGCCGAACTCGCGATCGCGCTCGGCGCCGACGTGACCTCCATCGATCCGCATTTTCACAATCTCACGCCCAACAACAACATCGGCCAGCACGTCTTCGAAACGCTGGTCGCGAAGGACGCCCGGGGTCGCCTCAAGCCCGCGCTCGCCGAGTCCTGGCGGCCGGTGGACGAGCTCACCTGGGAGTTCCGGCTGCGCAAGGACGTGAAGTTCCACGACGGTTCCGCCTTCACCGCGGCCGACGTCATGTTCTCGATCGACCGGGTGCCCAACGTGCCGGGCAGCCCGTCGCCGTTCACGACCTACACCAAGCAGATCACCGAAAAGACCGCGCCCGATCCGTACACGCTGCGCCTGAGGACCGCCGCGCCCTACCCGCAGATGCCGAACGACCTCGGCACGGTGCTGATCGTGTCCGCGCGCGCGGCGGCGAACGCGACGACCGACGACTTCAACACGGGCAAGGCGGCGATCGGCACCGGCCCGTTCCGCTTCGTGCGCTGGACGCGCGGCGATCGCATCGAGCTCGTGCGGAACGACGCCTACTGGGGCCCGAAGCCGGCGTGGGAGCGCGTCACGCTGCGCATCATCACGGCGGACCCGAGCCGGGTCGCGGCGCTGCTCTCGGGCGACGTGCGCGCCGTGGAAAACGTGCCGACCTCCGACCTGAAGCGCCTCGGCGCGAACAAGGATCTCACCATCCACCGCACGGTTTCGGTCCGGCTCATGTACCTGCACATGGACACCGCGCGCGAGCGCTCGCCGTTCGTCACCGACAAGGCCGGCAGGCCGCTCGACAGGAATCCCCTGCGCGATGCGCGCGTGCGGCGCGCGCTTTCCATGGCGATCAACCGGCAGGCCCTGGTCGACCGGGTCATGGAAGGCGCGGCCGTGCCGACCGGACAGTTGATGCCCGCCGGCTTCTTCGGCCATGCTCCCGGCATGAAGGTCGATCCGTCCGATCCGGAGGGCGCGAAGAGACTCCTCGCCGAGGCCGGCTACCCGGACGGCTTCGGTCTCACGCTCCACGCGCCCAACAACCGCTACGTGAACGACGAGCAGGTCGCGCAGGCGGTGGCGCAGATGCTCGCCCGGATCGGGATCGCGACGCGCGTGGACGCGATGCCCTCCTCGGTGTTCTTCTCGCGCGGCTCCAGGCTCGAGTTCAGCTTCCTGCTCGCCGGGTGGGGCGCCGAGACCATGGAGGCGTCCTCGCCCCTGAAGGCGCTGCTCGCGACCTTCAGCAAGGAAAAAGGCATGGGCGCGGCGAACCGGGGGCGCTACTCGAACCCGAAGATGGATGCGGTGCTCGAGCAGGCGCTCGCGACCGTGGACGACGGCCGCCGGGAGAGGCTCCTCCAGCAGGCGACCGAGATCGGCGTCGGGGATCTCGGCATCATCCCGCTCTACCACCAGCACAACCTGTGGGCCACACGCCGCGGGCTCACCTACGAAGCGCGCGCCGACGAGCGCACGCTCGCCTACGAGTTCCGGCCGCAGTAGCGAGACAGAGGTGACGATTGCGGGTGACGAGATACAGGTGACGAGATGCGGGTGACGAGGCACTGGTGACGTGAAACGGGCACAGTAACCATGCGGAGCGCAATGCAGTTGTCGGGACGGTTCCTCACCCTTGTTCGTCACCCGTATTCGTCACCCGTATTCGTCACCATTTTCCGCCGCCTGGCCGCGCTGGCGCTGCCATTGCTGCTCGCCGCCAGCGCGACGGCGGCGGAGCTGAAGATCGGTCTGTCAGCCGACGTGACGACGATCGACCCCCACTTCGTCGCCGCGCAGCCCAATCTCACGGTCGCGCATCACGTGTTCGAGCCGCTGATGCACGTCGACGCGGGCGGGCGCACCGTTCCCGTCCTCGCCACCTGGCGCAATCCCGATTCCCTCACCTGGGAGTTCAGCCTGAGGAAGGGCGTGAAGTTCCACGACGGCTCGGAGTTGACCGCCGAGGACGTCGCCTTTTCGCTGGAGCGCCCGCTCGCCATCACCGGGAGCCCCGGCGGGTTCGCGCCGTACGTCAAGGCCATCGTCGCTCGCGAGATCGTGGATCGTCACACGATCAGGGTGCGCACGGCCGCGCCGCACGGCGCGCTGCCGCAGGAACTCGCCGAGGTCATGATCGTGTCCCGGAAGGCGGCGCGGGGCGCGAGCGGCCCGGACTTCGACAGCGGGAGAGCCGCGATCGGCACCGGACCATATCGCCTCGTGCGCTTCGCGCGCGGCAGCCACGTCGAGCTCGCGCGCCATGACGATTACTGGGGCGGGCGGCTCGCCTGGGACCGGGTGACGCTGCGCATCATGCCGGCCGACCCGGTGCGCACGGCGGCGCTCCTCTCCGGCGAACTCGACGCGATCGAGAACGTGCCGAGCGCGGATCTCGCGCGCCTGAAGAAAAATGCCGCGCTGCGGCTCGAGCAGGCGGTCTCGTGGCGCACGATACTGCTGCACCTCGACCAGGCCCGCGACCGCCCGCCCGGGCTCGCCTCGAAAGCAGGCAAGCCCCTCGAGGCGAATCCGCTGAAGGATCTCCGGGTGCGCCGCGCGCTCTCGAAAGCCATCAACCGGCAGGCGATCGCCGAGCGCGTGATGGAGGGCCTCGCGCTGCCGGCGGCGGGCGTGGTCTCGCCGAGCATGTTCGGCCACAACCCCGGGGTGAAGCCGGAGCCGTTCGATCCGGAGGGCGCCCGCAGGCTGCTCGCGGAAGCCGGGTACCCCGACGGATTCGCGTTGACGCTCGCGACGCCGAACAACCGCTACGTGAACGACGAGCAGGTCGCGCAGGCGGTGGCGCAGATGTTCGCCCGCGTGGGTGTCGCGACGCGGGTGGAGGCAATGCCGCTCGCCGTCTACTTCGGGAAGGCGCGCGGGCGCGAGTTCGGCGTGGCGCTGCTCGGCTGGGGCTCGCTCGCGGCCGACCTCGCGCTGCGCTCGCTCGCCGCCACGCCCGATCCCGGCCGTGGCTACGGCGCCTGGAACTGGAGCGGGCACGCCAGTGCGAAGCTCGACCGTCTGATCGAGCAGTCGCTCGCCACCGTGGATGCCGGCAAACGGGAGACGATCGCGCGCGAGGCTTCCGCCCTCGCGGCGGCCGAGGTGGCATTCATTGCGCTGCATTACCAGGTCGCCACCTGGGCAATGCGGGCGAATCTCGCCTACACGGCGCGCACCGACGAGTTCACCTTCGCCCATCATTTCCGGCCCCGGTAGGCGCCGGAAACGATCGCCGGCAGCAGCGGCTGAAGGCCCCGGCGCGCCGCTGCCGGCGCGGATCGGGATCGCCGGGTCCTGCCTCGCTACCCGGGGTTCGCCTCGCCGTTCACTTCTGCCTCCCCGTCCTTCCTCATTCCCGTCTCATCGTTCATCATTCATCATCCGGCAGCCATCCCGCTTCCCCCGATGCTCACCTACGCCGTCCGCCGCCTGCTCCAGAGCGCGCTCGTGCTCTTCGTCATGTCGGCGCTGGTGTTCGCCGGCGTCTACGCCATCGGCAACCCGGTGGACATCCTCATCAGCCCGCACGCGGACCAGGCCGAGATGGCTCGCGCCACCGCCGCGCTCGGCCTCGACCTGCCGCCGTGGCGCCAGTACTGGAACTTTCTCTCGGGAGCGTTCTCTGGCGATCTCGGCCGCTCCTTCGCCTCCAACGTCCCCGCCGTGCATCTCATACTGGAGCGCATGCCCGCGACCGTCGAGCTCGCGCTGACCGCGATGGTCATCGCGGTCGTGCTGGGCATCCCGCTCGGGCTCGTCGCCGGGCTCAAGCCGGAATCGTGGGCGGGGCGGGCGATCATGGCGGGCTCGATACTGGGCTTCTCGCTTCCGACCTTCTGGGTCGGGCTGATGCTCATCATGCTCTTCTCGGTCGAACTCGGGTGGCTGCCGACGACCGGGCGCGGCCCGACGGTGGAACTGCTGGGCGTTCCCGTGAGCGTGCTGACGTTGGATGGATTGCGCCACGCGATCATGCCCGCGACCAACCTCGCGCTCTTCAAGCTCTCGCTCCTCATCCGCCTGACGCGAGCCGGCACGCGCGAGGCGCTCGCGCAGGACTACGTGCGCTTCGCCCGCGCGAAGGGCCTGTCCATGGCGCGCGTCGTGCGCGTGCACGTGCTGAAGAACATCATGATTCCCATCGTGACGGTGGCGGGGCTGGAGTTCGGCTCCGTGCTCGCGTTCGCGGTGGTGACCGAGTCGATCTTCGCCTGGCCCGGCATGGGCAAGCTCCTCATCGACTCGATCAACGTCCTCGACCGGCCGGTGATCGTCGCTTATCTGCTCATCATCGTTTTCATTTTCGTGCTGATCAACTTCGTCGTCGATCTCGCCTACACCGCCCTCGACCCGCGGGTGCGCCGGGCGGCGCGGGCCGCGTAGGAGCACGCGATGCGGGCGAGGGGCACGGCCGCTTCTCCGCTCGGGAGCTTCTTCGCCGCGTTCGCCGCCGACCGCATCGCGGCGGCCGCGTTCGCCGTGCTGGCGCTGATCCTCCTCGCGGCCGCGTGCGCGCCCGCGATCTCGCCGCAGAACCCCTACGATCTCGCCCAGCTCGACATCCTGGACGCCAAGCTTGCGCCGGGCGCGAGGGGCGCCACGGGAACGACCTACTGGCTCGGCACCGACGACCAGGGGCGTGACATGCTCTCCGGCATGCTCTACGGCCTGCGGATCAGCCTCGGGGTGGGGGTGTTCTCGACCATCGCCGCGCTCACGATCGGGCTCGTGATCGGGCTCGCCGCCGCCTACGCCGGGGGCTGGGTCGATTCCGCCATCATGCGGCTGGTGGATCTCCAGCTCTCGTTTCCGTCGATCCTGATCGCTCTGGTGCTGCTCGCGGTGCTGGGACAGGGCGTGGACAAGATCGTGCTCGCCCTCGTCATCGTGCAATGGGCCTACTACGCGCGCACGGTGCGGGGCGTCGCGCTCGTCGAACAGCGCAAGGAGTACGTCGACGCGGCGCGCTGCCTCGCCTTCACGATCCCCCGCATCGTATTCCGCCACATCATGCCCAACGTGCTGCCGCCCCTCATCGTTGTCGCCACCGTGCAGGTCGCGCACGCGATCGCGCTGGAGGCGACGCTCTCCTTCCTTGGCCTCGGCATGCCGATCACCTCACCTTCGCTGGGACTGCTGATCGCGAACGGGTTTGCCCATCTCATCTCGGGGAAGTACTGGATCAGCTTCTACCCGGGCGTGGTGCTCCTCGTCACGATCGTGGCGATCAACCTGGTGGGAGACCGGTTGCGGGACGTCCTGAACCCGCGCCTCGCCTCGCACTACGGTGCCTGATTGCCGTTACCCGCGCAGGCGCGCGCGCGGCGGCGGCGAAGCAGGTCCGGCAGGAAGCGCGCGGCGCCTCGCGGCACGGTGAGCAGATGAAGCGCCGCCGCCCCGGCGCCCGGGGGGGGCGGCTGCGGCCGATGCGGCGGGGGAATGCCCCCCGGCCGCCTACGCGGCGGCGTCGTCCGACGGCGCCGCCTTGGGCGGGGCGTTTTTCTTCGGGCGTCCCGGCCGGCTGGTTACGTAGAATGCCTTCAACGGGGGCACCGGAGGGGGGCTTTCCAGAAACCGGCAATCCGATTCGCTGGGCATGCTGAAGAGCGATCCAAGCCGCTTGCCGTCGAGGAGGACCGTATAGCGCAGCATCTGCGCCGATCCGATGGCGGGTTGCGCGACCACGTCGTACTTGCCGATCTTGAACTGACGGCGCTCCGATGCGGGTAGTGTCATGCCGACCTCAAGGTGTGGAAAGAAACGGATACGGAAGGGACTCGTTAACGCGATCTAGCGCGAAAGGGATGTCGATTATACCCGAAGGCGCGCCGAATGCCAATTATTATTCAACGACCTAGCGCATCCATGCTATACTCGCCCGCTTTTCGGGACGGCCCCCCGGCCGCGCCCCGGACACCCGGGCCCCGCTCCTCATGCGCGCCATTCGCAACATCGCCATCGTTGCTCACGTCGATCACGGCAAGACGACGCTCGTCGACCAGCTCCTGCGCCAGTCGGGCACCTTCGCCGCCCACCAGCAGGTGGTCGAGCGGGTGATGGACTCGAACGATCTCGAGCGCGAGCGCGGTATCACGATCCTCGCGAAAAACTGCGCCGTCGACTACGCGGGCGCCCACATCAACATCGTCGATACGCCCGGGCACGCCGATTTCGGCGGCGAGGTCGAGCGCGTGCTCTCCATGGTGGACGGCGTGCTGCTGCTGGTCGACGCGGTGGAGGGCCCCATGCCGCAGACGCGTTTCGTCACGCGCAAGGCGCTCGCGCAGGGGCTGCAGCCGATCGTGGTCGTGAACAAGGTCGACCGCCCCGGCGCCCGGCCCGGGTGGGTCGTCGATCACACCTTCGATCTCTTCGACAAGCTCGGCGCGACCGAGGAGCAACTCGACTTTCCGGTCCTCTACGCTTCCGCGCTCGAGGGCTGGGCGGCGACGCGCCCCGGCGAGCGGGGCTCGGACATGAAACCCCTGTTCGACGCGATCCTCGAGCACGTGCCCGTGCGCGCCGACGACCCCGACGGTCCGCTCCAGCTCCAGCTCTGTTCGCTCGATTACTCGAGCTACGTCGGGCGCATCGGTATCGGGCGCGTGAACCGCGGCCGCATCCGCTCCGGCGAGCGGGTCGCCGTGCTGCGCGGGCCGGACGCGACACCGGTCGAGGCGAAGGTGAACCAGGTGCTCGTGTTCAAGGGGCTGGAGCGCGTCGTGACCGGCGAGGCGCGGGCCGGCGACATCGTCGCCGTGAACGGCGTCGAGGAGGTCGGCATCGGTGTCACGATCTGCGACCCGGAGCACCCGGATCCCCTGCCTCTCCTCAAGGTGGACGAGCCCACGCTCGTCATGAATTTCCAGGTCAACACTTCGCCGTTCGCGGGCCGCGAAGGGAAGCTCGTGACGAGCCGCCAGCTGCGAGAGCGCCTCGTGCGCGAGACGATGGGCAACGTGGCGCTGCGCGTCGAGGACACCGCGGACGCCGACGTATTCAAGGTCTCGGGACGGGGCGAACTGCACCTCACCATCCTGCTCGAGACCATGCGCCGCGAGGGCTACGAGCTCGCGGTTTCGCGCCCGCGCGTGCTCTTGCGCGAGATCGACGGCGAGAAATGCGAGCCCTGCGAGATGCTGGCGGTGGACATCGAGGAGGCAAGCCAGGGCGCCGTGATGGAGGAGCTCGGCGCGCGCCGCGGCGAGCTGCAGGACATGCAGCCCGACGGCAGGGGCCGCGTGCGTCTCGACTACCGCATCCCCGCGCGCGGGCTGATCGGGTTCCAGTCGGATTTCCTCACCATGACCCGCGGCACCGGGATCATGAGCCACGTGTTCGACGGCTACGCCCCGCTGAAGCCCGACATCGCCGAGCGCAGAAACGGCGTGCTCGTCTCGGCCGAGAACGGCGAGGCGGTCGCCTACGCGCTGTGGAAGCTCCAGGAGCGCGGGCGCATGTTCGTCAACCCCGGAGATCCCCTTTACGAGGGCATGGTGATCGGGCTCCACAGCCGCGTGAATGACCTCGTCGTGAACCCGGTGAAGACCAAGCACCTCACCAACATCCGCGCGGCCGGCAAGGACGAGGCGATACTCCTCACTCCGCCGATCCGGCACACGCTGGAATCGGCCGTCGAGTTCATCGCCGACGACGAACTCGTGGAGATCACGCCGCGGTCGATCCGCATCCGCAAGCGGCTATTGAAGGAGCACGAGCGCAAGCGCGTTTCGCGCGCGGGGGAACCCGTGGCCGCGGCCTGAGCGGCCACGCCGGCACCGGGAGCGGGGGCACCCGCCCGGTCGTTCGCTTCCGGGTTCCCGCGCCCGGGCTCCCCTCCCCGCCCCTCGACACCCGCCGCCCGGCACGCGACACTATCGCCTCGCCGGCCACCGAGGACGTGCAATGGACTCGTACTACCACGCGCAGCACCTCGCCGAATTCCGCAAGATCTCCGAGGGCAGCCCCGAGCTCGGCGGGAAGTTCTTCGACTACTACGGCGCGGTCTTCGCGGACGGGGCGTTGACCGCCCGCGAGAAGTGCCTGATCGCGCTCGCGGTGGCGCATGCGCTCCAGTGTCCCTACTGCATCGACGCCTACACCCGGGACTGCCAGGAGAAGGGCGTGGATCTCGAGCAGATGACCGAGGCGCTGCACGTGGCGGTCGCCATCCGCGGCGGCGCCTCCCTCGTTCACGGGATGCAGATGCGCGAGAAGGCGAAGAAGCTGGGGATGTAATGAACGACGGGCTGCCCGCGGCGCTCCTCGAATCCGTCACCTCCGACCTCGCGCGCGACGAGGCGACCCCGCGCGCGACGCTGAGCCTCGCCGGCCGCGCGGCGCCGCTCGCTTCCACCGCGCGCCAGCTCGCGACGCTGGCGGCGGTTCCTCTCGTGCGCGATGGTCGTGCCGTCGAGTTCGACGATTACGCGGCCGGAAGGCTCCAGCCGGCGCGCCTGGAAGTCCTCCAGGTGAACCTCGGCAAGCTCTGCAACATGACCTGCCGCCACTGCCACGTCGACGCCGGCCCGGACCGGACCGACGCGATGATGACCGACGCCGTCGTCGAACGCGTGATCGCCGCGATCCGGGTGACCGCCGCGCACACCGTGGATCTCACGGGCGGCGCGCCGGAACTGCACCCGCGCTTTCGCGACGTGGTGGACGCGGCCGGCGCGGCCGGCAAGCACGTGATGGACCGCTGCAATCTCACGGTGCTGCTGCTGCCACGCAGCCGGGGACTCGCCGACTGGCTCGCGCGGCGCGGCGTCGAGGTGGTCGCGTCGCTGCCGCACCACCGGCGGCCCAATACGGACGCGCAGCGCGGCGCCGGCGCCCACGAGCGCTCGATCGCCGCGCTGAAACTGCTGAACGCGGCCGGCTACGGCAAAGGCGATCCGCGGCGGCGTCTCACGCTGGTGTCGAATCCCGCCGGCGCGTTTCTCGGCGCCGCCCAGGCGAGCCTCGAGCGGGAGTGGAAGGTTGCGCTGGCGCGCGATGCGGGCGTGACCTTCGATCGCCTGTTCGTCCTCAACAACATGCCGATCGCGCGCTTTCTGGAGTGGCTGGAGGTTTCGGGCAACCTCGCGCACTACATGGGACGGCTGGTCGACGCGTGGAACCCCGCCGCCCTCGCCGGCGTGATGTGCCGCAACACGCTCTCGGTCGGCTGGGACGGGCGGCTCCACGACTGCGATTTCAACCAGATGCTCGACCTCGAAGCGGATCGTTCGTGCGGCCCCGGCATCGGCGCGATCGACGAGGCCGCATGGGCGCGGCGGCGCATCGTCACCGCCCGCCACTGCTTCGGTTGCACCGCGGGCGCGGGCAGCTCCTGCGGCGGCCAGACGGCATGAATCACCACCCATCACCCGCCACCCAGCGCTTTTCCCCATGCCCTTCGACATGAACCTCGTCCAGCGCGGGGCACGCCTGCGCAGGAGTCCGTTCTTCGCCGCCACGCAGCGTCACGGCGCGAAGGGCTACACCGTCTACAACCACATGCTCTTCCCGATCGCTTTCGACGAGCTCGAAGCGGAGTACTGGCACCTGCTCCAGCACGTGACGCTCTGGGACGTCTCGGTCGAGCGTCAGGTCGAGATCACCGGGCCCGACGCCTTCGCCTTCACGAACACGCTCACTCCGCGCGAGCTCGCGCGATGCGCCGTCGGACAGGCGAAGTACGTCGTCGTCACGGCTGAGGACGGCGGGATCGTCAACGACCCGGTGCTGCTGCGCCTCGGCGAGAATCACTTCTGGCTCGCGCTCGCCGACGGCGACGTGCTGCTCTGGGCGAAAGCGCTCGCGGCGCGGGCCGGCATGAAGGTCAACATCACGGAGCCCGATGTCTCGCCCGTCCAGATCCAGGGGCCGAAGGCGAAGGATGTCGTCCGGTCGCTGTTCGGCGATGCCGTGATGAAGCTCCGCTACTACTGGTTCCTCGAGACGAAGCTCGACGGCATTCCCGTCGTCGTCACCCGCACCGGGTGGACCGGAGAAGTGGGCTATGAGATCTATCTCCGCGACGGCAGCCGCGGCGACGAACTGTGGGAGCGCATCATGGAGGCCGGCCGGCCGCACCGGATCCGCCCGACCGGCCCCTCCGACATCCGCCGCATCGAGGCGGGCATCCTCAACTGGGGCGCGGACATGACGCTCGAGGACAACGTCTACGAGGTCGGGCTGGAGCGGCTGGTGGACGAAGGCAAGGCGAGCGACTACATCGGCAAGGCGGCGCTCGCGGAAATCCGGCGCAATGGGACGGCACGCAGGCTTGCCGGGGTGGAAATCGCGGGCGATCCGATCGCCTTCAATCCGGTCAAGTGGACCGTGAAATCCGGCGGGACGCCGGCCGGCAGGATCACGTCCGCCGTGTGGTCGCCGCGGCTTAAGAAGAACATCGGCTATGCAATGCTGCCGGCTCCTCTCGCGGCATTGCATTCGGAGCTCGACGTGGAAATTCCCGGATCAGGCGAGCGCAGGGCGAGGGTCGTCGAGAAGCCGTTCGTGGATCCGGACAAGTCGATACCGAGAGCGTAATGCACCGCCTGCATTCCGCGGCGCTGATCGGCGTTCACCGGCGTAGATCGGCGGCTCGGTCGCCGTTCCCGGGTGATCGGAGCGAAGCAAATGGCCAAGGCTGCCACGGGTAAGTCCACGGGCGGGCGCAGCCGCGCGCCGGCCCGGCGCACGCCGAAGAAGGCGGCGGCGGGATCGCGCGGCATCCTGCCCCCCGACTGCCGGCTGGAGGACGCCCCCGCCCCGGTCACCGAGCTCGCACGCCGTGTCGAGGATGAAGGCGGCGCGGTGCTCGCGCGCTACCGGGAACCGCTGGGCGGGCACCCGGTCCTCTTCGCCGCGCTCCCGATCGGCAAGGTCGAACCGACGCCGTTCCAGCGCGATCTGTCGGAAGCGCACCACAGGAAGCTCGCGGGCGTGCTCGACAAGACCGGGATGTTCCTCGATCCGGTAATCGCGATCACCGCGCCGAAGGAGGGATTCTGGACGCCCAACGGCCGGCACCGGCTGGCGGCGATGCGGCGTCTCGGCGCGAAGTCCATCATGGCGCTCGTCGTCCCGGACCGCGAGATCGCTTGGCAGATCCTGGCACTGAATACCGAGAAGGCGCACAACCTGCGCGAGCGCTCGCTGGAAGCGATCCGCATCTACCGGGGGTTGATCGAGGAGGACGACGCTCGTCCCGAGGGCGCCTTCGCGTTCTACCTGGAGGAAGCGGCGTTCGTCACGCTGGGGCTCTGCTACGAGAGGAAGGGAAACTTCGCCGGCGGCGCCTACTCGTCCATCCTGCGGCGGCTCACGACCTTCTCGGAGAATCCGCTGAAGAAGGCGCTCCAGTCGCACGAGAAGCGCGCCGACCTGCTGTTCCGGCTCGACGAGCACGTCGCCGGCGCGGTGGCGAAGCTGCGATCGCGGGGCCTCGTGAGTCCTTACCTCCGCGCCTTCGTGGTCGCCCGCGTGAACCCGCTGCGCTGGGTGAAGGGCGATCCTCCGCCGCTCGAGGAGGTGCTCGCCACCATGATCCAGCGCGCCGCGAAGTTCAACGCGGAAAAGATCCGGCAGGAAGACCTCGCCGCGGCCGGCGGGGCGCCGGACGAGGAATCCCCCTGACACGGCACGCGTTCCAGGAGTGCGGGCGGCGCGGGCGCGACGGCGTTGTCCGGGCCGCCCGAATGTGCAACACTTCTTTTTTCCCAGCCACCGGAGGAACACCATGAAATTTCGCATGCTCGCATTCCAGATCGCCGCCGTTCTCGCCTGCGCGGCGGCGCCCGCCATGACGAGCGCGCAGCAGGGCGCGATGTCGCCGGCCGAGTATCGCAAGCTCCTCGGCAAGGAGACGCAGGACACGATCGCCCGCTACCGCAAGATCGACGCCGGCATCGAGCGGTTCTTCAAGGACTCGGCCGGCTACGTGGTGTTTCCGCGCATCGGCAAGATGGGCTTCATCATCGTCGGCGGGCAGGGGGAGGGCGAGGTATACGACAAGGGAAAGCTGACCGGCACCGCATCCGTGGTGGTCGCGACGATCGGGCTTTCCGCCGGCATCCAGGACTTCAGCCAGATCATCTTCTTCCAGAACCAGGCCGCGCTCGACCGCTTCAAGCAGAACAAGTTCGAGTTCACGGCGAACGCCTCGGCCGTCATCCTCGCGCAGGGCGCGGCGAAGGCGGCGAACTACCGGGAAGGCGTCGTCGTGTTCGCCCACTCGAACTCGGGCGCGATGGCGGATCTTTCCGTCGGCACGCAGAAGTTCAGCTACAAGGCGGAAGGCGCGAAGTAGGGGCGCGGAGCGCCGGGGCAGGCGCCCCGGCGCGCTTCCTCGGAAACGCCGGGCAACCCTGGTTTCGCCGTTCCCGTGAAGGCAGGAACCCGGTAGCGCCAGGCGCTTCTCGATGCCCGCGGGCACGGGCATGACCGCTGCCCGGAGTGTCCCTCAGGGCTTCCGTGGAATGACGGTGCGCGAGGGCGCGGTCAGGAAGTCGAAGTCGCAACCCCGGTCGGCCTGCGTGACCGAGCCGAGAAAGAGCTTGCGGTAACCGCGCGAGTCTTCCGCGCGCAGCGGGGGAGCCTTCCATTTCTTCCGCCGCGCCTTCAATTCCGCCGCGCTCACCCGCAATTCCAGCCTGCGCGAGGGTACGTCCAACCGGATGCGATCACCGTTTTTCACGAGCGCGAGCGGCCCGCCGAGGGCGGACTCCGGCGTGACGTGCAGCACGATGGCGCCGAACGCGGTGCCGCTCATGCGCGCATCCGAAATGCGCACCATGTCCTTCACGCCCTTTCGCGCGAGCTTCCTCGGGATCGGGATGTAGCCCGCCTCGGGCATGCCGGGCGCGCCCTTCGGCCCCGCGCTCTTCAGTACCAGCACGTCGTCGGCCCTCACGTCGAGCTTCGGGTCGTCCACGCGGTTCGCGAGGTCATCGAGCGACTCGAACACGACCGCCCTGCCCTCATGGTGCGCGAGCTTCGGGTCCATCGCCGACTGCTTGATGATCGCTCCGCCGGGGGCGAGGTTGCCGCGCAGGACCGCGATGCCGCCCTCCCTGAAGACCGGCTTGCCGAAAGGTCGCACCACCTGCTGCGGGAACGACGGCGGCGCGGCGTCGATGTTCTCGCCGAGTGTCTTCCCCGTGACCGTCGGCGCCCCGAGGTTCAGCAGCGGCTTCAGCTCGCGCAGGATGGTCGTCGCGCCCCCCGCCTTGTAGAGGTCTTCCATGTAGTGCTGCCCCGTGGGCTTGAGATCGACCAGCACCGGCGTGCGATGGCCCATGCGGTCGAACGCGTCGAGATCCATCCGCATGCCGAGCCGTCCCGCCATGGCCGTCAGGTGAACGATCGCGTTGGTCGAGCCGCCCACGGCGAGCAGCATCCGCAGCGCGTTCTCGAACGCCGCGGGCGTCATGATCCGCGCCGGGGTCAGCCGCTCCGCGGCGATCGCCACGGCGCGCGCGCCGCTCGCCTCCGCGTTGCGGATGCGCTCGGCCATCACCGCGGGAATGCACGCGCCGCCCGGCAGCATCATGCCCATCGCCTCGGTGACGAGCGCCATGGTGCTCGCCGTGCCCATCACCATGCAGGTGCCGGCGGAGGGCGCGAGCCTGCCCTCGATCTCGTTGATCTCGCGCTCGCCGAGTTCCTTCGCGCGGAACTTCGCCCACAACCGCCGGCAGTCGGTGCAAGCGCCCAACCGCTCGCCGTGGTAGTCCCCGGTGATCATCGGGCCGGTCACCATGAGAATCGCCGGCACGTTCGCGCTCGCCGCGCCCATGAGGAGCGCGGGCACCGTCTTGTCGCAACCGCCGATCAGCACCACCGCATCGAGCGGCAGCCCCCGGATCATCTCCTCCGTGTCGACCGACATGAGGTTGCGAAGATACATGCTGGTCGGGTACGCGAAGGATTCGTGGAGCGAGATCGTCGGGAAGTCCACCGCCATGCCGCCCGCGAGCATGACGCCCCGCTTGACCGCCTCGATCAGCTCCGGCACGTTGCGGTGGCAGGCATTGAAGCCGCTGTAGGTATTCGTGATGCCGATGATGGGGCGCTCGAGCGCATCGTCGGAATAGCCCATCGCCTTGATGAAGGCCTTGCGCAGGAAGAGCGAGAATTCCCGGTCCCCGTACGCCGTGAGTCCCTTGCGCATGCCGCGCTTGCCGCTTGCCATGTGTCCTCGCCTCTGTCGAGCCAGCACCGAACGATAGCGGATGCCCTCGGCGCGGCGCAAGGAAGTCCATCCTTCGGCATCGACTCGCCGCGAGCCGCCGCTCGCCCGTGCGCACCCGGTACCCGGGCGAGCGTCCGGGATCCGCGTCCACGCGCGTTACGCGCTCCTGCCATTCCGCTCTCACGCGCTCGGCGCTATCCCGTCTTGCCGGCACGCGCGCGCGCGCCATGAGCCGGCGGGTTCAGGTTACCATGCGCCCTGACATGGCTCCCATCATCATCGTCGGCACCGGGCTCGCGGGCTACGGCGCCGCGCGAGCGCTGCGGCGCGTCGACACCGGGACTCCCCTCGTCATCGTGTCCGCCGACGGCGGCGAGTTCTACACCAAGCCCGCGCTTTCGGAGGCGTTCGGCACGGGCAGGACGCCCGCGACACTGCCGAACGGCGCGGCGGAAGCGATGGCGGCGCAATTGAAGGCGATCGTGCGAGCGCGAACCCGCGTCACGGCCGTCGAGCCGCAGGCGCACCGCGTGCGGATCGGCGACGAAGCCCTGGAGTACTCCCGGCTCGTGCTGGCGGTCGGCGCGAACCAGGTCCGCGTGCCGCTCGCGGGCAGCGCCGCGGACCGCGTGGTGACGGTGAACAGCCTCGATGATTACGCGCGCTTTCGCGCGCTCGTCGCCGGGAAGCACTCGGTTGCGATCATCGGCGCGGGACTCATCGGCTGCGAGTTCGCCAACGACCTCACGGGCGCCGGCTTCAAGGTCGAATTGATCGACGTCGCGGCGCAGCCGCTGCCGCGTCTCCTTCCTCCGGAGGCGGCGGCGATGCTCCGCGATCGGCTTGGCGCGGCGGGAGTCGGCTGGCATCTCGGCACGAGCGTCGCCGCGGTGGACGGCGACGGGGATGCGCTCGCGGTGACCCTGGCAGGGGGCACCGTGCTTCGCGCCGACATCGTCCTCTCGGCGATCGGGTTGCGGCCCGAAACCACTCTCGCGCGGGCTGCGGGCATCGACGTCGGGCGCGGCATCGCCGTTGACCGTTACCTCCGTTCGAGCGCGCCGGACGTCTACGCCCTCGGCGACTGCGCGGAGGTCCAAGGCCTGGTGCTGCCCTTCGTCATGCCCATCGGCCACGCCTCGCGCGCCCTCGCCGGGACGCTCTCGGGCAAACCCGCCCCCGTCGAGTACCCGGCCATGCCGGTGCTCGTGAAGACCCGCGTCTGCCCGGCCATCGTATCGCCCCCGGCCGCCGGCGCGGCGGGCGAATGGCGGGTTACGCGGGAAGAAGACGGCGTGAAGGCGCTTTTCGTCGATGCGGGAGGCCGGCTGCTCGGCTATGCGCTGGTCGGCGCGGCCGCCGGGGAGCGCGCCCGCCTGACGCCGCAACTGCCACCCGTGCTTGCCGCCGCCTGAGCGCAGGGCGCACGATGCAGCCGATCCCGCCGGTCACGCGCGCGCTCATCATCGCCAACGTCGCGCTCTTCCTCGCGCAGGCGTTCGCCGACAACGTGCTCCTCGAGCTCTTCGCGCTGTGGCCTCTGGGGCCCGGTTTCGCGCCCTGGCAGATCGTGACCTACAGCTTCCTGCACGGGAGCCTGTTCCACCTCTTCTTCAACATGCTGGCGCTCTACATGTTCGGCTCCGACATCGAGCGCGTCTGCGGTCCGCGACGCTACCTCAATTACTACCTCACATCGGTGCTGACCGCGGCGTTTGCCCAGCTCGTGGTCTCCGCCCTTGCCGGCAGTCCTCCCTATCCCACGGTCGGCGCCTCCGGGGGCGTGTTCGGCCTGCTGCTCGCCTTCGCGCTCTACTTCCCCCGCCGCATCATCATGCTGCTCATCCCGCCGATCCCGATGCCGGCATGGCTTTTCGTGATTCTCTACGGGATGATC
The DNA here is from genome assembly GCA_020854035.1 of Burkholderiales bacterium. Taxonomy (GTDB): domain Bacteria; phylum Pseudomonadota; class Gammaproteobacteria; order Burkholderiales; family SG8-41; genus SG8-41. Next base: position 70,447 of record JADZGE010000024.1, on the reverse strand, counting down.
GAACTGTATCTCGGCGTCACGGGAACCCAGCAGGGGGTTGCCCACTTCGCGCACCTCGGCGGCATGCTGGGCGGCTACCTCACCATCCAGTACTGGCGCGGGCGCTGGCCCTTCTCGCGCCCGCACTGGTAGCGCGAGCTTCGGGACGGGAACCGGCGATCGATCGGTCCGATCCAGTCTCGCGTATCGGTCCACCGGGGTCCGGCGCCACTGCCAGCACAGATCTTCTTCATCGCCGATTTCCGCCGCCTCTGGTTCGTGGGGCTGGCGATGAGCGTCGTGCGCTGGCTGGAGATGCTGGCGCTGGCGCTCTTCGCCTACCGGCTGACCGGATCGGCTTTCGTGGTGGCGATGCTCACCATGCTGCGCATGCTGCCGATGAGTCTCTTCGGCGCGCTGATCGGCGCGGCGGCGGACCGGGCCGACCGGCGGCGAGCGCTCGTGCTGGTGGTCGCGACGCCGATAGTCGTCACGCTCGCACTGGCGATCCTGGCGAGCCTCGACGCGATCGCGGTCTGGCATCTGTTCGTCGCGAGCTTCGTGAGCGGCATCGCCTGGGCCTCCGATCAACCCGTGCGCCGGATGATGATCGGGGATGCCGTCGGCGCGGAGCGCGTCGGATCGGCGCTGGCGATCGATGCCGCCACGAACAACGCTTCGCGCGTGCTCGGGCCGATGCTGAGCGGAGTGCTGCTGGCGGAGTACGGCATCGCGGCCGTGTTCTGGTCGAGCCTCGCCCTCTACGCGTCGGCTCTCGTCGCGGCACTTCGCGTCGGCCTGCGCCGGCGCAGCCCCGATGCCGGGCACGCTTCGTTCATCGCCAGCATACGCGAAGGTCTCGCGTGGCTGCGCGGCAACGGGCGTCTGACGGGCGTCTTCGTGATGACCGTCATCTTCAACGTCTTCGGCTGGCCCGCGTTGAGCATGGTGCCGGTGATCAGCACCGATCACCTCGGGCTGGGGCCGAAGGGCGTGGGCTTTCTCGCCAGCAGCGACGGGCTCGGCGGCCTCATCGGCGCGCTGCTCGTCGGAACGCTGGCGCGCGCCGCGTGGTACGGGCGCATCTTCGTCGGCGGCGTCGGGCTCTACCTTCTCATGCTGATGCTGTTCGCCTGCGCTCCGGTCGTGCCGGCGGCGGCGGCTGCCCTCTTTCTCGCCGGCGCATCCAACGCCGGATTCGCCGTCATGCAATCGACGCTCGTCTACCGCGGCGCGCCCGTCGCGATGCGCGCGCGCCTCCTCGGTCTCGTGTCGGTGTGCATCGGCACGGCGCCGATCGGCTTTCTCTACCTGGGGCTGCTCGTCGAGGTGCTCACGCCGCGTGCGGCGACGATCGCGCTCGCGGCGCAGGGGCTCCTCGCGATGCTGCTTGCGCGTCGCTACTGGCTGGGCACGCTGCGGCTGTGAGCATTGCCGCAGTCAATCCCGCACACGGCAGGCCTCGCCCGCGTATTCGCCCCTGCCGCTACACCGCGGCCCGTGATATCGATGCTGCAGCGAGATCCCCTGATGTAGAGTAAAGGACCCGAACGACTGTTCCTCCCGCGAGAACGCCACTTTGCCGCCTTCCGACATCGTGCAAGCCGTCGATGGCATCCGCTATTCCGGATTTGTCGTGCTGCCGGAATACATCGACTCCAACGGGCATATGAACGTCGGCTACTACTCCGTGCTCTTCGACAAGGCTCTGGACCTCGCCTGGGATATGCTCGGCCTGGGTTCCGCGAGCATCGAGGCAACCGGCCGCAGCTCGTTTGCGCTGGAAACGCACGTGACCTACCGGCGCGAGCTGCGCGAGGGCGACTCGGTTGATTTCACTTTCCAGTTGATCGACTTCGACGTGAAGCGCGCTCATTACTTCATGACCATGCTTCATGCGCGCGAGCGCTGGCTCGCGGCCACCTCGGAATCGCTCTCGATGTGCATCGACATGACAACGCGGCGCAGCGCGGCCTGGCCCGAGGACAGGCTTGCGCGCCTGCGAGCCCTGCGCGACGCGCATTCGCTCCGCCCGCGGCCAGCGGAAATCGGTCGTGTCATCGGCATTCGCCGGAAATGATCGGGACATTCGAACCCGATTCCCGCCCGACATCAGTCGCCCGGAATCAACGCGGCATCTGCAGCGGCAGCGACATTGTGAAGGCGCTGGCCCTCGGTGCGAAATTGGTTGCGGCGTACGGTTTCTGACACCATCGGCCCCATACGACATGACGAGCAACGCGAATGCGCGTGCTCTGTAACCAGATTCCCCTCCACGGGGGTGGACGCAAAGCGGCGGGGTGGGCGATGCGTTGGCGGGGCGCCAGCTTCAACCACCGTGTCTTCCCGGGTCGCCGTCAGTTGTCTTGAGGAGTGGCCCGCCAGCCCGCCCCCGCCTCCCGCCTCCGCTGTCGCAGCCGGCGGTGTCTGACACCGTCGGCGTCCCCGGAGGTGGGCATAGCTGGGTCCGATCCCGAGGCCGGCCGGAAGTCGAGGGGAGCCAGGCGCGATGTAACGGCGGTGCGCTGCCTGTCGTCAGGATATTGCGGGTTGTCCACCATCTCCAGTTTTCGGTCGTTGTTTTCGATTTTCGCGGGCATGGTCTTCCAACCCTCGGCACGAGCGACCGTAAGCGTTGCTTTTCCGTCCAGCACGGTATAGGTCCCGTCCGGGTTTGCTCGTACCAAGATCGGCGCTCGCTTCGGGCGCTCGCCCGTCGCCGCCGCTACCATGTACTCCCGCGCTCTTGCTACAGCCTCGGGGTAACGCCCACCTTCGACCGACAGGATCTTGTCGATCGGGAGTTCCCGCCCGCCGGGCAGGAAATACCGACTATGGTCCTCCGGAAGATGACCCAATTCGAAAGCTCGCACCGAACCGCGGGTTTCGCGCAAGGCCACCGCGTCCAACGCCGGCGGCCGCCGCCGCTAAGACTCCGCGACCACCGGATTCCGCAGGACGCCGACACCGGGAATCTCCACCTCCACCACGTCGCCCGGGTTGATTCTCTCCACCGCCCCCGGCGCGCCGGTGAGGATGATGTCGCCGGGACGCAGGGTCACGTACTTGCTGATGCCGCTCACGATGGCGTAGCAGTTGTGGACCATGCCGGAAGTGCTGCCCCGGTCGCGCTCCTTGCCGTTCAGCCGGGTGATGATCCGCAGGTCGTGGGGATCCGTCACCTCGGTCTCGATCCACGGTCCCACCGGGCCGAATGTGTCGCTGCCCTTCTTGCGCCAGTTGGAGATGTCCGGGTGCCACGAGCCCTCGCTGCTCACGTCGTTGCCGATGGTGTAGCCGAGGATGAAGTGGGGCGCCTCCTCCGGCGTGATCCTGCGGGCGGGCCGTCCGATGACGATGACGAGTTCGCCCTCGTAGTGCACGTAGTCGGCATCGGCGGGAATCACGATCGGGTCGTCCTGCCCGACGATGCAGTGGGCGCCCTTGTGCCAGGGCCGGAACCCCTGCGATTCGCGCTTGATGCGCTCGGCGTCGAGGGCCACCTCCTGGTGCGCGATGTGCGCCGCGTAACCCAGAAGGTGGTGGGCCGCGTCGGAGGCAGGAGTTTCACCCTGTCGAGCGGATAGGACTCGCGGGTTTCCTTGTGTTCCCCGAAGATGTCGCCCTGGATCACCCGGACGCGGTCGCCTTCCACCCGTCCGTAACTCTCCCAGCCGTCGACGCTGAATCGCGCTATTTTCATCCGGTTTCCTCTTCTCGTTCAGTCGAGACTCAGCTTGCTCTCGCGCAGGAACTTCCGCCATTTCTCCACGTCGCTCCGGATGAGGGCCCCGAACGCCTCGGGCGTCATGCGCCACGCCTCCGACCCGAGCGCGGCGAGTTGATCCCGGAAAGCCGGCAGTCCCTGCGCGCGGCCGATCTCCTGATTGAGCTTCGCGACGATCTCCCCGGGCGTGCCGGCCGGGGCCAGCACGCCGAACCAGCCGATCGCTTCGAACCCGGCGAGGCCGGACTCGATCATGGTCGGCACCCGCGGCAGGATCGGCGAGCGCTCCCTGCTCGTGACCGCCAGTGGCTTCAGTCGTCCGGTCGCGATCATGTTCTGCACCGGGACGACATTGGTGATCACCAGCGATATCTGCCCGCCCAGCGCGTCGGTCAGCGCCGGCGCGATGCCCTTGTAGGGAACATGCACGATGTCGAGCTTGCCGGCCGTCTCCTTGAACAGCTCCATGGTAAGTTGTGGCCCGGAGCCGACTCCCGGGCTGCCATAGTGCAACTGCCCCGGTCTCGATTTCGCGAGATCGATCAACTGCCTGATGGAGGAAGCCGGCAGGGAAGGGTGCGCCACCAGTACCTGCGGCGAGCGCGCGACCATCGCGATCGGCGCGAAGTCCCTCACGGGATCGTAGGCGAGCTTCTTGTAGAGGCTCACGTTGACGGCGATCGGACCGACGTTTCCGAGGAGGAGGGTGTACCCGTCCGGCGTCGCTCTTGCCGCAAGCTCGGTGCCGACGATGCCGTTCGCGCCGGGCCGGTTCTCCACCACGAACTGCTGGCCGAGCGATTTCGACAACTCGCCGCCGACGAGCCGCGCCAGCATGTCCACCGGACCCGAGGGCGTGAACGGCACGATGAAGCGGACCGTTTTCGACGGATACGCGTCGGCGGCGCGGGCCGGCGCGGGCAGGAGCCCGGTCAGCCCGGCAACGAGCGTGGCGACTGCTGCGTGGATCATGATATTCCTCCTGTCAGCGGGACCAGCCCGCGGTCTCGTGGACGATCCTGCCGCCCACCATGGTCATCAGCGCGTGCAGCTCCCGCAGCCCGGGCTCGGCGACGGTGAGCGGATCGTCGTTCAGCACCGCGAGGTCCGCGAGCCTGCCCGGTTCGAGCGTGCCCTTTCGATCCTCGTCGAAGGTGAGAAAGGCGCAATGCGTGGTGGCGCAGCGCAGCGCATCGGCGCGGCCGATCGCCTGCTCCGGCGCGACGGGGTCCTCCGTCACGCTCCGCCGCGCGACCACCTGCCAGATCGGCCAGAAAAGCGACACCGGCACGTTGTCGGTGGCGAGCCCCACCTTGACGCCGGCGGCGAGGAGATCGCGCATCGGCGTGATCTCGCCGTGCCGCTCCGGCGGGAGCTGGCGCTTCATCAGCTCGCCCTTCTTGTAGATGAAGCTGTTGGTGTGCGTGCTCAACGCGAGCCCCATGCGCGCGATTCTCTCGATGTCGCGCGCCGAGAGCGTGCTGACGTGGCCGACGACCCAGCGGCGCCCCGCGAGCGGGATGGCGCGGTCCACTTCGTCGAAGAGATCGATCACGCCGGGTGTCACGTGCGCGTTGGCGATCGCCCGGATGTCGTGCGCGGCGCAGGCGAGCAGCAGCTCCTTCAGCCGTTCCCGCGGCATGCCCGTGTCGTAGTTGAAGCCGGCCCAGCCGGTGTCGGGCGTCGTGCCGGCGCGGATGTCGTCCGCCCGGGTGTGGTTGATGTTGACGTAGAGCCCCGTCAGCTTCAGCCAGTCGTCGCCGGGTCCCGGCTCACCGAGCCATCCGGCCCACGCCTCGACGAAAGGAGCGAGCGGCGCGCCACCGGCCGCCTTCCAGTTCGGGCTGAACGCGAGCGACGCCCGCATGGTGAGCGTGCCGTCCCGGCGGGCATCCTTGTAGGCACGGAGGAGTTCGTTCGCGACGCCGTGCTCCTCGAACACGCTGGTCGTTCCGAAGGCGTGATACGCACGCGCCGCGAGCGGCAGCGTGCGGGCGCGATCGGCGCGGCTGAACCCGGTCGCCTTCCGGAACCAGAGGAGCTCCGCGCTCGGCTGCATCCCGTCCTCGACGAAGACGCCGGTCGGCTCGCCGGCGGCATCCTTCTCGATCGTCAGTTCCGGGATGGGCGATGCGGTATCGCGCGTGATGCCGGCCCGGCGCAACGCCTCGGTGTTGGCGCACGCCACGAGCGGCGGCGCGTGGCGCCAGAAACCCCAGATGGGGCGGATGAACACGGGATTGCGGGGCGCGGCCGCATCGAGTTCCACGCGGGTGGGCCACCGCCGCTCGGCGAGGATTCCGGGCACGTCGAAGTAATAGGGTGGATCGCCGATCGGCATGGTGACGATCCACTCCCCGGGCTCGCGCTCGCGCGCGAGCTCCGCGATCCGGTCCTGGATGTCGCGGATCGAGCGTACCCGGCCAAGCGGCGGGTAGACGCTCTTCAGGCCCTCGCGATCCATATGGGCGTGGCCGTCGATCAGGCCCGGAATCACCGTCCTGCCCCCCAGGTCCACGACGCGCGTCCAGGGCGCGACGTGCAAGCGTACCGCCGCGTCCGGGCCCACGGCCAGGATGCGATCTCCGGCGATGGCGATCGACCGCGCGATGGAGAACGCCGGGTCGACGGTAATCACGTTCCCGTTTTCGAGCACGAGGTCGGCCGGCTGGCGGGTGATCGTCGAAGTGCGTCCCGGGGTGGTTGGCCGTTCCGCCATGAACTCTCCGCTGGAAAGCGCGGCAAGCCGCCTGTGCTGCCTCGGCAAGCCCGCGAAAAACCGATTCTAACGAATGCGACACGATGTGTTCCGGCCTGGCCGGCCGCAGACGGTGCGCGCGGGCTGCACCGCCGCGTTCAGCGGCGCTCCTCCACACGCGCGGTGCTTGACCTCCACGCCGCACAGGGCACACATTCCCGTCGTTCACCGGATGAGTTCCCGGGGAGGACGCCATGACCAGGCCATTGTCGCTCGTGACGGGCGGATTGCTTCTTGTTGCGCCCGCGTACGCCTGCTGCCAGGGCTATCCGTCCAAGCCGGTGCGCATCGTCGTCCCGTTCGCTCCCGGCGGAAATATCGACATCACGGCGCGGATCGTCGCGCCCGGACTGACGGAGGCGCTGGGCCAGCCCGTGGTCGTCGAGAACCGCGCCGGGGCGGGCGGCAGGATCGGTGCCACACTCGCCGCCAAGTCGCTGCCCGACGGCTACACGGTCATGCTCGGCGCGCCCGGCACGCTCGTATCGCAGCCGGTATTTCAGGACGGCATCGAGTACCACCCGCTGCGCGACTTCGTCTACACGTCGCGCATCTCGCTCGTGTCGAGCATGCTTGCCGTTCACCCCTCGATGCCCGTGCGCGGCGTCAAGGACTTGATCGCGTTCGCCCGGGCGCGTCCGGGCGAGATCCTGATGGGATCGGCGGGCCAGGGCTCCGGCACGCACCTCATGGGCGAACTGTTCCAGTCGATGGCGCGGGTGAAGTTCACGCACGTGCCCTACAAGGGCGGCGCCGCCGCGTCGGTCGCCATCCTCACCGGGCAGATCCACCTGTCGTTCGACCAGATCACTTCGTCGGGACCGCACATCCGGGCCGGGAAGCTTCGCGCGCTCGCGGTGACGACTCCACTGCGCTCGCAGTTCCTGCCCGCGGTGCCGACGATCGACGAGTCGGGACTGCGGGGCTACGATTACTCGACGTGGACGACGCTCGCGAGACCGGCCGCGACGCCCGGTGAAACCGTCACGAAGCTGCGCGATGCGGTCGATGCCGTCCTCGCGCAGCCGCGCACGCGCGCGGCGTTCGAGAAGCTCGGCGCCGAGGTGGGCGCCAACAGTGCCGAGGAATTCACCCGGCGGTTGCAGGACGATTACGCGAGATGGGTCCGCATCCGGAAGGAAACCGGGATCCGGTTCGAGTGATCAGCCGGCGCCCGCTCTCTCCAGCGGGGTCGGCCGGGCGCGGCGCAGGGCCGGCAGCAGCTCCCCGGATATCAGGCGCAGGCTGGCGAGGGCGCTGGAGAGAGGCATGCCGAGGAAGTGCGTGCGGAACACGAAGTAGGTCACGCCCAGTTCGGTCACGTACGGTTCGAGCTGATTCCAGCAGTCCTCCGGGGAGCCGATCACGAACCGGTCCCTGACCAGATCGTCGAAGGACTTGTCGATCCGCTCGTCATCCGGCATGGCCTTGTCCCTCTCCCAGCGGGCGTAGGCCTTGTACTTTTCCGCCATGTACGGCGCGCCCAGCTCCATCGCCGCGGCGCGGCTTTTCGCGCAGTAGATCTCGATGCGGCAGGGGTTCTCCTTCGGCAGGGGCCTGCCGGCCTTGCGCAGTTCTTCCCTGTAGAGCGCGAGCCGCGCCTTGTGGATGGCAAGCGTCGCCTTGGGGCTGTGGTAGAGGCAGTCCCCCAGCTGGGCCGCGCGCCGGATGGCGTTGGCGTGCTTGGCGGCGAACCAGATAGGCGGGTGCGGCTTCTGCACGCACCTGAGCGACAGGTGGGCGTCGCGCAGAACGCACGTTTCGCTCTCGTAGCTCACCCGGTCCTCGGTCCAGAGCCGCTTTGCGACGGAAAGACATTCCGCGAAACGCCGTACCCGCTCCCCTTTGCGAACGCCGAATGCCTCGAACTCGGCGCTCCGGTAGCCCAGCCCCACGCCGAAGATCATGTTGCCGCGGGAAATCACGTCCAGCGTGGCGATCGTTTCCGCCGTGTAGACGGGGTTGTGCAGCGGCAGCAGCAGCAGCCCCACCCCGAGCGTCATGTCGCCGGCATCGGCGGCGAGGCGCGCGAGGTACGGGACCATCTGCAGCCCCTGGTTCCCGCCCTCGTTCAGGTAGTGCTGCCCGCAGAAGAAACCGTCCCAGCCCCGGTCCCGGGCAAGCCGCACCATGGTGATCTGCTCCTCCAGGGCGCTCACCATGTCGACGCCCTCGAAATGCTGATTGCCCACCATGATTCCCGCCTTGACACCGCTCATGTGTTCCTCCGCCGGTAGCGCGAGATGGAAACAGGTACGCGTTCCGTTTCGCTCCGGGATGCTACACAAGCGAGCGGTGCCGGGGAATCACAAACTGCGCGCGCGGGATTTCGGCATTGGCACGCCGCTGCCGGCCGCGCTCTGCTCTAAGCCACCGCGCCATTGAACTGCATCGCAGCGGACGTTCGCCCGCCGTTGCATCTCCCCTCCACGGGGAGGGGAGCGTGCGTAACAGGCGGGTTGGGCTCATTCATCATTCCGCATTTGCCATTGGATAACCACCGGCTCAACCGCGACCACCCGCAAGCGCGCGGCGCGTTAGCCGGGCACGTTGGGTGGCAAGAACACAACCGGGTAGAATTGACGCCGACTATCCGAGGTGGCACATGAATTTCACCATCGAACACGAGCGCGAAGAGGACGGGCGCTGGCTTGCGGAAGTCCCTGAATTGCCGGGTGTTCTCGCATACGGTGCGACTGCCGCTGAGGCAATGGCGAAGGCGGAAGTTCTGGCATTGCGGGTGCTGGCCGAACGCCTCGAGAACAACGAAGCCGGACCTCAGTCCATTTCGATCGCAGTCCCGGCCGCATGACCTCATGGCCTTCGTCGAAGGCCCGCCGTGTTCTTTCTGCACTCTTTCGGATTGGCTGGACGCTCAAACGTCAGTCCGGATCACACAAGACTCTTTCACGTCCCGGCTGGCCCGACGTGGTTTTTGCGTTTCATGACGGCGAGGAAATCGGCCCGCGAATGCTCGCGCGAATTGCCAAGCGGACGGGATTGACGCCAGAGGATTTGTAACGCCACCAGAACTGATTTCCAATCCGCTGTCAGCGGTACCCCGCAGGATGGAATGGTGATGAGCGTGGCCGAACTCCGGAACGTGCCACCGTACAGGCGCACGAGCACTGCCGGCCAGAAACTCCCGGCCAGTTTTGGCGATCTCTTCTCTTTCATCATGATCGTTAACACCCGCAGACGGGCCAAAGGCGGCCCGGGGGTTAACTGCACGTTGGGCGTCATGATTCATTGCGGCACCGCGGACGCAATGTCTGGCTCGAGGGGGGTGATCGCCGCCTCGCAATTGGATAAAGGCACGCCATGCCGCACCGTATCGCAGTCATTGCACTCATCGGCAGCTTCTTCTCCACGGTCACACTCGCCCAGAGCAATGCACCGGTTCCTGTTCTCCCCGACAACATTCGCTGGGTGAGTCCGCCGAACGTCGCCGGGTTGCAAGCAGCATGGATTCTCGGCGCCGAGCAGAAACCCGGGCCTTACATTATTCGCGTCAAGCTTGCAGCTGGAGCAAGAATCCCGCCGCACGCGCATCCTGACGACCGGAACAGCACGGTGTTGGCCGGCACTATCTACGTCGGGTTCGGCGAGACCTTCGACGAGACGAAGCTCGTTGCGATTCCAGCCGGGGCGCTGTTCGTCGCCCCCGCCAACGTTCCCCACTATGTCTGGGCCAGGGACGTTGATGCGATCTATCAGGAGGCCGGTGTGGGTCCCACCGGCACATCGTTCATCAAGCGGTAGGTTGCCGGACACATGCCGTCCCCCGCATCATAGGCGAGGCTTTGACGGAGCTCCCCTCCCCCGCCGCTTTGCGCCGCCCCTCCCGGATGGAGGGGAATTCATTTCTGCAGCCGTGCCTTCCGGGTGCTTCCGTGGCTGCACTGGACTCTCGCGGCCGGACAGTCGGATCACCCCGCGATCTCCCGCCACAGCCGGTCGAGGCGCTTGAACGAAACGGGGTACGGCGTCTTCAGCTCCTGCGCCCAGAGCGAAACGCGCAGCTCCTCGATGCGCCAGCGGAAATCCTCCAGCCGCGGATCGCGCTCGCCCGCGCGCGCGAGCTTCGCCGCCCGCTCCTCGCAGCGCTTCCACATCGCGTTTACATCGCCCGCGTGGCGCGCGTCGCGCTCCGGATCGTTCGGGTACTTGTCGAGGCGCCGCTGCGCCGCCTTGAGGTAGCGCGGCAGATCGTTCAGGCGCTCCCACGGCGTCGCCGAGAGAAACCCCTTGTAGACGAGACGCGAGACCTGGCTGCGGATGTCGGCGACGGCCTGCGGCAGCGCCTTCTGCGCCGCCGCGAGCCGTTGCTGCGTCCGCTGCCATTCCCCGGCGATGACCGCGACGAGGCGACATCCCGCCTCTCGCACCGCCGGAAGACGCGCGCGGGCACGCTGCTTCAACGCATCGAACGCCTTCTCGTTTCTCGGCAGCTCGTCCTCGCCGATGAAGGCCCGATCCGCGACGGCCGAGACGAGATCGCCCGTGAGCTCGTCCGGTGACGCGAGCGCGCGCAACTGCAACGCCGCCTGCGTGAGCCCCGGCAGATTCTTTTCCAGGCCCTTCATCTGCTCCTTCAACACGAGGCGCATCAACCGCCGCACGCCGGCGCGCATCGATGCGCCCGCCGCCGCGGCCGTATCGAACAGCCTGATCGCGACGCTCCCGCCTTCGTCCGCAAGTGCGGGATAGCCCGTGAGCTTCCGCCCGCCGCGCGTGAAGGCGATCGACGGCGGGAGCTCCCCGAAATCCCACGCGCGGATGCCGCTCTTCTCGATGCCGGGTTCCGCCCGGGCGAAGGTGAGCTGCGCCGCCTGCCCGAGCCGGGTCTTGAGCGCCGCCAGGTCCCGCCCCATGGCAAGCTCGCGGCCGGCTTCGTCGATCACGCGGAAGTTCACGAGAAGATGCGGCGGCAGCCCGGCGCCCTCCAATGCATCGGCCGGAACCGGCGCACCCGCCGCGCGCTGCGCGTAGCGCAGGATGGACTTCGTCAACGTTTCCCCACCCTCGACGCCCGCTCCCTCGGACTGCGCCAGGAACGCCGTGACGTGCCGCGCCGGCGGCGTCAAGTGCCGCCGGAACGCCTTCGGCAGCGCCTTGAAGAGCGCGGCGACCTTCTCCCGTATGAGCCCCGGCACGAGCCACTCGAACTCCCGGGGCTCGAGCTGATTGAGGAGATGCAGCGGCACGGTCGCGGTGACACCGTCCATCGGGTGGCCCGGCTCGAACCGGTAGGAGAGCGAGAGCTGCGCGCCGGCCGCGGGTACGCGCGCCGGAAACTGCGCCTCGGTCACGTCGAGCGCCGCGTGCCGCATCAGGTACTCGCGAGTCATCAGGAGGAGCCGCGGATTCGCGCGCTCGGCTTGCTCGCGCCACGCTTCGAAATCGGCGCCGTTCACGATGCCCTCCGGCACCACGCCGTCGTAGAAGGCGAAGATCGCCTCCTCGCCCACCAGCACGTCGCGGCGCCGCGTCTTGTGCTCGAGCGCCTCCACTTCCTTCACGAGCCGCTGGTTGTGCGCAAGAAAGGCCCCGCGGGTGTCGAACTCGCCCGCAACGAGGGCGCCGCGGATGAGGACTTCACGCGCCTCCTTCGGATTGATCGGCCCGTAGGCGACGCGCCGCCTCGGCACGAGCGTCAATCCATAGAGCGTCACGCGCTCGTAGGCCGCCACCATCGCGCGCTCCTTCTCCCAGTGTGGATCGAACCAGTGCTTCTTCACGAGAGCACCGGCGGCGGCTTCGATCCACTCGGGCTCGATCCGTGCCGCGCAGCGGGCGTAGAGCCGCGTCGTTTCGACGAGCTCCGCCGCCAGCACCCAGCGCGGCTGCTTCCTGCGCAGTCCCGAACCCGGGAAGATGTGAAAGCGGATGCCGCGCGGGCCGAGATACTCCCCCGCCTCCTCGCCCTTCGTGCCGATGTTGCCGAGCAGTCCCGCGATCAACGCCCGGTGCACCTGTTCGTAGGAAGCGGGCTTCTCGTTGACGCGCATCCGCATCTCGCCTGCCAGCGCGGCAAGCTGCCTGTGCACGTCCCGCCACTCGCGCATGCGCCGCTGCGAGAGGAAGGCTTCCGAGAGCGCCTGCGCGAGCCTGCGGTTCGACTGGCGGTGCCGGATGGCGTCGTCGAACCAGTCCCACAGCCTGAGTAACGACACGAAGTCCGACTGCTCGTCGCGGAAGCGCTCGTGCGCGCGATCCGCCGCTTCCGCCTTTCCGAACGGGCGCTCGCGCGGATCGTCCACCTCCAGCACGGCCGCGATCACCAGGATCTCCGCGAGGCAGTTCTCCTCCCCGGCGGCGAGGATCATGCGCGCGATGCGCGGGTCGATCGGGAAGCGCGCGAGACGGCGGCCGAGCGGCGTCAACTGGTTGCCTTCGTCAACCGCGCCCAGTTCCGCGAGCAGCTGGTAGCCGTCGGCGATCATGCGCGGCGCCGGCGGGTCGAGAAACGGGAAGCGCTCGACAGCGGTGAGGCCCAGCGCCTTCATGCGCAGGATCACCGCCGCGAGCGACGAGCGGAGGATCTCCGGATCGGTGTACTCCGGCCGCTCCCGGTAGTCTTCCTCGGAGTAGAGCCGAACGCAAACGCCGGCGGCGACGCGCCCGCACCGCCCCGCGCGCTGATCGGCGGACGCGCGCGATACGGGCTCCGTGAGGAGCTGCTCGACCTTGTTGCGGTAACTGTAGCGGTTGACGCGCGCCAACCCGGTGTCGACGACGTAACGGATGCCCGGCACGGTGAGCGAGGTCTCCGCGACGTTGGTGGCGAGGACAACGCGGCGCGCGTCCCCGGGCCGGAAGATGCGCTGCTGCTCCTCCAGCGAGAGCCGCCCGTAGAGCGGCAGGATCTCGGCTCCCTTCAGCGAGCGCCCGCGCAGGGCATCCGCGGTCTCGCGAATCTCCCGCTCGCCGGGCAGGAACACCAGCACGTCGCCGCCGCCGGGCAGGCGCACGAGGTCTTCCGTTGCGTCGAGGACGGCGTCGATCATGTCCTCGTCTTCGTCGATCGGCGCCTGCCCGCCGCTCTCCGGCGCGACCCGGCGGGCGGCGTGCGCTCCCCGCTCGTCCTGCCGGGGAAGCGCGCGGGCGGGACGGCCGCGCAGCGGCCGGTAGCGAATCGCCACCGGGTAGAGGCGGCCCGACACCTCGATCACCGGCGCGCCGCCGAAGTGCCTCGAGAAACGCCCGGCGTCGATCGTCGCGGAAGTGACGATCAACTTCAGGTCCGGGCGCCGGTTCCTGCCGCCCGCGATGAGTTCCTTCGCGTAACCCAGCAGGAAATCGATGTTGAGGCTTCTCTCGTGCGCCTCGTCGATGATGATCGTGTCGTAGCGATGCAGGAGCCGGTCGCCCTGCGTCTCGGCGAGCAGGATGCCGTCGGTCATCACCTTGACATACGTATCGGGCGACACCCTGTCGGCGAAGCGCACCTTGTAGCCGACCGCGTGGCCGAGGGGGGAATCGAGCTCGGAGGCGATGCGCGCCGCGACGGTGCGCGCGGCGATCCGTCGCGGCTGGGTATGCCCGATCATGCCGGCAACCCCGCGGCCGAGTTCCAGGCAGATCTTCGGCAGCTGCGTGGTCTTGCCCGATCCGGTCTCCCCGCACACGATGATGACGGGGTGCTCCGCGATCGCGCGGGCGATCTCGGCGCGCCGTGCAACGACCGGCAGGTCCTCGGGGTACGACGGCCGCGGCAGGTTGGCACGCCTGCGCTCGACCTGCGCTGCCGTCTGTCCCTTCACGATGCCGGCGTTTTCACCACGGCGGCGAGCGGACGCGAGAGATCGGACCCGCTTCAGATCCTTACCCGGGGATTCAGCGCATAGACTCCCGTCAGCGCCGCCTGCCCGAGAACGTGGCCCCGGATCGCCGCGAGGACCTCCGGTCCGGTGAACCGGCCGGAAACCCCGCAGCGCGTGACGTCGAGCGCATAGAGCGTGAAGACGTAATGATGCGGGATCTCGTCGTTCCACGGCGGACAGGGCCCGTCGTAGCCGTGGTAGTCACCCGCCATGTTCCGGTCGGAAGCGAACCACTTCGTGTAATCGTTGATCCCCTGGCGCGTGCCGCGCGGGCCCTCGGGTCCGGGCTTGCCGCGCGCCGTGACGCCATCCGAGAATTCCCCGGCCGCGAGGGAGCCGGACCCGGGCGCGAGGTCCACCAGCACCCAATGGTGGAAATCGACGCGTGGAAGCGCGGCGGGGATCGTGCGTCCTGCCTGGTTCACGTCGTCGGGCTTGCTCGGCACGTCACGGTCGTGGCAGATGAGCGCCAGCGACTTCGTTCCCGCCGGCAGCCCGGCCCAGGCGAGTTGCGGGTTGCGGTTGCATCCGAGCTTCACGCGCTCGGCGGGATCGGGCACGCAGAACGCGAACTCCTCCGGGATGCGCTGGTCGTCGGCAAAGCTGGTGCTGGTGAGCCTCATTGCTTCCTCCGCCTTGTCTTTCCCCTACCTTCCGTTCGGGAAAATTATAGATCAGGGTCGCGACAGCAGTCCCGCGAGTCTGCCGTCGCGCTCCGCCTTCGGCAGCGCGGCGAGTTCGCGCGCCGCGGCGTAGAAGCGCGCCAGGTCGCCGCCCTCGCGCGCGAGCAGCGCCGAGAAGGCCGCCACCCACCGGTCGTAGAGCACCACCGAGGCGAGCTGGGCGTTGTTCAGCCGCCCCGCGAACCAGCCGTCGAAGCCGGCATAACCGCCCCACTCCCCGTCGCGCGAGCGGCGGTACTCGGTCTCGAGCGCGCCGAGTATCTCGCGCTTGCGCGCGCGCATGGCCGTGGCGTCGAGCTCCGAGCGGTACAACCGCGCCAGCTCGCCGCGGTACCGGACCACCAGCCGCGCGAAATCACTCCGCATGCGCTGCGTCCGCTCGAACGCCCGGAAGTTCGCCGGATCGGCGCCGCGTTCGAGCCAGCGCCGCACCCCCTCGCGCTCGAGCGCGACGGCAAAGGACTCGTTGAACGCGGTGTCGTCCCGCACGTAAATCACCTGGTGGGCGAGCTCGTGGAACACGAGGCGCGCAAGTTCCGCCTCCGGGTAATGCACGAAGGTATTCAGCACCGGATCCGCGAACCACCCGAGCGTCGAGTAGGCCGGCACGGGGCCCACGTACACGTCCCGCCCCGCGCGCGCGAGTTCGGCGGCGAAGCGCTCGGCGCCCTCCCGCGAGAAATAGCCGCGGTAGCTCACACAGCCCGCGACCGGAAAGCACCACTGTTCCGGGTCCACCGAGAACTCCGCCGTCGCGAAGACGTTCCACACGGCGTACGGCCTTGCGAGATCGGCGTAACGCCGGTAGCTCTCGTTATCCGGGAGCGCGAGCTCGCGGCTCGCGAACTCGCGAATCCCGAGCACCGTTCGCAGGCGCGCGCGCAGCGCTTCCGGGGTGGCCGGGTCGCGGATCACGTCCGCGATCGGCCGCTCGCGCCGCCAGATCTCGAACTGACCGCCGATCGACTGGAGGTAATAGCCCGCGTTCGCGCACCCGCCGAGGACCGACGCCGCGACGATGACGGCAACTACCCGCGCGGCCGCTCCGCCCTCGTCCCTCATCCCGCCGCCTTCATCCTTCCGCCTTCATCCCTCGCAAACGCCCCGTCCCGCAGAAACGCCCGCACCTGCCGCGCGACCGCGCCCGAAAACAGCATGCCGCTGTGCGACACATCGAGGACGATGTGATCGCGCATGCCCGGGACCACCGTCTCGGCGACGCTCACGACGCCATCGCAGGGACGTGGCATGCCGGGCGCGACGAGGCGACCGAGCCCCCGCGCCCTGCTGCCGGCGATGACGCCGACCTCGCGCGCGACGCCGGGCGCGGCGCGCTCCTCGGCCAGCCACTCGCGCACGCTGCGCCCGAGAGCCGCACGGCCGCCGGGCAACCGCGCGAAGCGGCGCGCGGCGTAGCTGCCGCGGAAAGGAACCCCCGCGAGCACGATACGGCCGACCGGCAGCGCGGGAACCTGCTCCAGCGCGCGCAGCGCCACGACACCGCCGAGGCTGTGGCAGACGAGATCCAGTCGCGGGACACCCAGCACCGTGCAGTAGCGCGCCAGCCTCTCGGCGTTCTCCGCGAGGGTGAGCCGCATGCTCGGGTAGGAATAGGCGAGTGCGCGATACCCCGCGCGAGCGAGGCGGCGGCGCAGCGTTCCCATTGCCGTCCCGTGCAGCCACAGCCCGTGTACCAGCACTACAGTGTCGGGGCTCGCAGCCATGCGTGTGGCGAACCGCGGCGGCGACAGGCAATGACGGATGGGCAGGAGTCTCCCGCTCCTCGCTCCCGGCCCCCCGCCACGTCACGCCGCGGCGGCGCCGCGATACTGCGTCACCTGCTCCGCGTCGAGATGGCTCACGTCGCCCCAGGAGTGCATGCGCCAGGCGCCGCCGAAGCGCTCGAAGATGTTCACGCTGGCGTTGACGAGGGGCAGGGGACGCGGCTCGCCGTGGGGCAGTCCGTGGGCGGCACGGTACAGGCTGTCGAGCACCAGCCCGTGCGTGACGACCACCACCTCGGCGCCAGCGTGCCGCCCCGCGATCTCCGCCAGGCAACCCAGGCAGCGCGCGGTGAAAGCGCTGGCGCTCTCGCCGCCGGGCACTTTGTAGTCGGGATCAGGGCTCGCGAACCGGGCATGCTCCTCCGGATACCGGGCCCGGATCTCGGCGGCGAGCAGGCCTTCGAAGATACCGAAGCGACGCTCCTTGAGCCGCGCATCGACGACCACTTCCCTGCCGGTATGACCGGAAATGGCGAGAGCGGTATCGCGGGCGCGCGCGAGATCGCTGCTGTAGAGGGCCGCGAAATCCCGCCCCGCGAGCCGCCTGCCGAGCGCGTCCGCCTGCTCCCGCCCGAGTTCCGAGAGCCGCGTGTCCGTCGTGCCCTGCATGCGGCGTTCGCGGTTCCACTCGGTCTCGCCGTGCCGGATCACGATGAGTGTCGTCTCGCGCATGGGAACGATTCCAAATGAGACAGCCTCGAAAGCCGCGCGTAATCAGGGCTTGCCGGTGCCGCCCCGCGCGACGAGCCGCACGAGATCGGTCTCGGTCACGATGCCCACCAGCTTCTCGCCTTCGACGACCGGAAGGCAGCCCACCTTGCGCTCGATCATCACCCGCGCCGCCTCCGCGACCGGCGTGTCGGGTGTCGTGATATGGACTTCCGGCGACATCGCTTCCTTCACCGCGATCTGCCGCAGCATGGACTCCTCGGCGCGCCCGCCGTAGCCGAGCGCCCGCAGCAGCGCGCCGCGGAAGAGGTCGCGCTGGCTCAGCACGGCGCAGACCAGCCCGTCCTCGTCGAGCACCGGCAGGTGGCGGATGCGCTCGTTTTTCATGAGCGAGTCGGCGAGCGCGAGCTGATCGTTGCGCCGCACGGACTTCACGTCGCGCTGCATGACGTCCTTCACCTTCAGTGCCGCCTGTGACATTTCAGACTCTCCCGGTATCCAGGAACGCCGCGATACGAGCGACGCCTTCCGCAAGTTTCTCGAGGCAATTAGTGTACGCGAAACGCACGTGTCGCTGGGGCGCGTTCGCGCCGAAATCCGCGCCGGGGGTGACGGCGACGCCCGCCTCCTCCAGCAGCTCGCGCGAGAACGCGAAGCTGTCGGCCACGCCGTCGGGGCAGCCGGCGTAGACGTAGAACGCGCCGCGCGGTGCGACCGGGATCTCGAATCCCAGCGCCCGCAGCGCCGGCACGAGATAGTCCCGGCGGGCCCGGAACGCGTCGCGGCGTTTATCGAGCAGCGCGACGGTGCCCGGTTCGAAGGCGGCGAGCGCCGCGTACTGCGCCGGCGTCGGGGGCGCGAGGTAGACGTTCTGGGCGAGCCTCTCGACCGCGGCAAGGTGGCGTTCCGGGACGACGAGCCAGCCGAGGCGCCAGCCGGTCATGCCGAAGTATTTCGAAAAGCTGTTGACGGCGAACACGTCACCGGGCAGCCCGGCGGCGCTGGCGCAGGCATCCTCGTAGACGAGCCCGTGGTAGGTCTCGTCCACGATCAGCGCGCCGCCGCGCGTGCCCGCGATCGCCGCCATCGCGGCAAGCCGCTCCGCGGCGACGAGCGTGCCCGTGGGGTTGGACGGCGTCGCGATCAGCACCGCGCGGGTGCGCGGTGTCCAGTGCCGCTCGAGCAGACCGGGAGTGACCTGGTATTCGACGGCGGCATCCACCGGCACCGCGCGTGGCACGCCCTCCATGACGCGGACGAACTGGCGATTGCACGGGTAGCCCGGGTCGGCGAGCAGCACTTCGTCGCCCGGATCGACCAGCGCGGCGCAGGCAAGGAGAAGCGCCGCCGATCCCCCGGTGGTGATGACGATGCGCTCCGCGGGCACTGCGAGGCCGTAGCGCGCGCGGTAGAAACCCGCGATCGCCCGGCGCAACTCGGGCAGGCCCGTCGCCGCCGTATAGGAGGTCCTTCCCGCCTCGAGCGCCCGGATGCCCGCCTCGACGATCGGCCTCGCCGTCGGAAAATCCGGCTCGCCGATCTCCATGTGGACGATGGAGCGGCCCTGCGCCTCCAGCTCCTTCGCCCGCGCGAGGAGCGCCATCACGTGAAACTGCCCGATCTCGCGCGCCCGCCGCGACGGTCCACGAAGATCGGGCATGACGATGGCGGTGCGCAGGAACGGCGAGACCGCGCGGGTCCCGGCTGCTACCCCGGCAGGGCCGAAACGCGGTTGCGGTGGCGGGGCCGCCTACGCGAGCCCATGCTGCCTGAACCAGGCGAACGCCCGCTTCCAGCCGTCATCGGCGTGCTCCTTCCGGTAGGTCGGCCGGTAGTCCGCGTGAAATCCGTGTGGGGCATCGGGGTAGGTGTGGATCACGGATTTCTTCCCGGCCGCCTTGAGGGCATCGCGCATCCGGTCCACGGTGTCGTTCGGGATCCCCGCGTCCGCCCCGCCGTAGAGGCCGAGCACCGGCGCGTTGATCCGGTCGACGAGATCGATGGGATGCGCGGGGGTCATCTCGCTCCTCTCGCCCACGAGCCTCCCGTACCACGCCACTCCGGCCTTGACGCGCTGATTGTGCGCCGCATAGAGCCAGGCGATACGCCCGCCCCAGCAGAACGCGGTGATGCCGAGCTTGTCGGCCGAGCCGCCGTTCGTCGCGGCCCAGGCCGCCGTCGCGTCGAGGTCAGCCATCGCCTGCGCGTCGGACACCTTGTTCACGACCCTCGCGAATATCTCCTTGCTGTTCTTGAGTTGCGAGACGTCGCCCTGGCGGTGGTAGAGCGAAGGCGCGACGCCGAGGTAGCCCGCCTTCCCGAAACGGCGGCAGACGTCCTTGATGTGCTCGTGCACGCCGAAGATCTCGTGCACGACCAGTACGATCGGCGCGGCCCGCGCGCCCGCGGGCATCGCCCGGTAGGCGGGGATGTCGCCGTCTTTCGTCGGAATCTGCACATCGCCGGCGGTGAGTCCTTGCGTGTCGGTCACGATCATGGTCTGGGCGCACACCGGCTGCACCGCGAGGGCGAACCCGGTGGCGACCGAGCCGGCCATGAACTCCCGCCGCGACCAGCTGTCCTTGTTGGTTACGAGCGCCAGCAGGTCCTGGCGCGTCATGTCGTTCATGCCTGTCCTCCGAGTCCGGGTGCTTGACAAGACGAAGAAATCATCCCCTCGCCACTTCCGTTGCACGAAGCCAGGGCGGGAACGTGCCGCGCGCGCCCCGGATTCCGCGGAGCGCAAAGGCTAGGGTAAAGGCCGCCCCTTGGCAAGACGCCGGTGCGACGCCCCGGCATGACCGCCATCTCGCCCGGCTACTTGCACTTGCTGGTGACGAAGTCGGACACGCGCGGGCGCCGGGGATCTCGCACCGTGCGCTTCGGCGCGGTCACGGCTCGCGCCTTGAGGCAGGCGGGCGCGCCGGTGACGGCGTCGCCTCCCGAGCGCGCCACCATGCGAAATTGTCTGTAAACTCTCGCCCGGCTGCAACAAACGGTGCCGGACGCTCCGCGCCGCCGCCCGTAGTAATCCGTCACACACCAGGACTCGCCGTCATGCGTTCCCGATCACCGTCCGTTGCCGCGCCGTTACGCACCGCTACGATCTCTCTCCTCGCGCTCGCCGCCGCGGGCTGCCAGCCCGCCGGCGGCCCGCCCGGCGGCGGCTTTCCGCCGCCCGTCGTCTCCGTCATGATCGCCGAGCCGAAGGATGTGCCGGTGACCTTCGAATACACCGCGCAGACCGCCGGCTACCGCGAGGTCGAGGTCCGCGCGCGCGTCACCGGCATCCTGCTCAAGCGCAACTACCGCGAGGGCGCGGCGGTGCGGCAGGGCGAGTCCCTCTTCACGATCGACCCGGCGCCGTTCCGCATCGCGCTCGCCCGCGCGGAAGGCGACCTCGCGGTCGCGGAGGCACGGCTCGCGCAGGCGCGGCGCGAGGTGACGCGCCTGAAACCCGTGCTGGAAGCGCGCGCGGTGAGCCAGAAGGAACTCGACGACGCGCTCTCCGCCGAGAACATCGCGGACGCAGAGGCGAAGAGCGCCCGGGCGCGCCTTAACGAGGCGAAGCTCAATCTCGAGTGGACGCGCGTCGAGGCGCCGATTTCCGGTATCACGAGCCGCGCCGCCGTGTCCGAGGGCTCCCTCGTGTCCGGCCCGGGCGTGCTGCTTGCGGCCATCACCCAGACCGATCCGATCTACGTCGTTTTCGGTATTCCCGACCGGGAGCACATCGCGCTGCGCCGCGACACGGACGCCGGGCGCCTGAGGGTGCCCGCGGACGGGCGGCTGAAGGCGCGCCTGAAGCTCTCGGACGGCAGCTTCCATGCCCGCGAAGGCGTCGTCAACTTCCGGGACGTGCGCGTGAATCCGCAGACCGGCACGAGCGAGGTACGCGCGGAGTTTCCCAACCCGGGTAACGTGCTGCGGGCGGGCGCGTTCGCGCGGATCGTCCTGCACGGCGCGGTCCGCCCGAACGCGGTCGTCGTGCCCCAGCGCGCGGTCATGGAGAGCCCGAAGGGCAAGTACGTCTATATCGTCGGCGCCGACGGCAAGTCCGCGATCCGACCGGTCGAGGCCGGCGACTGGACCGGCGAGGGCTGGGTCATCAACAAGGGCATCGCCCCCGGCGACCGGGTGGTCGTCGACGGCACCGCCAGGCTCTCGATCATGCCGCCGGGCGTGCCGGTGAAGATCGCAGACGGCGCCGGCGCCCCCGCGGCCGCAGGCGGCGGAAAGGCGGCGGGCGGCGCGCAGGCCGCCGGCAAACCGGCGCCCGCGAAGTAGCCGGACGGGCGCTCGCATGATCTCCCGCTTTTTCATCGACCGGCCGATCTTCGCGGCCGTGCTCTCGATCTTCATCGTCATCGCGGGCCTCGCCGCGATGCGGGTGCTGCCGGTCGCGCAATACCCCGAGATCGCGCCGCCCGTCGTCACGGTGCGGGCCGTTTACCCCGGCGCCTCGGCGCAGACGCTCGAGCAGACCGTGGCGGCGCCGCTCGAGAACCAGATCAACGGCGTCGAGAACATGCTCTACATGAGCTCGACCTCGAGCGCGAACGGCGCCGTCGAGATCCAGGTGACCTTCGAGATCGGCTCGGACGTCGACACCGCGGCGTTGAACGTCAACAACCGCGTGAAGCAGGCCGAGCCGCGCCTGCCGCAGGAAGTGCGCCGGCAGGGCGTGACGGTGGAGAAAGGCTCGTCGTCGTTCCTGCAGGTGATCGCGTTCCAGTCCCCGGACGGCAGCCGCGACGATCTCTACATCTCCAACTACGTGACGCTGAACGTGCTCGACGCGCTGAAGCGCATCCCGGGCACGACCAACGTCCAGATCTTCGGCGCCAAGGACTACGCGATGCGGATCTGGGTGCGCCCCGACCTCCTCGCGCAATTGAAGCTCACCCCCGCGGACCTCGTGCGGGCGCTGAACGAGCAGAACGCCCAGTTCGCCGCCGGCAAGATCGGCCAGTCCCCGACCGGCGGCCCGCAGGAGCTCGTCTACACCATCACCACCCGCGGGCGGCTCTCGGAGCCCGCCGAGTTCGAGAACATCGTGGTGCGCGCGAACCCCGACGGCTCGCTGCTGCGCCTGAAGGACGTCGCGCGCGTGGAGCTCGGCTCCCGCGACTACGAGTTCATGGGGCGCGTGAACGGCAACGCCGCGACGCTGGTCGGCATCTTCCTCCAGCCGAACGCCAACGCGCTCGCGACCGCCGGGCGCGTGGATGCGGAGCTGGCGCGCCTTTCGAGCGGCTTCCCGGCGGGGCTCGTGCACTCGGTGGTCTACGACACGACGCGCTTCGTGCGCGTGTCGATCCGCGAAGTGGTGAAGACGCTCGCCGAGGCGATGGCGCTCGTGTTCCTGGTGGTGTTCCTGTTTCTCCAGAACTGGCGCGCGACGCTGATCCCGTTCGCCGCGGTGCCGGTCTCGCTCGTCGGCACCTTCGCCGGGCTGATGCTCCTCGGCTACTCGATCAACACGCTGACGCTCTTCGGCATGGTGCTCGCCATCGGCATCGTGGTCGACGACGCGATCGTGGTGCTGGAGAACGTCGAGCGGATCATGCACGAGGAGCACCTAGAGGCGCGCGAGGCGGCGATCAGGGCCATGCGCGAGGTGACGAGCCCCATCATCGCGAGCGTGCTGACGCTGATGGCCGTTTTCGTCCCGATCGCCTTCCTCGGAGGGCTGACGGGCGAGCTCTACCGGCAGTTCGCGGTGACGATCTCGATCGCGGTGATGATCTCGGGAATCGTGGCGCTCACGCTCACGCCGAGCCTCTGCGTGCTGATCCTCAGACGCGAGCACCGGCAGCCGGGACGCTTCTTCCGCCGGTTCAACGCGTGGTTCGCGCGCATGACGGGCCGCTACGTTGACGGCGTCACGTGGATGCTCCGCCGCGGCGGCATCGCGCTCCTGCTCTTCGCCGGCATGGTGGCGATCACCGTCGGCATGTGGCGCGCGACCCCCGGCTCGCTCGTGCCGGACGAGGACCAGGGATACTACATCGCCGCCGTGTTCCTGCCGGACGGCGCGACGCTCGAGCGTACCGACAAGGTCGTCGCCCAGGTCGTCTCCGAGATCAAGTCGAACCCCGCCAACGAGAACGCGGTGGCCTTCACCGGCTTCGATTTCCTGGGCGGCGGCTTCCGCAACAGCGCGGCGACGATTTTCGTCACGCAGAAGCATTGGGACGAGCGTTCGGTCTCCACGCCGCAGCTCGTCGGCGAGTTCTTCATGAAGACCGCGCACATCAAGGAGGGCCTCGTCCTCGCCTTCGGCCCGCCGCCGATCTTCGGGCTCGGCAACGCCGGCGGGTTCGAATTCCACATCCAGAACCGCGGGGAAGGCGGCGCGGCGCGCCTCCACGAGGTGACGCAGCAACTGCTCGCCGCCGTCGGGAAGGACCCGATGTTCGGCCAGGTCAACACGTTGTGGCGGGCGAACGTGCCCCAGCTCTACGTCGAGACCGACCGCGAAAAGGCGAAGGCGCTCGGCGTGCCGGTCGACGAGGTCTACGACACGCTCGCCGCGACGCTCGGCACCTACTATGTGAACGATTTCAACAAGTACGGCCGCACCTGGCAGGTGCTCATGTCGGCCGAGCCGGGCTACCGCAAGCGCCCGGACGACGTCGGCGCGGTCTACGTGCGCTCGAGCGAGGGCCGCATGGTGCCGCTCGCCTCGCTCGCGAAGGTGAGCTATTCGTCCGGTCCGGATTCGCTCGACCGCTTCAACAACCTGCCGGCCGTCAAGATCTTCGGCGCGACGGTACCGGGCTACAGCTCGGGGCAGGCGATCGAGCGCATGGAGGAGATCGCGCGCGCGACCCTGCCCCGGGATTTCAGCTTCGACTGGGGCGGCGCCTCCTTCCAGGAGAAGCGCTCCGGCGGCACCTCGATCCTCGCGCTCGGGCTCGCCGCGCTCATGGTGTTCCTGATCCTCGCGGCGCAGTACGACAAGTGGTCGCTGCCGCTCGCGGTGATGCTGGCGCTGCCCTTCGGCACCTTCGGCGCGCTGGCGGCGATCGTCGTCAACAACCTGCTGCCGATGCCCTACTACCTCGCGATGGGATCGGGCATGCCGTGGCTGCAGGGGCTCCTCTCCCCGCTCGCCGGGATCGCGCGGCTTTCGAACGACGTCTACTTCCAGATCGGGCTCGTCACGCTGCTCGGCCTCGCCGCGAAGAACGCGATCCTGATCGTCGAGTACGCGGTGATGAAATCGCACGAGGGCCTCACCCCGGCGGCGGCGGCGCTGGAAGCGGCGCGGCTGCGCTTCCGGCCGATCCTGATGACTTCCCTCGCCTTCATACTCGGGGTGATGCCGCTCGCGTTCTCGAGTGGCGCGGGCGCGGGCGCCCGTCACTCGGCCGGCACCGGAGTCATGGGAGGCATGCTCGCGGCGACGTTTCTCGCGATCTTCTTCATTCCCTGGTTCTACAAGCTGATCGTGGACCGGAAGCTCTCCGACACGCGCTCGACCGCGGAGATCGAAGAAGAGGCACGGCACCATCGCGATGCCGGACTGCGCGCAACCCATGGCGCACGCCATCACCCCCTCGCGCGAGGAGGCGACGATGCCGCGGGCTAGGCTGCTCCTCGCCGTCATCCCGGCGGCGCTCGTCGCCGGTTGCACGCTCGGCCCGGAATACCAGCGGCCCGCCGCCGAGCTGCCGGCGGCGTGGCAGGGCGCGGCGCCCGCCGGGCTCCGGGCGACCGGCGAGCGCTGGTGGACACTCTACGGCGACCCGGCGCTCGAGCGACTGGTCGAGGAGGCGCTCGCGCACAACCAGGATCTTGCCCTCGCGGTGGCGCGGGTCGACGAGGCCCGGGCGCTCGCGCGCGTCGCCGATTCGCAGCGCATGCCGGCGGTGGATGCGGCCTTCGACCGCGACCGCTCGCGGCGTTCGGAGCGCACCTCGATGCCGTTCCCCCCGGGGACGCCGATCGAGAGCAACAACTACCGCGCGCAGTTGAACGTCACCTACGAGGTGGACCTGTGGGGACGCCTGCGGAGCGCGAGCGACGCGGCGCGCGCGGACCTCCTCGCGAGCGAAGCCGCGCGCGAAACCGTGCGTATCGCGCTCGTCAACGAGACCGTCCGCGGTTACTTCGCGCTCCTCGCGCTCGACGCGCAAGTCGCCGCGACCGGGCGCTCGCTCGGGCTGCGCAGCGAGGTGTTGAAGCTCCAGCGGGTGCGCGCGAACGCGGGTCTCATCAACGATTTCAATCTGCGCCAGCTCGAAGCGGAAGTGGCGGCCGCGCAGGCCCAGCTTCCCGCCCTGGAGGGGAACCGGACCGCGGCCGAGGCCGCGCTCGCGGTACTCGCCGGGCGCAGCCCGCGCGGGGTCATGGAGGGAGCCATCGCGCGCCGTGCGGGCGAGGGCGAGCCGCAGCCGCCGGTCGTACCCGAGGGACTGCCCTCGGACCTTCTGCTGCGGCGTCCCGACGTGGTGCAGGCCGAGCAGCAATTGATCGCCGCCAATGCACGGATCCAGGAGGCTCGCGCGGCGCTCTTCCCGCGCATCGGCCTCACCGGCCTCCTCGGCAGCGAGAGCGCGGCGCTGGGGGAGCTCTTCTCGGGGCCGGCACGCATCTGGACGCTCGCCTTCGCGCTGGCGCAGCCGATCTTCCAGGGCGGGCGGCTCTTCGCCGAAGTCGAGGTGGTGAAGGCGCGCGAGCGGCAGGCACTCGCGCAGTACCAGAAGTCGCTGCAGGAGGCGTTCCGGGAAGTGCGCACCGCGCTCTCGACGCAGCAGCGCGCGCGCGAGGTCTACGACGCGGAGACGGCGCGCGGCATCGCGTTGACGGACGCGCTGCGGCTCGCCCGCATCCGCTATCAGAACGGGCTCATCTCCCAGCTCGACGTGATCGACGCGGAGCGCAACCTCCTCGACTCCGACCTCAACCGCGCGGATGCCCTGCGCGCGCAGCGCGCGGCGGTGGCGGATCTCGTCAAGGCGCTGGGCGGGGGCTGGCAGGGCTTCGAACCCTCGCGCGGCGCGTCCTTCACCGCCCCACCGGCGGGAGAAGGCTCAACGGGCGGGGGCGGCGGCGGCAAGCCGGTCGCGCGGCGACAATAACGGTCGCCGGCGCGGAGGGCGGCAGGAACGCGCCTCCCGATTCCCTACAGGGAGCACGCCCCCGGACCACGCGGGTCGCCGCACATCCCGCAGGCGCCCATGGGCACATCTCCCGCCACCGCGGCCTCGCCCTTCGCACCCGCGCTGAAAACCGAGAGCTGCTTCTCGAGCTTCGTCCCGTGACACGACGGGCATTCGACGCGCGTCCCGCCGCGCACCAGCGTCTCGAAGCGATTCTCGCAATCCCCGCACACGTATTCGTAGATCGGCATGGAGTTCTCCGTGTAGAACGGGCGCGCCGGCCGGCGGCCCCGCCCCTCAGGCAGTCTGAGATACCGGTCATCATAAGGGAAAAGGGCGGAGTGAGCCGCCTTTTTTCCTTTGTGATACATTTTCGCGCCTCGACGCACGATTTCAAGGTGAGGCGAATGAAGTTCGAAGGGTTCCTGCACGTCAATATCCGCTGCTCCGAGGCCGATCTGCCGGCCATCGAGAAGTTCTACGGCGAGGTGCTGGGGTTGAGGAAGGGTTCCGGCGCGGCCGATTTCCGCGGGAAGCTGAAGCGGCTCGGCGTGGAGTTCGAAGAGCAGAACATCGAGAACGCCGGCTACCAGGTGTTTCTCTACGACCCGGTCGGCACCAAGCTCGAGTTCAACTTCCTGAACGAGCAGGTCGAGGACGCGGTCGCGCTCGGGACGCTGGCCGATACGACTACCCGGTAGGATCGCGCCGGGCCTCTCGGCGCCACGACCGGGCGCGCTCCCACGGCATCGGCTGCCTGCTCCTCGTGATTGCCGCGGCCCGAGCGGGCGCAGCCGCAGGGTGCACATGAAACTCCGCACGAACCGGGCCTCGCCGTTCGCCCGCAAGGTGCGCATCGCGGCGCGCGAGGCGGGCCTTGGGGGGCGCATCGAGGAAATCGAGACCCCCGTGTCGCCGGTTGCCGCGAACGACGAGCTTGCGCGCGAAAACCCGCTCGTCAAGATTCCGGCGCTCGTGACCGGCGCCGGAGAGGTCCTCTACGACTCGGCGGTGATCTGCGAATACCTCGACACGCTGCACGAGGGCGTGAAACTTTTCCCCGCGGCGGGGCCGCGGCGCTTCGCCGCGCTGCGGCTGCAGGCGCTCGCGGACGGGATCCTCGACGCGGCGGTATTGTGCCGCTACGAGACCTTCGCCCGCCCGCAACCGCTCCGCTGGGCGGAATGGATCGAAGGCCAGCAGCGCAAGATCTTCGGCGGCCTCGCCGCGCTGGAGACCGGGGTCGACGGCTGGTCCGGCGAATTCGGCATCGGCCAGATCGGCGCCGCCTGCGTGCTCGGCTACCTCGATTTCCGTTTTCCCGACTGGGACTGGCGCACCGGCCGGCCGCGGCTCGTGCAGTGGTACGAGACGGCGGCACGCCGCCCCTCCGTGCGCGATACCGCCCCGTCGTGATCCCGAAAGCGCGCCAGAACGGAAGTGCGGGAGCGCGATGACCTCCTCCCGATCGCCCGACCCGCTTGCCTGCCGAGCCCAAGGACGCTCTCCGTGACGCCGACGATCGCCGTATTCACCAAGAACCGCACCAACCCCGCCTACGCCGCGGCCAGACTGGGCGCGGAGCGCACCGCCGCGCGTCTCGGCGCGCACGTAACCCACTACGTGCCGCGGCAGCCTGACGACGTCGCCGAGCAGATCGCGCTGGTCGAGCGCGCGCTCGCGGACCGTCCCGACGCGTTCGTGTTCGTGCCGGTGCACGATACGGCGCTCGACGATTCCGTTCGCAGGATCAACGCGGCCGGCATTCCGCTCGTCAACATCCTCAACCGGCTCAAAGCGGGCGAGCGGGTCGCGTTCGTGGGATCGAACGATCGCAGGCTCGGGCGCGAGGTCGCGGAGCATCTCTTCCGGCACCTGAACGGACGCGGCGACATCGTGGTGCTGGAAGGCGTACCGGCCGCCGTCACGAGCCAGGACCGGATGCGCGGTTTCGAGGATGCACTGGCGCGCTTCCCCGGCATTCGCGTCGCCGCCACGCGTGCCGCGGACTTCCAGCGTGACACCGCCCGGCGCGTGATGCGCGAAATCCTCGCGGCAACGCCGCGCGTCGACGCGGTGCTCTCGGCGAACGACGTGATGTCGCTTGGTGCGATCGAGGTGCTGGAGGAAGCGGGGCGGCTCGTGCCGGTCACCGGCGTCAACGCGCTGCCCGAGGCGATTACGGCACTGAAGAGCGGGCGGCTCCTCGCCACCGTGGATTTCGACGCGCTGAAGATCGCCTGCATCGCCACCGAAGCCGCACTGCGCCACCTGCGGGGCGAGCGCGTGCCGGCGGAGATCGAGTTACCCGCGCAGATCGTCACCGACGCGAACTGCCAGCCCTGGGACAAGCCGCTGGAGGAGCGGGAATGCCCGCGATGGGAGGATGTCGTCAAGGCCGAAGGATGACGACGGGAGGTGAAACCGGGGCCTGCCCCCCGGCACCACCGGCTCGCGCCGGCGGCTCTCCTCCTCCATCCCTCATCCTTCAACCTTCCGCGTACCCCTGCCCCCAGCCCCCCTCGAAGAAGCTTCCGGCGAGGGCCCGGCGCGAGCGCGGCCGCAATTCCTTCTCCTTCGTTTCCGGGTCGAGGATGTCGGGCGAGCTCTGGTAGCCGATCGCGATCATGGCCATGGGCGTGTAGTCGGCGGGAATGGCGAACGCCGCGCGCGCCTTTTCGACATCGAACCCGCCCATCTGGTGCACCATGATCCCGATCGCCGCTCCCTGCAGCGCGAGCGAGCAGCTCGCGGCGCCGGTATCGTGCTGCGTCCAGCGGTTGGGCTTGCCGGTTGCCGCGAAATGGCTGCCGGCGCACGAGAGAAGCAGTACCGGCACGTACTGCACCCACTTGCGGTTCGTCTCCCACAGGCAGTCGTAGGCCTTCTGCCAGCCCGCCGGGTCGCGGCTCCTGTCCCAGATGAGGTAGCGCCAGGGCTCGTCGCCGTTGCACGAGGGCGCCCAGCGCGCCGCTTCGAGGAGCAGCGTGAGCTGCTCGCGCGGCACGGGTCGGGTGGCGTTGTAGGCGCGGGAGCTCCACCGGCGCGACAGGATGTCGTGTATGGGAAGGCTCGTCGGGGCTCTCTTCTCCAGCGGTTCGGGCATTGCAGGCTCCTCATGGTCGAAGATGGACGGCGGGCGCTCGTCGCGCGCGATGGCGGCTTTTCCCGCCGCGCCGCGTCGCGCGTGACTATACCAAAACCCGCTCCGGTCCCCCGTTCAGGGAGGATCGATGCCATCGGCGTGCGCGGCGATGAGATGGGTGACGTGCGGGGGTACGGGGCCGACGTGGAAGCGCCGCGCCCGCTCGCTCACGTCGCGGTCGGCGACCGTTGCGCGCCGGTGCTGGCGCAGGTGCTCGACCCAGGATTCCACGAGGAACGACTCGAGGTAACGTCCGGGGCGCGCGGCATCCTCGAAGAGGCCCCACGAAGTCGCGCCGTCGCGAAGCCGCACGCGCCGCACCTCGCCCATGGCGGCGGTGAACGCCGGGCCGTCCGCGGGGGCGATGCGGTACTCGACGGTGACCAGCACGGGGCCGCGGTCGGGCTCGACTTCGACCGCCGTCGCCGGTTCACGCCATCCGACGGGCGCGGTCTCGTCGGCGCCTTCCTGTCCGCCGAGCGAGTAGCCCCGCGTCGCCGCCAGTGTGAGCATCGCGCCGGCCGCGGCCATTGCGAGCGCAGCCGTCACGCCCCAGCGCTGCGCGAGCGCGCCCCACAGGATCGAGCCTCCCGCGAAGCCCGCGGAGAATGTCACGAGATAGATCGACAGCCCGCGCGCCCGCACCCAGGCCGGTACCGCGGTCTGTGCCGCGACGTGCAGCGTCGAGAGCGCCGTGATCCATGCGAGCCCGGTCACCACCATCGCCGGCACGAGCACGGCGAGCGCATGCCCCACGGCGACGGCGAGCATCGCGGCGGCGAACGCGCAGGTAGCGGCGCGCACCAGCCGGTCGCGCGAGCACTTCGCCCGCAGTCGCGGCAGGACAAAGGCCCCGCCGACCGCGCCCGCGCCGATCAGGGCGAGGAGGAGACCATAAGTGCGCGCCCCGCCCCCCGCCGCGCGCGCGACAAGCGGCAGGAGCGCCCAGGTCGCGGCCGCGAAGAGGGAGAACGCCGCGGCACGCGCCATGACGGACTTCAGCGCCGGGGCCTCGCGCACGTAGCGCAATCCCGCCCGCATCGCGCCAAGGAAGCGCTCCGCCGGCAGCGTGCCGTGCCTCGGTTCCCGGCGCCAGCGAGTGAGCACGATCACCACTCCCAGGAACGACACCGCGTTGAGGAAGAACGCGGCCGCCGGACCGGCCGCCCCCACCAGCACCCCGGCGACGGCCGGTCCCACGGCGCGCGCGACGTTGACACCGACGCTGTTCAACGCCACGGCGCTCTGAAGTTCCTCGCGCGGCACGAGTTCCTGCACCACCGCGGCCCACGCCGGGATCATCATCGCGGTGCCGCAGTTCAGCGCGAAGGTCGCGGCGAGCAGCGACCAGCCACCGATCGCGCCCGCGAGTGTGAGCGCCCCGAGCGATGCCGCGCAGGCGAGCATCCAGACCTGCGTGGCGATGAGGATCCGGCGGCGGTCGACGATATCGGCGAACGCGCCCGCGGGCAACGCGAGCAGGAACACCGGCAGCGTGCCCGCCGCCTGCACGAGCGCAACCATCGCCGGGCCGGCCCCCAGCGTGACCATCAGCCAGCCGGCCCCGACCTCGTGCATCCAGGTGCCGACGTTGGAAGCGACCGTCGCGATCCACAGTGACCGGAACGCCGGGCGCCGGAGCGGCGCCCAGGAGGAGGCCATGCCGGGCGGGGTTGCTGGTTCGGACATGCGTCGCGGCCGCGAGGACTGTTAGGATTCTACTGGAGCGAATGGCCTGCTCCCGCGGGCTCGCCCTGCCCGCGGGCCCGCCGGCCGCCCCGCTCGCCGAAATCGGGAGTTTCGTGCAGCGGCGTACGCCCGGCGCCGTCTGGACACGGACCGGGAACATCCCCCACGGGAGGCAAGTACCGATGACCACCCTGAAGTCGCTGCTGGCAGCGACCGATTTTTCGGGGGACGCCGGCCACGCTGTCGAGCGAGCCGCGTGCATCGCGGCCGCGCAACGGGTGGCACTGTCGCTGCTCCACGTCATCAACGGCACGTCGCTCGCGTCGCTGCGCGAGCTCTTTCTCGGGCGCGAACGGGCCGAGGCGCGGTTCGTCGCGGATTCGCGCGAGGCGCTCGAGCGCCTCGCGCGAAGTATCGCTCTCTCCCATGGCGTGCACGCCGCCACGCGGGTCGAGGTCGGCCCGGTGCTCGCGTGCATCGTGGCCGAAGCCGCGACCGCCGATCTCCGGGTCGTGGGCGCCCGCGGCCAGCGTCCGGTGCGCGATCTCATCCTCGGGACGACGGCGGAGCGCCTGCTCGGGCGCATCCCGCGGCCCGTGCTGGTGGTGAAGCGCGCCGCACCCGGGGCGTACCGGCAGGTCGTCGTGCCCGTGGATTTCTCCGCCTCCTCGGCCGCTGCGCTCGAATCAGCGCTCGCCGTCGCTCCCGGGGCCGCGATCGTCCTCTGTCACGCCGTCGACGTGCCGTTCGAGGGACGAATGGGGCTGGCGGGAGCCTCCGACGACGAGTTGTACGAATACCGGCGCCGCTCGCGCGAGCGAGCGCTACAGGACATGCGCGCGCTCGTCGCGGGCTCCGGCGAGGCGGCGGGCCGCGTGACACCGGTGGTCGAAATCGGCGACGCCGTGCGTCTCGTGCTCGATCAGGCGGATCGCCACGACGCCGATCTCGTCGCGATCGGCAAGCAGGGACAATCCGCGCTCGGCGACCTTCTCCTCGGCAGCGTGACCCGGCACGTGCTCGCCGACGTGAGCTGCGACGTCCTCGTCGCGAGCAGGCCGCGCTCGGGCTGAGCGCGTGCCTGCGCCCCGCGCTCAAGCGGGGGCGCCCGGGGTGAAGCGGCGGATCGAGCCGGTTCGAACGCGCATCCATCATTCCATGGTCTCGCCCAACTCGATCGCGCCGCCGGCTTCAATCCACGCCTCGAGACCGCCCTCGAGCGGGCGCACCCGGCGGTAACCCCAGTCGAGCAACTGGCGGGCGACACGCGCCGCGCTCGCTTCGTTCGGTCAACTGCAGTAGACGACCACGTCCCGGTCGGGCGGCACGTCGACGAGCGCGCTGCGCGGGGCCGCGATGTCCACGTCGACCGCCCCGCGGATGCGGCGCGGATCGAGGCGGCGCGCGGCGGGCGAGCGCGCGTCGAGCACGATCGGCTTCTCCGGGCCTTCCATCGCCTGGCGCAACTCCTCCACGCCGATTCGCACCATGCGCAGGAACCGGATGAGGAGGTAGCGCTCCAGTGCCTTCACGCCGGCGTAGAACGCCACGATGCCCGCGATCACGGCCAGCGCGCCGGCGCCCATCGTTTCGAACCACGCAAGCCCCGCTTCGACCTCCGCCCGGAACAGGGCCCCGAGCGCGACCGGCAGTCCCGCCCACAGCAGCGCCGCAACCGCGCTGTAGGCGAGGAAAAGCGGCAGCGGCAGGCGCATCGCCCCGGCAAGGGGCGGCGCGATGGTGGAGAATCCCGGTATGTACTTGGCGACCATCAACGAGGGGGTGCCCCACCGCTCGAAGGTGTTTTCCGTCTGCTTGACGCAGGTGTCGGGCTCGATCGCCACGCGGCAGAGCGTGCGCAGCACCCGGTAGCCGTAGCGGCGCCCGGCGTAGTACCACGGGGTGTCCCCGAAGAGCGACGCGGCGACGCACACCAGCATGAGCGAAGCAAGGCCGATCCTGCCTTCCGCCACGAACGCGCCCGCGATGACGAGCACCGGCACCGCCGGGAGGGGAACGCCGGCTTGCGCGAGCAGCACGTTGGCGAACACCAGCGCGAGACCATATTGGCCCACGAGCCCCGTCATCTCGTTCATGTACCGCCCATCGACTCAGTCCAAAACGTCCGGCTGCGCGCCGGCACGGCCGGCGGACCGCCGGTTCCCGCACGGCATCGATTCGCCGCCACTCCGGGCGCCGGCACCGGAACCACGGTCATTCACGGGCGCCGCTCGGCCGCGGCCGCGGCGGGAGCCGATCGGGCGGAGAGGTCCGGCGAGCGGTCGCGGGCGATGTAGGTGTAGGCGACGGGAATCACGAACAACGTGAAAAGCGTCCCGATCGACATCCCGCCGACGATCACCCAGCCGATCGCGGAACGCGACTCCGAGCCCGCGCCGGCGGCCACCGCGAGCGGCACGGCGCCGAGCACCGTCGCCGCGGCGGTCATGACGATCGGGCGCAGGCGCAGGACCGACGCCTCGATCAGCGCCGCGCGCATCGCGGCTCCGCGCTCGCGCAACTGGTTGGTGAATTCCACGATGAGGATCCCGTTCTTGGTGATGAGGCCGATCAGCATCACGAGCCCGATCTGGCTGTAGACGTTCAACGTCACGCCGGCCGCCGCCATGACCGCGAGCGCGCCGGTGATCGCGAGCGGCACCGTGAGCATGATGACGAGCGGCCCGCGGAAGCTCTCGAACTGCGCGGCGAGGACAAGGTAGATGAAGGCGAGCGCGAGGAAGAACACGAAGTAGAGCTGCTGCCCGGACTCGCGGAACTCGCGGGACTGCCCGTCGAGCCCGGTCTGGTACTCCGCCGTCAGCACTTCGCGCGCCGCCTCGTCCATGAAGTCGAGCGCCTGCGACAGCGTGTAGCCGGGCGTGATGTTGGCCGAGATGATCGCCGCGCGCAGGCGATTGAAGTGATTGAGTTCCTTCGGCGCGACCGTCTCCTTCACGGTGACGAGGTTCGCGAGCTGCACGGCCTGGCCGTTCGCCGCGCGCACGTAGATCGAGGTGAGGTCCGCGGGCTGACGGCGGTCCTTGTCCTCGAGCTTGACGATCACGTCGTACTGCTTGCCCTCGCGCTTGAAGCGGGTCACCTGGCGCCCGCCGAGCAGCGTCTCCAGCGTGCGGCCGATGGTCTCCACCGGCACGCCGAGCGCGGCCGCCTTCTCGCGGTCGATGGCCACCGAGAGCTGCGGCTTGTTGAGCTTGAGGTCGGAGTCGACGTTGGCGAGCCCCGGAAACGCCCGCGCCCGCGCCATCAGCTCCGTTACCCTGCGGTCGAGGTCCTCGTAGGAATTGCCCTGCACCACGAACTGCACCGGCGGGTTGCGAAAGCTCTGCCCGAGCGAGGGCGGATTGACCGGGAAGGCGAGCACGCCGGGCATCGTCGCGAACATGCGCGGCGCGAGAGAGGCAGTGATCTCCTGCGTGCTGCGGCTGCGCCCGGACCAGTCCTTGAGGCGCACGAAGGAGATGGCGAAGTTGACCGGGTTGGGCCGTTCGAGCCCCGGCGCGACCACGACGAAGTAGGCCACGATCTCCGGCACGTCGGCGTAGATCTCTTCCCAGATCCGGGCATAGGAGTCGGTGTACTCCATCGTCGCGCCCTCGGGCCCCACCATGATGCCGAGGAAGAAACCGCGGTCCTCGAGCGGCGAGAGCTCGGACTTCAGGTGCACGAACAGCCACGACCCCAGCGCCGCGAACGCCGCGAACGCCCCGACGACGGCGAGCCGGTTGCGCAGGCAGGCGCCGAGCGCCCCGCGGTAGCCGGCGGTGATGCCGGAAAACGCCCGCTCGAGCGCGTTGTAGAAGCGCCCGTGCGAGGCCTCGTGTCGCAGGAGCCGCGAGCACATCATCGGGGTGAGCGTCAGGGCGACGAAGCCCGAGACCACCACCGCGGCGGCCACCGTGAGGGCGAACTCCATGAACAGCCGCCCCGTGTTGCCGGTCGAGAAGGCGAGCGGCGCGAACACCGACGCGAGCGTCACGGTCATGGCGACGACGGCGAACGCGATCTCCCGGCTGCCCGTGATCGCCGCCTCCACGGGCTTCATCCCCGCTTCGATGTGGCGATGGATGTTCTCCAGCACGACGATGGCGTCGTCCACGACGAGCCCGATCGCGAGGACGATGCCGAGGAGCGTCAGGACGTTGATGCTGAAGCCCATCATCCAGACGAGAAAGCAGGCGCCGATCAGGGAGACCGGGATCGTGACGAACGGGATCAGGGTCGCCCGCAGCGAGCGCAGGAAGAAGTAGATGACGAGCACGACGAGGACCAAGGCCTCCAGCATCACCTCGTAGACGGCGTCGATCGAACGCTCGATGAAGACGGACGTATCGAAGGCGATCGCGAGGTCCATGCCCGCGGGGAGTGCCCCCTGCAGCCGCGGCAGCTCCGCCTTGACGGCGCGCGCGACCGAGAGCGTGTTCGCGGTGGACTGCTTGACGACGCCCATGCCCACCGCCGGCTGGCCGTTCACGCGCACGTTGGTCCTCTCGTCCGCCGCTCCCAGTTCGGCGCGCCCGACATCGCGCAGGCGCACGGGGTAGCCGCGCGCTTCGCGGATGATGAGACGGTCGAACTCGGCCGGCGTGCGCAGGTCGGTCTCCGAGAGCACCGTGAACTCGCGCTGGCTGCTCTCGATCCGCCCGGAGGGCACCTCGACGTTCTGGCGGCGCAGCGCCTCCTCCACGTCCTGCGGCGTCAACCCGTAGGCGGCGAGGCGCTCCCGGTCGAGCCACAGCCGCATGGCGTAGCGGCGCTCGCCGCCGATGATGACGCTCGCCACCCCCGGCAGCGTCTTCAGGCGGTCGACGACGTAGCGGTCGGCGTAGTCGGATATCTCCAGCGCGTCGTGCCGGTCGGAGTTCAGGCGCAGCCACAGGATCGCTTGCGCGTCCGCCTCGACCTTGGAGATGACCGGCTCGTCCACCTCGTCCGGCAGCCTGGCGCGCACGCGCGAGACGCGGTCGCGCACGTCGTTCGCCGCGTCATCGGTCGGGCGCTCGGACACGAATTCGACCGTGATCTGCGAGACTTCCTCGCGGCTCACGGACTTGATGCTCTTCACGCCCTCGATGCCGGAGATGCTGTCCTCCAGCGGCTGCGTGACCTGCGACTCGATGACCTGCGGGCTCGCGCCCTTGTAGACCGTGCGAACCGACACCGTGGGCGTGTCGATCCGCGGGTACTCGCGCACCGTCAGGCGCAGGAACGAGATCACCCCCACCAGCACGATGAGCAGGCTCATCACCGTGGCGAGCACGGGGCGGCGGATGGATAACTCGGGGAGAAACACGGACCGCCGGCTTCCTTTACCGGGTCGCCGCGGCTGCCGGCTTCTCCGGCAATACGGCGACCGGCGCGCCGTCCTGGAGCCGCAACTGCCCGTCGATGATGATCGTGTCGCCCGCGGCGAGGCCGCCGCGCACCTCGACTTCCCCCGGCCGGCGCAGGCCCGTCTCGATCTTCGTCAGAACGGCCCTGCCGTCCGCGAGGCGGTACACGTAGCGCGCGTCTCCCTTCGGAACGAGCGCCTGCTCGGGCACGACGAGCGCGGCCTCGCGCGTCGCGAGCGCGAGGACGACGCGCGAGAACATCCCGGGCTTCAGGCGCGCGGCGGGGTTGGGCACGCGGGCGCGCACGAGCATCGTGCGCGTCGCCTCGTCCACCGCCGGCTCGATCGCGTAGACCTCGCCCCGGAAGCTCTCGCCCGGCCACGCGTCGAGGCGCACGGCAAGCTCCTGCCCGGCGCGGATCCGGCCCGCGTAAACCTCGGGCACGCGGAAATCCAGCTTCAGCGTGCCGATGCCCTCGAGCCGCGCGATGTCCTGCCCGGCCTTGACGTAGGCGCCGGGACTCACCTGCCGCAGGCCGGCGACGCCCTCGAACGGCGCGATGACCGCGGACTTGTCGAGCCGCGCCTTCACCTCGGCGCGGCGCGCCGTGGACTGGTTCACCGCCTCGCGCGCGTCGTCGAGCGCCTGCGCGCTGATGAACTTCCGCGCGCGGAGCTCTTCGGCCCGTTCGAGCCGGCTGCGGTTCAGCGTGAGCTCCGAGTCCGCCGCCGCGAGCTGCGCCTCGATCTCGGCGGTATCGAGCGACACGAGCTTCTCGCCCGCGCGCACGAGCGCGCCCTCGGCGAAGTGGATCGCTGCGATGCGTCCGTCCCGCTCCGGGCGGATCATCACGGACTCGGAGGCGAGCAGCGTTCCGACCGCGTTCACCTCCTCGCGGATCGTGGCGGTCGCGACCTTGCCGACCTTGACCGGCATGCCGCCCGCCGGCCCCTTGCCGCCGGGCGCTCCCTTGGGTGCCCCGGCGCTCGCGGAGACATTCGCGGTGGACCGCGGCGACGCGTGGTACTTCCAGAAATACCCGGAAGCTGCGAGCAGCACGGCAGCGGCGAGGACGATGAACAGGCGTTTCATGGAGAATGGATGGCGGGGACACGCCGCGGGAGTTCCGTGATTCT
Organism: Burkholderiales bacterium; assembly: GCA_020854035.1. Classification (GTDB taxonomy): domain Bacteria; phylum Pseudomonadota; class Gammaproteobacteria; order Burkholderiales; family SG8-41; genus SG8-41. Next base: position 32,587 of record JADZGE010000024.1, on the reverse strand, counting down.
ACGCGCGCGGCCGCGCCCGCCGGATCGGGGGCGGCTGCGCCGCGTGACGGGAGTCCGCTCTTCGAACCGGGAAACTTGCGGCCCGATCCATGCCGCGGCACGCATTCTACAACGGTCCGCCGACGCACGCCTCCCGCGGCGCGCGTATCGGGCATCGCGCGCTCCAGCGCGGAGTCGCGGCTCGCATCGCCGGGTATCAGCGCGATTCTCTTCCCGGCAATGGTCCGCGCCGATGAACGATGTCGTCGATCTTCCGGCTCGACTCGGGATCTCCGGATACAATCATCCCCGCGCAATGCATCCAGGGTCTGGTCTCTTGTCGCGCTCCTGCGCGTGAGCCGTTTTCTTGACCCGCGCGATCAGGCGGCGCGAGAGAGGCGAGAGGTAGGCGTGCGTGCGGTAGATGATGGCGGGCCGGTTCCAGGTGCCCGGCCAGTCTTCGACCCGCAGCGCGGTGAGCGGGAGCCGTTTGCTTGCGTCATCCACGGCGAGGCGCCCGTGAAGGCCCAGCAGATCGGTTGCCGCGATGGTGCGTAGCGCAAGTTCCAGGTCGATCGCCATGAGCGCCACGCTCGGTGGCGGCAGGCCGCGCCTCGAACGCGCCGCGCCAGCGGGCGAGCGCGATTGGCCCCGGGCGGACGACCCATCGCTCGTTCAGTAGATCCGCGCGCAGCACGCGCCTGGAGTGGACGAGCCGGTGCCGCCGCGAGCAGCACACCACGACCTCGATTGCCTGCAGGCGCTCAACCGTCAGGTCATCGCCATCGGCAGAGCCGATCGGGGCCAACAGGAAGTCCAGCTCCCCGGCGCGCAGCGCGCGCAGTGGCTCTCCCCGCATCGCGAAGCCGAACGCAACGGTCGCGCGGGGCGCCTCGTTGAAAAGTCGGCTGATGGCTTCGGCGAACCAGGCCGCGCTGCCGCTCAGGCTGGAACCGATCCGCAGGTGACCGACGCGGCCCGTGCCGATCTCCGCGACCTCGCGCAGGATGTCCTCGCGAGCAACGCGCAGCCTGTTGACGTGCTTCAGGAGGGCTGCGCCGGCGTCCGTCAGTTCGATTCCCTTTGAGGCGCGGCGGACGACCCTTGCTCCGGTCGCGCGCTCGAGGCGCCGCAAGCTCATGCTGAGGGCGGGCTGCGTCAACGCGAGGGCTTCGGCGGCGCGTCCGAGATTTCCGTGCCTGGCGATAACCGCGAAATATTCGAGATCGCGTTGCTCGATCTTCATAATCGAGGTTCATGACTAAATCAATGCGTGACGCCCGGTAGGGCGCTCGACTCGGGCATGGGGCGCGGACGCAACGCGATCTATCTCGCGTTGCTCGGCTGGGATGTCACCGGCTACGACATGTCCAAGGAGGCGCTGCGCGCCGCGCAGGAGAGCGCTGCCGCGGCGGGGGCGAAGCTCACGACGATCCTCGCGCAGCACGACACTTTTGATTTCGGCGAAGATCGATGAGACCTGATCGTCTGCTCTTATAACGGCATTCTCCCCCACGATCGGCCGTGGCCGCCCGTGTTCCTGCGCGCGCTGCGCCGAGGCGGGATTGCCGTCTTCCAGTCCACGGGGTTCTCGCGAAGCGGGCCGCGTCCGTCGCTGCCCGATGTAATCGAGAACTGGAAAGGGTTCCACGTCCTGCGCATCGAGGACGTGGACGCGGGAGCGATCAGCGACGAATGGGGACCTTCCCGCACGAACCGTACCTGGCGAATGGTGGTCCGGAAGGACTGAGCGGCGTCGATGCGTCGTAACCCGCGCAGCGCTGGCAGGGCCGGAGATACCAGCAGGCGTAGAGCCCGATGATCGAGGCACGGCGTACCGCATGACCGGCATGCGGTGCGACGCCCCTTGGTTGTTGCGCCCTGTGTGAGGCAGTCGACACCATGGTCCTGAACCAGAAGAACGCACGGGTTGCTGTCCGCATCGTTCATTGATGCCTGATACGCCCCCTGCGGCTGCTTCATCAAGTCCGGCTAGGCTTGATCCAGATCAACCAACTTCTCATGCTGGTTGCGGCGTCGACCGCAGGGTGCTACGAGGCGTCAAAGCGGGTGCGGTACGGATCTGCGGCTATCAGCCCGCTGCGGAGGGGTCATGCGCGGTCTGAGGGCGGCCACCGCTGCAACCACGGTCACGACGGCCCTCCTGATTGCTGCGCTGCCCGATGTCGTGCAGGCGCAGCAGGAATTTCCCACGAAACCGATCCGCGTGATCGTCGGTTTCCCCCCCGGCAGTCCGGCAGACATCGTCGCGCGCCTGCTCGGGCAGAAACTCGCCGAGGCCTGGGGGAGGCCGCTGGTAGTCCAGAACTCAGCGGCGCAACGGGCAGCATCGCAACCGACCGGTTGGTAAAGGCGACTGCGGACGGCTACACGCTGGGATTGCTGAACCAGCCTCGGATCGTCATCAGTCCCGGCCTGCAGAGGCTTCCGTTTGACCCCATCAGGGATATGGCGCCGGTGTCGCAGGTTGCCGCGTCGCTGTATGTGCTGATCGTGCACCACGCCGTGCCGGCGAAGAATGTCCAGGAGATTGGCGGGCGCGTCACGATGACTTTCGGTCCCGTGGCGTCGTTCCTGCCCTTGGCGCGCGAGGGCAAGCTGCGTGCACTTGCAGTGACTTCGCCGAAGCGCTCCGCGCAGGCGCCTGAGTTGCCCACGGTCGCCGAGTCCGGCTATCCCGGCTTCGAGGTTACGAATTGGTATGGACTGCTGGGCCCGGCACGAACGCCGCCGGCGATCATCGGCAAGCTCCATCGCGAAACTGTCAGGGCGCTCGCACTCCCCGACCTGCACGCCAGACTCGGCGCTCTGGGTCTGGAAGCAATCGGCAGCTCGCCCGCCGAGTTCGCGGCAGTCATCAATTCCGAGATTCCGAGGTGGGCAAAGCTGATCAGGGAAGCGGGCATCAAGCCGGATCGTTGAACGCGGAACGTGAGATGCGCGCCATTCATCGGCACATCCTGGAGTTCCGCGCTGGCGACAATCGCGAAATATCGCAGGTCACCGCCGCGGCGCAATGCCCGATGGCGGTTCCGTCCCGCGCGAGGTAGTGATTACGCCGCAACGTGAAGGGGCAACCATGCGTGCATTGCGGACAGTCGCAATCGCAAGTCTTTCCGTCGTGACTCTTGCTCTCGCCGCGGCGTCGGACTCCGCTCCCGCGCAGGAGAAATTCCCGACGAAGCCGATTCGCCTGGTCATCCCGAACGCACCCGGCGGCTTCCCGGACACGCCGGCGCGAATGGTCGCTCAGAAAATGAGCGAATGGTGGAAACAACCAGTCGTGGTGGACAATCGGGTGGGTGCCGTTGGCACGCTCGCCGCGGCCCAAGTCGCGAAGGCCACGCCGGATGGCCATACGCTGCTGTGGGCAAGTGTCACATTCGTGAGCAGCGCCGCGCTACAGCCAGCCCTTCCGTACGACCCACTCAAGGACTTCGCCGACATCAGCCGTACCGGGTTCGGCATCATCGCACACCATTTCCCGCGACGGGCGCGGGGATTCCGGGATTCCCGTCCCGGAATCCCGGTTCGAACGACGGCGCCGGCCCGCGCGGCCGGCACCCGTGCTACTTCACGCGGATGCCCGCTTCCTGTGCGATCATCGTCCACTTTTCCACGTCGTTCGCGATCATCTTGCGGATGTCGGCGGGGGCCATGATCTTCACCTCGGCCGCGTCGCGGGCGAGCAGCCTCGCGGTCGCGGGATCCCGCAGCACATTGGTGAACGCGCTGCGCAGCTTTTCGCGCGCCGCCCGCGGGACCCCCGCCGGCGCGGTGACGCCCCACCAGACGTGGACCTCGTAGCCCGGGAACCCGGCCTCGGCCACCGTCGGTACGTCCGGCACCGCCGCGACGCGCCTGGCCGAGCCGGTGGCGAGCATCCGGATCTTGCCCGAGCGCACGTGCGGGAGGGCCTGGGTGACGGAACTGAACATGACGGGCATCTGGCCCGCCATCACGTCGATCATCGCCGGGCCGCCGCCCCGGTACGGGACCATCACCATGTCGATGCCGGCGAGCTTCTTGAACAGTTCGCCGCCGAAGTGGTTGAAACCGCCGACGCCGGTCGACGCGTAGTTGATCTTTCCCGGGTTCGCCCTCGCCCGGGCGACCAGCTCGCCGAGCGTGTTGATGCCGCCACCGGGGTAGACGATGATCGAGTTGGGCGCGGAGCCGATCGACGCAATCGGGTCGAAGGACTTCATCACGTCGTACGGCAGCTCGCGCACCGCGGCATTCATGATGTACGAAGTCGAGATCATCAGGATCGTGTAGCCGTCGGCCGGCGCCTTGGCGACGAGCTCGGTGCCGATGATGCCGTTCGCGCCGGCGCGATTGTCGATCACCACCTGTTGGGCGACGGTGTCGGTGAGCCTCGCGCCGAGAAAACGCCCCAGCAAATCGTTGCTGCCCCCCGGCGGGAACGGTATGACCCACCGCAGGGGTCGTTCCGGGAACTTGTCCGCGCGGGCCGGCGCGGCGAACGGCAATGGCAGGAAGACGCCTGCGAGCACTACGGCTATGGTGAAGCTCGACCACCGGCTGAACGGCTTCATGCTGGACTCCTCCTCGCTGTTGACGGCCGCCATTGAAATTGCGGCTCGTTCTCAACTGAGTGTAGTCCGTAATGTGGTCTAGTTCAAGTCATGGACTCATGGGCCGCATACTTGGTAGGGAGTCGCGGACGTTCCAAGGGCACGAGCCGGGCAGCAACCGGGCGCCCTCCGCGCCCATGCCTGGCGCCTCATGCATAACGCTTCAAACAGGCTGACGCCTCGGCACTGGCGCGCTCGAGGATGGTTCCCGCGGGTTCTATCGAGTGAATCAACCCGGCCGCCTCGCCAAACCATACCGCGGTGTTCTCGGGATCGCCTTCCGCGAAGGCCTTTCGATAGCGGGGAGCCTCCACCGGGGCGCACTTCTCCAGTTCATCTTCCCGCCCGTGCCACCGGTTGGTGAAGGCGTTGCGCCGAATCCGTGCCGTAAACCCCTTCGGCCATGGAAGCTGGCGGGCAATGTCCGGAACCCGGGTACGGATCGTTCCATCACCATCGGTCCCGATGATGGCCTCGTGATGCCGGGCATGGACGAGAGCCTCCCTGGATGCCCATAGCCGTGTTCCCATCAGTACCCCGTCGGCACCGAGCATCAACGCCGCTGCGAGGCCCCGGCCATCCGCGATGCCACCCGCCGCCAGGAGCAGGGTATCGGGAGCATTGACCCTGAGATAGTCCGCGGCCTCGGCAGTGAAGGTGATACCGCCTCGCAATGCTCCGTGACCACCGGCTTCCGCGCCTTGAGCGATGACGGCGTCCGCCCCGACGTCGACGGCATCCTGGACATGCTCCATGTCCTGGCACTGACAGATGAGCCTCGCACCTGCCGCGTGGATCTCGACCGCGAACGGCCTCGGGTCGCCGAAGGAGAGCATGACAGCGACGGGCTTGCGCTTCAGGGCATCCGTCAGCAACGAGGGCGATTTGCGCAATGACCACGTGATGAAGCCAACGCCAACCGACTGCCCGCGGGCCGCGTCAAACTGTTCTTCGAGCCATGCTGGATCGCCGTACCCGCCGCCAATCAATCCCAGCCCCCCGGCGCGACTGACGGCCGCGGCGAGTTCTCCACCGCCGGCAAAGGCCATGGGGGCGGAGAGGACAGGGTGCTTGAGGTTCCAGGATCGGGTCAAACGGGTTGCCAGTGTGGTCATGTCGTGCTCCTCGCCCTCACTTCGTCTACGGAACGGCCAGCAAGCGCTCGATTCCCGGATAATTCCCCCGCGCGACGACATACCGCCTCGTGCACGCACCCCACTTCCCGCCGCCGCGGAACGCCTCCAGGAACCGTTCGCGTTCCACGACCCGCCGGCCACCGAGCGTATCGACCCCTCGCGCGAACAGGGGATCGGGCACGCAACCCGCGGTCGGGCCGACCACGGCGAAGTAGCGCGCGTTGCGACAGGCGGAAAGGACGCCGTCCAGCGTGTCGTTGAGGATGACGGCGCAGGTGCTGACGATCTTCGCGCACGATGCAAGCTCCGCGGGGTCGAGGGTCACTCGAAGGTCCGCTTCCTCGCGCACGAGGCCTGGCTTGAGCTCGAGCACCGTGAGCCGCGCGCCGGCACGCCGGATTGCCGGGATCAGCGTCGTGAACAACCCGATCATGCCGATGTGCTCGCCTTGCCGCGGGTCGATCGCGCCGAGCGGATCGCCGCTCGCGGGAGGCGCCCGGTTCGCGCGGGTGAAAAGCTGCTGCGAGAGCGCGTTGATCGCCGCGAAACCGATCGCCCGCGCGACCGGGTCGCCGCCCGCGAAGCCCCGCGCGAGCGTAACCGCATCCATGCCGGATACGCCGCGCTCGCCGTAGCGCTCGCGTAGCGGCGCCTCGGTTCCCTCGAGCTGAATGTAGCTGAAGCCGATCGAGCCGTCGTAAAGTTCCAGCGCGCAGAATTCGGCCTCCTTGGCGGCGCCCGGCGGCGGCAGGTGCAGCGCGCGCACCCGCGGCGAACCGAGTCGCCGCGCGATGCGCGCGGCGAGATCCACGTACAGATCGGCGATCGGCTGCATCGTTCAGTGAAGCTTCACTCTCGGCTCGGTCCTTCGCGTGATCATCCGCGCCAGCGTGTCGAGCGCGACCCGCGCGAAGCCGTGGAGCGCGTAGAGGTGCATCCGGTAGAGCGAGAGGTACATGAAGCGCGCGAAGAGCCCCTCGACGAAGAGCGTGCCGCCGAGGAGCGCGCCCATGAGCGAGCCCACGGTCGAGTATTCGCCGAGCGAGACGAGCGAACCGAAGTCGCGATAGCGCCAGGGCCGCAAGGGCCTGCCCTCGAGCCTGCGCTTCATCATTCGCGCGAGGTGCGAGGCCTGCTGGTGCGCGGCCTGCGCGGTGGGCGGCACGCCGCGCTCCCGCCCCGGCCACGGGCAGCTCGCGCAGTCGCCGATCGCGAAGACGTCGTCATCGCGGGTCGTCTGCAGGGTGTCGCGCACCGCGAGCTGGTTCAGGCGATTGGTCTCGAGCCCGGCGATCCCCCGCAGGAACCCGGGCGCCTCGATGCCCGCCGCCCAGACCGTCAGCTCGGCGGGAATCGAGCGTCCCGACGCGGTCTCCACGGCGCCAGCCCGCACCGAAGTCACGCGTTCCCCGGTCAGCACGGTGACCTGGAGTCCCTCGAGGAGAGCCACCGCGGCTCTCGAGAGCCGCTCCGGCAGCGCGGGTAGTATGCGCGGCGCCGCCTCGATGAGGGTGAGCCGCACGTCACGCTCGGGATCGATCCGGTCGAGCCCATAGGAAACCAGCTCGCGCGTCGCCTTGTGGAGTTCCGCCGCGAGCTCGACACCCGTCGCGCCGGCGCCGATGATCGCGACCTTCAACTGCTCCGGCCGCAGCGGCCCGCCCTGCGCGTTCGCCCGGATGCAGGCATCGATCATCCGCCGGTGAAACCGCTCCGCTTCGTCCGGCGTATCGAGACTGATCGCGTGCTCGCGCGCCCCCGGAGTCCCGAAATCGTTGGTATGGCTGCCGACGGCGATGACGAGCGTGTCGTACGGAATCTCGCGGCGGGGTATGAGCTCGCGCCCATCCTCGTCCGGCGCGGGCGCGACGAGCACCACCCTGCGCCCGCGGTCGAGCCCGTCCATGCGGCCGCACTGGTACCGGAAGCGGTGCCAGCGCGCCTGCGCGAGATAGGGCAGCGCGTGATGGTCGAGGTCCATGGTGCCGGCCGCGAACTCGTGCAGCAGCGGCTTCCAGAGGTGGGTGCGGCCGCTCTCCACCAGCGTGACGCTCGCCCGCCCGCGCCGGCCGAGCGAGTCGCCGAGACGCGTCGCGAGCTCGAGCCCGCCCGCTCCGCCGCCGGCGATGACGATGCGATGGGCTTCCGGCATGCGCCATTATATTCGGCGACCCTTGCCCGGCGCCGGCGGGCGGGCACTCGCGGGAAGCTACCGCAGCAGCGCCCTCGTGGCGGCGAGCGCTTCGCGTGCCGCTTCCTCGGGCGCGCGCGCCCAGGTCTCCGGGTTGGGAGCCTCGCAGGAGAGCCAGCCGCCGTAGTTCTTCTCGGCAAGGAGCGCGAAGACCTCCTTCCACCGCACCCTGCCGCGCCCGGGCAGCAGGCGGTCGGTCGGGGGCCCGCCGCCGGCGAGCGGCGCATCGGGCACGTCGCTAAACTGGAACGCGAAGATCTCGTTCGCCGGCACGTCCGCGAAGCCACGGCCACCCGCGCCGCTCCGTTCGAAATGGTAGGCGTCCACCAGCAGACCGCACGCCGGATTCGCCACGGCGGCAAGGAGCTCCCGGGCGAGCCCGAGGGTATTGAGCCACTCGTGCGCCGAGCTGTACTCGTAGGCGATCCTCAGGCCGTGCCCGGCCACCACCGCCGCCGCCGCCTTCAGGCCATCGATCGCGTCGCGCATCGTGCCCGCGCCGGGACCGTTCGCCGTCATGAGCATCCCGCAGCCGAGCGCGCGGGCGTTGGCGCAGGTCACGTCCACCGATTTCAGGAGCCGCTTGCGTTCCTCACCCTTCGCGAAGAGCGCGCCATACTCCACCCCCATCACCCCGACCTTCACGCCGCTCGCCCGGACGAGATCCACCACCTGCTGATTGCTCATCCCGGACTGGTGGCAGCGCTCGAAATCCACGTGGCGAAGCTCCACGCCGTTCCACCCCGCCTTCTTCGCCGCCTCGAGCGCCGGCGCGAGCGGGGTCGTGTCGAGCGTCCACGTGTGCAGTATCAGTCTGTCCTCGAATTGGGCCACGGAATCACGCTGAACGAACATGACGCGATGTCAGAACACCACGACGCTGCGGATCGATTTTCCCTCGCGCATCAACTCGAAGCCATGGTTGATCTCGTCGAGCCGCAACCGGTGCGTGATGAGGTCGTCGAGTTTGATCCGGCCTTCCATGTACCAGTCGACGATGCGCGGCACGTCGCGCCGGCCCTTCGCGCCGCCGAACGCGGTGCCCTTCCAGACGCGACCGGTGACGAGTTGGAACGGACGAGTGCGGATTTCCTGCCCGGCGCCGGCCACCCCGATGATGACGGACACGCCCCAGCCCTTGTGGCAGCATTCGAGCGCCGCGCGCATGACATCCACGTTGCCGATGCACTCGAAGCTGTAGTCCGCGCCGCCGCCGGTCAGGTTGACGAGGTATGGCACCAGCTCGCCCGCGACGTCCTTCGGGTTCACAAAGTCGGTCATGCCGAACTTTTCCGCGAGAGCGCGGCGCGCCGGATTCAAGTCCACGCCCACGATCCGCGCCGCGCCGGCGAGCCGCGCGCCCTGGATCACGTTCAATCCGATACCCCCCAGCCCGAACACGACCACGTTCGCGCCGGGTTCGACTTTCGCGGTGTTGATCACGGCGCCGATGCCGGTCGTGACGCCGCAGCCGATGTAGCACACCTTGTCGAACGGCGCGTCCTCGCGGACCTTCGCCAGCGCGATTTCGGGCACCACCGTGAAGTTGGCGAAAGTCGAGGTGCCCATGTAGTGGTGCACCTTCGCGCCGCCGAGCGAGAAGCGGCTCGTGCCGTCCGGCATCACCCCCTGTCCCTGCGTGACGCGGATCGCCTGGCAGAGGTTGGTCTTGCCCGACACGCAATACTCGCACTGGCGGCACTCGGGCACGTAGAGCGGGATGACGTGATCGCCTTTCGCGATGCTCGTTACGCCGGGGCCGGTGTCCACGACGATTCCCGCGCCCTCGTGCCCCATGATCGAGGGGAACAGGCCCTCGGGGTCGGCGCCCGAGAGCGTGAAATCGTCGGTGTGGCAGATGCCGGTCGCCCGGATCTCGACGAGCACCTCGCCGGCACGGGGACCGTCGAGATCGACCGTCTCGACAGTGAGCGGCGCACCCGCCTTGTGCGCAACCGCCGCCTTCGTTTTCATCCCGTGCTCCGCCGATCCGGAAAGGCGAATACTACATCAGCGGCGGTACACTGACGGACATGAGGCCCTGCCGCGGGCGCTTCGCGCCCTCGCCCACCGGAGCGCTGCACTTCGGATCGCTCGTCGCCGCCCTCGGCAGTTGCCTGGATGCGCGCTCGCGCGGTGGCGAATGGCTCGTGCGCATGGACGATCTCGACCCGCCACGCGTCGCGCCGGGCGCGGCCGATGACATCCTGCGCACCCTCGAAGCCCTCGGCTTCGCATGGGACGGCGCCGTCCTCAGGCAGAGCGAGCGCGGCGACGCCTACCGCGCCGCGCTCGCGCGCCTGCGCGCGGCGGCCCGGGTCTATGCGTGCTCGTGCAGCCGGCGCGAGATCGCGGATTCGGCGCTGCCCGGCGCCGAGGGCTACGTCTATCCCGGAACCTGCCGCTCGAGGGGCCTCGCGGAAGGCGCGGGTCGGGCGGTGCGCGTGGACACCCGCGGAGCCGCGATCGCGTTTGACGACGCCGTGCAGGGACGGTTCGCGCCGGATCTCGAGCGGGATCACGGCGACTTCGTCGTGCTGCGCGCGGACGGGATCTTCGCCTACCAGCTCGCGGCGACCGTGGACGACGCGGACCAGGGCATCACGGACGTGGTGCGCGGCGCGGATCTCCTCGCGTCGACGCCGCGCCAGCTCTGGCTGCAGCGCCTGCTGGGGCTGCCCGCTCCCCGTTACGCCCACCTGCCGGTCGCGGTGAACCCGCGGGGCGAAAAACTCTCGAAGCAGACCGGCGCCGCGCCGGTCGATCGAAGCCGTCCGGCCGAGGCGCTCTCCGGGGCGCTTGCGTTCCTGGGACACGAGCCGCCCGGGGACGCGCTGGCCGCCGGGACGGATGGCCTGTGGTCGTGGGCGATCGACACCTGGCGCATCGAGCGCGTGCCGCGCCGCGCGGCCATCGTCACGATCGCTCCGCCGTGACCGTCCGGCCGGGCGCGGCGACCCGCCTAGTCGTTCCAGGCGAACGGCTCGGACATCTGCATGACGAGCCCCGCCCTGCGCCATGCGGCAACGCCCCCGCGGTACCACATGACGTTCGTGTAACCGGCGGCGATCGCACGCAGCGCGGCGTTGTAGGAGAGCCAGCACTCGGCGTCGACGCAGAGGAACACCATGGCGCGATTCCTGTCGCCGGCCGCGAAGTTCGCAAGCGCCCTCAGGAACCGGTCCACCTCCTCCTTGCCGAGATCGCCGGCGCCCGCCCCCACCATCCAGAACGCGCCGATGGGGGTGCGGTGGGCGCCGCCACCCAGCACGTCGATGAGGTAGGGGCGAGGCTCGCGCGCGAGCATCCGGGAGAGCTCGTAGGTCGTGACCACCCGGCCGCCCGGAATCTCGCGCGGCGTGGGCGCGTGGTAGTCCGCCGTGCGCACCTCGGTTGTCGGCGCCACGTTCCAGTCGCGGTCCTCGTCGCCGTACATGCCCGGCTTCGCGATGTCCTGCGCGCCGGCGGCGCCCGCGAGACCCAGCGTCGCGGCGAACATCCAGGCGAGCGGCGCCGGGCAACGATGCATCGTGGTCATCAGGGCTCCCCTTCCTCAATGCGACAGAGCGGCCGCCGCGGCAGCGCGCCTGGCGGCCGCGGCGCGCGCCAGCAGCTCGCGCACGCGCGGCGCCACGTCGCGGGCGGCCGCCTCGCCCGCCGCGATGTGAGCCTCCCGGCCGTCGAAGTCGAGCAGCCGGGACGGCGGCGTGCGCGGGCTCACCACGATATCCGCGGCGGCGAGTTCACCGGTCAGCAACCCGTAGCGCTCGCTGCGCGCGAACCGGCCCATGCTCCCGCCGTCGCGGTTGCCGAACCGCGCGAACCACGACACATCCACCGCGATGATCACGTCGGCGCCCATCTCGCGCGCGACCCTCACCGGGACCGGGCTCGTGAGGCCGCCATCGACATACTCCTCGCCCTCGATGACTGGCGGGACGAACAGGTTGGGCACGCTCGCGGAGGCACGCACCGCGAGTCCCGTGTCGCCCCGGTTGAACACCGTCATCCGGCCGCTGCGCGCGGCGGTCGCGACCGCCGCGAACGGACGGTCGAGCCGCTCGATGGGGCGCGAGTTCACCATGCGGTTCACGAAATCCTGCAACGCCTCGCCCCGCACCCAGCCACGCCCGAAGAGCACGACATCGACGAGATCGCCCTTCGCGAGATCGAGCGCAATCTCCTCCAGCCGGCGCCCGTCATGACCCGCCGCGTAGAGCGCCGCGATGACCGCGCCGGAACTCGATCCCGTGACGATATCGGGCACGATCCCGCCGGCTTCGAGCGCCTTGATGACGCCCACGTGCGCGAAGCCGCGCGCGCCGCCGCCGCCGAGCGCCAGCCCGAGCAGCGGTCGATCCGCGTGGATCGGAACGATCGGCGCCGCGCGCGGGGCCGCGGCGCCCTCGTAGGCATCGGGCGAGAGCGCGCACGCGGCGGTGAGCGCGGCCGTGACGAGAATGAGGAGCATTGCCCTTGGCATCCCGCGCATTGTAGTGGAAACCGCGCCGGGTCACCGTGGTCCGGGGTACACGCGGCTTACACCTGAATGCCCCGGGCGATCACCCCGTCGTTCGAGTGAAGGCCAGGTACGTCGGGGCCGGCCGGCCAATTCCGTAGCGGAGAATCGTGCGGTTTCGATGCTCGAGAACGAGAAGCACATGCACCCGGTGCTTGACTGATACTGGTGAGTTCACTATCTTGGGTTGCCCCGTTCGAAACACCGGTCGATCGCCCGAAGACCGTGACAGTGACCGGGGCGCCTTCCTGATCATTCCCCAACGAAGCAAAGGATATCGAGATGCTGCTGGACGACATGGTTGAGCGCGGCCTGCCGGAAGAGACGCGCATGATGCGGGATGTCACCCGCAAGTTCGCCAACGAACACGTGATCCCGTTCACGCGCCAGCACTGGCAGCAGGAATGGAACATGAATCCCGACGAGCGGCTGCCGCGCAGCATCCTCGAGAAGGCGGACGAGATCGGCATCCGCACGCTGGGCGTGCCGGAGGAGTTCGGCGGCACCCCGCTCGATCCCGCGACGGAGACCCAGACCTTCGCGGTGATCTCCGAGGAGATCTCCCGCGGCGATTGCGGGCTCTCGGAGAAGCTCGTGCAGATCTGGAAGGTGTCGGTGCTGCTGCGGCACGTCGCGCCGCGGCACCTGCAGGAGCGCTGGTTCCCCGAGGTGGTCAAGGACCCGACCTTCCTCCTCTCGCACTGCCTGACCGAGCCGCGCGGCGCATCCGACCGGTGGCTCCCCTACGACGTGCCGGAGGCGATGATGCACACCCGCGCCGAGCTGAAGGGCGACAAGTGGGTGTTAAACGGCCGCAAGCAGTTCATCACCAACGCCTGGGACGCGAAACTCTACGTCGTCTACGCCACCACCAGACCCGGCGCGGGAATGACGAAGGGCACTTCGTGCTATCTCGTGCCGCGCGACACCCCCGGACTGACGGTCGCGCGCTGCAACGAGACGCTCGGCGGGCGCTACATGAACAACGGCGAGATCGTGCTCGAGGACTGCGCCGTGCCGAAGGACCACTGCCTCGTCCAGGACGTGGCGCTCACCCGCGCCGGCGTCTACTTCCAGCCGGGCAAGATCATCCAGGGCTCGAAGAACCTCGGCGTCGCCGTGCGCGCTTTCGAGGAGACCGCGAAGTACGTGAGCGAGTACGTGCAGGGCGGCCGGGTGCTCATCAAGCACCAGGCAACGGCGCTGCGCCTCGCGGACATGGCGACCAAGATCTGCGCCGTGCGCGGGCTCCTGCGCGAGGCCTCGCGCGCGGTGGACGAGAAGACCCCGGAAGCCGAGGTGCTCTGCAACATGGTGAAGCTCTTCGCTTCGGAAGCGGTGCTCGACGTCTGCCGCCACGCGATGGAACTGCACGGCGGAAACGGCACGATGCTCGATTTCGGGATCGAGAAGCTCTACCGCGACGCCTCCATGTACCTCCACATGGACGGCACGGTGGACGTCACCAAGTTCAAGATCGTCAAGAATCTCTTCCCCGGCGCGGCCGGCAAGTACGCCGGCCCGGAGAGCTGATCACCACGATCACTGGCCGCGGAAGCACGCGGACGGGCACGGGCGGCATGCGCTCGCGCATATCTGTGGCGCTACCGGTGCGGAAGCGGATCTGCTGCCCCGGGCCTGCCGTCCCGCCCTCCACCCGCGCCGGACCGTGGCCGCGCACTCTCTTGTCGAATCCACTTTCCGCGCGGATCGAGGTAAAGGACGGCGGAAGCGTTGTAGAATTGCGGCTCACCGGACGACAAGGAGACCCATGAGCACCCAACCCGTCAAGCTCGGCATCGTCGGCCTCGGCCGGTGGGCGAGGGTCCTCGCCAGGGCGGCGCGACAGTCGGACAGGCTCGCGATCGTCGCGGGCTACAGCCGCTCCGCCGAGAAGCGTGCCGCGTTCGAAAAGGAGCTCGGCATCCCCGGCGCGCCCGACATGACGACGATGCTCGCGAATCCGGAGATCCGCGGCGTCATCCTCACCGTCCCCAACGAGCAGCACCTGCCGGTTGCCGAGCAGGTCGCCCGCGCCGGCAAGCACGTCTATACCGAAAAACCCATCGCGCAGACGCTCGAGGACGGGCTGCGGATCGCGGCGCTCGAGCAACGACATGGCGTGTCGGTCACCGTCGGACACAGCGCGCGGCTCCTGGCGGGAATCCGCATGATCCGCGAACGCATCGACCGGGGCGAACTCGGCCGGGTCGCCTTCATGGAAGCGAATTTCTCGAACGAGCGCGCGCTCGAGCTCACGCCGCAGACATGGCGCTGGTACAGGGACCGCGCTCCGGGCGGCCCGCTCTCGCAGCTCGCCATCCACCAGTTCGACGTGCTGCACTACCTGGGGGGCGAAGTGAGCGAAGTCTCGTCGATGGCCTCCAAGCTCTCGCCGGTCGGGGCCGAGGTGGACGACCAGTCGATGACGCTCATGCGCTTCACCGACGGCAAGGTCGGCTACGTCGGCTCCTGCTGGACCTCTCCCGGGGTCTTCTCGGTGCGCGTTTTCGGGTCGAAGGGGCTGATGCACTACGAGGTCGACTTCGGCACGTGGGACACCCCGCACCTCCTCCACAAGACTTCGGCGCTCTACATCCAGCGCGGCAAGGACTGCTTCGGAAGGCGCGAGGAAATCCCGCTGCCGGCATCGGACATGTTCCGCGCGGAGCTGGAGATGTTCGCGGAGAGTTGCGCGAGCGGCAGGCCGAACGAACTCACCGCCCACAACGGCAACGTCGCGGTCGCCGTGGTGTACGCGGCGCTGAAATCGATTGAGCGTAAGGGCCAGGCCGTGCGCATCGCCGACATCATCGAGGAGGCGCACGCCAGGATCGGAGGCGGCGAACGCGCCGCCTGAATCAGAGATACCGAACCGCCGACGAACGCGGATGAACGCCCCCGGAATCCGGACAACCGGCCAGGCAATGCCTCCCGCTCGTTCCATCGACCGGCACGCAGCGGCGCGCAGCGGCGGCCACTGAGGGTACACGCATGCTTTCCACTCGCTACCTCGTCGACCTGACGCAACCGGAAATCGCCGCCCAACTGCGGCGCAATCCGCTCGTGCTGCTGCCCGCCGGGAGCGTCGAGCAGCACGGCCCGCACCTGCCGGCGGGTACCGACATCTACGCCGCGAACGTCATCAGCCACGCTGTGGCCGAACGCATGGACGGGCTCGTGCTGCCGGGCGGGCCGCTCGGCGTGACGCCCATGCACATGCCCTTCGAGGCGACCATCACGCTCTCCCCGGAAACCTACCAGCGCGTGGTGGTGGAGACCGGGGAATCGACCGCCCGGCACGGCGCCCGCCGCCTGCTGATCCTGAACTGGCACGAAGGCAACATCCCCTCGCTCGCCATCGCCTCGGAGAAGCTGCACCGGGACGTCGGCATGAGCGTCGTCGTCGTCCAGGCCTGCTACGTCGCGGCGGAACTCTACGGCCACGACTGCGGCGGCCTCACGCACGGCGGGGAGATCGAGGCGCTTGCCGTGCTGGCGTGCCGGCCCGACACCGTGCATCTCGACCGCATCGACGGCTCGTCCGATCACTCGCACGGTCGCAAGTGGGACCGGCTGCGGCGCACGAGGAGCTACCAACCGGTGCTGCGTGACATCCGCACCATTGCCCCGACCGGCTGGTACGGCGACCCGGCGCGCGCCACCGTGGACAAGGGCGTGAAGATGCTCAACGACATCGCCGACGCCATCGCCCGGGAAGCGGACGGGATTTTCCGGCTGCTCGACGAGGCGCAGGGCGGCACAGCCGAAATCAAGCAGTTGAAGAGAAAGGCGTGACCCGTGGCTGGCGACTCGTGACCCGGTAGGCGGGGCGCAAGCCCCCCCCGGGGCCGCGGGTCACGATCCACCGGTCGCGATTTGGGCATTCATGGCTCACGAAGTGCTTTGCCTGCGGCCGCAGGCGGATTTTCTGCGTGCCGGCGTACCGGCGCCGGACTCCCTCAACGTGTCCTACCGGATGCCGGACGACCCCCAGCTCGCGGCCCACGTCAAGGCGGCGCGCGCGCTGGTGATACCGGCGGTGGGCGGGAAGATACCCGGAGCACTGTTCGCGGGGAGCGAGGTGAAGCTCGTGCAGGTGACGGGTGCCGGCGTGGACCGTCTCGACGAGCCGGCGATGAAGGGCCTCGGCATACCCGTGGCGAACGTTCCCGGCGGCAGCAACGGCGCGGTGGCGGAGTACGCCGTCACGACGGCGCTCGTGCTGCTGCGCCGGTTCGCGTGGGCCGACGCGGAGATCCGCAACGCGAACTACGTCTCCTTCCGCGGCCGCATGGTCGCCGACAACCTGCCCGGTCTCGAAGGGCTGACGGTCGGCGTCGTGGGGCTCGGCACCGTCGGAATGGCCGTCGCCGAGGCGTTCCACAGGTTCGGCAGCCTCATCGTCTACCACGATCCGGGCACCCCGGACGCCGCCGCTGCCGCCCGGATCGGGGCGCGGGCGCTGCCGCTCGATGACCTGCTGAAGGAAGCCGACGTAGTGACCCTGCACGTACCGCTCCTGCCCCAGACGCGCGGCCTCATCAACGCCCGGCGCATCGCCATGATGAAACCGGGCGCCGTGCTGATCAATGCCGCGCGTGGCGGAGTCGTCCACGAAGCGGCGCTCGCCGCCCACCTGAACTCCGGGCATCTCGCCGGCGCGGCCGTGGACGTCTATTCCGTCGAGCCGCCGGACGTCGACAATCCCCTGCTCGCGCTGAACGACGAAGGGGCGCGCCGCGTCCTGTTCACTCCCCACATCGCGGGGGTCACGCGGCAGGCAAGCGCCACGCTGTTCAGAGCGGCATGGGCGAACGTCGAGCGCGTGCTCGTCAGGGGCGAGCAACCCTTGAACCGCGTCTACTGATGCGCGCCGCGCCGGTACCGGGCACCGCTCGTCCCTCACCCCCCGCGCCGCCGCGGGCCGCGCGCGGATGAACGGCGGGCGCGGCGTTCACCTCGACAACTTCCGGAAGCAAGGCGAATGAAGAACAAGGAACTCGGAATCGCGGTGGTCGGCGCCGGGCGCATCGGCACGTTGCGGGCACGGCTCGCGGCACGGCATCCTTCGGTGGGGTTTCTCGCCATCGCCGACCTCGATCCGCAGCGCGCGAAAGCGCTCGCGGACGCGGCCGGAGCCGACTTTCACTCGGGCGACAACATGGAAGTCATCGAGCGCCCGGAGGTGAACGCCGTCTTCGTCTCCACGCCGGAGGGCGAGCACGCCGCGCCGGTCCGCCGCGCGCTGGAACTCGGCAAGCCCGTGCTGTGCGAGAAGCCGATCGCGCTCTCGCTCAAGGACGCGGACGACATGCTGGACACCCTGAAGGCGACCGGCGGGAAACTGCGTATCGGCTACAGCCGCCGCTACAAGGAGTGCTTTCTCCGCGCCAAGGAGCAGATGGCGCAGGGCCGACTCGGCAAGGTGATCGGCGGACTCGCGCGCGTCTACAACTCGCGCGCGCAGACCTTCGCCATCCTGGAGCGCGATCCCCACGCGACCCCGGTCCTCGACGTCCTTACCTACTACGTCGATCTCATGTGCTGGTTCCTGGAGGGAAACCGCCCGGTGGAAGCCGTGGCGCGCGGCCAGCACGGCATCTTCCGCGACGCCGGGTACAGCGCGCACGACGCCACCTGGGCGATCGTCACGTTCGCCGACGGCGCCGTGGTCAACTTCGGCATCAGCTACGCGCTGCCCGCCCGGTTCCCGACGCAGGGCCAGTCCGACCGGGTGGAACTCCTCGGTACCGAGGGCACCATGCTGATCGACGACGACCACAAGGAGCACCTCATCTACACGGAGAAGGGAGTGCCGCATCCCTACGTGCCGGGCCATCAGCTCAACATGGCGTTCCTCGGCAGCAATTCGGCCGGAGACTGGGCGCTGGGGGAATTCTGGGGATCGCTCGGCAACGAGACGCGCGCCTGGCTCGATCACCTCGTCACCGGGAATCCCACGGCGCACACGACGCCGGAGCAGGCACGCATCAACCTCGAGACGACGATCGCGATCGAACGCGCCGTGGCAACCGGTAAAGCGGTCAAGCTGCCACTCGAGACACGGTAATGCGCGGCGAATGACGAATGCCGGCCGCGAACGCGCCCGGGTCGCGCGTTCGCCGGCCGTCGTTCCGCATTCATCGTCGCCCTCTACCCCGGCGGCCAGCGGAAGGGCCGGCCGGCGAGGACGTGCAGGTGCAGGTGAAACACGCTCTGGCCGGCCTCCGCGCCGTTGTTCACGACGAGCCGGTAGGCCTCGCCCACGCCAAGTTCCCGGGCGACCCGGTTCGCGACCAGCACCAGGTGACCGAGCAGCGCCTGGTCTTGCGGTAGCGCATCGGCAAGGCGGGGGATTTCCCTTTTTGGAATCACGAGAACATGCACGGGCGCCTGGGGATTCACGTCCCGGAAGGCAAGACAGAGATCGTCCTCGTAGACAATGTCCGCCGGAATCTCGCGCGCGATGATCCTGCCGAAAATGGTCGCCATGCCGCCTCCTTTACTTGCGCGCGGCGGCGATGCGCTCGCGCGTCCAGTCGAGCAGGCTCTCCACGAACTCCCCGCTCGCCTCGGAGAGCGCCCGCACCGCGCCGGGCGCGTCGGGCGTGGGTGAAGGGCGCTCGATCACGAACGTACGCTGGCCGGCCAGCGTGCCGCCGTCGAGCCTGACGAGGGTCGCGCGCGCGCGAAGCGCCACGGCGCTCGAAGCGGGCGTGTCGAAGGACTGGCTGAACTCCTCCAGCTCGACGCGCAGCAGGTAGTCGGCGCGCACGCCGTCGGCACGCGTCACCACGCCATTCGTCGCCGCGGCGAAGCGGCTGCGCAGCCGCTCGGTCAGCAGCGCGGGCGGCGGCGCCGCCCAGCGGCTTAACGCGTAGGCCTGCGGGCGGGCGGGCGTCTCGTAGCCCAGGCGAAAGACGATCCCCGGACCGGCGAGCCACCCCGGCGCGGCGACCTCGGGCAACCGCAGCACGGCAGGCACCACGGGCACGGGCCGGGCGGCTGCCGGAGGGGCGCCCAGGTCATAGGTGGCGGGCGGCTCGGTTGCCGTCGGTCCGATCGAACACCCCGCCACCGCCGCGGCGACGGCGATCGCCGCTGCAATACAGGTCCCACCCCGCATCTTGTTCATCGCTTGCCCTCTCCGCGCCCCGGATTGAAGCCGGGCTCCCCTGGCCCGGGGGCCGCCCGTGGACGGCCGAAGACGAGGCTCGCGGGTTGTTCGCTCAGTTCGCCCAGCAGCCGGTCGAGGCTGCGGGAAGTGCGCGCGAGTTCCTCGACGAGCTCGTTCACGCGAGGCAGGGTCTGCCCCGTCGCCGCCGTCGAAACCGACTGCACAGCCCCGCCCACCTGCTCCGCGCTGCGCGCGACACGCTCGATGGCATCAACGTGCCGGGTCAATTCGAGGGTCAACCGGTTGAGGTTGCCGATCAATTCCTCCGCGCGAGTGAACGCCTTGCGCGCATCGACCGCCAGGCCGGGTATCTCCTCCACGGCCGGATCGAGCTTCGCGGCGAGCGCGCTGATGCGATTCGTGGCGCTCTCGAGTCCCGCGAGGGTGCGGATCAACTGCGCCTGGTTCTTTTCGTCGAGCAGCGCGTTCACCCGCGCTGCCACCTGCCGCACGTCCGTCAGGAGATCCCGCCCCGAGCCGGAAATCTCGTCGAGAAAGGACGGCCGCATCGGGATGCGCAACTCCGGGTCGGCCGATGCCACGCGTTCGGGGCGGGAGCCGTCGTCGTCGAGTATCACGTAGGAGAGCCCCGTGACGCCCTGCGAGCCGAGCGTGCCGTAGGTACCCCGGGTGAGGGGCGTGCCGGCGCGCACGGCGATCCGCACCAGGATCCGCTGCGGCTCGCCCGCGCTGAACGCGATCGATTCGACCTTGCCCACGTCCACGCCGCGAAACCGCACCGGCGCCTGGACGTTCAGGCCCGTGACCGGGTGGCGTGTCTCCAGCGTGAAGGTCTCGAACGTATCGGTCTCGCCCGAAAGCCACATCGCGGCCACCACCACTCCGGCGCCGAGCAACAGCGTGAACACCCCCACCGCGAAGGCGTAGGCGCGATTCTCCATTCGGCAATCCCCTGCCCCGCGCACGGCGCGGGGCGTGACGGACCTATCTTACCAGCGCCTCGCTCACCGCCTGCAGGGCGCGCTTTCCCCGCTCTCCCTGGAAAAAGTTGCAGATGAAGCGGTGCGAGTTCTTGACGACTTCGGCGAGCGGGCCGATGGCGACGATCTGCTGGTCGCACAGGACGGCGACGCGGTCCGAGAGCGCGATCAGCGTATCGAGGTCGTGCGTCACCATCACGACCGTCAGTTCGAGCTCGCGCCGCAGATCCTCGATGAGGTGCACGAAGCTTTCGCTGCGATCCGGGTCGAGTCCCGCGGTGGGCTCGTCAAGGAACAGGAGTTCCGGCTCGAGCGCGAGCGCCCGCGCGAGCGCCACGCGCTTCACCATGCCGCCCGAGAGGTCGGAAGGCATCTTGGCGCCGTGCGCGGCCTCGATGCCGACCATCTCGAGCTTGAGCAGCACCAGCTCGCGGATGAGGTCCTCGTCGACCGTGCCGAGTTCGCGCAGCGGTAGCGCGATGTTGTCGAATACCGTGAGCGCGGAGAAGAGAGCCCCCTGCTGGAACAATACGCCCCAGCGGTTGCGTATGCGCTGCAGCTCGTCCGGATCGCTGCTGCCGAGCGAGACGCCGAACACCCTCACCTCGCCCGCCGCGGGCATCTCGAGCCCCATCATCTGGCGCAGCAGCGTCGTCTTGCCGCTGCCCGACCCCCCGACCAGCGATAGCACCTCGCCGCGGTCGACCGTCAGGCTCACGTCCCGGTGCACGACGTGGTCGCCGAACCGGGTGGTGAGGTTCTTGACCTCGATCAGGCAGCGTTTCATCAGAACGTCCCGATGTCGGAGAACATCACCGCGAACGCCGCGTCGACGATGATCACCATCGTGATCGCCGTCACCACCGAGTCGGTCGTCCCGGCGCCGAGGCTCTCGGTGTTGGGCTCGATGCGCAGGCCGTAATGGCACGCGATGAGCGCGATCGCGATTCCGAACACCACGCTCTTGCCGAGCCCGAGCCACAGGTTTGCGATGGGCACCGCCTCCGGCAGCCGCATCGCGAAGAGGCTGTAGGGTATGCCGAGCTCCCATTGCGCCGCGATCATGCCCCCGGCGAGGGCGACGGCGTTGGTCCAGGCGACAACCAGCGGCAGGGAAACGGCGAGCGCGATGACCTTGGGCAGGATGAGGCGCACCGTATGCCGGATTCCCATGACCGTCATGGCGTCGAGTTCCTCGGTCACCCGCATGACACCGAGCTGCGCGGTCATCGCGGAACCCGAACGGCCCGCGATCAGCACGGCCGCGAGCACCGGGCCCAACTCGCGGATGATCGAGACGCCGAGGAGATTGATGATGAAGATGTCGGCGCCGAACGTCTTCAGCTGCTGGGACGAGAGATAGGAGAGCACGATGCCGACGAGGAATCCGACGAGCGCCGTGATGCCGAGCGCCTGCGCGCCCGTGCGGTAGATGTTGGCCGAGATCTCGAGCCACGGGATCTCCCCGGGGCGGCGCAGTAACCGGGACGCGTCGATGACGATCCTGCCGACAAGCAGTATGAACTGCAGCGCGTGCTCGCCAAAGGCGATGACGGACTCGCCGACGCCGGCAACGGGTGAGCGCCAGTCTCGCCCCGCCGGCGCCGGGCGCCGCCGGTGCACGCTGAGCCCCTTGAAGAGCATTTCGTGCTCCGGGCGCAACTGCAGGACCGGCGCGCGCTTGCCCCCCCACGCGCGCCACAGCAGCATCGCGCCCGCATGGTCAAGCCGGGTAATCCCGGTGAGGTCCCATTCCCCGCCCGTGTCGGTAGCGTGGCGCGCGAGCTCGGGCGCAAGCTCGCCCAGCCGGGACTCGAGCGCCCGCAGTATCCATGGGCCGGAAAGCTCCAGACGCTCGCCTCCCCCCTCGCGCGGGACACGGCGCAGTCGCGGTTCCAGCCCCGGGAGCGCACTCGGTTGCGACATTCTTCCCAATCAAGGTCCGCTGCAGGCTAGCGGTCCGATCCACCACATACTGCGTTGATTCAGAATAGTTTTTGCATCGTAGCTAGGCGGCCGCCATAAGTCAAAGCGATCACTCGGACAATCTACCTATGGTGCGACGCAATAAAAAACATGTGCCTACCCATTGACATGCTTGGGACAAGCCATATAATTGAAATTGTGCAATGCAGCAAATCCACGGAGTCCTACTGAATAACTCATTGTCTGCAAAGGAGACAGGTATGTATCAAGCCCCGGAACAAGTGGTTGCCTTCAACAAGGCCGGCTTCGAGGCGGCAGTGAAGTTCGCCGGCGTCGCGCTGCAGGGCGCGGAACGCATTCTCGAACTGCAGGTGAGGGCCACCAGAAACGCGATCGCCGAGAGCGTCGAGAACGCGAAGGCGATCGCCGCGGTCAAGGATATCCAGCAACTCGCCGCGCTCAAGGACAGCCTCGCGCAGCCCGCGATCGAGAAGGCCACGGCGTATGCGAGGAGTGTCTACGACGTCACCGCCGCGACGCAGGCGGAGTTCGGCAAGCTGATCGAGGAGCAGGTGGCGGAATTCAACAAGCAGGTCGTCGCCACGCTCGACCGGATGGCGAAGAACGCGCCAGCCGGCTCCGAGGCCGGCATCGCCGCCTTCAAGTCGGGAATATCGGCGGTGAATTCCGCGTACGACAATTTCTCGAAGGTCGCGAAGCAGCTCGCCGAAGCGACCCAATCGAACCTCGACGCGGTCGCCAAGCAGACCGCAAACGGCGTGAAGAAGGCGAAGAAGGCCGCCTGATCGGCAGTAGCGGCAGCGAGAAGCCCCGGTCACTCCGGGGCTTTTTGTTTGTACACGCCACCGCGAGTGCGTGGGTCTGCCCGCGCGCGGCACTCGCGAGCGCTCATCCGTCAGCGCCGCCGTGCTCCGTCCACGGAAACCCCAGGCTCGTCACGCCTTCCTTCAGCGCGACGATGGCCGAGGCGACGGCCGCGGGCTCGCCGCGCACCCCGAGTTCGATATGGCGGTCCGGCTCGAGCCGCGGCAGGCTGAATACCTTGATACCCCGGTAGCGCGACTGGCACTGGTTCATGAGTTCGATCAACTGGCTCTCTCCCGCCTCGCGGACGATGATGGAGGACTCGCCGACGCTGCCCGGCGCGTGGAGATGGGCATAACGGTTGTCCAGCACCCATTCCACCATGGGCCACGCCATCTGCGGAAATCCGGGTACGAAGTGATGGTCCCGCAACGTGAATCCCGGGATCCGGTTGTGCGGATTCGGAATGATCTCGGAACCCGCGGGGAACTCCCCCATCGCGAGCCGCTGCGGGGTGACTCCCTGCGAATTATCCGCGAAACGCGCCCGTATCTCCCTCTCGGCGTCGGGATGCAGGCGCAGCATCACCCCCGCCGCGCGGGCCGCGCACTCTCGAGTATGGTCGTCGGGAGTCGCGCCGATGCCCCCGAAACTGAACACGGCCTCTTCCGCGCGCAAGGTGCGCTCGAGCGTGGCAGTGATGAGCTCGGGGTCGTCGCCCAGATAATGGCACCAGGCGAGCCGCAGGCCCCGCGCGCCCAGGAACTCGATCGTCTTCGCCATGTGCTTGTCCTGGCGCTTGCCGGACAGGATTTCATCGCCGATTATGATCGCGCCGAAGTTCATGTCAGGAATGGATGTACGACTCGAGCTGCCGGATCGTCTGTTCCTTGTCCGCGATCACGGACTTGACGAGGTCGCCGATCGAGAGCAGGCCCGCGAGCCGGCCCGCTTCGATCACGGGCAGGTGGCGCACGCGGTGGCCGGTCACGAGCGCCATGCAATCCTCCACCGTCTGATGCGGCTCGACCGTGATGAGCGGGCTGCTCATGATGTCGAGCACCGGCACGTCATGCGATGATTTCCCCTGCAATATCACCTTGCGCGCGTAGTCGCGCTCCGAGATGATGCCGACCGGCCGGTCGCCGTCCACGACGACCAGCGCGCCGATGTCCTTCTCCGCCATCAGGCGGAGCGCATCGAATACGCGGGCCCGGGGACCGATGCAATGAACGACACCGCCCTTCGCCTGCAGCAGTTGCTTCACGGTTTCCATGGCGATCTCCTGCCCCCGCAAGGGGGAGCTTCCATGACGGGACGAGTGTAGCCAAATTCCGCGGCGGCATAAAGCGCGCGGCGAGAGGTGCGACGCATTCCACGCCTTCTCCCGGGCATCCCGCGTCGCCCGGGCGTCTCAGGGCAAACGGCTCGGCCGAGGCAGGGCCTGCTCGCACCAGGACGCCACCGAAAGCAGAATGTCATCGGCATCCACCTGCCCCACGATCTGCAGCCCGAGCGGCAGCCCGGAAGGACCGGAGCCGGCGGGCAACGTGACCGCTGGCACGCCGAGCAGCGTCCAGAGCGTGCAGAACGCGGGGTTACCGGTTTCGGCGAGCGTGGCAGGGGCTTCGCCCGTCGCGGGCGGCGTCACAGCGGCATCGAACCGGCTCATGGCGGCGGCAAACTCCCGGCGCGCCGCATCCCGGACGCAGAGCGCGCTCCGATAGCGGCTCTCTCCGGCCGCGCGCCCTTCGTCGAGCAGGGCATTCAGGCGCGCGCTCAGAGCGTCCCGGTACCGGCGCTGAACGTCGCCCAGGTTGAGCGCCGCCTCGTACGCCATGATGGTCCGGTGGGCGTCATGGCCCTGAAGGAACGCTCCCCCGAGATCCAGTTCGTCCACCCGCGCCCCGGCACGCCGCAGCGCATCGAGACTCGCGGCGAACGCCGCTCTCTGGCCTTCATCCGCGAGGTCCCACACCGGGCTTCGCACCGCCGCGATCCGTGGCGGCGCAGACCGCGCCGGCGGCCTGGACGGCCGCCGGCGCCCCGGGTCCACGAGCGCGGAGGCGAGCAGCGCCACATCCTCCACGCTACGCGCGAAAACGCCCGCGGTATCGAAAGTCGGTGCAAGGGCGAGCATGCCCTCGACCGGTATGGCTCCCACGGAAGGCTTGAAGCCGACGACGCCGCAGTAGGCCGCCGGGCGTATCACCGAGCCGTTCGTCTGCGTGCCGATCGCCGCCGGCACCATGCACGCCGCCACCGCCGCCGCCGAGCCCATTGAAGAGCCTCCCGGCGTGTGCCCGGGATTCCAGGGATTGCGGGTGCGGTTCGGCGCGTAGTAGGCGAACTCGGTGGTGACGGTCTTGCCCGGTATCACCACACCGGCCGCTTCGAGCCGCAGTACCGCCGCGGCGGATTGCCGCGCCACGTGGTCCCGGAACACAGGCGAACCCATGGTCGTCGGCATGCCGGCGACATCGATGATGTCCTTCACGCCGATGGGAACACCGTGAAGCAGCCCCGGCGCATTTCCCGCGGCAAGTGCGGCGTCGCGCTCCTCCGCCTGTTCGAGCGCCCGGCGAGCCTCGAGGTGCTGCCACGCCTGCACGCGCGGTTCGAGCCGGGAGATGCGCGTCAGGCAGGCACGCGTCAGGTCCGCCGCGGTGAGGCTGCCCGCGCGAATGCGCCGCGCCGCCTCCGCAAGACCCAGCGCGTGCGGCAGCAGCGGCTCGTCGTGGTGCGCCATCTCGTTCGCGGGCGCCGGGCGCGCCTACCGTTCAAGCTGGATGCCCGTCTCCCGCACGAGCCTGCCCCACTTCTCGATGTCCTTGCGGATGAACGCAGTGAATTCCTCGACCGACAGGGTAAGGGGATCTGAGCCGTTCGCAAGGAGCTTCTCCCGGACTGCGGGCGTGCCAACGGCCTTCACGATCGCGTCGTGCAAGCGGGCGACGGTCTCGCGCGGCGTCCTTGCCGGGGCGAGCAGGGAATACGAATTGGTCATCTCGACGTTGGCGAAGCCCGCCTCCTTCGCGGTCGGGATATCGGGGAAGTGCTGCGTGCGCGCCGGGTTCGCCGTCGCAAGTGCCCGCACGCGGCCGTCCCGGACGTAGGGCGAGATGACCGGGAGATCCACGAACATGCCGGTGATCTGCCCCGCGACTACGTCCACCACCGCGGGCGCCGCGCCCTTGTAAGGCACGTGGTTGATCTTCACCTTCGCCTCCTTCATCAGCATCTCGAGGCCCAGGTGCAATGTGCCGCCGACGCCCGCCGATCCGAATGCAATCTGCCCCGGACGCGCCCGCGCGAGCGCGACGAGCTCCTTCAGGGTCCTCGCCGGTACCGAGGGGTGGACCACGATCAGGCTGGAGGTGGTCATTACCGGCGTGAGCGGCTGGAGATCGCGCAACGTGTCGTAGGGTGGCTTGGCATAGGTCACCATGTTGATCGCGGAGACGCTCGCGGTCGCCATCAGCAGGGTGTGCCCGTCGGGCGCGGCGCGAATGACCGCCTCCGTCCCGATGATGCCGCTCGCCCCGGCGCGGTTGTCGACGACGATTGGCTGGCCGAGCAGCTCGGTGAGCCGCGGCGCGACGGTGCGTGTCGTGATGTCCGCCGGGCCGCCCGCGGCAAAGGGCACGACGATGCGAATGGGCTTCGTGGGAAACGCCTGCGCCGACGCCGCGAGCGGACAGGCGGCGGCGAAAAGAATGGCGAGCGGCGGTGCGCGCATGTGGGCTCTCGCGCGGGGGCTCACGGCGCTGCAAGGCAGAGGGATCCGCCACCCCCTGGGTCACGGATACTTGGCCAGGGGCGACGTGACGTCGCGGTAGGTGTAACGTTCCGAAGTAACCACATCGACGACCGTTGGACGGCCGCACGATAGCGCGTGCGCCAGCGCGTTCCGCAGTTCGTCCGGGCGTTCGACCCGGATACCCTCGCAGCCCATGGCGCGTGCGATCGCCGCGTGATCATATTCGGCGAAACGCGAAGCAATGGGCCGCTCGCCTTGACCGTGCCGGACCCAGCCGAGCTGCGAGTTGTTGAGCACGACGGCGACGATCGGTATTTCTTCGTCACGCGCGGTCATCATGCCGTTCATCGCCATCGCGAACCCGCCGTCGCCGCACACCGCGATCGCGGGATCATCCCGGCGCACAAGTTTCGCCGCCAGCGCCGCCGGTATGGCATAGCCCATGCCTCCGGCCGCGGCCGGTTGCAGGTATTCCACGCCGGGCTTCGTCTGAAAGTAATGCATCATGAACAGCCGATTCTCGCCCCCGTCGCAGGTGATGGTGGCGCCCGCCGGCACAGCCCGATGCAGTTCCTTGATCAGCCGCTGGGGAAGCACCGGGGATTCATCCGAGGAGGATTCGGGAACATCGAAGCTCGCCTTGGAGCGGTGCGCGGCCGCCACGCGCGCGCTGGCCGCATCGTTTCGCCGCAGCCCGGCGCGACGAGCGGCTTCCATGAGCTGATCGAGCACCGCCCCCGCATCGCCGATGAGACAGTGCTCGGCCGGCATGGTCCAGGCTGCGTGCCGCGGCTCGATGTCGATTTGAACCAGCGTCTGCCGCGCCGGATCGAGCAGCTTCGGGTTTTCGTTCGCGGTATCGGTCGGTCCGAGCTTCGTCCCGATCGCCAGCACCAGGTCGGCCTCGGCGACGATGGCGTTCGCCGCTTCCAGGCCGAAATTGCCGAAGGGCCCGAGCGCAAGCGGATGGGTCTCGGGAAATACACCTTTGCCGGTGGCCGTGGTCGCTACCGGGAGGCCCAGCAACTCGACCCACGCCAGCAACCGCTCACGCGCCTGGCTCATGCGCACGCCGTTGCCGGCGATCACCACCGGCCGCTCGGCGCGGCGCAACGCCTCCAACGCGGCATCGACTCGCGCCGGGACCGCGCACTGCCGTTCGCTTTGCACGTACGGACTCGTACCATATAGATGCGGCGTCGTGTTCGGGCCGACGCGCGCCGCAAGCGCGGCGCTGTGGTAGAGCACCGCAACTGGACCCGGTTGGCCGGTGAGAGCGTGCTTGATCCCAAGCTGCGTGACCTGAACCGCGGCCGCCGGTTCGCGTGCGACGAAGGTCTGCTTGGTATAGCCCGAGATCGTATTGCGCGCGTCCCACGTACCATAGTCACCGCAGCCGGTCTGGTACGGCGCGTGGTGCGAAAAGTACAGGCTGTCCGAGAGGTCCGAGAGCACCAACACCGGGGAACCGGCGAGGGACGCCTCCAGCAGACCCATGCCGGCGTTGGTGAGCATCCAAGCGGCCTGTCCCATGCACACGCCGGGTCGTCCGGTCAGCCTCCCATAGGCATCGGCCATGATGGTGGCGAGGCCTTCCTCGCGCACCAGCACACAGCGCACTTTCTCGCGGTGGTCGTAGAGCGCATCGTAAATCGGGATGGTACGCCCGCCAGGCATCCCGAATATGAAATCGACGCCCGCCTCCTCGAGCACGCGCACGATCGCCTCCGGGACCGATACTTCCTTGTCGACTAGATTCCTGGCAGGCATGCGTGCTCCTCTCGGTGAAAAATCGCGACTCCGTCGCCCAGCGGGGTAACCGTGAATCGAAGGCGGTTGTGTAATCTACGATGGTAACCCGCACATCCCGAAACCGCCACACCGGGCGCTTCATTCGGACAAGCTTGCCGCTTCCCCTTCATGCCGGCTTGCGCTACTCTCGGAGGGGACTGCTTCCCCAACCGGAGATGCTTGCATGCTTCCCGCACCCATCTTTCATCATCTGCACCTTAACAGCGTCGATCCGGAGGCCGCGATCGAGTTCTACACGACCCAGTTCCCGAGCACCACGAGGGCCACCTGGGCCGGGCTGCCGGCGCTCAAGTCGCCAAACAACGTGCTGGTGCTGTTCACGAAAGTCGATTCCCCTCCGGCGACGCAGCCGGAGACGGCGTTCTGGCATTTCGGCTGGCATGTCACCGATGCGCGCGCAAGCCTCGCAATCTACAAGAGCCGCCCGCAGGTGAAGCTGCTGCCGCTTTACACGTCGGAGGACGGCGCAACGGTCCTGATCAACAGCGACACGTGGCCTGGCCGGGGGGGCGTGCTGGGGCTCACCAGGGCGCAAATTGCCGAAGCACGCGCCACGGGCGTCAAACCGAACGGCGGAGCGGGATGGTCTTACATGGAAGGCCCCGACGGCGCGCTCGTGGAGTATGCGGGCAACCATCCCGCTGAACGCTTCAATCACGTGCACATGTGGCAGGACCACCCGTTCTGCGCGCAGCTCTGGTACCAGAAGCATCTCAACGCGTCGACGATAGCGGCGTTCACGAGCCCTGCCGGCCTCACTGAAGCCAACTGCAAAGTGCCGCGCGGCGCTGATCCCACGTGGCCCGCGCTCAAGCGCGAAGGCATGTACCGTACGCCGCGGGCGGGTGTGATGTTCAGCGATGTGGCACTGATGTGGTTTTCGCCCCAGAGTGACGAGCCGCTGGCGAGGCCGCGCGGGCATGTCATGGATCACATCGGACTCGCCGTTGCCGATCTCGATGCGTGGATCGCCAAGCTGCAAAGCGAGAACGTCACGTTTCTGGAGGGGCCCTACGCGTTCGGCGACACGCGCGCGGTGATGATCGAAGGACCGAGCCGTGAAGCGCTGGAGCTGGTCGAGCTGAAGAACGCCTAGAACATGCACCATGCCGCCGGGTTCATTCTGTACGGGATTTTCCGCTGCGTCCTACGCCAGGTGATCGGCGAGCCAGTCCGTGAGGCCGGCCAGTACTTCCATGCGTCGATGGCCGGTATGATGATCCGAATTGACGATTCGCAGTTCCTTGGGTCCCTTGGCATCCGCGTAGAGCCTGTAGGCGGGTTCGATCGGATAGTTCACGTTCTCCTCGCCCTGCAGGATGAGTAATGGAACTGTCAACCTGTCCGCAACGCCTTTCAGCGTGTACGCCTTCAGCTTCTCCCTCACGGCCTCCACGTTGCCGGGATCTTCACCGAGAAAGGCCGACAAGCCCTCTCTGTGACCTTCCTGGCCGTAATCGTACAGATCCACCAGCGCGTCGTAACATGCGGTGATGACGCCGCAACACCTGACACGTTTTTCGAAGACCGCGGCTCGCACGGCGTTGTAGGCACCGAAATCAGAGCCGGCTACTCCGATTCTGCCGGGATCTATGTCCGGCCTGCTGACAAGGTAATCGACCATCGCCTTGAAAGGCTTCTCGAATTCAGGCGTGCCGACCTTTCCATGGTTCATAAGGGCGGCGCCGGAACCCGGACCATCGCAGAGGAGTACGCCCAGCCCACGTTCGACAGCTTCGGTCGGGCTCGTCTGTATGGTGCCTTCGCATGCGCCCGCTTCTCCTGAACAGTATATGTACGCCGCGTTCCTGGGGGCGGTCTTCTTTTTCGGAGGCATGTACCATCCGCACATCGTGATGCCCTCGTAGGGAATCTGGACGCGCTCGATCGGAGGGTCGCTGAGGGCTGCGAATCTCGTGAAACACTCCAGTTGCCGGCCATACATGGCGCGGGTCCTCGCTCCCCGCTCGATGAATGTCGTCGACATTCTGAAGTACGTGGACGCCCTGAGGTATGACTGTCGTGCAGTGACGGGGTGGTTTTCCTTTTCGGCTCTCTCGGCTTGAGCGCGCACCGCCTCCGCCAGGTTTCTGAAGCGGTTGTGCCATCCCTCGCCGTCTCCTGACTTCAGGCCGGTGAGCGCCCTGAGCACTTCGCCAACGTCGGTTGCACGAGAGTTGTTCTGCGCGTGGGCTCGCATCGCCATTATGTTCATGTTCGGATCGTCCGGGAACCACGGAAAATCCGACAGACGAGTAAAGCTCGGACCAGAATTCAATGCGGTTATGGTCATGGAAACTCCGATAGCACCCGATGTTGACATCAAATCCGGAGGACAACCCTGCCCGTTACTTCGCCTTTCGAAAGCGCGGTCAACGCCCCGGTGGCATCATCCAGCCCGTAGGTACGGGTCACCTGGGATTTCAGCTTGCCCGCGGATGCGAGGCCGATGAGGTCCCTGAGATTCTGACGGGTCCCGTTTCGGCTACTCGTGAGTGATATGAAACGTATGGTTCCGATATTGAGCGGAATCGGTTCAGAATACCCCAGGAAGACGACTTTCCCACCGGGTCTTGTGGACCGCACGCCCTGATCCAGCGTCTGCGGAGTCGTCACGAAGTCGAAAACATGATCCACGCCGTGGCCGTCCGTCAGTCTCCTGACTTCCCGCACAACGTCCGTTTTCGTCGAGTTGATCGCGATATCCGCGCCGAACTTCCTTGCCATCTCAAGCTTGCTCTCGGTCCGCGATACCGCGATGACCCTTGCGCCGACGAGCTTCAGTATCTGCAGCCCACCCATTGCGAGACCGCCTATGCCCATAAGCATCGCGGTCTCGTTGAACCTGACCCGCGCCAGATCAACGATTGCATGGTAAGGTGTATTGAAAGCATCCGGAAGTAGCGAGGCGAGAGAAAAGTCCAGCTCCGCTGGCACCTTCAACGCGTTCTTCGAAGGAACCGAAACGTACTCGGCGAAGCCGCCCGGGCGACCGGCCGAGCCGGGATACGGTTTCATGGCGATGCAGTGATTGTCCCTGCCGGCTCTGCACGCCGCGCACTGGTCACACGTATCGTAAAGATAAACCGTGACAGGGTCTCCTTTCTCCAGACCAGTCGCATTCGGCCCGATCCCGGCCACTGTGCCCGCAATCTCGTGGCCAAGGATGTGCGGAAGAGAGGGCTTGACCGGTGAGCGGCCCGTCCAAAGCTTGACATCGCTATAGCACACGCCGCACGCGCTCACCTTGACGAGCACATCGTCAGCGCCGACCTGAGGCTCGGGGACATCTCCTATTTTCAGCGGAGCCCCAAATTCGGTCATCAAAGCCGCCTTCATGACTGTGCCTCTACACAATGGATGATCGTTTCCAACTCCTGGCAGTCCGTCTTGCCCTCGACGAAGTCTGTCACTCCGCCTTCGACCCGACCGCGCGGATGATCTCGCCATAGCGTCCGATGTTCCGCGCGATGATCTTCCGGAATTCTTCAGGCGTGCTGGTGACAGCGACTGCGCCCTGTTGCGCGAACAGCGCCTCAACCTCGGGGGTGTTCACGGCTTTGACGAGCGCGGTGCGCAGCTTGTCCAATATCGGCCTGGGAGTGCCCTTTGGCGCGACCAGGCCAATCTCCGCGACGTTGTCGAAACCCGCCAACGTCTCCGCAATGGCCGGCAGGTCGCCGAACACACGCGAGCGCT
>JADZGE010000023.1 GCA_020854035.1 Burkholderiales bacterium | reverse complement strand
TCCTGAGCGTGCGACCGTTCGATAAAGAACCATTGATTCAGCTGCTTACCGAATCCGCAAGCGCGCACGATATGCCACTCGACGCTAACCAACTGAACCTATTCTGAATTCTGTCGGACACTACTGCTGGCGAGCATAGCCAGAAGTTTCTGGTGGATGCCGTTGAACCCGCCGTTGCTCATGACGAGCACCCGGTCACCGGGCCGGCATGCCCCGGCAATCGCCGCCAGCAACCGGTCGAAGTCCTCGTGCACGGCGATCTTCGCGCCGAGCGGCGCGAGCGCGGCGCGGGCGTCCCAGCCGAGTCCGGCGCTGTAGCAGAAGACGATGTCCGCGGCGGCGAGGCTGCCGGCGAGCGCCTCCTTGAGCTTGCCTGCCTTCATCGTGTTCGAGCGCGGCTCGAGGACGGCGACGATTCGCCCGGACGGAGCGGCGGCGCGCAACCCCTCGAGCGTCGTTGCGATGGCCGTCGGGTGATGCGCAAAGTCGTCGTACACCGTGATCCCGCGCGCCGTGCCGCGCACTTCCATGCGCCGCTTGACCCCCTCGAAGCGCGCAAGCGCCGCGATGGCGACGGCGGGCGGCACCCCGCAGTGGCGCGCCGCGGCGATCGCGGCGAGCGCGTTCGCGCGGTTGTGGGCGCCGGAGAGCCGCCAGTCGACTCGCCCGAGCCGCTCGCCGCGCAACAAAACGTCGAAGCCGTCCGCGCCGGGCGCGGCGGCGCTCCAGCCGTCCGCGACACCGAAGCGCTCGACCAGCGTGTAGCAGCCGCGCGCGAGCACGCGAGAGAGCGCCTCGTCCGCGCCGTTGACGACGATGAGGCCGTTACCGGGCAGCGTGCGCACGAAATGATGGAACTGGGTCTCGATCGCCGCCTGGTCCGGGAAGATGTCGGCGTGGTCGAACTCGAGGTTGTTGAGAATCGTGGTGCGCGCGGGGTAGTGGAGAAACTTCGAGCGCTTGTCGAAGTAGGCGGTGTCGTACTCGTCGGCCTCCACCACGAATGGAGAAGCGCCGCGCGCTTCTCCGTCATGGTCCCGCTGCGCGGGACGGGAGGATCCAATCCCGATTCGGGCGGAGACGCCGAAGTTGTTCGGCACTCCGCCGATCAGGAAGCCGGGCGCGAGCCCGGCATGCTCGAGGATCCAGGCCACCATCGACGACGTCGTCGTCTTGCCGTGCGTGCCCGCGACCGCCACGACCCAGCGCCCGCCGAGGACGTTCTCCTTCAGCCACTGGGGTCCGGAAATGCAGGGAAATCCCCGATTGAGGATTTCCTCCATGAGCGGGTTGCCGCGTGTCACCACGTTGCCGATCACGTACACGTCCGGGGCAAGCGCGACCTGATCCGCGTCCCACCCGGTCACGAGCCCGATGCCGGCCGCGGCGAGCTGGTCGCTCATCGGCGGATAGACATTGGCGTCGCAACCCGTGACGCGGTGCCCGGCGGCGCGCGCGAGGAGCGCGATCCCGCCCATGAAAGTGCCGCAGATGCCGAGGATGTGGAGATGCATTGCTGGAACGGCCTGGCTCGCTACTCATCGCTCAAAGCGCACTGCTCACAGCCCACAGCCCATGGCTCATGTGCCGGAACGCACGGCTCGCCAGCCGGAGTCAGCCTCGGAAGATAAAGTAACACGCCGCGACGAGGCAGAGGCCGGCGTAGAGCTAATTCATCCTGATCTCCTGCCCCATGTAGAAAACCGCGAACGGCACGAACACGGCGAGCGTGATCACCTCCTGCATGATCTTCAACCGCGCGAGCGAGAGCGCGGTGAAGCCGATCCGGTTCGCCGGGACCTGGAGGAGATGCTCGAAGAGCGCGGTGCCCCAAGCGACGAGCGCCGCGATCCACCACGGCTTCGAGTTGAGATGCTTGAGATGCACGTATGAGCGCGCATTCTACCCGGGATGCGGCGCGGCGACGAACGCCCGGAGTCCGTCGTCGGATTGCCGGCGTTATGGTCTAAGTCGAGGGCATCGTCCGGCGCCGCGCAGGCGCCGCTCAAAGGGAGAGTAAAGACATGGGCCCGACCCGCCTCGCCACGCAATTCCGCCCGGCCGAAGCGCCGCTCGCCGCTGCGAACACGAACCGGTCCCGGCGCGCCCTCCTTCAGGGAATGGCGGCCGCCGCGTTCGCGCTGGCGCTTGCCGGCTGCGCCGGAACGGGGCAGCCCGGGGACGCCGCGGGCGCGCCCCGGAACATCATCATCCTGTTCGCCGACGGCACGGCGACGACGCAGTGGGATTTCGGCAGGCACACGAGCGAAGTGCTGCGCAGCGAGCCCTTCGCGACGACCGGCACCGTGTTCCGCGAAGGCACGGTCGGACTGCTGAGCACCAGCCCGCACGACGCCTACGTCACCGACTCGGCGGCGGCGGCATCGGCCATGTCGACGGGAGTCAAGGTCGTGAACGGCGCGCTCTCGCTCGCGCCCGACGGAAAGATGCTGCGCACGGCAATGCAGGCCGCGAAGGCATCCGGCAAGGCGATCGGCCTCGTGACGACCGCCACGGTCTACGACGCCACGCCCGCCGCATTCGCCGTCAACGCTCGTTCGCGACGGGACTACCAGTGGCTGGTCGACGAGTACCTGTCGCTCGCGCCGGAAGTGCTGATGGGCGGCGGGGCCGACTTCTTCCTGCCGCAGGGCGTTCCGGGAGGCAAGCGCAAGGACGGCAAGGACGTCATCGCCGCGTTCCGGGCGAAGGGCTACCAGCTCGCCCGGAACACCGCGGACCTCAAGTCCGCGACCGGGCCGAGGCTCCTTGGACTCTTCGCCGACGAGGACATGGATTTCGAGCTCGATCGCAACCCCGCGGCGCAGCCCACCACGGCTGAAATGGCGGCAGCGGCGCTGCGAGCCCTATCGCAGGCGAGCCCGAACGGGTTCGTGCTGCGCTGGTGATCGTCACCGGGGACCACGAAACCGGCGGCTTCTCCCCGACCTACGCGCTGAAGGACCTGTCCACGCTGTCGAGCAGCAACCGCTTCTATTCGGGCGACGAGCAGGTGCGCATGCTCGGCCGCATCAGGAAGTCGTTCGGCGCTTCAGCGAGAGAGCTCGGAAGGAAGCCGACCGCCGAGGCGCTCGACGCCATCCTCGCCGGCAATTTTCCGGGGTTCACGCTCGATCCCGATCTGCGGGCGCTGATCCTTGCGCGGAAGAGCAGCGAGCGCAATTTCAGCTACACCCCGGAGAGCGCGCTCGGCATGATGGTGGCGCGCCAGACCGGGTTCTACTGGGGAACGTCAGGGCACACTTCCGAGCCCGTCATGGTCGGCGCGATCGGGCCCGGCGCGAAGCTCTTCCACGGCTATCAGGACAACACCGACTTCGGGAAAAACCTGCACCGGCTGATACAGGGCAGGTGAGTGACGAGCTTCGCGGTGATGAGCTCCGCGGTGACGAGCTTCGCGGTGACGAGCTTCGCAGTATCATCACCAGCGTAGC
This sequence comes from Burkholderiales bacterium, assembly GCA_020854035.1. Lineage (GTDB taxonomy): Bacteria > Pseudomonadota > Gammaproteobacteria > Burkholderiales > SG8-41 > SG8-41. Next base: position 13,579 of record JADZGE010000023.1, on the reverse strand, counting down.
GGCGTCACCAGCGTAGCGTCATCACCAGCCACCAGCGGTGGCGTCGTCACCTGCCGCGACAGCGGCATCGTCACCAGCGTAGCGTCGTCACCCGCGTAGCGTCGTCACTTGGTGACCTCGACCGTCCCCTTCATGTTCGGGTGCAGGCCGCAGATGTAGTCGTACGTGCCGACGTGCTCGAAGGCGATCTGCGTGCTCTGGCCTTTCAGCAGCACCGGGGAGCGGACCTCGGTCTGGCCCTGCACCGTCACCTGGTGCGGCGAATCGTCGGTGTTGGTCCAGTTGACGGCGGTGCCCGCCTTGACCGTCAGCTTCTGCGGACCGAAGAGAAAGTCGCCGATACTCACGATGCCCGGCCCGGTGCGCCGCGCGACCGATGCGCCCGCCGCCGCCCCCGAGAAGCTCGCGAGCGAGATCACGAAATCCTGCCCCTCGTGCGGCTTGTGGCACACGAAGCAGCCCTTGATGTTCTTGTTGGCCTTGGCGTTCGCCTGCTTGTCCTTCGTGAACGCCGCGTACTCCCACTCGCCGTTGCGCCACTCGTGCGGGTAGCCCGCGCCCCACCCCTTGCGCTTCTCCATCACGGTATAGGCGACGAGATCGCCCTTGACGAAGCGGCCTTTCGCGTCCCTGACGGGGTCGCCCTTGTCGTCCTTTCTCGCCTGGTATTGCACCAAGGTCAGCACCGTGCCGTGCGGGATCGGCCTCCCCTCGCGAACAGCCTTCACCGCCTCCGGCGTCGACCACAGTTCCCGGTACTGCTTGATGTCGTGACGGTCGACAACGGCATACAGCACGCCCTTGTCATAGCCTTCGGGAAACCGGATGTTCTCCGGGCCCGCCGTTACCGTCGCCGCGATCACTCCCGCGCCCAGCGCACAAGCTCCTGAAACTGCGTAGCTAATTCTGCGACCCTTGGTCATGGCTCCCCCCTCCGGCGTGCAGTGGCACCACTCCGTGCCGCGCCGACAGGCATATACGGTCCTGCAGCACGAGTGGATTATGCGGCTAACACCGTCGCGGCGCGGCTATTCCGGCCGCTTGCCGGCAGGACCTGTCCGCCCGAGGACGAGCGGCGCAATCGCGACCAGTCCCAGCAGCGGGCCGGGCAGGAGGAGCCACGCCACGCGCGCGCCAAGCACCTCCCACCACGCGGTGGCGAAGGAAATGGCCACGACAGTAATGAAGAAACCCGCGCTGTTCTGGAGCGCGAGCGCGCTGCCGACGAGCTCCGGCGGGCAGGCCTGCGCGGAAAGCGCGGAAAACTGCGGCGAGTCCGCGACCACCGCGACGCCCCACGCGAGCAACGCTGCGAGGGCGAGACCCGCCGGCGCGCCCTGCAGCAACGGAAAGACGAGGCACATCGCGCCCGATGCCGCGAGTGCAGCGGCGGCAGCGCGCGCGCCGCCGATCTCACGACTCAGCCGCCCCCCAGAATGCAGCCGAGCGCGCCAGCCCCGATCACGGCGAACGACCACGCGGCCACTTCCGGCGTCGCCGCAACACCGCCATGCGCGAGCACGGATGCAATCAGCAGCGGGGTGAGCGTCCAGAACGCGTAGAGCTCCCGCATATGGCCGAAGTAACCGAACGCCGAGGCCCGGAATGCGGGAACACGGAAAGCGCGCAGCACCGCGCCCCAGCCGGGCCGGGGCGCGCCCGCCGCCCTGCGCAAGTGGGGCCCGTCGCCCAGCCGCAGCACCAGCGCCGCGGCCGCGAGCGCGAAGAGCGAGGAGGCGAAGACCACCCCGCTCCACGGCAAGCCGCCGCCCGCCGCGCGCACCGCGTGCGGCAACGCCGTGCCGAGCGTCAGCATGCCGACGAGCCACCCGAGCGCCTCGCCCGCGCGCTCCGGCGCCCAGCTCACCACGAGCTTCATTCCCGGCGGATACACGCCGGCGAGGGCGACCCCGGTGGCGAAACGCCACGCGCAGGCATCGGCGAGACCGGTCGCGAGGAGGGCAAGCCCCGCGTTTGCTGCCGCGCCCGCCACCGCGCAGGCGGCAAAGATGCGGCTGGCCGGGTAGCGGTCGGCAAGCCCCGTGATCGCGAAGGCGAGGGTGCCGGAGATGAATCCGAGCTGTACCGCCCCCGTCGGCCATCCGAGGTCGGCGGGCACGAGCCCCCACGCGCGCGCGAGATCGCCGGCGGCTGCGTTGGCGCTGAACCAGAGCGACGTGCCGAGGAACTCGGCGAGGACGATGATGGCGATGGCGCGCTGCTGCATGGGCGCCTGCGAGGATGACCGATGCGGGAGGCGCCTCACAGGGGCGGCCGGGTCTGTAATAGACTCCCCGCATGGCACGATCGGCAACCGTCGAGCCCTCGGCGCTGGGCCTGAAACGGATCGGGCTGCTAGATGGCGTTCCCGCGGCGGCGCTCGAGACGCTGGCGCGCCAGTGCCGCTGGCGGCGCTATGGCGCCGGCCAGCGCGTGGTTTCCCGCGAGGCCCGCGACACCGACGTCTACCTGATCGTCTCCGGCGCGGTCCGCATCACTGCTTTCTCCGCGTCGGGCCGGCAGGTCACCTACGGGGACATGCCCGCGGGGCAATGGTTCGGGGATTTCGCGGCGATCGACGGCCTGTCGCGCTCCGCCGATGTCGTCGCGCTTGCCGATTCACTCCTCGCGGCGATGGGCCCGGGCGTCTTTCGCGCGCTCATCCACGAGCATCCGGCGGTGTGCGACCGCATGCTGCTTCGCCTCGTCGCCCGCGTGCGCGAACTGACGGAGCGCGTATTCGAGGTGAGTACCCTCGGCGTGCAGAACCGGCTCCATGCCGAGCTCCTGCGGCTCGCGCACCGGGCGGGCGTCGCGGGCAACTCCGCGCGGATCGACCCGGTGCCAAAGCACGCCGAGATCGCCGCCACCATCAGCACCTACCGCGAGCAGGTCACGCGCGAGCTGTCCGCGATGGCAAAGCAGGGCCTGGTGCGCCGCTCCGGGTCCGCGCTGGTGATCCCGGACGTGGCGCGGCTGGAGACCATCGTGTCCGCGGTAAACCGCGCCCACTAGAACGCGACGGCGTCGTGGTAGCGCGCGGCGGGCACGGCCCGGCCGGCGATGCCGAGTGCGAGCCCCCCGGCGGCGATGGCGGTTTCCTCCGCCGGCGTCTCCGCCGCCCGCTCCGCGAGCAACCCGAGCCGGTACGCGGCGAGGACCGCCTGCAGGCGGGTCGTCACGCCGAGCCCCCGCAGGATCGAGCTGATGTGGATCTTCACCGTGCCGAGCGCGATGTCGAGCCGGCGGCAGATCAACTTGTTCGGCAGGCCCTCGCAGAGCAGGGCGAGCACGTCGAACTGGCGGGGGGTGAGGCGCGGGCCGGAGCCGGTGGAGGCGTCGGGGATGGCGCGGCACGGTCTCGGCAACGGCGGTTCCTCGATGCCCCGTGACGCCGCGCCAACGGGGGCCTGCTCCGCGCACGCGGAGAGCGCTGCACCGATCGAGTTGCTGGTGGAAGGCTTCATGGCTCTCTCCTGGATCTGTCCATTCCGGACGATCGGTCCGGTTCGTGCGGCACTGTAGAGCGCGCGGCGGGGGGCGATCAGTGCGTCTACGCACCCGGAACCGCCGAAACCGCCGGCCCGGAGAGAGCCGGCACGTCCCAGGCCGGACCGCTCGCCGCCCCGGCGGGGCGCCGCGCCGGTAGACGCGGCTCGGGCCTCGCGTGTAGAGTTTCGCGGTCCGCGCCGAAGCGCCGGCCGCCCCATGACATGCGGTTGAAAGCGGCGCCGGTGATGCGGGCGCGACGCCGCGGCGGGAACGGGAATCCATCGATGCCGGAGATCGCGGTCAGTTCGTGCGGAAGATGCGGGTTCCGTAACGACGACGCCGCGCGATACTGCGGCGGCTGCGGCGTGAGCCTGCGCGAGCGCTGCGCGCAATGCGGCGGCGCGGTGCGCGCCGCGCAGAGTTACTGCAGCAATTGCGGACTGGCGCTCGCACCCGCCCGGTCCCCCTTTCCCGGCGCCGAGATTCCGGAAGGCCTGAGGCGGCGCATCGAGCCCGCCGAAGCCGAGCGCAAGACGGCTACCCTGCTGGTCGCGGACACCGTGAATTCGACCGGTATCGTCGCGGAGCTCGATGCGGAGGATGCGAAGCAGTTCCGCCTGTCCACGCTCAGAATCATGGCGGACGCGGTTCACCGCTACGATGGCATCGTGATCGCCTATCGCGGCGACCAGATCGTCGCGAGCTTCGGCGCACCGGTCGCGCTCGAGGATCACGCCGTGCGGGCGTGCTACGCCGCGCTCGACATGCAGAAGGCGATACGCGCGCGGGCAGCTGATGTCGCGCGCGAGTTCGGTCTGCCGCTGGAAGTGCGGATCGGAATCAATTCCGGGCAGGTCGTCGTGACGGTCAAGTACGAAGGGGGCGAGCTCCGCACGGTCGACGTGGACGGGACGCCCATCAACGTCGCGGCGCGGCTCGAGACCCTGGCGCGGCCCGGGACCGTACTCCTCAGCCACGACACGCTCTCGCTCGCCGAGGGCTACGTTCGCACGAGCGCGCTGGGAGCCCATGCACTGAAGAGCATCCGCGAGCCGCTGGAGCTCCACGAGCTAGAGGGCATCAACGCGCGCAACCGCATACGCGCATACGCCGCGCGCGGCTTGTCGAAGTTCGTCGGGCGGGAGTATGAGATCGAGTCCCTGGGCCGGCTCGCGGCGCAGGCGCTGGATGGCCGTGGCCAGATCGCCGCGGTCGTGGGCGAGGCCGGCGTGGGCAAGTCGCGCGTTTTCCTGGAGTTCCTCCACTCCGCCGCGATGCGTGAATGGCTGGTGCTGGAGACGGCATCGGTGTGGTACGGCCGGGCGACGTCGTACCTGCCGCTGGTGGACCTGATCTCGCGCTATTTCGAGCTGGACCCGGCCGACACGGAGGACCGGGTCAGGGACAGGATCGTGGGGAAGCTCGCCGCGCTCGGCGAGGAGCGCCTGCTCGCGCAGACCCCATTCCTGCTGGGCGCGCTTGGCATGGGCCTCGACCACGACGACTGGAAGAGCCTCGCGCCGGCGGAACGTCAGCGCGCTATGTTCGGCGCGCTGAAGCAGCTCCTCATCCGCGAGTCCCGGAGGCAGCCGCTGTGCCTCGTGTTCGAGGACCTGCACTGGGTGGACGCCGAAACGCAGGCGTTCCTGGTAGCGCTATCGCAGAGCATTCCCGCCGCGCGCGTGCTGCTGCTGGTGAATTTCCGTCCCGACTACCATTGCCCCTGGGCGGGCACGAGCTTCTGCTCGCAGATCCGGATCGAGCCGCTTCCCGCGCAGAGCGCGGACGTGTTGCTCGACGCGCTGCTGGGCAACAACGCGGGGCTTGCCTCGCTCAGGCAGTCGTTGCTCGCCGTGACCGAGGGCAATCCCCTGTTCCTCGAGGAATGCGTGCGCAGCCTGCTCGACGGAGGCGTGCTGGAGGGGCCGCCCGGGGAGCGGCGGGTGCGCGGTTTGCTGCCGGCGAATTTCGTCCCCCCGACCGTCGAGGCGCTGCTGGCGGCGCGCATGGACCGACTGTCCCCGGAGCTGAAGGAGCTGCTGCAATGCGCCGCGGTGATCGGCACGGACGTGCCACGCGCCCTCCTCGCGGCGGTGGGCGAGTTGCCCGAGCCGGAGGTGGACCGTTGCGTGGCCGAGCTTCAGGCCGGGGAATTTCTGTTCGAGACATCCCTCTTCCCGGAAACGGTTTACACCTTCAGGCACTCCATGACGCGCGAGGTCGCCTACCAGGGCCTGGTGCGCGAGCGGCGGACGGCGCTTCATGCGCGCGCCGCGCGCGCGCTCGAAGCGCTCGCGGCGGGGCATCTCGACGAGCACGTGGACCGGCTTGGCGAGCACACCGAGCGCGGCGGCCTGTGGGAGAAGGCGCTCGATTACCTCCAGCGCGCCGGCGCCAAGGCGTACGACCTCTACGCGAACGCGCAGGCCGCCCACTTTTTCGAGCGTGCGCTAGGGGCCTTGCGCCACCTGCCGCCCGGCCCGACCACGCTCGAGCGGGCGGTCGACCTGCGCTTCGAGCTGCGCAACGCGCTGCTCGGGCTGGGCGAGACCGACCGGATACTGCGGTGCCTGCGGGAAGTCGAACCGCTGCTCGATGCGCTCGGCGACAGGCTGCGCCGGGCCCGCTATGCGGCATTCCGCTGCAACCACCACTTCCTCGCCGCGGAGCACACGGCAGCGCTCGACGCGGGCAACACCGGCCTCGCCCTCGCCGAGGAGTGCGGCGATCTCGCGCTGAAGGGCGAGCTGCTCTACCGCGTGGGACAGAGCTATTACGTTCTCGGCCGGAGCCGCGAGGCCGTGGCCCGGCTCACGGAAAGCCTGCAGTGCACTCCGCACGAGCGCGAGCGCCTCGGTCTCGTGGTCATGCCCGCGGTCGTAAACCGAACCTGGCTCGTCTACGCGCTTGCCGAACGCGGCGATTTCAGCGAGGGCATCACCCACGCGAAGCGCGCGCTCGAGATCGCCCGGGTCGCGGATCACCAGCCGAGCGAGGTGCTCGCCTGGCTCGCGACGGGGCATCTGCTGCTGCGCAAGGGGGAATTCGAGGGCGCCGTGGGCGCGCTGGAGTTCGGCCTCGACCTGTGCGAAAAGTGGGCCGCATCGCTGCGGGTGTGGCGTCCCCGCCTTGCGTCGTCGCTGGGGGTGGCAAGCGCGCGCAACGGCGATCCCGCCCGGGGTCTGGAGCTCGCGCGCCGCGCGCTCGCGGAAGTGGATCAGATGCAGCTGGCGGTGGATCGTCCCCTGATGCTCGTGCGGCTCGGGCAGGCATCGCTCATCGCGGGAAGGGTCACGGACGCGAAGCATCTGGCCGACCAGGCGCTCGCGATCGCGAGCGCACACGAGGCGCGGGTCGACGAGGGCTGGGCCCGGTTTCTGATCGCCCGCGCGGCGCACGCGGCCGACCCCGACGACGCCGATGGGATCGCCCGGCGCGAGCTCGATGCGGCATTGCGCGTCGCGGGCGCCTGCGATGCGCGCCCGCTCGCGGCCTTCTGCCAGACCGCACTCGGGGCGGTGCACGCTCGCCGCGGCGACCGCGCCCGGGCCGGCGAGTGCTTCGCGGCCGCCGACGCCGCCTACAAGGCGCTCGACATGCGGTCGCTGCCGCTCGATCCGTCAGGCCGGTGAGGGGCTTGCGCTCCCGTTTCCCGGAGGGCGTTCCGCTTCCCGCCCGAGCCGTCGTTCGACCACCGGTCAGCCACCGTCCCTGCCCGGGGTGATTCCAGCCCGCATCACGACTTCCTTCCACCTCGCCAGTTCCGACTTGAGCAGGGCGGCGAACTGCTCGGGCGTCGAGGGCGCAACGTCCACACCGAACTTCTCCATTCGCGCCCTGAGGTCGGCCGTCCCCAGCGCTCCGACGAGGTCCCTGTTCACCCTGCTCACTACGGCCGGGGGCATTCCCGAAGGACCGCAGATACCGTACCAGGTCGTCACGTCGAAGCCCGGGAGCGTCTCCGCGATCGCCGGCACATCGGGCAGCCGCGGATCCCGCGCGGGCGTCGTGACGCCGAGCGAGCGCACCCTGCCGCTCCGGATATGCGGCAAGTACGAAGGCAGGTTCGTGATCTGAACCTGGATCTCCTCGCCTGCCAGCAGCGCCGTCGTCACGATCCCCGAGCTCTTGTACGGCACGTAGACGACATGGACTCTCCCGGCCATGAACTTCAGCAACTCCATCGACAGGTGCCCGGCCTGCCCTACGCCCTGCGCGCCATAGTTGACCTTGCCGGGATGGCGCTGGGCGTACGCGATGAACTCCTTCACGGATTTCACCGGCAGCCGGGGGGTCGATACGAAAACGTTGGCGGTCGTTCCGATCCTGCCGACGGCGATGATGTCCCTCGCGAAATCGTAGGGGAGGCCGGCCCGTACCGATGGCGCCACGGCATCGGACAGGGGGCACACGAGCAGCGTGTAGCCGTCCGGGGTCGACTTCGCCACGCGGTCCGTGGCGATCGTGTTGCCGGCGCCGGGCCGGTTTTCGACAACCACCGGCTGCCGCCACGTCTCGCTCAATCTTTCGGCGAGCATGCGTCCGACCCCGTCGGTCGGCCCGCCCGCGGCCGGCCCCATGACGAGCCGCACCGGCCTGCCGGGGAAGGTCGCCACCGGATCAGGCTGCGCCGCGTGAGCGACGGCCACGCCGAGAGTGGCAGCCAGAGATACCGCCGCACGGTTCGCCCTCGCAGTCAAAGCGACCTCATCCGCCCCTCGTCATCATCCAGACAACATGAAGTGAATCGCCGGCCGCCGCTCGTCCGCGATCTCGCGGGCGAGACTGCTGCGACCACCGGTCAGCGGGCGCCCCGGACCGCCTCGATCTTCCACCCGCCCGCCGCGAGCGGCTCGAAGCGCAATGGTAGCGCGTTTGCCGACGCGCTTTCGACATCTGTGATGCCGGCCGTCCGGCAGAGCACGCGAAAGACGCCGAGGTGCGCGACGACCAGGGGCACACGGCCCTTGAGCCGGGTCAAGCCTTGCAGCACGCGCGCGGAGAACTCGCCTGGATCCTCCGCGTTCTCCTGAACCGCTGCGTCGATCCGCGCGCCGCGCGGCCTGCCCTCCAGGTCGCCCTGCCCGCGCTCGGTGAACTCCGCGACGATCGTGACCGGCAGCCCCAGCGCCTGCGCGACCGGTTCGGCCGTCTCCCGGGCGCGGCGCAGCGGACTCGAATAGATCGTGGTGATGGGCTCCCCCGCGAGCGCCCGCGCGGCAGCCAGCGCCTGGCTGCGGCCGAGTGGCGTCAGTTCGACATCCAGCGCGCCCGTGACGATCCCTTTCGCGTTCGTCTCGGTTTCGCCGTGGCGGAGAAAGTAGAACGATCGCGTAAGCACGCTTCACTGCCGAACACAGCTCGGACAACGTACGGCCGCCTTCCGTTTACTGGTGCCCGGGGCGCGCCGTCCCCGGTTCATTGCGGCCAGTCCGCCCTGAGCGGCGGGCACACGGCATTGGTCAAGTTCGGTGGGCACCTGCGCCCGCCGGAACGAAGTCCGTTCCGGATCAGCATTGTGCCGCCCCACTGGTCCACTTGGGTATTCATTCGAAAAACCTGGCCCAGGGTGAAATGGACCCGCTCCTCGCCGCCACCCGCCCACATGATGTTGTCGGGCCCGAAGCCCGGTATGCCGTTCGTGTGTCCCCCGCATGCGCTCGGTCGCAGCCCGAATGCGTGCCCGAATTCGTGAGCGAGGGCCGTCCTCGTTGCGTTGACACCGATGAAAGTGACGTTTCCGTCCCGAACGGGGAACCCCGGCGCACTGGGACAATCCGGCGGCGTCTGGCTTATCGCGCAATTCCTGCTGGAGAAATCGTGGTCGATGTAATACACGTTCAGTCGCCTGGCGATGTACGCTCGGTTTTGCTTGATCACCTCGACTGCCTCGCATCTGTCGGCAATGATGGTTTCGCGCAGTCCGGGCGGGAGCCGTCTGTAATCAGCCACGAACACCACGCCGACGCTGTTCCCAAGGTACAGCTCCCGAGCTCGCTCAATGTCCAGCGTGGCTCGCTCTCTCCCCGCCCGGCTCTCGGACCAGACCGTGACCCGCGCCCGAATGACGGGATGCAGCACCACCGTGTGGACGTCGCCCTCCGCGTGCGTCCAGGTAACCTGCTTCTCGTGCACCATCGCATGCCTTCTGGAAAAGACCGCGATCTCCGATTTGCAGCTGGCGGACGGCACGAAATTGGCAAGTTCCGTTTCCGCGGTCGCGTGAAAAATCTGGACAGCGCAGTGTCCGCTCGTGCGTCCCTTCAGGGACACGACGACAGTTTCTCCCGGATTGATACCCGCGATTCTCAGGGTGTCCGCCTCAGCCTTCGTCATCGAGCCAAAGGCGAGCAATGAAGCAAAGAGAGAGAAAGCGGTACGCATGGGCCCCTCGGCTATCCTTCAGGGATGTAACCGCGGTCGATCGGTTGGCGCGCGGAGCAGGACTTGGTGGGGTTCATCGTAGGCCTCAGGGCCAATCAAGATCCAGACCCGGGCAGGTATAGCCCTCGAGGTGAGGTGGACATGTCCGACCGGGTCCCGGGCGCAGTCCATTCTCGATCAGCATGGTCCCGCCCCATTGGTCCCGGTGTGTGTGCATTCGGAATACCTGCCCGAGAGTCAAGCGCGTGCGCTCGAGACCGCCTTCCTTCCACATGATGTTGTCCGGCCCGAAGCGCTCGGGGAATACGTCCACATGCCCCCCGCACGCCGCAGGGCGCAGGCCGAAGGCGTGCCCGAACTCGTGCGCGAGCACGGTATGCGATGACGATCCAAGTCCGCTGACGAACGTGATGTTGCCGTCGCCGCGGAGGAAAGAGCCCGCAGACTGGCAGTTGGGCGCGGATTCCAGTATCGCGCAGTTTCTGCCGCCTATCAGCTGGTTGACGTAATAGACATTGAGCGTTCTGGGTGTATAAAAAGGCTGCTTCTGGATTTCCTCGAGATTTCGGCACGCGTGACCGCCGGCAACCGGCACGATGCCGTTCTCGATGATCTGGCCGGCACGGGGGTCGGTCGTAACCTCGGATAGGTTCCTGATGCTCGCCACGAACTCGACGCCTACCCTGTTCTCTCGATACAGGGTCTCAACCACGGTCATGTGCATGGTCGCCCACAACCTGGCATTGTCGTCCTGAACCCAGACGCTGACGGGCACCCTGATCCGTGGAAGCAGATCCACGGTGACGGTATCCCCGGGCTTGTCGGTCCACCAATCCTTGTTGGCAGTCAATACCATTGCGTGATCCCTGGAGAATATCGCGATCTCCGAGTTGCATCCCTTTGGTTCGCGGAGATTCCCGAGGGAGGTCTCTCCGGCCGAGATGAGGATCAGATCGTTCCGGCATCCCGAGGCAGTTGCGTCGGTTCGCGCATCCATCATGACGACTACCGTACTGCCGGGGGAAACGCCATTGATGACCAGCTTGTCCTGCTGCCCGGCCGCGCAAGCGGGCAGCAGCAGGAGAAGGGGAACGAGCGCAAATCGATACACGACAGTTCCTCCACCTTCTCGCGGCGCGACGCGGGACCCCGCCAATCGAAGCAAGACGCTATAGCTTGCCTCGTGCCAGACGCCGGGCTGTGCTCATGCCCTCAAACAGCCCGCCTTTCCCTATGATGAATGGTTCGGTATCGACTGATCGAACCACGTAGTTGCCTTCGGCGAAATCGGATGCACCCCGAATCCTGATCCTTTCGCCGAGCGCGATACGGACCGCAAGCACGGCCATGTTGTGCTTGCCCGTGAGGTCGTGCAGATTGGTCATCGTGGCAAAACGGCCGGCGTTGATCTCCGTGATGCACGGCTCTCCCATGTCGTTCTCCTTGATGTCCACGAAGAAGACTCCGGTTGCCCCCGGGTCTACAGCGCGTATCGCTCTCCTGCAATTCTGCAACACGCGGCGGTCGAAGAAGGTCTTCGCGATGGTGGGCATCGATGACACGCCACTCGGGCTGCCGGTATCGAAGTACGTGATCCGCTCCGCCATCTTTGCCAGCACGAGGGTGCCGTTGTCCCACAGGCACTGGACGCAGAAGTCACGGCCCGGCAGGTACTCGGAAAGGGTGAAGGAGCCAGGAGGCACCGCGCGCATTTGCTCCCAGTACTCGATCCAGCCACGCACCTGCTCGGGAGAGCGGACCGGAATCGCGGCGTAGGAACCCGCTCCCCCGCGCACACGGCACCACAGCTTCGTGCGTGGCGCGAAGCGCTGGAATACCGCGTCGACCTTGTCGAGACTCTCGATGGGAAACGTCAGCGGGACGGGAATACGCCGCCCGCGCAGGAGCTGGGTGACGGAATACTTGTCGTTGCAGCGATCGATCGTGGCCTTCTTTGGAAGGTAGACCCTGCACCCCAGCTTGTTGCGTATCGACGCGAGTCTAAGTACGTCCGCATCGCCCGTAGGGATGACGAGATCGATGCGCTCTGCCTTGATGATCCGGCGCAACTCCGCGCCGAAAGCCGTGTCCGAAACAGGCAGGAGGTACCTGCGGTCCACCTCGGACTTCCTGAGAAAGAACGCGCTATCACTACAACCGACGATATGAAGGGAGGGATCGCCCGCCCTCAAGCTGCGGACGACGTTGCTGCCTGATGCCGAGCCAGCCTCGAGAACGAGGAGTCGCGCGTGCAAGCCGGGTCCCAACGGACTCGCTTCGCCTATCTCGCTGCGAGAGCGCTACCAGTGGAGCCGGCCTATCGGAGACTTGTCACCTGCTCCTCGGAACCTGGATCTCCTTGCTCTCGACCAGGATCTTTCCGCCATACTTGCGCGCGCACTGCCTGACGCATTCTATGAATTCCGCCCATTCCTCCTGCTTTAGCTGGCCCCTGATCTCCAGCAATTGCGCCCCCTCGGGCAACACCCGACCCAAATTCCCCAGCACTGGCTTGTCCGACATGTTTTCCCCCTGATCAGACTGGATGGTTAGCAACTTCGGCGCATCAGGCCCCCAGACAGCGTGGCTCGGGTCCTGAAGCTGACCTGACTTACCCGGTTATCCTGGCCTAAGCCCTGGTAATTCTGACTCCGTACGTTGCGAGCGTCTTTCGAAGCTTTTCGATCAACTCCGCCCATTCCTCCCTTGAGAGCTTGCCTCTTATTAGTATAGGACCTCCGAATGACCGTGGCCAAGCGCTTATCGTGCGTTCACCCGCTGGCTGGCGCAGGCCGTAGCCGCATGCCGGCTGGCTCTCCGGGCATCCGCGGGGTCGTGAAGCAATCCCGAGCCGTCCAGTCACTTGTTTTCAATGCCGTTTGCATCGTTATTGACGGAGCGCTGCGGCAAGCGTCAGTCGTGTCGCTTGGACGGTCAATGTCGTCCCCGATGTGAGCATGGCGGTACAGATCCGTCCGGCAGCGGCACGCTCAAGTCCGGGAGGGCGCCATGCCATCGCTCGCCAACGTGGCTCGGCCGGCGGCAGCGCGCCCGGAGGGCGTCCCCGTCACCGGCGGGTGCTCGTCGCCAGCCGCCGATTGTCCGGCCAGGCCGTAGCGCTGCGTCGCCACCACCGCCTGCAGCCGGCTTGCCACGCCCAGCTCCCGCAGGATGGTGCTTACGTGGGTCTTGACCGTCCCTGGTGCGATGTTCAGGCTCTGGCAAATGAGCTTGTTCGGCATACCTTCGCACAGGAGCGCGAGGACTTCGCGTTGCCGGGAAGTGAGATGCGGTGCCGTTGCGTCCGTGCGGTTGAGATGCAAAGCGCCGGGATCGGCCCAGAGCAGTGATCCGGAACCGGCTGCGGCCGTGGGCATTTCGCGCGGGGCAATAGAATTCGCGGTCGCGGTTTTCATGGTGGTCCCTCCTGTCCGTTGGTGCGCGCTCCGGATGGCGTGCGCGCGATACGGGACCACTCTAGGCAACAGCCGCGCCGGCGCATGTGCGTACACGCACCGGACACGGCAGGAAGAAGGGAAACCGGTGCGGGCCGCACGGGCCCGCACCGGGGTGATGCCTAGCCCGGATTATTCATGAAATGAATGTACAAAGGCCTCACGGACTGGTACAAAACGTCTTGCCACAGAGCGTAATGCACCAGTGAGGAGGCCTTTGATGCGAGAAGGTACCACACAACAGCGTG
>JADZGE010000022.1 GCA_020854035.1 Burkholderiales bacterium | reverse complement strand
GGTGTGGTGATGACGAAGCATGGCGGCTTCGGCGCCACGCCGAAGACGGTGCTTGCCCACGAGACGCGGCCTGACGGACGGGCCGTCTCGGCTGACACCGGTTACCAGTCCAACTTCCGCTACGGGTCGCACCAGAGTGTCACGCGCGGCTGGGCGCCGCCGATGCACCAGACCGACAGCCTGTTCCACAAGAAGGTGGGCAGCATGGGTTTCGTGTTCGGCTTCGACGTCGACAACCACGCGGTCAACACGGTGCCGAAGGAGACGCTGGTGCGCATCCAGAAGGCGGAGCCCGGCGGGCTCGGCGGCAAGGGTGTCTGGGAGCCGGCGGCGAGCGGCTATTCGCCTGCGGGCGAGAGCCCGTTCGCGACGCGCTACCTCAAGGGCGAGGCGATCAAGGTGAAAGGCGGGACGTGATGAAGCCGGCCGAACGCGAAGACCCGATGGCGCTCGTCGGCGTGGGCCTTCCCGCCGGCGACCCCGCGGCGATGGCGCGCTGCCTGATCGAGGAGTATCTGCTGCTCGGCTGGGACGAGCGGCGTATCGCGCTGCTCTTCGCGCGCCCGGCCTTTCGCGCGACGCACGGGCTCTACCGCACGCTCGGCGAGGAGCGCATCCGCGCCCTCATCGGCGAAGTCTTCGGGCAATGGGTGAAGAACGATGCCTAAGGTCTACAACTGGCAGCTCGGCCGGCCGATGGAGTACCCCTACCGCGAGGCGCGCCCGCGCGAGCAGTTCGTGTTCGTCTTCAACATCAACCGCTGCATCGCATGCCAGACCTGCACCATGGCGTGCAAGTCCACCTGGACCTTCTCCAAGGGCCAGGAGTACATGTGGTGGAACAACGTGGAGACCAAGCCCTACGGCGGCTACCCGCAGTTCTGGGACGCGAAACTGCTCGAACTCCTCGACGGCGCGCACCGGAAGGCGGGACGCGAGGCGGCGTGGGACCCGTCGAAGAAGGACCCGAAGACGCGTCCGTACGGCGTGTTCGACGGCATGACGGTATTCGAAGCGGCGCGCGGCGCGGACCGCCGCGACACGGTCGCGCTCGGCTACGAGCCGACCGACCTCGAATCGCGTTTCCCGAACATCTACGAGGACACCGCCACCGGTTCGAAGGATCAGCGCGCCTCGCTCAACCTGAAGCCGGCGACGCTGCCCGAGCACGAGACGTGGTTCTTCTACCTGCAGCGCCTGTGCAACCACTGCAGCTACCCCGCGTGCCTCGCCGCCTGCCCGCGCCGCGCGATCTACAAGCGCGGCGAGGACGGCATCGTGTTGATCGACCAGAAGCGCTGCCGCGGCTACCGCAAGTGCGTCGCGGCCTGCCCCTACAAGAAGCCGATGTTCCGCGCGACGACGCGGGTTTCGGAGAAATGCATCGCCTGCTACCCGCGCATCGAGGGAAAGGACGCGCTCACGCAGGGCGAGCCGATGGAGACGCGCTGCATGGCCGCGTGCGTCGGCAAGATCCGGATGCAGGGCCTCGTGCCGATCGGCGCCGACGGCGCGTGGGTCGAGCGCCGCGACAACCCGCTCTACTTCCTCGTCAAGGTGGAAAAGGTGGCGCTGCCGCTCTACCCGCAGTTCGGCACCGAGCCGAACGGCTACTACATCCCGCCGCGCTGGGCGCCGCGGCCCTACTTGCGGCAGATGTTCGGGCCGGGCGTGGACGAAGCGATCGAGCGCTACACCCGCCCCTCGCGGGAACTGCTCGCGGTGCTGCAGCTCTTCCGCGCCAGCCAGACCGTGGTGTCGCGCTACAAGATCGTCCCGGGCCCGAAGGTGTTCGAGAGCACCATCGAGGGCCGCAAGTGGGAGATGTACAACGACACCGTGATCGGCTACGGCAGGAACGACAAGGAAGTCGCGCGCGTGACGGTCGAGGAGCCGAAGGTCGTGCGCGCGGAGAAGCACTACAACTCGATATGAACACGGCGCTCCTCCTGCGCAGAAGCCGCGTCTACGGCGTTCTGTCGCTCGCGTTCGCGGATCCGGATTCCGCGATGCTGCGCGAGCTGCGGCGGCGCGCCGCCGGGCTCGAAACGTGCCTCCGGGCGAGCGGCGGCGCGAAGGGCCTCGGGCGGGCGCTGCCGGCGGCGCTGCGCCGCCTGCCGCTCCACGCGCTGCGCGCCGCGCACGTGCGCTGCTTCGGTTACGCGGTCTCCAAGGAATGCCCGCCCTACGAGGCCGAGTACGACCAGGCGAATCTCTTCCAGAAGACGCAGACGCTCGCCGACATCGCCGGCTTCTACCGCGCTTTCGGGCTCGAGACGGCGCCGGCGCTGCACGAGCGCGCCGATCACGTGAGCGTCGAGCTGGAATTCATGCAGTTTCTCTGTCTCAAGGAGGCGCACGCCGCGGGGCGCAACGAGCCGCCCGGGCGCATCGCGCAATGCCGCGCGGCGCAGGCGAAGTTCCTCGGGCAGCACCTCGGCGTGTGGGCGCCGGGATTCGCGCGGCGGCTCAACGCGGTGGCGCGCGAGGGCCCGTACGCGCTGCTCGCGCGGCTGCTCGAAGCATACATCGCGGCCGAGATGGCCCGGCTGGAGGTGCGCCCGAACGAGGGGGGCAGGTTGAACGAAGCGCCCGACGCGCCGGAGGACGGGTGCGCCGCGGCGTGCGCCTTGCCGATGGCGGCGGGGCCGATCGAGGTGATCCATGAGCGCACCTGAGACGAACGGCGCACGGCGTTCCTGGCTCGCGGTACCGCTTGCCGCGCTGGGCGGCTGGCTCGCATGGCCGGCACGCCGCGCGCGGGCGGCCGAAAAAGCGAGCCTGCTCGCGCGCCCGGTCGACACGATCCCGGACGATCCCGACGCGCAGGCGTGGCGCGAAGCCGACGTGCTCGAGGTGCCGCTTGCGCCGCAGGCGGTCGTCAAGCCGCGCCGCTACGAACCGGGCGTGAAGGCGCTCGAGGTGCGCGCGCTCTACAGCGAAGAGCGCCTCGGGCTGCGCCTCGAATGGCGCGACCCGGAGCGCAGCGCCATGGAGGGCGGAGCGCAGGCGTTCCGCGACGCGGTGGCGGTCGAATTCCCCCACGACCCGGCGAAGGGCATTCCGTTCTTCGGCATGGGCGAGCGCGAGCGGCCGGTGGTGATCTACCAGTGGAAGGCCGACTGGACCGCGAGCGCGTCGGATGTCGACGAAAAGTATCCGCACATGGCCGTCGACTGGTATCCGTTCTCCTCGCGCGCGGCGAACGAGATCGCCGAGGCGGCCGACTACGGGAAGGAAGGCGGCGACAAGGCGTTCATTCCGAGCTGGTGGGCGGGCAATCCGCTCATGGATCCGGCGCTGCAGGGAAAGCGCGCCGCCGAGAAACTGCTCGCGCACGGCTTCGGCACGCTCGAGCCGGTGGCCGCGGACAAGCAGGACGCCGAGGCGAAGGCGGTGTGGAAGGACGGCGTGTGGAAAGCGGTGATCACCATCCCGCGCGCCCAGGACGCGTTCAGCTTCGAGCGCGGCAGGACGTTCCCGGTGGCGTTCGCGGCCTGGAACGGCGCCGGGCAGGAGCGCGGCGGGGAGAAGTCCGTCTCGACGTGGTATTTCCTGAGCCTGGAGAAGCCCGTCGGCGCCGTGACCTACGCGGCGCCCCTCGCCGTGGCGGCCGGCGCCGCGGCGATCCAGCTCGTCGCCCTGCGCGGGCTGCGCGCGCGGCGCGCGCCGGGCGCGCGGCCCGCGTCGCCCGGCGCCGCTCCCCGGGGCTGGGTCGCGGAGATCCGCGCCTGGCTCCAGCGCCGGGGCGGGAGCTGAGCGGTCCGTCGGCCCGACGCCCGACGAGTCGGCACCGCGCACGGGGGCAAGGTGGCCATGTCGACTGGCCCGGACACATCGCCGCCGTCGCCCTACCTTGTTTCCTGGAACCTGACGCGCCGGTGCAACCTTGCGTGCGCGCACTGCTATCTCGACGCCGTGCAGCGGAAGTCGGCGGTGCGCGACGAACTCGACACCGGGGAATGCCTCGCGGTCATGGAGCAGCTGGGGAGAAGCGCGCCCGGCGCCATGCTGGTGTTGACCGGGGGCGAACCGCTGATGCGCGGCGATCTCGTCGATCTCGTGAGCGCGGCGAAGGATGCTGGCCTCATGCCGGTGATCGGCACGAACGGCACCGTGCTGGATGCGACACGCGCCGAGTCGCTCGCGAACGCCGGAGCCGCCGGGGTGAGCATCAGCATCGACTCGTCCGGCCCGCGCTTTCACGATCGCCTGCGGGGCGTCGAGGGCGCCTGGGCGCGCGCGCGACGCGGGATCTCGGCGGCGCGCGAGGCTCGACTTTCGCTCGCCGTGCAGACCACGGTATTCGAGGAAAACCGCCACGACCTACCCGCGCTCGCGGACTTCGCCGGGGAAGCGGGCGCGATCGCGTTCAACGTGTTTTTCCTGGTGTGCACCGGACGGGGCGTGACGCAGACCGATCTCACGCCCGCGAGCTACGATGAGACGCTGCTCGAGATCGTCCGGCTGCAGGACAGGCACCCGGACCTGAAAATCCGCGCCCGGTGCGCGCCTTACATCCGCCGCCTGCGGGGTCTGCATGCGGGCGAAAGCGGCGGCGGCCATGCCGACTGGTCGAGCGCCTGCCTCGCCGGCCGCCGCTACTTCCGCATCACCCCGCTCGGCGAGATCACGCCGTGCCCGTACATACCCGACGTGGCGGGTGACTTGCGGCGGGAGTCGTTACGCACGCTGTGGGCGGAGCATCCCGCGTTCCGCCGCCTGCGCGGCGAAATTCCCGGCGGGAAATGCGGCACGTGCGATTATCGCCATGGCTGCGGCGGCTGTCGCGCCCGGGCACTCGCCGAGCACGGCGACGTGATGGCCGAGGATCCGAAGTGCGGTTACGTCAGGCCCTGGAACCGCGCGCCCGAAGCACCCGCGGCCGCTCCGCGGAATCGTGGCGTGAGCTGGGAACCCGCCGCGCGAGCGCGGCTGCTCGGCATCCCCGCGTTTGTCCGCGACCGGGTCATGACGCTGCTTGAAGAGCGGGCCGCGAGCGAAGGGATCGACCGGATCACGGTGGAATTCATGACGCGCCACCGCCCGCCCGCGGCATTGCTCGATCGCCTGCGCGCCTTTGTCGGCAACGGCTCGGCGGGCGATTGACGTTCTCCCGTCGTGGTTCCTGACGATGGACCGGTTGGCGGCTGAGCGAAGCGATATCGCGTCATCCCGGCTCGGTGGTTGTCCCGGTCCGGGGATATGACCGCCCTGACGGCCGAGCTCGGCCGCTTTCTCGCGAATATCGGGTTCGACCGCCTGCCGGCGGCGGTAGTGCCGCTCGTCCGAAACGCGTTCACGGACACGGTCGGCGTGATGATGGCCGGCATGGGCGAACCGGTCGTCGAGATCGTGCGCCGGACGCTGGTCGAAGCGGGCGGGCAGCGCGAGGCGCGCGTCTGCCTCTCCTCGCTCCGCGCGTCGGCGCCCGATGCGGCGCTCCTGGGCGGCACCGCCGGGCACGCGCTCGACTACGACGATCATTCCCTCACCGGGCATCCGAGCACCGTGCTGGTTCCCGCGCTGCTCGCGGAGGGCGAAGCCCTGGGTTCGAGCGGGCGCGATCTTGTCACCGCCTACGTGGCCGGATATGAGGTCTGGGCCGAACTCATCAGGCGCGACACCGATCATCACGGGAAGGGCTGGCATCCGACCGCGGTTTTCGGCGCGATCGCCGCCGGCGCGGCGGCCGGCGTATTGCGCCGGCTGCCCGCCGGGCAGGCGGCGACGGCGCTGGCGATCGCGGCAAGCCACGCCGGAGGTCTCGCGGCGAACTTCGGCACCATGACCAAGCCCTACCACGCCGGGCTCGCCGCCCGTAACGGCCTCGTCGCGGCGCGCCTCGCCGCCGCCGGGATGACCGCGGGAGGCGACGCACTGGAGAACCCGCGCGGATTCCTCAATGCATTCTCGCCTTCCACCGCGGATCGGGAGTCGATGGTCCGGGTCGGCTCGGAGTGGTACCTGCCCTGGCAGTCGTTGTGCATCAAGAAGTACCCTTCCTGCTACTTCACGCACCGCTCGTACGATGCGGCATTACGGATGCTCGCCGGGCGCAACCTCGGGCCCGACGATATCGCCGGAATCGAGGTCACGATGGGCAGGGGACAGATCACCGTGCTGGCGAACGAGCGGCCGCAGACGGGACTCGAGGCGAAGTTCAGCGAGCAGTTCGCCATGGCCGCGGCCGTCATCCTGGGACGCATGGGGGTGGAGGTATTCACCGATGCCACGGTGCGGCGCGCGGATATCCAGGCGTTCTTCCCGAAAGTGAAACTCCTCGCGGTGAACGAGTCCGATACGCGCGACCCCTCGCACTCCCCGACGGAACGGGTCGTGATTGCGCTCGGCAGCGGCGAAATCCTCGACAGCGGGGAGATCACCCGTATTCGCGGCCATGCCTACGACCCGATGAGCGCGGCGGAACTCTGGACGAAATTCGCGGAGTGCACGGCGCGCACCCACACCGAGGGGGAGGCGAGACGGCTCTTCGACATGCTGCAATCCGTGGACCGGCTGGCGGCGGTTCGCGACCTGCCGACCTGCGAGAGGATACTCACCGCGTGAGCGCGGCGGGTCACGTGCCGCGCGCCGGGGCGATCGAGCCCGGAACGGTGACTGCGGCCACGGCTTTCCGGAAGGCCCGCCGGTACCGGATACTTCCGGAGTCGTGGCGACTCACGACATTGCTCCGGATCCGCGGGAGGAGGAAATGGGACAGATCACGGTAGCGAGGGCTATTGCGACAACGCTCGAGCGCGCCGGCACCGAGGTCTTTTTCGGCGTGAACGGGCACGGCAACTGGGCTCTCCTCGACGCGCTGGTGCACGAGACGCGCATACGCGGGATCCCCGCGCGGGCCGAGGACCAGGCGGTGCAGATGGCGGACGGGTATTGGCGCATGCGCCGCCGGGCGCCGCTGGCGGTCGTGACCACCAGCGTCGGTCCCGGGAACATGAACATCGTCCCCGCGGTCGCGACGGCGTTCTACGAGTCGGTTGCCCTGCTGGTGCTCGCCGGCGCGGGCGCGACGCACTGGTTCGACCGGGGAGGAATGGAGGAAAGCTACCGCCACGGCCCCGAGGACTGGGTTTCCGTGTTGAAGCCGATCACCAAGAAGGCGCTGCTCGTCACGCGCCCCGACACCGCGCTCGACATGGTGCTCCGTGCCTATCACACGGCGATCTCCGGGCGGCCCGGGCCGGTCGTGGTGCAACTGCCGTTCGATATCCAGAACACGCCCGTTTCCGACGCGCTGCCCGACGCCGCGCCGTGGACGCGATGGCATCCGCCGGCACCGGACCCGGACGGCATCAGGGAGGCCGCGGAACTCCTCGCGAGCGCGGCGCGTCCCCTGATCGTGGCCGGCAGCGGCGTGCACAGCGCCCGCGCCTGGGATGCACTGCTTGCTCTTGCCGAGGCGGCCGGCATCCCCGTCGCGACCACCGCCACCGGCAAGGGTGCATTTCCCGAATCACACCGCCTGTCGCTCGGGTGCATCGGTCGCGCCGGCACCGGCCACGCCAACGCCGCCGCGCGCCGCTGCGATGTGCTGGTGGGAGCGGGAACGCACTTCACGGACATCGATACCGGAGGCTGGACGCTGTTCGACATCCCCCGCCGCACGCGCCTCGTCCATATCGACATCGACGTGATGGAATTGAACCGAGCCTATCCGGCCGCCGTCGCGCTGACGAGCGATGCGCGGCTCGGGCTTGCCGCGCTGGGCGAAGCCGCCCGCAATGCCGGCGCTCGCGAGCGCGCGGACTGGCTGAAGGAGATCGCGCGGGAACGCGAGTCCTGGGAGCGGTCGGTGGCGGGTGACCGGCGTTCGAGCAGGAGTCCATTGCATTACGCGCGTATCTGCACCGACACGGCGGCGGTCGTGGCCGGGTTCGATCCGCAGATGCCGGTCTTCTTCGATACCGGCCATCTGCTGAGCTTCGCGCCGCCGTTCCTGACCGCGTCCTCGCGCCACGTCGCCCACGACGGGTTCTTCCATCGCATGGGCTGGAGCGCCTCGGCGATCATCGGCGCGAGCATCGCGCAGGGCGATCGCCCGGCGCTCGCGCTGATCGGCGACGGCTCGTTCATCATGGGCGGCACCGCGGTCGCGACGGCCGTCGAGCAGAACCTGCCGCTCACGTGGGTCGTGCTCAACAATGGCTCGCTGCAGATCGAGCGCGAGCTGATGATCCGGCTCTACGGTCGTGAATCGTTCTGCGACTACCGCAGGAAGGGTTCCACCGCGCTCTGGAGCCCGGATTTCCGGAAATGGGCCGAGGCGATGGGCGCGGCGGCGCTGCACGTGGACCGGCCCGGAGATTACGCGCCCGCCCTGCGCCGCGCCCTCCATGCCCGCGCGCCCACGGTGATCGATGTCGAGGTCGCGCTCGATGTCGAGGGGTATCGCTCGATCTGGTATCCGTACCCGGCGAACTTCCACGAACCCTGGGTTCCGGGGCCGCTGCCCGCGGGGGGCGCCGAACCGGAACGATAGGTCAACAGCCAACCGGCGGCCGGTCGGGCGAGCGGTCCCTGCCGCCGCGGCTGGGAGCGAGGGTGAGAGCATCACGCAGCACGTCCCGCCGGATGCTCCAGTCGATTCCAGTATGCCGTGTATCGACGGGGAAGAGAGCGAAGAATGTACAATCGGGCAACCTGGAAATTCCGGCAAGTGTTCAGATGCTGCAGGGCGCGTTGCATGCGAAGGCGAAGGAATGAGAGCCTGTCCGAGAACCGGTACGGAACGGCATGAACCTGGACGGCGTGGGGCCGCCCGCGCTCATGCCATCGGGCCGGACGCATTTCACCATCACGGGCCCCTATGGGCTCGGGATACAGTTCGGGGAAGAGATGCGCATGGACGATTACGTGGAGGAATACGTCGAGGCGCGCAGCAGGAGTTCACGCGGCGAGTAGGAGGCCGCGGCACGCGCGATCGGCGAATTTCGACAAGCTGCCGGCATTTGACGAGCACGGGGAAGTGGTGCCTGCGCATCGCGATCACGTTCGCGGCAGCCCGGAGCGCCGCGGTGAACGCGTGCGCCACGGGGCGGTGATGGCCCGCGGGCGTTTGCTCGCCGCGGCGGGGCTGGCGCTGGCGTTCGGCGCTGCCCTCGCGCAGCCGATCGAGAGCGAACTCGTGCTCCTCACCCCGGTCGGGAGAAGCCTCTCCGACCCCGCGCTCGCGGAATTCAGGAAGTACGCGCGCGAGCGCTGGCAGGTCGAGGTGCGCACGAGCGCGCTCTCCGCCGGCACGCCGATCGCCTACGGGCGGGTCGTGGAATGGAACGGGCGGCCGCAGGCGGATCTTTTCTGGGGCGGCGAGAGCGCGCTTTTCGACCGGCTCGCGGCGCGCAATCTCCTCGCGCCGCTGGGGCTTCCGCGGCGCGTCGCCGACGGGATACCGGCACGGCTCGGGCAGCCGAGACCGGTGTCGCTGAAGGATCCGAGGGGGTTCTGGATCGGTACCCTGCTCGAATCGACCGGCATCGCCTATCACCCGAAACTTCTCGAGCGCCTCGGGGTCCCGCCGCCGAAGGACTGGGACGATCTCCTCGATTCGCGGCTGAAGGGACAGGTGGTGCAGGTCGGGCCGTCGCGTTCATCCAGCAGTCACGCCGCCTACGAGGTGATCCTCCAGCGCGACGGCGACGCGAAGGGGTGGGAATTCCTGAAACGCCTCGCCGGGCAGACGGGTTACTTCGCCGCACGCAGCCGCGACGTGCCGGCGGTCGTGGCGCGCGGGGAGTTCGCGGTGGGATTCGCCGTACCGAGCTACTTCGCTTTCGAGGATCGCCTCGCCGGCTTCGACATCCGCTACGCGGCCCCGCGCACGGCATGGGTCACGTGCGGCCCGGCGGCGATCCTCAGGGGAGCGCGCAACCCGAATGCGGCGCGCGCGTTCGTCGAATTCCTGCTCTCGGAACGCGGCCAGCGCATCGCGATGGAGCGGGGCCTCTTCCCGATCGTGCCGAATCACCGCATCCAGGGGGCGCCCGGTTCGACGGCCGAGCTTGCCGTGCAGTTCCATGGCGGCGTGCGCTCGTTCTACGACCGCGATGTCGTGAGCGTTTACGACGACGAACTCGCGCAGGGGCGCTACGAAGCCATCAACGCGAAATTCCGCGCGGAAATCGAAACCGTCGCCGAGGAGCTGAAACGCAGGTGACGCCGCTCACCGGCAACGTGAGCGAGCCCGCCGGGCGGCGCGATCTGCGCGAAGTCCTGTCGGCCGGCGTCTCGGGCGCGGCCGAGCGCGTGATCGTCGGCCTCAACTGGACGCTCGTCGCCGGTCCCGCCGGCGCCGGGATGGCGCACACACCCGCGCGCGGCACCGCCGGCTGCCGGAGCCTGCCGCGGCCGGGCACCTACGCGGGACAGCCGCTCGCCGCGCTGGCCGCACTGTGGACTTCGGAGAACGTCTTCGAGCGCGCGATCGCGGTGGCGGCGGTCAACGCGCACTGGAATTGCTACGATATCGAGGCGAGCGCGACGAACGGGCTCGACCTCATCGAAAACCGCGGAGACAGAACGATCGTGATAGGGCGCTTCCCCGGCGTGGCGGACCGCTATCCCGGCATCGCCGTGGTCGAGCGGGAGCCTCGCGCCGGCGAGTATCCCGAGTCGGCGCTGCCGGAACTCCTCGCGCGCGCCGAGTTCGTCGCGGTGACCGCCTCGACCATCGTCAACGATACGCTGTCGGGCGTTCTGCGTCTTTGCGGGAGCGTGCCGGTCCTGCTGCTCGGCCCGAGCACGCCCCTCGCGCCGCCGCTCTTCGGACTCGGCGTCACGGCGCTCTCCGGCTTCGTCGCGCGCGACGTGGCGAAGCTCGCGGCCGCGGTGAGCGAAGGGGCGGCGGTGGCCGCGCTGCGGCCCTACGGGCGCTACGCAACGATACGCCGCGAGAAGCAGCGTGCATGACAGGAGGGACCGTGAAACTCGGGCTGGAAATATTCCACATCAGGGACGTGCGTTTTGCCGGCGTGACGGCGCTCGAGGGCGGGGTGCTCTCGATCGACCGGGGCGGGCTGCGGGAGCTGCTCGAGGCGGACCCCCGGCTCGCCCGGGTCGACATCGAACTCGCGCATCCGGGCGAGAGCTGCCGGATCCTGCAGGTGGCCGACGTGATCGAGCCGCGGGCGAAGCGCGCGGGCAGCGGCGACGATTTCCCCGGCGTGCTCGGCGGACAGGGGAACGTCGGCGAAGGCGCGACGCGGGTGCTGCGCGGCGCCGCGGTCGTCGTGAGCAGCGGCACCGCGTTCCGCAAGGATCCGATCGGGGGATTGATCGACATGTCGGGCCCCGCCGCGGAGATCGGTCTCTACGGCAGGACCCACAATATCGTGGTGACGCCGTGGCCGGCCGACGGGGTGACGCTGCCGGAATACGTGAAGGCGTTGAAGGTCGCGGGATCGAGAGCCGCGGTCTACCTCGCGCGGGCCGGCGAGGGCAGGAAGCCCGACGAAACGGAGGACTACGAGCTGCCGCCGCTGCCGGATGCCGCGG
Source organism: Burkholderiales bacterium (assembly GCA_020854035.1). GTDB lineage: Bacteria > Pseudomonadota > Gammaproteobacteria > Burkholderiales > SG8-41 > SG8-41. The sequence continues at coordinate 11,312 of JADZGE010000022.1, read as the reverse complement.
GCGTGCCGGCGGGGCTGCCGAAGGTGGCCTACGTCTTTGCCGCGCTCTCGACCAAGCACGAGCCGATCCCCGGGGAGCAGGTCCTCTACGGGGGCAACATCGACCGGACGCTTCCCATCGTCATCCATCCGAACGAGGTTCTCGACGGCGCGCTCCTCAGTCCGTTCCGCGCCCCCGGTTTCGAAACCTACGTCATCCAGAACCATCCGGTGATCCGGGAGCTCTACCGCCGGCACGGCAAGGAACTCTCTTTCGCCGGCGTCATCATCGCAATCGCCCCCGACAGCGAGTACGACTACGAGCGCGGCGCGACGATTGCCGCCAACGCGGCGCGGCGGATCCTGGGCGCGGACGGAGTGGTTCTCACCAAGGCCGGCATGGGCGCCGAGGAGATCGTTCCCGCGCGAACCGCCGAGCGCTGCGAGGCCATGGGGGTGAAGACGGCCTACGCGATGTTCCTGCACGGCGCGGACCAGAGCGACAGCAGCCTCGGCGCCGACACGCTGTTCAACATGCGCGGCGTCGATGCGATCGTCAACATGGGAACGACTTACATGAAGCACAAGCTGCCCGCGGTCGAGCGGGTCGTGGGTGGAGCCGCGATGCTGCCAGGCGGCGTTCCCGTCGAAGGGGACATCGAGGTGTCGGTTGCGTCGATCAAGGGCGCGCTGAGCCAGCTCGGGCAATCGCGGATCATGGCGGTCCGGCATTAGGATGGAGACAGTGATGCAAGCACCGGTCGTACGCGTCGTGCATTATCTCAACCAGTTCTTCGGCGGAATCGGCGGGGAGGACAAGGCCGACGTGGCGCCCACGATGAGGGCGGGGCCGACGGGGCCGGGGAAAGCGCTCCAGGCGGCGCTCGGCGGGCGCGGGGAAGTCGTGGCCACCGTGATCTGCGGGGACAATTGCTTCGCCGAGAAGCCCGAGGAGGCCTGCGCGGAGGTGCTCCGCCTGGTCGAATCGTGCCGGCCGGACGTGCTGGTCGCGGGGCCCGCTTTCGACGCGGGCCGCTACGGCATCGCGTGCGGCGCCGTCTGCCGCGCGGCGGAAAAGCGCCTCGGCATTCCCGCGGTGACGGGAATGTACGACGAGAACCCGGGCGTCGAACTGCATGCCCGCCAGGCGTACATCGTGCGGACCGGAGAAACGGTCGCCGCAATGGCCGCGGCGATCGGGCGGATGGTGAACCTCGCGCTGCGGCTTGCCGCCGGCGGCGACCCCGGCGGGCCGTCCGAGGCCGGCTATTTCCCGCGCGGCGTGCTGGTGAACGTGATGGCGGAGAAAACCGGCGCCGAGCGCGTGGTGGAGATGCTCCTCGCCAAGCTGCGGGGCGATCACTACGAGTCGGAAGTGACGCTGCCGCACTATGACCGCGTCGCCCCCGCTCGCGCGATCGCGGACATGAAGTCGGCCACGATCGCGCTGGTGACCGACGGCGGTCTCGTGCCGAAGGGGAACCCGGACCGTGTCGAGAACCGCCACGCGACGCGCTGGGGCGCGTACGGCGTCGATCTGGTCGATCCGGCAGGGCGCGAGGGCTACGAAGTGGTCCATGGCGGGTACGACCCGGTGTTCGTCCACGAGGATCCCAATCGCCTGCTGCCCGTTGACGTCATGCGGGAACTCGAGAAAGAAGGCGTCATCGGGCGGCTTCACCCCAGGTTCTACAGCACGTCGGGGCTTGCCAGTGTCGTGAAGAACAGCGAACAGATGGGAAGGGAAATGGCCGAGCGGCTCCGGGCGGAGGGCGTGTCGGGGGCGATACTCACTTCGACGTGAGGAACCAGCACGCGCTGCGGTGCAGCGCTCGTCAAGGAACTGGAGCGCGCCGGGATCCCGAGCGCGCACGTGTGCTCGATCACTTCCGTCGCGCAGACCCTCGGCTCGAACCGCATCGTCCCCGCCCCGCGAGTCGGAATTCCCATGGGCGACCGGGACCTCGAACCGGAAGCGGAGCGGCTCGTGCGGCGCGCGATCGTCGAGCGGGCGCTAAAGGCGCTGCGGGCCGAGGTGAAGGAGCAGGCGCTGTTCGCGGAAGGCGCGTAGCCCCGCCACGGTGTGACGATGCCGCGGCGCCCGGCGAGCCGCAAGGCGCGCTTCTTCCGCGCCCATGCGCGGGGACCCGCGCGAACGAGCCGCGCCCCCGGGCGGCCCTATTCCGGCTTGATGCCGGCCAGCTTCACAACCTCGCCCCACTTCTTGAGTTCCGACTTCATGTAGGCGGCAAACTCCTCTGGCGAGGAAGGAATCGGGAGCGTGCCGTCCCCGATCATGCGCTCGATGACGTCCTTCTGCCTGAGTGTTTCGACGATTTCCTTGTTGAGCCGCTGGACCACGTCACGGGGCATGTGCGCGGGGCCGACCATGCCGGCCCAGCCGTAGACTTCGAACCCGGGCAGGCCGGCCTCCGCCACCGTCGGCACGTCGGGCAGCGACGGGATCCGCTGCGCGGTTCCCACGCCGAGCGCCCGCGCGCGCCCGGAACGGATATGCGGCAGCATTCCCGGGATGCTGCTGAAAGTGAATTGTGCCTCGCCCGACACCAGCGCCACGACCGAGGGCGCGTTGCCCTTGTAGGGAATGTGCAGCACCTTGATCTTCGCCGCGTGAACGAAGAGCGCGGTCCCGAGGTGCTGGCCGTTGCCGACGCCGGGCGAGGAGTAGGCGATCTCCCCGGGCCTCGCCCGCGCGAGCGCGATCAACTCCTTCACGCTTTTCACCGGCAGCGAAGGATGCACGACGAGGACGTAGGGGTAACCCGACATGTTCGCGATCGGTGTGAGGTCCCGCAGGGTGTCGTAGGGGATCTTGCGGTAGATGTGCGGGTTGATCACGAGCGGCCCGCCGGAGGCGGCCGCGATGGTGTAGCCGTCGGCGGGTGAGGCCACCAGCACCTGGAGACCGAGGATGCCGTTCGCCCCGGCGCGGTTGTCGATCACGACCTGCTGGCCAAGCCGGGAGGAGAGGCTGTTGCCGACGAGACGCCCGATATAGTCCACGCCGCCGCCTGCCGGGAAGGGAACGATCATGCGGATGGACTTGCTGGGCCAGCTCTGGGCTTGCGCCGCCGGCGTCAGGGCGAGTGCGACGATCGCCAGGGCGATGACACGGGCTGCGGATTCGTTGCGGATCATGGTCTCCTCGCGGATTGTCGTGGGCGGCATCGGTCGGGACGAACGCCGGCACGCCGCACTGCCGGCTGCAACCGAGAGATTACCACCGGTCGGCGCCGGGGACGCGGCTACCCCGCGGTGGCCGCCGCGCACCGTGCCTCAACCCCGACGAGGGGCGGCGGCCATCGCGGCGAGGAGGCGTTCGGGCGTCGCGGGGAGCTCGCGCACGCGGCAGCCGGTGGCATTCGCGATGGCGTTGATGATGGCGGGGGCCACCGCGACCGTCGCGCATTCCGAGGCGCCCTTCGCGCCCAGACCGGCCGATGGATCGCCCATCTCGATCATGTGCTGCACGATTTCCGGCGTCTCCCGCGCCGTCGGGATGCGGTAGTCCTTGAAGCTCGTCGTTACACCCGGATGGAACTCCTCCTTCAGCGCGTAGCCGAGTCCCATGGAAACCGCGCCATCGATCTGGCCCTTCAGGCCCTGCGGGTAGACGACGCGCCCGACATCGTGTGCGGCCACGACCCGCAGGATGCGTACTTCACCCTGTCGCAGGTCAACCTCCACCTCCACCATGTGGGTGGCCGTGACGTGCACGAGGAACGGACTCGGGTGACCGGAGAGCGAATCCTTGAGCGGCACGGGGCGGAACTGTCCGTCAAAGCGCAGGGGAAGGCCGGCCACCTGCCGTGAGCGGACCACCTCCTCGAGCGATACGCCGGGCCCCGGGATTCCGGTTTCCGGCCGGGGCGCGACGCGACCATCCCGCAGTTCGAGCTTCTCGTAGGAGACGTCGAGCATCCCGGACGCCGTGGTGAGAATCGCATCCCGCACCCGCACCGCGGCCTCCCGCACGGCGTTGCCCTCGGTGTAGATGACGCGGCTGCCGGTGGAGGCCCCGGTGTCGGGCGTCGCGGTGGTGTCGCCGGAGACGACCGTCACCGAGGCGGGTGGCAGCGCAAGCTCGCCGGCGACGATGAGACCCAGGGCGGCATCGGTTCCCTGGCCCATGTCCATCGCGCCCGTGAATAAGAGCGCGCGCCCTTCGGGGCCGAGCTCCAGGCTCACCGTCGGCGGCTGGTGCGAGGCGTAGCCGATGCCGTAGCGCATCGATGCGATTCCCACGCCGCGGCGGATCCGCCCGTTGGTGGCATTGCTCGCTTCGCGAACCCGCAACGCCTCCTCGTAGTACGGGCGCACGGCATCGAGGGTCGCCTTGTAGGCTGCTTCCTGCTCGACGTCCTGAGGCGTGGCCGCGGCAGAAGGCGTCGAGCGGCGGTTGAGGGAGCGGAACTCAAGCGGGTCGATGCCGAGCCGCGCGGCCATCGCGTCCATCTGCGACTCGATCGCGAAGGCCATCTGCGGCCCGCCGAAGCCGCGCATGGCCCCGGCGAGCGTGTTGTTCGTGTACACCACCTGGCCGTGCACGGAGGCGGCCGGGAAACGGTACGGACCCACGAGCGACACGAATGCCCGGACAAGTATTCCCGGGCCGGCGGACGCATAGGCACCGGTGTCGGCCAGCACTTCCGCGGCGAGCGCCGTCAGCCTGCCGTCGCGGGTGACGCCGGTGCGGCAGCGGATGCGGAAAGGATGGCGCTTGGTGGTGGCGGCGAAGGACTCCGCGCGCGTGTAGACGATCTTCACCGGCCGGCGCGTCGCGAGCGCCAGCAACGCCGCGACGCACTCGCAGGAGATATCGGTTTTCCCGCCGAAGCCGCCGCCGATCACCGTCGGAAGGATCCGCACCCGATCGGGGGCGAGCCCCATGGTCTCGGCCACCGCCCGCCGGTGAAGGTGCGGGTATTGCGTGGCCGATCGCACGACCAGTCTTCCTTCGGCGTCCTCGTAAGCCACCACCGATTCCGGTTCGAGGTAGGCGTGCTCGCAGAACTGCGTGGTGTAGGTTTCGTCCACGACCACGTCGGCGCGCGCGAGCCCGGCGCGCGCGTCGCCCCACTCGAGCTTCCTCTCGTCGAGCAGGTTGCCGCCCTCGTGGACGAGCGGCGCGCCTTCGCCGAGGGCGCTCGCGGGGTCGGTGACGGCCGGGAGCGGGCGGTAGTCGACCCGGATGAGCGACAGGGCGCCTCGCGCGGCCTCGGCCGATGTCGCGGCGACGGCGGCGACCGCATCCCCGATCTGGCGCACTCGTCCGTCGGCGAGCACGCGCTGGTCCTTGAGCGCGCGTCCGTATCGATTGAGCCCGGGCACATCGCTCGCCGTGACGACGGCAACGACTTCGGGCAGCGCACGCGCCGCGGCGGCGTCGATACCGAGGATGTCTGCGTGGGGATGCGGGCTGCGCAGCACCGCCGCGTGGAGCATGCCGGTCATGGCGAGATCGGCGGCGTAGATGGCCGCGCCCGTCACCTTGTCTCGCGCATCCGCGGCTTCGTGCGGCCGCAGGTCCGCGGCGGGCAGCGGCGAAGCGGCGGTGGCGCCGCGCGCCGGACCCGCCACACGCGCGACCGCATCCAGGATGGCGACGTACCCCGTGCAGCGGCAGAGGTTGCTGCCGAGGGCCTTGGCGATCTGCGGGCGCGTCGGGCCTGGATTGCGGTCGAGCAGGGCCTTCGAGGCCATGATCGCTCCCGGCGTGCAGAAACCGCACTGGACGGCCCCGGTATCGATGAACGCCTGCTGCAGGGGATGCAGCTCCCCGTTCGCCGCCAGTCCCTCGATGGTCACCACTTCCTTGCCGTCCGCCCGGGCGACGGGCACGCGGCAGGCCCGGGCCATGGCGCCGTTCACGGTCACCACGCAGGTGCCGCAGGTGCCGTCTTCGCAGCCCCGCTTGGTGCCCGTGAGGTTGAGCTCGTCGCGCAGCACGTCGAGCAGCGTTTGCCCCGGTTTCGTCGCGAGCTCGTGGCGCCGGCCGTTGACGGTCAACTCGAGGGAGATTCCCACCCCGGTATCGTTCACGACGCCACCTTCCCCTTTCTCCCCGCGGCCGCCGGGCGTCCGGAAAGCCGGTCCCGGCCGGCACGCATCACTCGCCGGGCGCGCGGTCGCCGGCGCCACCTGAACGAAGCTATTCGAATCCAGCGGCCGATTCCTTGATAAGGATCAAACGTGAAGCGCCGCCGGGGCCTCCATTGTCGGTCGCATGCGCGTTGTGACATCATTTGCCGGATTCACGAGGGCTAACCAATGGCAACCGACACCGAGGAGATCTTTCCGCAGATCGAGCGCTGGCGATCCGGCGGGAGCGGCGTCGCGCTCGCCACGGTGGTGCAGACCTGGGGTTCGTCGCCGCGGCCGGAAGGCAGCCACCTCGCGGTGAACGAACGGGGCGAATTCGTCGGCTCGGTCTCGGGCGGCTGCATCGAGGGGGCGGTGGTGACCGAGGCGCTTGCCACGATAGCCGACGGCCGGACGCGCACACTCGAGTTCGGCGTTTCCGACGAGCAGGCCTGGGAGGTCGGGCTCGCGTGCGGCGGCAAGGTGAAGGTGTTCGTGGAGCGCGTCGAATGAAGCGCGCGGTTTTCGAGCGGTTGCGGGCCGCGACGGGGGCGGGCGCCTCGACGGCGACCGTGACGCGGCTCGCCGACGGCGAGCAGTGCCTCTACGACGGGGAGCGCTGGGAGGGCGGCCTGCAGCTCACGGCGGACGAACGGGCCGCGGTCAAGCGGATGCTCGTCGCCGACCGCAGCGGCATGCTGCCCGGCGCCGGGGAGCTTTTCGTGCGCTCCTACGCCCGCCCGCCACGCCTCATCGTGGTCGGCGCCGCGCATATCAGCCAGTTCCTCGCGCCGATGGCCTCGCTCGCGGGGTTCGAGGTGATCGTCGTCGATCCGCGCCGCGCGTTCGCCGCCGCGGAGCGTTTCCCCGGCGTGACGCTCATCGATGCCTGGCCCGAGGAGGCCTTCGACCAAGTGAAGCCCGACGCGACGAGCGCGGTGGTGACGCTCACGCACGATCCGAAGATCGACGACCCGGCGCTCATCGCGGCGCTGCGCAGCCCCGCGTTCTACGTCGGCGCGCTGGGAAGTCGCCGCACGCACGCGAAGCGCGTCGAGCGGTTGAAGGAGGCGGGGCTCGCCGCTGCGGCCGCGCGGATACACGCGCCGGTGGGGCTCGATCTCGGCGGGCGCGCCCCGCGCGAAATCGCGGTGTCCATACTTGCCGAGGTGATCCAGGTCCGCTACCGGACGGATGCTCGAGCGGAGCCGGAACGCCCGTTCCCGCCATCATGACCCGGCGACAGCCGGTAGAGTTCGCCCCGATTCCCCCGCGCCGGCGTGCATCGGCGTCAATCGGCGGCTCCGCCGATCCTGCGATTTCGGGCGGCCCGTGAGCGCGAGCCGGATCTACCACGAGGCGATCAAGGCGCTCGCGGCAGCGGCGAGCGGGCACGGAGTCCTCGCCGCGCCGGACGGGCGCGCGCTCGCCGACAATCCATTGTGCGGCGACCGCGTGGAGATGGAGATCACGCTCGCGGACGACCGCGTCACCGGCATCGCGCATCGAGTGAAGGGTTGCCTGCTCTGCCAGGCGGCGGCATCGGCTATCGGCGGGCACGCGCCCGGCAGCGGCGGGGAGGAGATCGCCCGTGTGAGCGCGGGACTCAAGGCCATGCTGGAGAGCGCGGCGCCGCCGCCCGCGTGGCCGGAGCTGGAAGCCTTCTTGCCGGTGCACGGTCATCGCAGCCGCTACCGCTGCGTCGAGCTGCCGTTCGAGGCGCTGCTCGCCGCCCTTCGCGACGCCGAAAGCCGCCGGCCGCCGGCCGCCGGCCGGCGGTAGCTACCGGGTGGGGGAGCCCGCGGCCGCAGCCTCGCTCCGGGCGCGTGGTGGCGCCGCTCTCACGCGGCGATTCCGGGGTTTCCCGCAACGCCGATCAGGCGCGGGGCTTGCGCCGTGAGCGGAGCGATCCGCTTCTTCGCGCGGAGGTAGCGCGCGACGACATCCCAGATCGGCTCGCCACTCGCGCCTTCGGCAACCGGCGCCCACCCGGCGACCTGGTAGCGCCGAGCGGGATCGACGGGCTTGCCTCCCACCCGCATGTCGGAGATCCGCGAGCCGATCCTTGCTCCCGGCTCGCAGGCGTAGGTCATGCCGCCGACACGGACCATGTCGCCGCCCTGCTGCAGGTAGGGGTCCGGATTGAACAGGTTGTCCGCCACGTCCTCGAGAATAGCCTTGATCTGCGCGCCGCTCAGCGCGTTCAACGTGGAGTAGGGGTAGGTGATGGCCGTCTGCTCCATCACGTGCTCGAAAGTGATCGCGTCGCCGGGCAGGAGCGTCGTGCCCCACCGGAAGCCGGGGGAGAAGGCGATCTCGGCTCCCTTTACCTCGATGAGCGCCTCGAGCATCAGCTCGTCCCAGGTGCCGTTGAAGTTGCCGCGACGATAGAGGAGGCCCTCGGTCACGGCGAGCCGCTCGCCGAGTGTTGCCCCGTACGGCGCGCGCGACTTCGCGATGTACGCGCTCATGGCGGAATCCTCGGGCAGGAGGTTCGCGAACACGGGCAACAGGCGGTGGCGGTAGTCCGCGAGGCCCGCCGCCGAGACCTGCAGGTCGAGTACCGTCAGGAACTTGGCGTGCGAGCCCGCGTTCGTGACGAGCGTTCTGCCCACCACGACCGGCGCCGGCACGCCGTCGTGGGTGTGGCCGCCCAGTATCACGTCGATGCCGCGCACGCGCCCGGCGAGCTTGAGATCGACGTCCATGCCGTTGTGCGAGAGGAGGACGACGAGCTTCGCGCCCTTGGCGCGGACTTCGTCGACGAGCGCCTGCAGCCGGCGTTCCTCGATGCCGAAACTCCAGTCGGGGACGAAGTAGCGCGGGTTGGCGATCGGGGTATAGGGGAACGCCTGGCCGATCACCGCGAGCGCCACGCCGTTCACGCTCCGCAGGCTGTAGGGCCTGAACACCAGGTCCTCGAAGTCGGCCGTCTTGACGTTCTGCGCCAGGAACTCCACCGGCGCGAGTTCCCGTTCCACCGCCTGCATGAGGCGCGCCGCCCCGTAGGTGAATTCCCAGTGCGCCGTCATGAGGTCCACGCCGAGGAGCTTCTGCGCGCCGATCATGTCGGCGCCCTTCGTCCAGAGGGAAACCGCCGAACCCTGCCAGGTGTCCCCGCCGTCGAGGACCAGGCAATGCGGGCGGGAGGCGCGCAGGCGCTTCACCAGCGTCGCAAGATGCGCGAAGCCACCCGCTTTCCCGTAGCGGCGGGCCGCCGCCTCGAAATCGAGGTGCGAGCAGGCATGCGCGAGCGCGGTGCCGGGAGCGATCCCGAATCGCTTGAGTAGCGGCTCGCCGACGAGGTGCGGGGGGCGTCCCGCCGCCTCCGCCACGCCGAGGTTCACGCTCGGCTCGCGGTAGTGGACCGGGAGGAGTTGCGCGTGGCAATCCGTGAAGTGGAGGAGCGTCAGGTTGCCGAACGGGGCGTAGCCGTAGAGTTCGTCGGCGGCCTGCGCCTCGGTGAGCGCCGGGCGCAGGCTCGCCCCGGCCGCGGCGGCGAGGGCGAGGAGCCGGAGGAATTCGCGGCGGTGCAACGGACCTCGCGGCTACCGGTTGACCGGTGAGGCGGGATCGAGCAGCAGCGCAACGAGGTCCTTGATCTGCTCCTCGTTCAGCGTGCCGGCGTGGCCGAGCCGCGGCATCTGAGAGCAGAGGTTGTACGCCTTGGAGTTGTAGATACGCCCGTAGACGTAGCGTTGCATGGCGGGCGTATTGCCGCGGAGCTTGCCGAAGCCGGCCAGACTGGGGCCCAGGGTGCCGTATGCCTCGACCGCGGGGGAGAGCTGATGGCAGTTGTAGCAGCTGCCGCCTTCCTGGACCCCGGGCTTGTCGCTCCACATCGAGCCGCGCCCGCTTTGCGCGATCCGCTCGCCGTTCTTCCAGTTGCCGACGAGGCTCCCGGCCGGGAACCGGATCGATTGCAACTGCGCGGCCTCGAGCGGTTTCGCCACCTCCGCCGGCGGATTGTCGCCGTGCAGGGTGCAGGCTCGCTGTACGTCGTCCTGCTCGACGCGAACCATCTTCGCCTGGCCGCGTTCGTGGAAATCGCGCCTGAGCAGTGCCGTGATCTCGTCGAGGTCGCGCGCCGTCACCTGCGGGCGGTCTTCGACCGGCCCCTGCGTCGCGCACGCGGCGAAGAAAAGGCACCCCGCGGCGAGCGCCAGCGGGATCGTCATCGCTCTCATCCGTCGCTCCTCCTCGCGCTCAGCGCTTGATCGCCGGGCCGCGGTAGGTCGCCCCTTCGGCCGTCACGGTCATGAACGTGATCAGGGCGACCGTGGTATCCGAGCCGAAGCCCGGCTCCGGCATCCGCATCTGGCGATAGCAGTCATTCATCCGCCACTGGAGGGTGATGAAGGAGCTGGTGGAGACGCGATACGCCGGCCAGGTCGACATCAGCGGCCGCGCGTACTCCGCCTTGTAGAGCACCGGCAGGTCCGACATGCGGATGCGCTTGCCTTCCTCGCCGTGGCAGGACGCGCACGAGAAATCCCACGCTCCCGCGCGATGAAAAAAGAGCTTCCGCCCGAGCTCGAAGGCGGCCTTCTCCCTGGGGTGATCCGTCCCGGGGCGCATCGGCATGCCGTTCGACTGGCCGGCGACATATGCCGAAAGCAGTTCGAACTCGGAGGAGCGGTCGGCGTTGCCGAACACGCGCTTCGTCGCCTCGGCGCGGCCGCGGCCCTGCAGCGTCATCATGCAATGAAGGAGCCGCGTCTCGAGATCCATGACCCGGTCGGCGTCGCTGAAGTAGCGCGGCAGGCGCGCATAGGCGCCCTTCACCACGCCCGGACCCATCCCGAGGTCGCAGCGCTCGAGCGACACGTTCTTCGGCCCCTGCGGCTTCTTCCAGAGCTCCTCGCCGGCCATTTCGTAGAGCTCGATCGGCGCGCTCTCGGCGGTCATCCTCTGGTATTCCTCGTAGGTCGAGCGTTGCTGCGCGAACGCAGTCGCGACCGAGAGCGCCAGCGCGGCACCGCATATCGCTCTACGCATTCCTCCTCCCGGGAGCGTGCCGGACTGCACCCCGACCCCCTCCTCGCACAAGAAACATCCCGCCGGCAAACGCCGCGAAAACTCCTAGCCTGAATTTCCACTCCGGTAGATTAGCCTAACACGGCCCGCGGCGCGGGCTGCCGTTACTCCTCTCTCCAGCCGCACCAGGTTCGGCCTTCTCCTGTTAGTCTAAGTGTGCGCCTACCACTGGGGCGCCTGTGGGTCGTTATCGTG
>JADZGE010000021.1 GCA_020854035.1 Burkholderiales bacterium | reverse complement strand
AGTTCACCGACAACGGCAGCTTCCGCAACAACGCGGGGGCGCTGGTGTTCAACAACGCGGGCACGGCGGTGAAGAGCGGGAGCAGCGGGGCCTCGCCGCTCGGGGTCCCGGCGACGAGCTTTTTCGGCACCTTCACCAACGCTGCGAGCGGCGTGATCAACGCCAACAGCGGAACGCTTACCTTCACGAATGGCCTCGGCACGAACACCGGCACGATCAATGTCGCCGGCGGGGCGATGCTCTCGACCGGCAACAACAGCTTCACGAACGCCGGCACGATCCAGGGCTCCGGCACGCTGCTGCTGACGGCCGGCACGACCGTTACCACCGGCCGCACGCTCACGAGTTCCGGCACGATCAATGCCGGCGCCTCGCCGGGGACACTCAACATTACCGGCGACCTGGTGCTGACGCCCGCGAACGTGACCCATATCGAGATCCTGAACGGCGGCGCGGTCCCTGGTACCGACTTCGACGTGATCAACGTCTCGGGTACCGCGACGCTCGGCGGGACCCTGACGATCGCGCACCTCGGCAGCCTCGTCCCCGCGGCGAACCAGACCTTCCAGGTGCTGAATGCGGGCGCGCTCGCCAATACCTTTGGCACGGTCGCGCCGCCGCCCGGTTCGGCGTACACGGCCCTATACAACAACCCCGGTGCGGGAAACGTGACGCTCCGGGCGGACACCGCTGCGCTCCTGAACGAGTGGATCCGGGACTCCGCCGCCAGCGAATTCTGGAACGTCGGCACGTTCTGGAGCCTCGGGCACGCGCCGCAGGCGGGCGAGGCCGTGCGGCTCGACCGCGCCGGGTTCACCGGCACCGTGATCGTGAACAGCGCGGGCCAGGTGGCGGGGCAGGTCTTCTCGACCGAGAACATTACCGTGGATACCGGCGGCGTTCTGACGCTCTCGGGCACGGGAACGGTCAACGCGGTACTGGGTATTCAGGGCACCGGCACGCTCACCAACAATGGGCCGCTGGCGGTCACGAACCTCGGCCTCTCTGGCGGTACGCTGAACGGAACCGGCAGCGTGAGCGTAACGAACAGTTACTCGCAGACCGGCGGCGCGGTGAACATCGGCGGCGCCGCGAACATTACGCAGGCGGCGGGCGCGCTCGCTCTCGGGCAGATCACGGCGGCTTCCATCACGGCCACCGCGCAGGCCGGCAGCATCGCCGTGAACGGCGGGCTCTCCTCGCCCGGCAACATCACGCTCGCGGCGCAGGGGGGTTCGAGCGACGTGACGGTTTCCGCCGGCATCACCGGCACAGGTGCGGCGGGCAACACGTTGACGGTGCAGGCGGCGAACAGCATCCTCTTCAATACGGGCGCCAGCGTCGGCGCGACCAACGCGTTGAACGTCGTGCTCAACTCCGACCGCGACGCGAGCGGGGCGGGAGCTATCGCGCTGGGCTCCGGCACGATCATCACCAGCAACGGCGGCACGATCACGCTCGGCGGCGGAATCACGCCGGAGACCGGAGCGGCGCGCGGCACGGCGACGAACATCGAGGGCATCCGGCTCGACAACGTGCAACTCGTTTCGGGCGCGGGCTCGATCACGGTGCGCGGGCAGGGCGTCGACGCCACGAGTTTCGCGAGTGGCATCAATATCGCGGGCGGGAGCGCAATCGAGTCCTCGTCGGGCAGCGTCAGTCTCAACGGGAGAGGCGGCGCGGGAAGCTCGCAGAATACCGGTGTCCGGATCGCCGACGCCGGAACGCGCGTCACCAGCACGGGCGCCGGCGCGATCAACATCAACGGAAACAACACCGGGGTGGTGAATTCCGCGGGCAACAACTACGGCATCGCCGTGGGGCTGGGCGCGGTGGTGGAGTCCACGGCGACATCCGGAGGCGGGTCGGTCACGCTGACCGGCACCGGCGGCAATGGAACCGCCGACAACTACGGCATCTATATCAACACCGCCGGTACGCGGGTCTCGTCGGCGAGCGGCAGCATCCTCCTTACCGGCACGGGCGGCGCGAGCGGCGGCGGCTCGCGCAACATGGGCGTGCAGATCATCAACAACGGCATGGTGGGCTCGACCACGACCGGCGCCGTCACGATCGGCGGCACCGGCGGCAGCGGGCAGGACCACGCGGTGGGTGTCAACTTCGAGGCCGGCGGGCGCGCGACTTCAGCGGATGGCAACATCCTGGTGACGGGACAGGGCGGCAGCGGCGGCAACAATTCGCACATCGGAACGCGGATCCTGGGCGGCGCCGTGACGGCAACCGGCATGGGCGCGATCACGATCAACGGCACCGGCGGCTCGGCGTCGAACGTGGATCTCTTCGGCGTCACGGTCGAAGCGAGCGGGCTCGTGAGCGTCGTGAACGGGAACATCACCATCACCGGCACGGGCGGCTCGGGAACAGGCACCAATCATGCCGGCGTCTACTTGAACAGCGGCGGGCAGATCCTCTCCACCGGCGCCGGGAATATCGGCATCGTCGGAACGGGCACGAACGGCGCCCCCGGCATCCTGTTCGCGAACAATCTGGGCGCGGGCACGAATACGGTGGGCGGCGCGACCGCGAACGGGAGCATCGGGCTCACCAGTCAATCGGGGTCCGGCATCTCCCTCGGCGGCAACAATGCCGTCATCCGGACCGGCGCGACACGCGCCGTGACGCTCAACGCCGTGGGCGGCGGTGGCGTCTCCCAGACCTCCGGTTCGATCACTGCCGGCGGGCTGAGATTTTTGGGCAGCGGCACGTTCATCGTCGATCAGGCCGGAAACGACGTCACGACGCTCGCAGCCGATTTCGTCGGCCCGGGTTCGGTGAGCTACCGCGACGCCAATGCGGTCGCCATCGGTACGGTGCTGGGCCTGCCCGGCATCACGCTGCCCGCGGCGGCGGGCAATACGGTCACGATCAACGCCGGCGGCGATATCGCCTTCAACGCGGGCAATATCACGGCCGGCGCGGTGACGTTGAACGCGGGGGCGGGCAGCATCGTCAACAACGTGGGCAGCGGCGCCCAGATCGTCACCAGCGGGGCGAACGGGGCGATCGGACTCGCCGGCGCGGCGATCGGGGCGGCGGGCGCGGGGCGCATCGGGGTGAATCCTGGAACCGGCAGCGTATCCTCGACGACGGGCGGCGGCATTTTCCTGGAGCACACCGCGGGCGACCTCGTCTCGAGCCGGTATACCGCGAATACCGGTGCCGGCGTCGCGACCTATTCTCTCGCCACGACCGACGGCCGGATCGTCGTCGACAACGCGAGCGCGTGGAACTCGGACGACCACATCGTCCTCGCGACTGCCGGCGCGAGCCGGAACATCGAGTTCACCGGCTCGGGCACGTTCACCGCGGCGAGCCTCACCCTGAACGGCACCGGCGCCGCGAGCTTCGGCGGCCCGAATGTCAACTTCGCCGCACCGGTCACGGCCAATCTGCCGGTCAGCATCACCGCCGGCTCGGCGAATTTCAACGGCACATCAACTCTTGGAGATTTTTCCCTGGGCGGCGGCACGCTTGGCGGGAGCGGTGCGGTCACGGTTACCAGTTCGATGAACTGGAGCGGTGGCGTGCAGTCGGGGAGCGGCTCGACGACGGTGGCGCCGGCAGCCGCGTTCACGATCAGCGGCAGCCCGATCCTTCTCGGACGCACTTTTGCCACCCATAGCACTGCGGGGCAGTGGACCGGGAACGGGGTGATCGACATTGCCCAGAGCGCGTTCACGAATTCCGGAACATTGACCGCGACCGGCGACGGTCAGATCCGGAACGGAACCAGCACGATGTCCGGCGGTGCGTTCATCAATAGCGGCCTCTTCGTCAAGAACAGCGGCGCGGGCACTACATCAATCCTCGAGACCGCCAATCCACTGGCCGTCAGCAATACCGGTACTCTCGATATCCGGACCGGCAGCATGGCAATCAACACCGGTACCGGGACGACGTTCTCGACGCCGGGCACGATCACGCTCAAGGGCACCGGGGCAGCCGACACGCTCGCCATTTCCGGGAACCTGACCCTTGCCTCCAGCAGCGTGATCAATACCGAGCTGAACGGCACGGGTGCGGGGCAGTACGGCAGGATCAGCGTTACCGGAGCCGCCAGCCTGAACGGCACGCTCAACGTTGCTCACGCGGTCGGCTTCACGCCGTCGGGGGGCGACAGCTTCCAGATCGTCACCCATGGTTCACGCACGGGCGATTTTGCGACGAGGAATCTCCCCGCCGGATTCGGTTACACCACGCTGCCGGGCGCGACGGCCTACGTTCTCAGCCTCGGGCCGCTCGTGAAGGAGTGGATCTTCGACGGTGACGGCTTCTGGGACGAGGCGAGCAAGTGGAGCGGCAATACGGTCCCGGTCGCCGGCGACACGGTTCAGATCGATCGCCCCGGCGCCGGCAATACCTTCACGGTCACGGTCCGCAGCGGCGCGCAGATCGCCGGTACCCTCAGCATGGCCGGAGACGAAAGGCTGGCGATCACCGGCGGCGGTCTCACGCTGGCTGGCGGCTCGTCGTCCATCAGCGATACGCTTGCGATGAGCGGCGGCGCGCTGGTGAACAATGGGTCGTTGACCGCCGGAACGCTCGATTTCTCGGGCGGGGCGATCAGCGGCTCCGGCGGCCTCTCGATTACCGGCGCGTTCAACTGGAGCGGCGGAAACGTGAGCGGCGCTGGCGCACCAATCAGCACTGCGGGCACGACCACGATTTCCGGCGTGGTGGGACTCTCCAGCAAGACCTGGAACAACGCCGGAACGATAATCGTCTCCGGCGGCGGTTCGCTCCAGATGGCGGCGGCCGCCGTGCTCGCCAACCAGCCGGCCGGCGTGGTGAACCTCACCGGCACGCACGCCGCGCCCATCGCGGCGGCGGGGTCCGCGACGGTCAACAATGCCGGGACGATCAACAAGACTTCGGCCGGGGCGCAGTCGATCCAGAACCAGTTCAACAACACCGGCACGGTGAACGTCGCGGCGGGCTCGCTCAACGTGGCGACCGGCGGGGCCGATACCACGAGCCGCTACGACGTCGCCGGCGGCGCGGCCCTGCAGTTCAATTCGGGCCTGCTCCATGTCGCCGACATCACCGGCGGCGGCAGCGTGAACTTTGCCGGGGCCACTGTCTTCCTCGACAGCGGATTCGGGCTCGCGACAACGGGCACCGTCACCATCAGCGGCGCCTCGGTCCAGCCGCAGGTGCCCGTGACATTCGGCGGTCCGCTCACCGTCTCGGGGGGGCTGCTCCTCGGGACCGGCGCGGTGACCGTGAACGGCCCGTTCACGTGGTCGGGCGGCACGACGGTGGGTGGCACGCTGCTCACCACCGCCGGCGCGACCACGATCACGACCGCTACCGGCGGAACGGGCAACTGGAGCAATGCCGGCACCGTCACGATCGCGGGCGCGGGCGCGGTGCAGCTAGGCGCTGGCGCGACGTTTACCAACCAGCCCGGCGGCGTGCTGAACCTGACTGGGACGAGCGCGGTCCCGATCGGCACCAACGGGGCCGCGCGCAACATCGTCAACGCCGGCACGATCAACAAGGATTCCCCGGGGACGCAGAACACCGGCATCAACACCTTCCGGAACGATGGCCGGGTGAACGTCAACGCGGGCGTGCTGGAGCTCGGCACCGGCGCTACCGACACCGGCGCCTACGCCGTGGCGGCGGGAGCGGAGCTGAAGCTCTCCGGGGGCACGAGGATTCTCGCCGCCGGCTCCGACGTGACGGGAAGCGGCAGGGCGAATTTCACCGGCGCGACCGTGACGATCAACGGCGGCTTCGGGATCGCTTCGACGGGAACGACGGTAATCGGCGCGGGCTCCGTCGGCTCGAACGTGGCGTTGACCTTCGACGGTCCCGTCGCGGTGACGGGCGGGCAATTCGTGAGCACCGCGGCGACGAACGTGAACGGCTCGTTCGACTGGTCGGGCGGCTCGCTTTCCGGTGCCGGCCCGCTCGTTACGGCGGGCGCTACCGGTATCACCGGCGCCGTGGGAATCGCGAACAAGGCCTGGTCGAATACCGGGACCCTGACGATCGCGGGCGCCGGGGCGGTGACGCAGTCCGGGGGCGCCACGCTCACGAACCAGGCGGCGGGCGTCATCAACCTCACGGGCACCGCCGCGACGCCGATCGGGCACGCGGCCGGGGTGATGCAGGTCTTCAACGCCGGGACGTTCAACAAGAGCGGGACGTCGGCGCAGACGATAGACAACGCGTTCGGCAACACGGGCACCGTCAACGTCACGGGCGGCTCCCTGACCGTCAACGGCTTCGCCGGCAACACCAACAGCGGCGTGCTGAACCTGTCGAACGGCGCGACGCTGGCGGCCACGGTCAATTCGACGCCGGCTTCGTTCACCAACGCGAGCACTGCAACGCTCTCCGGCTCGGGCACGGTGAGCGTGGGGGCCGGCAACACGCTCACCAACCAGGGAACGATCCGCGCCGGAAACTCGCCGGGAACGCTCAACATCGGCGGCAGCCTCGCGCTCACGTCCTCCAGCGTCACCCATATCGAGCTTCAGGCGCCGGGCACGGGCGCGGGGACGGACTACGACGTAATCGATGTATCGGGAGCCGTGACGCTCGGTGGCGCGCTCAACGTGAGCCACCTGGGTGGCTTCACGCCCGTGGGCGGCAGCACCTTCCAGATCATGAACTACGCGTCGCGCACGGGTGACTTCGGAGTGAAGAACTTCCCGCCGACGTTCAACTACGCGACTCTCGCCAACCCGGCGAACTATGTGTTGTCGATGGACTCCCAGACGAACACCTGGCGTGCGCTCTCCGGCGACTGGGGAACGACGCCGGGGGCACTGTCGCCGAACTGGAGCCTCGGCCACGTTCCGACCGCCGGTGAAGTCGTCGTCATCCCGGACGTCGGGACGCCGGGCGTCGTCGATCACACGATCACGGTCAGCGCCGCCGGGCAGGTCGCGAAGAGCGTCACCAACGCGGAGACGCTGCAGATCGCGTCCGGAGATCTGCTCTTCACTGGTGCGTCGACGAGCAGCGGCGTGCTTGCGATCTCCGGCGGGACGCTCACCGCGGACGGCAACCTGACGGCGACGACGTTGAACCTCTCGGGCGGCGGACTGCGCGGCGGAGGAACGGTCACGGTGACCGGCGCTCTTGCCTGGAACGGACCCGGGCAGATCTCGGCGGCCGGTCTCACGCTGCCTGCCGGGAGCACGGCGAACATCACGGGCGCCGGCGCGCGCACGGTGGACGCGACGGTGATCGACAACGCCGGCGCCATCACCTACGCCGCGCCGGCGAGCAGCTTCCAGCTCCAGAACGGGGCGATCATCAGCAACCGGTCCGGAGCGCGTTTCGAGATCCAGGGGGATCTTTTCGTGAACGCGGCGCCCGGCAACGGCACGTTCAACAACTCCGGTCTGCTGCTGAAGAGCACCGGGACGGGCTCCGGCGGTCTCGGCGCGAGCGTCACGTTCAACAACAGCGGCGGCACGCTGAACGGGCAGAGCGGGAGTCTCCAGATCTTCGGCGGTGGCTCCCACACCGGGACGCTGGCGCTCGCGAGCGGTGGCAACGAACTCGCGGGCGGGACCCATGACTTTGCCGCCGGCTCCACCATCACCGGAGCAGGCAACCTGCGCGTCACGGGCGGCACCGTGAACGTCAACGGCGGCTACGACGCGGCGGGCACGATCGTGAGCGGGACTGGAACGCTCAACGTCAACCGCGCGGGCGCCACGACCGACGCGCTGAGTCTCTTCGGCGGCACGCTCGGCGGCAGCGGCGGCCTGACCGTGACCGGCAGCTGGCAGTACGCAACGGGCGCGAATCTCGATACGGTCCTCACGCTCGGCGCGGCGGCCGGCGCGACGCTCTCCGGCGTGACGGTCACGGGTGCCGGCAGCATCAGGAATCTCGGCACGCTCGCGGTCGCGGACAGCACGCTGTCGGTCCCGGTCGTGAATTCGAGCCCGGTCTCGTTCAGCGGCACGAACACCTTCACGAGCGGAGCGGGCGTGTCTGGCGGTACCGTGAACTTCACCGGCGGGACGACCACGTTCCACGCCGGGAGCACTTACGGCGTCGCGACGACGAACGTCGGTGGCGGGGCGATCGCCAGCTTCGGCAATCTCGCCACGACCGGCGCGCTCGATCTGAACGGCGGGACGGTTGCCGGGGCGGGGAGTCTCACCGTCGCGGGCGCGTGGAGCTACGTCGCCGGCAATGTCGACGTCAGCATGGTGCTCGGCTCCGGCGCCAACTCGACGTTGAGCAACGTGACCGTCACCGGCTCCGGTAACCTCACCAATCTCGGGCGCCTCGAATTGAACGCCGCCACCGTTGTCCCGGTGTTCGTCAACCAGGGTACCGTTGCGACGGCGACCGGCACCGCGAACGCGATCAACGCCACCGCGAACGCGGGAGTCATGGCACTCGCCGCGGGCTCGAGCCTCGCCGTGCCGGGCGCGCTCGACAACACCGGCATGATCCGCGGCGACGGCACGCTCGTCCTGGGAGGCGGCGTGGAGACCCTGACGAACAACGGCTGGATCGCGCCGGGCGCCTCGCCGGGCGCGCTCGTGATCGGCGGGCATCTCGTCCAGGGCGCGGGCGGCAACCTCGCGATCGAAGTGGGCGGCCCCGTGCCGGGCGTCTCGCACGATGTCCTGCGGGTAACCGGCACGACGAGCCTCGGTGGCAACCTGCACCTGACGCTGTCCGGCGGCTATTTGCCGGCGGACGGCGCGAGCTTCGGCATCGTGAACTACGCGAGCAGCACCGGCAACTTCGGTCTCGGCTCGGTGCCCGCGGACTATACCGTGCGGGGCTCGCTGGGCGGTAACCAGTACAGCATCGCCTTCTTCGGGGTGGGGGGGGCAGTCGCGGAGCCCCCTCCGCCCCCCGTGGTGCCGCAGGCAGTCGTGGAGGTGTCGTCGAACGTGCTCGTGAGGGAGACCGCGGCACTGGCGAGTCTTACCGGCGTCGGCGCGCCCGGCGGTAGTGGGGCGGCGGCGGCGCCCGGCGAGCCGGGCGAGCCGGAAGCGAGGCGATCCGCGCCCGCCAGTACCACGCAGAGCCGGCAGTCGGGGGGACAGGGCACGGGACAGCCGTCGCGCCGCCCCCCCGTCTGCCGATAGCACGCCGGCCGGCGGTTGGACCGCGACAAATAGTTCTGTATAATCCGCGCCTTCCTTGCCTCACCGCCAGGCGGCACCGCGGGAGGCTGACAAAGCGGGGTCAGGGTCGATTTTCCCGCGTGGAATCCCGGCACTGTGGTCCGGGAGCATCGAGCCTGACCCCGATTTTGCAACCATGAGGAGCACGCGAGATGCGTCACTACGAAGTGGTGTTCATCGTCCATCCCGACCAGAGCGAGCAGGTCGCCGGGATGGTCGAGCGCTACCGGCAGCTGGTCACAGGCCGCAACGGCAAGGTACACCGGCTCGAAGACTGGGGACGGCGCCAGCTTGCCTACCCGATCGCCAAGATGCACAAGGCCCACTACGTCCTGATGAACCTGGAATGCGACCAGGAGACGCTGGACGAACTCGAGCACGCGTTCAAGTTCAACGACGCGGTGCTGCGCCATCTGATCGTCAAGATGAGCGGTGCCGCCACGGCGCCTTCGCCGATGATGCGGGAGGAGAAGTCGCGTTCGTTGACGCGCGAGCCCGCGGCAGAGGAAGCCGCGAAGCAGCAGCCGGCGCCCGCTGCGGCACCCGCTGCCGCGCCGGCGCAGGGCTGAGGCGCGCCGGCACCGCGGGGCGTCCCGCGTGGAGCCGAACGAAGTCATCCTCGGTGGCAGATTGACCGCGATCGAACCGCTGCGCTACACCCCCGCCGGCGTGCCGCTTGCTTCGTTCAGACTGCTGCACCGCTCGGAGCTCCTCGAAGCCGGTGTGCGCAGGCAGGTCGAGTGCGAGGTGGCGGGCATTGCGCTGGCGCAGGTGGCGGTGGGACTCTCCGGGTTGCGCGCGGGACGCGCGGTGACCGTGAAAGGATTTCTCAACCGGAAGAACCGGATGAGCGCGCAGCTGGTGCTGCATGCGACCGCGGTCGAAGCCGGGGACTGCGCGACCGGGTGAACGCGGAGCGCGGGTTGCGCGAGCGGGACCGAAGCAGGGCGGAACCACAGGGAAAGGAACACGGACATGGCGATGGGACGTTATGGCAGGCCGAAGCCCAAGGACAAGGGCAAGGGCAAGGGCCGGGGCAGGGATGGACGCGGGCGCGGCCAGCTCTTCCGGCGCAGGAAATTCTGCCGCTTTACGGCGGAGAAGGTGAAGGAAATCGACTACAAGGACATCGCCGTCCTGAAGGATTTCATCAACGAGAACGGCAAGATCATCCCCGCTCGCATCACCGGGACCAAGGCGCGCTATCAGCGGCAGCTCTCGGTCGCGATCAACCGCGCGCGCTTCCTGGCGTTGCTGCCGTACACGGACCTGCATTGAAGGGCGGCTATGGGCCGCGAGCCATGGGCCACGAGCCATGAGCCTTTCAGCCAGTAGCTCACAGCTCACAGCCCACAGCTCACAGCTCAAGGAACTCCCATGCAAGTGATACTGCTCGAAAGAATCACGAACCTCGGCCAACTGGGCGAGGTCGTGAAGGTGCGCGACGGATTCGCGCGGAACTTCCTGATTCCGCAGGGCAAGGCGAAGCGCGCCACGCCCGAGAACGTGGCCGAGATCGAGCGGCGGCGCGCCGAGCTGGAGGCCGCGCAGGCGGCGGCTCTCGCGCAGGCGCAGGAGGGCGCGGCGCGGCTCGAGGGACTCATGGTCCAGATCACGCAGAAAGCCGGCGTGGACGGCAAGCTCTTCGGCTCGGTCACCAACGTCGACGTCGCACAGGCCCTGAAAGCGCACGGGTTCGACGTGCCGAAGGCCGCGATCCGGATGCCGCAGGGACCATTGAAGCAGGTCGGGGACCATCCGCTCAAGGTCGCGCTGCACGGCGAGGTGGTGGTGACGGTCACCGTCTCGGTTCTGGGCGAGCAGTGACGGACCTGCGCGGCCGCCGGGCGCGAGCCCGCCGCGGCGAGGGATCGCCCGCCGGCAGTTGACCGGGAAGCGATTTCCCGCACGCGAAAAAATGGGCTGGCGACGGCCCATTTTTTTCGGTAGATTGGGTGAGGCTCTGCGGGCGGCGCCGCCCGCGCTCACGCCGCACCGGCGCGCGCTATCGATTTCTTTCCAGCCCACCCGGGACACGCGACATGGCACAGGGCGTTGCTTCGATCCTGAAGGATCCACAGGTCGAAGCGGCGCGGGTGCCGCCCCAGTCGATCGAGGCCGAGCAGTCCGTGCTGGGCGGGCTCATGCTCGAGAACACGGCGTGGGACCGGGTCGCGGACGTCGTGTCCGCCGCGGACTTCTACCGGGCGGACCACCGGCTGATCTTCCAGCACATCTCGGATCTCGTCGAGGGCGGCAAGCCCGCCGACGTGCTGACCCTCGCGGAGAGCCTCGAAAGAAGCGGCAAGCTCGCCGACGCGGGCGGACAGGCCTACCTCGGGGCGCTCGCCGCGAACACGCCGGGCGCCGCCAATATCCGGCGCTACGCCGAGATCGTGCGCGAGCGGGCGATCATGCGCCGGCTTGCCAGCGTGGGAACCGAGATCGCCGACGCCGCATTCAGCCCCATGGGGCGAACCGCCTCGCAGATGCTCGACGAGGCCGAAGGCCGCATCTTCGAGATCGCCGAGGCCGGGGCGCGCGGCCGGACGGGCTTCGTGCCGATCGAGGAACTCGCCGCCCGCGTCGTCACGCGGATGGACGAGCTCTACCACTCGGACAACCCGTCGGAGATCACCGGTATCCCGACCGGCTACACGGATCTGGACGGGCGCACCTCGGGGCTGCAGCCCTCCGACCTCATCATCGTCGCGGGCAGGCCGTCGATGGGCAAGACGGCGTTCGCGCTCAACATCGCGGAGTACGTCGCGATAGACTTCGGCCTGCCGGTCGCCGTGTTCAGCATGGAAATGAGCGGCGAACAGGTCGCGATGCGGCTCGTCGGATCGCTCGCGCGCGTCTCGCAGCACAAGATCCGCACGGGGCGCGTGGAGGAGGAGGACTGGGGGCGGGTCACGAAGGCGCTCGAGCGGCTGCAGAACGCCAGCATCTTCATCGACGACAGCGGGGCGTTGAACCCGCTGGAGCTGCGCGCGCGCGCGCGCCGGCTCTACCGGAGCTGCGGCAAGCTGGGATTGATCGTGGTGGACTATCTCCAGCTCATGTCGGCCTCGCGCCCCGACAGCGAGAACCGCGCGACCGAGCTCTCGGAGATCTCGCGGTCGCTGAAGGCGCTCGCCAAGGAGCTGAACGTGCCGATCGTCGCGCTCTCGCAATTGAACCGCGGCGTGGAATCGCGCACCGACCGCCGCCCGATGATGTCGGACCTCCGCGAATCGGGGGCGATAGAGCAGGACGCGGACGTGATCGTCTTCATCTACCGCGACGAGGTCTACCACCCTGATTCTCCCGACAAGGGGCTCGCGGAGATCATCATCGGCAAGCAGCGAAACGGCCCCATCGGCATGCTGAAGCTAACCTTCCGGGGCGAATTCACCCGGTTCGAGAATTACGCCGATCCGGGACGGTTCTGACCGGCCACCAGCGGCCAGCGGCCGGCCGCCCGTATTACCGCTTCCCGCCGGCTGCCCGCTCGCAACGGCGAACCCTCGCTTGAGGGCTCGCCCCCCGACCGGGCGATTCAGAGAGCGTCGGCGGCGTAGTCGGCGAGGCGCGAGCGCTCGCCGCGCGTCAGCGTCACGTGCCCGCCGTGGGCCCAGCCCTTCATGCGGTCCACGACGTAGGTGAGACCCGAGCTGCCTTCGGTGAGATAGGGCGTGTCGATCTGGGCGATGTTGCCCAGGCACACCACCTTGGTGCCGGGGCCGGCGCGGGTGACGAGTGTCTTCATCTGCTTGGGGGTGAGGTTCTGCGCCTCGTCGATCACGAGGAACTTGTTGAGGAAGGTGCGGCCGCGCATGAAATTCAGCGACTTCACCCTGATGCGCGAGCGCACGAGGTCGCGCGTGGCGGCGCGGCCCCACTCGCCGGCCTCGTCATCGGTGCGGTTCAGCACGTCGAGATTGTCCTCGAGCGCGCCCATCCAGGGCGTCATCTTCTCCTCCTCGGTGCCGGGGAGGAAACCGATGTCCTCGCCCACCGGGACCGTGACGCGGGTCACGATGATCTCGCTGTAGGTCTTCTGGTCGAGCACCTGGGTGAGACCGGCGGCGAGCGTCAGCAGCGTCTTGCCGGTGCCGGCCTGGCCGAGCAGCGTGACGAAATCGATGTCCGGATTCATGAGCGCGTTCAACGCGAAATTCTGTTCGCGGTTGCGCGCCGTGATGCCCCAGACGCCGTGGCGCTGGTGCGTGTGGTCCCTCAGCGTCTGCAACACCGCCATGCCGCCGTTCACCTCGCGCACCTGCGCGTGGAACGGCCGGTCGATCTCGATGTAGACGAACTCGTTCACGAGGAACTGCGGGCAGAGCGGGCCGCGCACGCGGTACCAGGTGTGCCCGCCCTGCTGCCATGACTCCATCTCCTTGCCGTGGCGCTCCCAGAAGTCGGCGGGCAGCTCGCGCGTGCCGGTGTAGAGGAGATCGGTGTCCTCCAGCACCTTGTCGCTGAAGTAATCCTCCGCGGCGAGCGCGAGCGCATGCGCCTTGATGCGCATGTTGATGTCCTTCGACACGAGGATCACCCCGCGCCGCGGATGCGCTTCCTGGAGGTGCCGCACGACCGCGAGGATCTGGTTGTCGGTCTTGCCGCTCGCGAGGCGCGCCGGGAGCTCCCCGTTCATCGCCTCGGTCTGCAGGAAGAGCCGCCCCGTGGCGGAGCGTTCGCCGTGCGCGGCGAGCGGTATGCCGGCGGCGATGCCGGCGCTCGTGCGCGAGACGAGTTCGTCGAGGTAGCGGCTCGCCTGCCGCGCGTTGCGTGAGACTTCCGACATGCCGAGCTTGTGGTTGTCGAGCTCCTCCAGCGTCGCCATCGGGATGAAGACATCGTGCTCCTCGAAGCGGAACAGACTCGTCGGGTCGTGCATCAGCACGTTGGTGTCGAGCACGAAGAGCTTGGTGGCGGCGGCGGGACGGCTTGCGGCGGCGGGCTTGCGCGGGCTCATGCGGGGATGCGGTGATGATGACGGTGATGGTGAGGAGCGGGCGAAGCGCGCGCGCATGACCTGCCGCCCGTCACCGGCCGGGCAGGTTCTTCACGAAAGCGAGGACCTCCTCGACGTGGCCCGGCACTTTCACGCCGCGCCATTCGCGGCGGACGATGCCGCCGGCATCGATGACGAACGTGCTGCGCTCGATCCCGCGCACCTTCCTGCCGTACATGTTCTTCATCTTGATGACGGAAAACGCCTTGCACGCCTTCTCCTCGGCGTCGGAGAGCAGCTCGAAGGGCAATCCCAGCCTGCCCTTGAAGTTTTCGTGCGACTTGACGCTGTCGCGCGAGATGCCGAACACGGCGCACCCGAGCTTCGCGAATTGCGGGTAGTGGTCCCGGAACTGCTGGCTCTCGAGGGTGCAGCCGGGGGTATTGTCTTTTGGGTAGAAATAGAGGACGGCGAGGTTGCCGCGGGCCGAGGACAGGCGAAAGGTGCTGCCGCCCGTCGCTGGCAGTTCGAATTCGGGAGCTGGCTGGTCTAGCATTCGGCGGGGGCGCCCGCTCTGTCGGCGGGATGCGGGAATGGTGACCGAAAGCGGGGTCGCGCGCAAGCGCCCGGCGCACGGCTTCAGCGCGGCGCGCCGGCAAGGCACTCGCGGGCAACGGCGGCGAACGCCTCCTCGTCGATTTTCTCCAGTTGCAGCTTCGGAGCGCTCGAAAGCGCCGGGTAGTGGCGGTTGATCGCTCTCGAATAGGCGGGATCGTAGTGGCGCTCCAGCAGTTCGCGCGTGAGTTCGTCCCACTCGCCGGCGGCGGCGAGCGCCTGCCAGTGGTTCACGCGCTCCCGTCCATGCAGCGGCACGAGCGCATCGAGCCCCGCGGCGAGCGCGGCGGGCTCTTCGGTGAGATGAGGGTACTCGCGCCTGAGCAACGCCACGCGCAGCGCCACCGGCGCCTCGATCCTCACGCACCCGGCCGCCCGCATCGCGTCCACGAGGCGCCCGGGGAGACCGAGCGCCCCGATGCGGCGGCTCTCCGCCTCGACGTGGACGGGCCGCGCGGGATCGAAGCGGCTCAGTTGCCGCCACAGGCGGCTCTCGAAGAGCTTCTGCGGAGGCTGCCGCTCGCCGGGCAGGGCACCCAGCACCGAGCCGCGATGCGCCGCGAGCGACTCGAGGTCTAGCACCTGCGCCCCGGCGGCGGCGAGCGCGCGCAGGAGCAGGCTCTTGCCGGTGCCGGTCAGCCCGCAGAACACGCGCCAGGTGAACGCGCCGGGCAGGCGCTCCAGGTCGTCGATCACCGCGCGGCGGTAGGCGCGGTAGCCGCCCGCGAGCCGCCCGGTGTGCCAGCCGATCTCGGCGAGCACGTGGGCGACAGCGCCGCTTCTCTGTCCGCCGCGCCAGCAATAGACGAGCGGGCGCCATTCGCGCGGGCGATCGAGGAAGCGCCCGGCGAGATGGCGCGAGATGTTCGCCGCCACCAGCGCGGAGCCAATCTTGCGCGCCTCGAAGGGCGAGCGCTGCCTGTGGATCGTGCCGACGCGGGCGCGCTCTTCGTCGCTCAGCACCGGGCAGCTCGACGCGCCGCTCACGTGATCGGCGGCGAACTCGCTCTCGGAACGCACGTCGATCACCTCGTCAAACTCGGCGAGTTGTGCTACGGTGGCGGGCGCCGGTTCGCGCACGTTGCGTGTCCTGGAATGCCGGAGTCTTCCGGCGGCGGGCGGCGTCAGGTTACAGTCTCGAACGCACATGAACAAGCCCATCGAGGACGATCCGGTACGGCTCACCCGGTTCTCGCACGGCGGCGGCTGAGGCTGCAAGCTCTCGCCGGCGGTGCTGAGCGAAGTACTGGCGGGCTCTCCGGCCGGGCGGCTGTATCCGGACCTCCTGGTCGGCAACGAGTCGAACGACGACGCGGCGGTGTACCGTCTGAGCGAGACGCAGGCGCTCGTCGCCACGACCGACTTTTTCACGCCGATCGTCGACGATCCGTACGACTTCGGTCGCATCGCCGCCACCAACGCCATATCCGACGTCTACGCGATGGGCGGGCGCCCGTTCCTGGCGCTCGCGCTGCTCGGCATGCCGCTCGGCAAGATCCCGACGGCCGTCATCGCGAGAATCGTCGCCGGCGGCCACGCCGTGTGCGAGACGGTCGGCGTGCCGATCGCGGGCGGCCACTCGCTCGACACGCCGGAGCCCCTCTACGGGCTTGTCGCGCTCGGGCTCGTCGACCCGCGCCAGGTGAAGCGCAACGACCGCGCGCGCGCCGGCGACATCCTGATACTCGGCAAGGGCCTCGGGATCGGCATCATGGGCGCGGCGCTGAAGAAGGGCGAACTGGGCGCAGAGGGCTACCGGCAGATGATCGAGTCCGCCACGCAGCTCAACACGCCCGGAGTGAAGCTCGCGGCGATGGCGGGCGTGCACGCGATGACCGACATCACCGGTTATGGATTGATCGGGCACCTGCTTGAGATCTGCCGCGGGTCGGCCCTCGCCGCGCGCGTATCCTTCGGCGCGGTGCCGGTACTCGGGGCCGCGCGCCCGCTGGCGGAGGCCGGGTACGCGACCGGCGCCTCCGATCGCAATTGGGCGAGCTGCGAGAAGGACGTGGTCCTGCCCGCCGGCTGGCCGGTGTGGCGGAGACGACTGCTCACCGATCCCCAGACGAGCGGCGGGCTGCTCGTCGCTTGCGACGACGAAACGGCGCCGGCCGTTCTCGACGTCTTCCGTGCCGAGGGCTTCCGCTACGCGGCACGCATCGGTGCGCTCGCGGCGGGTGAACCGCGGGTCGTGGTGACCGAATGACCACGGCCCGTCGGTCGCGACCGATCCCCGGTCACTGAACCGCGGGGTCACCGCCGCTTCAGGAGCGGCCGCAGTCCCTTCCACACGGTTTCCAGCATGAGCGGTTGCGCCTTCTCCGAAGGATGGATGGTATCGGGCTGGAAGTAGGCGCGGTCCGCAGCGAAACCCTCGAACAGGAACGGCACGAGCGGGACGTTCCGGCTCGCCGCGACCTCGGCGAAGGTTTTCCGGAACTTTTCGGCATACGCGGCGCCGTAGTTGGGCGGCAGCCGCATGCCGACGAGCAGCACGCGGGCGCCGGCCTTGCGGGAAGCGTCGACGATCGCTTCGAGATTCGCGCGCATCGCGCCCGGATCGCCGCCGCGCAGGCCGTCGTTGGCGCCGAGCGCGAGTACGACGACCTGCGGCTTGTGCCGTTCAAGCGAGGCGGCGATGCGGGCAAGCCCGCCGCGAGTGGTCTCGCCGCTGACGCTGGCGTTGGCTACCATATAATCGAAACGTTCCTCGCGCAACCGCGCGGCGAGGAGACTCGCCCAGTCCTTTCCCGCCGCCACGCCGTAGCCGGCGGACAGACTGTCACCGTAGACCATGACCGTCGCGGCGGACGCGGCGGTGCAAAGACCAAGCGCGCACGCGGCGGCGAAGCGAAAGGCAATGCCCGGCAATCTCGAAGTTCCCATAGTCAAGGCCACGGATCTCGGCAAGCAGGTTAGCACCGGCGCGGCGGAGCTGACCATACTGGCGGGCGTCGGGCTCGAGGTGCGCGCGCGAGAATCGGTCGCCGTGGTGGGGGTCTCGGGCTCGGGCAAATCGACGCTGCTCTCGCTGCTCGCGGGCCTCGACACCCCCACGAGCGGCAGGGTCGAGGTCGGCGGGAACGACCTCTACGCGCTCGACGAGGACGGCCGCGCGGCATTGCGCGCGCGGCTCGCGGGCTTCGTGTTCCAGTCGTTCCATCTGCTGCCGGGGATGACCGCGCTCGAAAACGTGATGCTGCCGCTGGAGCTTGCCGGCGCGACCGACGCGCGCGGCCCGGCACTGACGATGCTGGAGCGGGTCGGTCTCGGGAATCGCGTCCATCACTATCCGCGGCAGTTGTCCGGCGGCGAGCAGCAGCGGGTGGCGATCGGGCGCGCGTTCGTCACCCGCCCGCGTATCCTCTTCGCCGACGAGCCCACCGGCAACCTCGATCCCGCCACCGGCGCGCAGGTGATCGAGCTCCTCTTCGGCCTGAATCGGGAGAGCGGCACGACGCTCGTGCTGGTGACGCACGACGAAGCGCTCACGCGGCGCTGCGACCGCGTGCTGCGCCTTGCGGCGGGCCGGCTGGTTGACGGTCAGGACTGACCGCGAAGGCCCAGGGGCGCAGGCGAGATGGCGCAAGGGGATGATTCCGCGGGGGCGACCCTGAACCCCGTCGGGGAAATCGCGCTCGCCGGGCGGCTGTTGGTGCGCGACTGGCGGGCGGGCGAGGTGACGCTGCTCGCCGCCGCCATAGTCATCGCGGTCGCGGCCGTGACGACGGTGGGTTTCTTCACCAGCCGGGTCGACCGCGCGCTCGCCGCGCAGGCGAACCGTCTCCTCGGCGCGGACCTCGTCATCGGAGACACCCGTGCGCTCGCCCCGGAGTTGCGGCGCGAGGCGCTGCGACGCGGCCTTGCCGCGGTCGAAGTGCTGCGGTTTCCGAGCATGATGCTCCGCGGCGAGAAGAGCATGCTCGCGGACGTGAAGGTGGTCGGGCGGGGATACCCGGCGCGTGGCGAAGTGCGCATCGCCGATCGCCTGTTCGCGCCCGACCGCCGGGCGGACGGCATACCCGCGCCGGGAACGGTCTGGGTGGACGAGCGCCTGTACACCGGGCTGGAGCTCGCCGGCGATGCGCGAGTCGCGCTCGGCAATCGCGAGTTCCGGGTCGCGGCGGTGATCACGCAGGAGCCGGGTGTCGCGCTCGGCTTCCTGAGCGGCCAGCCGCGCGTCATGATGAACCTGGCGGACCTCGCCGCGACCGGCTTGGTCCAGCCCGGCAGCCGCGTTCGCTACAGCCTGCAGCTTGCCGGTGAGCCGGCGGCGGTGGCCGCCTACCGCGCATGGTCGCAGGCGCGGGGCGCGGGAGAGCGCATCGAGGGGATGCAGGATGCACGCCCGGGGATCCGTTCGGCGCTCGACCGCGCCGGGAGCTTTCTCAACCTGGCGGCGCTCGCCACCGTGCTGCTGGCGGCTGCCGCGGTCGTGCTCGCTGCGCGGCGCTATCTCCAGCGCCATCTGGATGGCTGCGCCGTCATGCGCTGCCTCGGGGCGAGCCAGGGCACGATCGTGCGCCTCTACGTGGCGCTCTTCGTCACGCTGGGGCTCGTCGCGGCGTCATGCGGCGTGGCAATCGGCATGGCGGCGCAGGCGATGCTGGCGTACTGGCTCACGCAGGTGGCGGCGGTACCGCTGCCCGCCCCGGGACCCGCCCCGGTGCTCGCGGGGGCGGCGGTGGGGCTGCTGCTCCTCCTCGGCTTCGCGCTGCCGCCGCTCGGCGCGCTGGCACGCGTGCCCACGCTGCGCGTAATGCGCAGGGAGCTCGGTGCGCCGAAGGGGGGCGGGCTCGCCGGCTATGCGGCGGGCGCCGCCGTCGTGTGCGCGCTCATCCTGTGGCGCGCCGGCGAATTCCGGTTGGGGATCACCGTGCTAGGCTGGTCCGTCGCCGTGGTCGCGGCCGCGGCGGGGCTTGCCGGCGCGGTGCTCGCCGCCGTGGGACGCGTGAGGGGACGCGGCGCGGCCTGGCGCTTCGGTCTTGCGGGATTGCACCGGCAACGACTGGGCACGGTGGTGCAGGTGGTCGCGCTCGGTCTGGGCATGATGGCGCTGCTCGCCCTGACGCTCGTGCGCGCGGATCTCCTGCGAAGCTGGCGTGCGAGCCTGCCCCCGGGCGCGCCCAACCGGTTCGTGATCAACATCGCCCCCGACCAGGTCGAGCCGATGCGGGCGTTCTTCGCCGAGCGCGGGCTCGCGCCCCCGGAGCTCTATCCCATGGTGCGCGGGCGGCTGACGGGTATCGGGGAGCGCGCCGTCTCCGAGGAGGACTACACCGACGAGCGCGCAAGGCGCCTCGTGAACCGCGAGTTCAACCTGTCCTGGGCGAAGCGCCTGCGTGGCGACAACCGGATCGTTGCCGGGCGCTGGTGGGAGGCGGGCAGCGCCCGCACCGATGAACTGTCCGTGGAACGAGGGCTTGCCGGGACGCTGGGCATCCGGCTGGGCGACCGGCTTACCTTCGACATCGCGGGCGCGCGGGTCGCCGCCACGGTGACGAGCCTGCGCGCCGTCGAGTGGGACAGTTTCAACGTGAATTTCTTCGTGATCGGACCACCGGGACTCTACGACGACCGGCCGGCCACGTGGGTCACGAGTTTTTTCCTGCCCCCGGAGCGGGCGGGCGAACTGACGGTGCTCGTGAAGCGATTCCCCACCGTGGTGCTGATCGACGTCGCACAGGCGCTCGTGCAGGTGCAGGCACTGATGGACCGCGCGGCCCGGGCCGTGCAGTTCGTGTTCCTCTTCACGCTCGTCGCCGGGCTCGTGGTGCTCTATGCCGCGGTGGCGAGTACCCGGGATGAACGGCTCTACGAAGCCTCGATCATGCGCACGCTGGGGGCGACGCGGGCGCAGGTGAACCGGGCGCACCTCGCGGAGTTCGCCGTCATCGGGGCGGCTGCCGGCCTGGTCGCCGCGGCCGGCGCGTCCGGGCTCGGCTGGTATATCGCGCGGCGCTTTCTCGACCTCGACTATGCCCCCGATCCGGCGGTTTGGCTGATCGGCGTGGCCGGTGGCGCCGCCGGGGTCGCCGTGGCGGGGTGGATCGGCACGCGGCGCGTCCTGGAAGTGCCGCCGCTTCACGTGTTGCGGTCGATGTAGGCATCCGCCGGGTCCGGGGCCTGCGGACTCCTCCGGCGTGCCCGCCGTTTGCGATTCGCCATTCACCGTTTACCATTCACCATCCACACTGCGCGCAATGAACGAGCTCATGGTGACCCCCGCTGTCGCCGCCGGGGCCCTGTGCGGGCGGATCCCGGCGTGCTGAGTTCGTTCAGGCGCTGGCGGCGCAACCGGATACTCGCCCGCGCGCGGCTCGACGGCGCCGTTTGGGCCGCGGCCCTGCGGCGCTATTCGTTCACGCGGGCGCTCGGGCCGGAGGAGGCGCGCCTCTTGCGCGAACGGGTGATCCTGTTCCGGCACGACAAGGAAATCACGGGGGCCGGTGGGCTTGAAGTGAGCGAGGAAATGCGGGTCGACATCGCCGTCCAGGCTTCGATGCTGGTGCTCGGGCTCGACCTCGACTGGTACCGCGGCTTTACGGAGGTCATCGTGTATCCCGACGAATTCGTCGTCGACTACGAATACGTGGACGCGGACGGCGTCGCGCACCACGTGCGCGAGCCGATGAGCGGCGAGTCGTGGCTGACAGGTCCGGTCATCCTGTCCTGGGCCGATACGCGCCAGGCCGACAGCGGCGGCGGCTACAATGTCGTGATGCACGAGTTCGCGCACAAGCTCGACATGCTGAACGGCGACGCCAACGGCTGTCCGCCGCTCCACGCCGGCATGGACGCGCGGCGATGGGCGGAGGACTTGCGCGCCGCCTACGAGGACTTCTCGCGCCGCGTGGAGGCGCGCGCGCATACGCGGATCGACCCCTACGCCGCCGAGAACCCGGCGGAATTCTTCGCCGTGCTCTCCGAAGCATTCTTCGAGATTCCGGAGGTGGTGCACGCGGACTACCCCGCGGTGTACGCTGAGCTCGCGGCCTTCTACCGGCAGGATCCGCTCGCGCGCCTCGAGCGTGCCGCATGAGCTGGCTGCTCGCGGCGGACGTCGGCGGCACCAAGACCCTCGTCGCGCTCGCGCAGGAGGGCGGGGCGCTGCCGCGGATCGCCGTCGAATGGGGCTGCCAGAGCCGCGACTTCAGCGCGCTGGAAGCGATCCTTGAAACGTTCCTCGCGCGTCCCGAGGTGGCGCCGCACGCCGGCGGCATCGCGTCGACCTGCCTTTCGGTCGCCGGACCGGTCGAGAACGGAACGACGACGCTCACCAATCTCGGCTGGCGGATCGAGGCGGCGGCGCTGGCGGCGCGCCTCGGGCTCGCCCCGGTCGCGCTCATCAATGACTTCGCGGCCGCCGGGCTGGGGATCCCGGCCCTCGCCGCCGGCGATTTCGTGACGTTGCAGCAGGGTGAGGTGCGCGAGCACGCGACGCGGCTCGTGATCGGCGCGGGTACCGGCCTCGGCACGGGCTGGCTCGTCT
Organism: Burkholderiales bacterium; assembly: GCA_020854035.1. Taxonomy (GTDB): domain Bacteria; phylum Pseudomonadota; class Gammaproteobacteria; order Burkholderiales; family SG8-41; genus SG8-41. The sequence goes on along the minus strand of JADZGE010000021.1, from coordinate 183,881 downwards.
GGAACGGCGAGCGCTACGTCGCGCACGCCTCGGAGGCCGGGCACGCCGATTTCGCGCCCCTCGACGAGATCCAGGACGAGCTGCTCGCGTACCTGCGGCGCAACTTCGGGCGCGTGTCCTGGGAGCGCGTGGTGTCGGGACCGGGGCTGATGCGGATTTTCAGCTTCCTGCAGGAGAAAGGCGTGGGCATACCGTCACGCGAGATGCTGGCGGCGTCGAAGGCAAGCGCCGATACCACCGCCGTCATCGGCGAGTTCGGCGCATCCCGGCGCGATCCGCTGGCGGTGAAGGCGCTCGACATCTTCGTTTCGGCCTACGGCGCGTTCGCCGGGAACGTCGCGCTGGCGACGCTCGCGCGCGGCGGCACCTACATCGCGGGCGGGATCGCGCCGCGCATCATCGCCCGCCTGCGGGACAGCTCGTTCATCCGCGCGTTCAACGACAAGGGGCGCTTCGGCGATCTGCTGAAGACGATCCCGGTCCACGTGGTGATGAATCCGAAAGTCTGCCTCTACGGCGCCCTGATCGAGGCGAACCGGCTGGCGGCGCCGGGCGTCCCGGGTTGACCTGGGGAAACGCTGCAAGACCCCGGTTGCGTCGTTCCCGCGAAGGCGGGAACCCGGTAGCGCCAGGCACTCCCGGATGCCCGCCGCCGAGCCCGTGGTTCGTCAGGACCCCTAACTTCGGTTGACGCCGAATTTCCCCGGCCCGAGGAGCGCGATCGCGACGGCGGTGAAGAAGAACAAAGCCTGGAGTTCGAGCGCCCAGCCGCCCGACTTGGCGATGGCGGCAAGCTCGGAAGCGTGCACGAGGGCGACCGCGAAGACCATGTTGATCGCGATGAGCGCCGCGCCCGCGCGGGCGTAGAAGCCCGCGAGCACCATGAGCGGCGCGAGCACTTCGCCCACGAACACACCGTAGGCGAAAAAGCCGGGGAGCCCGTGGCTTTGGAGCGTGCCCTCGATGAACCCCACGCCGTAGCGGAGCTTGGCGAAGCCGTGGAAGAGCATGAGGAGCGCAAGAGCGAGGCGCAGGATGAGTTTTCCGAATTCGTCGAGCATGTCCGCTATCCTTGTCGGCGTGATCGATCCGGGCGGCGTGGCGCATGCGGATTGTATCGCGGCGGCCATGCAAGCGCGCGGCGCCGCGACAAGAACCATCTTGCGCGCGAGCATGGTGAAAAATCGAGGCAGCTCATCCGCCCTCGACGGCCCGCAGCTCCTCCGGGGTATTGATGTTGCTGAACGCCGCCTCCTGGTCGTCGAAGCGCACCTCGACCACCTTCAGCCTCGAATACCACGCGTCGATCTTGCGCCCGCCGCCCGCGAGAAACCGCGTGAGGCCGGGCAGCACGCTCGTGCGGCAGAGACAGAATACCGGGTGGGGCTGCTCGCCCGTCTTCGCCACCGCGAGATCGGCCCCGGCACCGTCGATTCCCGCGCCGAGCCGCGCGACGAGGTCGGAAGGCAGGAACGGCGAGTCGCAGGGCACGGTCGCGACGAACCCGTGCGCCGCCTCGGACAGCCCCCGGTGCAGGCCGGCGAGCGGTCCGGCAAAGCCGCCGATTTCGTCCGGTATCACCCGGTGACCGAATCCGGCGTAGGTGGCGAGGTTCTGGTTGGCGTTCAGCAGTATCTCCCCGACCTGGGGCGCGAGTCGTTCGATCACCCATGCCACCATCGGCCGCCCGCGCAGGAGCTGCAGGCCCTTGTCCACGCCACCCATGCGGGTGCCGCGGCCGCCCGCGAGGATCAACCCGGTTATGCGAGACGCATCAGCCACGAAATCACACGGCTACACATGGAAGCCTCGACAGCCCCATCAATCCGCCGGACACGTTGCCCGCCATGTTCGCGCAATACGCGTCGCGGCGCGGAGCGCCCGCCCTTTCCGCGTGGTCCCGTGGCGGATATCCGTCAGGCGAGCAGGGTTGCCCCGATCCGCTTCACGAATCGGCGCTTCCCGGTAAACAGCAGGTAGTGCTTGTTCACCGCGCGGCCGATCATGGTGATGCCGACCCGCTTCGCGATCTCGTAGCCCATCTGCGTGAGACCCGAGCGCGAGACGAGGAAGGGGATGCGCATCTGCGCGGACTTGATCACCATCTCGGAAGTGAGGCGCCCGGTCGTGTAGAAGATCTTGTCGGAGCCGTCGATGCCGTCGAGCCACATCCTGCCGGCGATGGCGTCCACGGCGTTGTGGCGGCCGACATCCTCGACGAAGGTGAGGATCCCGGCGCGCGGATTCGCCAGCGCGCAGCCGTGCACCGCGCCCGCGCTCCTGTAGATGCTCTCGTGGCGGCGCACCGCGTCGAGCAGCGCGTAGAGCGTCTCCTCGCTCATCGCCACGTCCTCGCGCAGCGTGATGGCGTCGATCTCCTCCATGAGATCGCCGAACACGGTGCCCTGGCCGCAGCCGGTGGTGACCGTGCGCTTCTTCATCCTTTCCTTCAGGCCCCGGATCGCCCTGCGGGTGGTGACCGCGACCGAGGCGGTCTCCCAGTCCACCTGCACCTCGGCGATCTCGTCCACCGAGCGCACGAGCCGCTGGTTGCGCAGGTACCCGATGGCGAGCGCTTCGGGCGCCTGCCCGAGCGTCATCAGCGTCACGATCTCACGCTTGTCCACGTAGATCGTGAGCGGGGTCTCGCCGGCGATCGGCGTCGCCAGCGCTTCCCCGCGCTCGTTGATCGCCTCGACCTCGAAGGTGAGGGGGCGGCTCGCGCGGGTAATCCTGGGGCGATGTGCGGTACTCATGAGCGGCGAGGAACGATGAACGGCGAACGACGCCTGGATCGTGAACCCGATTTCGCGGGCTTCATTCCGGATTCATCGTTCCGCGTTCATCATCGCGAGGCGGCGCTAGCCGCCGATGTAGGACATCTCGATCTTCTCGAGCCTGGCGGTGTGGCTCGAGCGGATCTCGGAGTAGCGGTCGGCGCGGGCCGTCCACACGCCGGCAACCGTGTCGCGCAGCGCCGCGTCGTCCGCGCCCCCGCGCAGCGGCGCGCGCAGGTCGTGGCCGGCCGTGGCGAAGAGGCAGGTGTAGAGCTTGCCCTCGGTGGACAGGCGGATGCGCGTGCAGTCGCGGCAGAACGCCTGGGTGACCGAGGCGATGACGCCGATCTCGCCGCCGCCGTCCCGGTAGCGCCAGCGCTGCGCGACCTCGCCGGCGTAGTTGGGATCGGCGGGCTCGAGGGGGAACTCGCGGCCGATGGCTTCGACGATGTCACGCGCGGTGACGACGTCGTCCATGCGCCAGCCGTTGGTGTGCCCGACATCCATGTACTCGATGAAGCGCAGGATATGCCCGGTGCCGCGGAAGCGCCGCGCCATCGGCAGGATGTCCTTCTCGTTCATCCCGCGCTTCACCACCATGTTGACCTTGACCGGCACGAGTCCCGCCGCCGCCGCCGCGTCGATGCCGGCGAGCACTTTCGCCACGGGAAAGTCCACGTCGTTCATGCGCTTGAAGGTGGCGTCCTCGAGCGCGTCGAGGCTCACGGTGACGCGCTTCAGTCCCGCCCCCGCGAGTACCGCGGCCTTGCGCTCGAGCAGCGACCCGTTGGTGGTGAGCGTGAGATCGAGGCCGGGGATCGCCGAGAGCTGCGCGATCAGCTGTTCCACGTTGCGCCGCACGAGCGGCTCGCCGCCGGTCAAGCGAATCTTCTCCACGCCGAGACCGCGGAAAATGCGGGCAAGGCGCGTGATCTCCTCGAATTGCAGGATTTCGCTGCGTTCGAGAAATTGATAGTCGCTCCCGAACACCTGCTTCGGCATGCAATAGACGCAGCGGAAGTTGCAGCGGTCGGTGACGGAGATTCTGAGGTCGCGCAGCGGGCGACGCAGCCGGTCGAGCGTATGCTTCATGCGTCGATTATCCCAAAGCGATGGGCAACCAGGCAAGGAAAACACTGATTGCAAATCAGGTATTTGGGAGCGTTCGCCGTTGCGCGAGGGAATGGCTTGGCGCACAATGCCGCCATGGCCGAATCCAGCACGCCGAATCCCGCCGCGCCCTACGCCATTGCCGTGATCATGGAGCGGGTGAAGGCCGGGAACCGCTGGGTGAGCGAGCGCTGGGAGGCGAAGGGTGTCGTGCAGGACGCATCGCCGCCGGGAAGCGGCGAGCGGGTCATCTTCAGGGACGCGCGTTCCATGCAGATGCTCTTCCCGGGATTCAAGCTGCGGTTGCACCGCGACGAGTCCGAAGGCTATATCTACAACATCACCTCGCCGCAACCCAAGGTCTTCATCCTGTGGCGCATGGACGGCGAACTCGCGCGCCCGGAATCGCTCACGGTAAGCTACCACGAGGGAGCGCGCTGGATGGACGCCGAGGAGACGGTGGGTGGCGTCGCGCTGCCGCCGGACCTGATTCCGTGGATCGCGGCATTCGCGGAGGCCCATTACCGGCCGGAGGAGCCGAAGAAGAAGCGCTACGCCAGCAGCCGGGACAGGGGCGTGGCATCGCACCGCGAGGGCCCGCGGTGAAGCGCGGGCGAGACGAAGCGCCGGAGAAGGACGGCGGCGAGCCGTTTCTCTCGCGCTGGTCGCGGCGCAAGCAGGAGGCGCGCGAGGCGCCGCCGCCGGGCGAGCCGGCGCCCGACCCCCGGTCGCCCGCGCCGGAGCTGCCCCCGGTCGAGAAGCTCACGATCGACTCCGACTACCGCGCGTTCTTTCATCCCAGGGTGGACGAGGACGTGCGCCGCTCGGCGCTGAAGAAGCTCTTCACCGATCCCCGTTTCAACGTGATGGATGGGCTCGACGTCTATATCGACGACTACAGCAAGACCGAGCCGATTCCCCCGGAGATGCTGGCGGGCCTGAAGCAGGCGCAGAACATCCTGCGCTGGGCGAGAGAAGACCGCGAGGAGCGCGAACGGGAAGAGGCGCAACGGCTCGCGGCGCGGGAGCGCGGATCGGAAATGCTGGAACCGCCCGCGACCGCGCCGGCCGAAACCCCGGCCGCGGCGCCGGCCGCGGTCCCGTCCGCTTCCTCCGGGAACGCGTAGCGCGCCGCGGCGCAGCGCCGCGCCGTACGGCGATGGCCAAAGACAAGCTCGTCTGCAATTGCAACCGCACCATGCCGCTCGATGCGGCGGCGCTCGGCCGCGCGCTGCAGCTCGGCAAGGCGCCCCCGGTGCACTCCGAGCTCTGCCGCGGGCAGCGCTCCGCTTTCGAGGCGGCGGTGAAAAAGGGCGGCGATCTCGTGGTGGCCTGTACCCAGGAGGCGCCGCTCTTTTCCGAGCTGCACGCGCAGTGGAAGGGCGAGGGCGCCATCCAGTTCGCCAACATCCGCGAGACCGCGGGCTGGTCGGCGCAGGCGCGCGGCGCGACGCCCAAGATCGCGGCGCTGCTCGCGCTCGCCGACCTGCCCGAGCCGGAGCCGGTGCCGCTCGTCGCCTACCGGTCGGGCGGGAGCTTGCTCATCATCGGGCCCGGGGCGGCCGCGCTCGAATGGGCCGACCGGCTCTCGGGTGAACTCCCGGTCAGCGTGCTGGTGACCGGTGATGCGGGGCACCACGAGCTGCCGGTGGTTCGCGACTATCCGGTGTTCTCCGGAAGGGCGCGCGCGCTGACCGGCTACCTGGGCGCGTTCCGGGCCGAATGGGAGCAGGCAAACCCGATCGATCTCGAGGTATGCACGCGCTGCAACGCGTGCATCCGCGCCTGCCCCGAGGCGGCGATCGATTTCTCATACCAGATCGACCTTGCGAAGTGCAGGGCGCACCGCGAGTGCGTCACGGCCTGCGGCGCGATCGGCGCGATCGATTTCGAACGCAGGGAAACGACGCGAAGCGAAACCTTCGACCTCGTGTTCGATCTCTCGCGCGAGCCGCTCATCCGCTCGCCGCAGCCGCCACAGGGCTATTTCGCACCGGGCCGCGACCCGCTCGAGCAGGCGCTTGCCGCGCGCGAGATCACGCGGTACGTGGGCGAGTTCGAGAAGCCGCGCTACGTCGAGTACCGCGAGAGCGTCTGCGCTCACGCCCGCTCCGGGATCACCGGCTGCACGAAGTGCATCGATGTCTGCTCGACGCTCGCCATCGCGAGCGACCTCGACGCGAACCGCGTTACCGTGGAGTCGCATCTTTGCATGGGGTGCGGGGGCTGCGCCGCGGTCTGCCCGTCGGGCGCGATGGGCTACGCCTACCCGCGGGTGCCGGACATGGGCGCGCGCGTGAAGGCCCTGCTGCGGGTCTACCGCGAGGCCGGGGGCGAAACCCCTTGCCTGTTGTTGCACAACGCCACCGGCGGGCGGGAGCTCGTGTCGCGGCTCGCCCGGCGTGGCAAGGGTCTGCCCGCGAACTGGATTCCGCTCGAAGTGCACCACGTCGCCTCGATCGGCATCGATCTCATGCTGGGGGCCGTCGCGTTCGGCGCAGCGAGCGTCTCGATCCTGGCGGCGCGGTCGGAGCAAGCCGCCTACCGCGAGGCGCTCGAGCGGCAGACCGGCTACGCGCAAGCGATCGTGGCGGGGCTGGGGCTCGAGGGCGCGCGCTTCGGTCTCATCGTGGCGGATGATGTCGCGACGCTGGAAAAAGCCGTGTGGAGCGCGGGCAGCCCGCGCACGCTGTCACCCGCGACTTTCAACCTCGCGAACGAGAAGCGCGCAACGCTCGATTTCGTGCTCGACCATCTGCTGCGCCACGCGCCGCGGCACACGGAGGAAGTGCCGCTGCCGGCAGGAGCGCCGTATGGCGCGGTGGTGGTGGACAAGGAGAAGTGCACGATGTGCCTCGCCTGCGTCGGTGCCTGCCCGGAGGGCGCGCTGCTCGACGCCAGGGACAAGCCGCAGCTGCGCTTCATCGAGAGGAACTGCGTGCAGTGCGGCCTGTGCGAGAAGACCTGTCCCGAGAGCGCGATCGCGCTCCTGCCCCGGCTGCTCCTGTCCGGCGCCGCGACGCGGCCCGTGGTGGTGAACGAAGACGCGATTTTCGCCTGCGTGCGCTGCGGCAAGCCCTTCGCCACCCAGCGCATCATCGACAACGTGCTGGGCAAGCTCGGATCGCACTCCATGTTCCAGGACCCGCGGGCCCTTGCGCGACTGCGGATGTGTCAGGACTGCCGCGTCGTGGACATGTTCGAGCAGGGCGGCGACAGCATATTCAACGTCACGGGCGGCGGGTGAGCGAAGTGGCGGAGAAGACGAGCGCCGCGCCGTCCCCGCTCGCGCCGGAAGACCTCGCGCGCGGCAGGCTCTACGGGGTGATCGGGCGCCTCTACTACGCGCCGCCCGATCCCAATCTGCTCGCCGAGATTTCCCGCGGCGCACCGGACGGCGAGGGCGGCGGCAACGGGCTTGCCTGGAGCTGGCGCAACCTTCAGGAAGCGTGCCGCACGGCCTATCCCGCCCTGGTGCGGCAGGAGTACGACACGCTGTTCGTCGGCGTCGGCAAGTCGGAGGTGACACCGTATCTCTCCGCTTATGCCGAGGCCGCCGCGCCGGACCGCTACCTCGTAAGGCTGCGCGAGCAATTGTCGCGCTGGGGTCTGGGTCGCAGGGAAGGCGTGTTCGAGGTGGAGGATCACGTCTCCGGCATCTGCGACGTGATGCGCTGGCTCATCGAAGGCGGCGAGAGCCTCGGGCGGCAAAAGGAGTTCTTCGAGGAATTCGCCTATCCCGGAATCCCGCCGTTCTGCGTTGCGCTGCGAGACTCGGCGAGTGGCCGGTTCTACAAACACGTGGCTGCGCTCACCCTCGCGTTCTTCGAGATCGAGAAGGCCGCGCTCGCGATGTCGGAAGGCTAGTAACGGGCGGGAATGCGTTCGGATGAAAGCGGTTCCCGATTGGCACAGATTTCTCGCATGGTAATGATTCGCATTATTATTTAAATACGTGTCATTTGTTGCTTTCCGCCTTACTAGAGCGTAAATTTTTCACGGAAGCGGTTCCCTTCCTCACGAACGGGATGGTGACGCAATGAAGACCTCGCAATCCACGCTCTCCCGCCGCAAGTTCCTCCTCGCCGTCGGTGCCGGCAGTGCCGCGACCGCCGCCGCGGTCGCAACCAGCACCGCGCGAACCCAGCCAGGAAAGAGCGCGGCCGCCGGAGCATCGAAGGGCTACCAGTTGACCGAGCACGTCCGGAAGTACTACGAAACCGCGAAAGTCTGAGGAGCGCGACCATGTTGCTCACCAGGAAGTCCACCGCTTCTCCCCACGGCGCGACCCGCGGGCGGCTCGCCCGCTCCGTCCCGGCAACGCCTGGCAGGACGATCGACCGCCGGGCCTTCCTGCGGCGCTCGGGCATCACGCTCGGCGCGGGAGCGATCGCGTCGCAACTGCCGTTCAACATCGTCGAGCGCACGGCAGCGGCGCGGGACGCGGGCGGCGGCAAGACCGAGACCCACCGCACGATCTGCACGCACTGCTCCGTGGGCTGCTCGATCGACGCGGTGGTCCAGAACGGCGTGTGGATCCGGCACGAACCGGTTTTCGATTCCCCGATCAACCTCGGCGCGCACTGCGCGAAGGGCGCCTCGATCCGCGAGCACGGCATGACGCACGACTCGCACCGCCTGAAATACCCGATGAAGCTCGCGGGCGGCAAGTGGCAGCGGATTTCCTGGGACGTGGCGCTCAACGAAGTGAGCCAGAAGCTCCTGGCGATCAGGAAGGAAAGCGGGGCCGACGCGACGTTCTGGATCGGCTCCTCCAAGCACAACAACGAGCAGTCGGCGCTGCTGCGCAAGTTCGTGTCCTTCTTCGGCACGAACAACATGGATCACCAGGCGCGCATCTGCCACTCCACCACGGTGGCGGGCATCGCGAACACCTGGGGTTACGGCGCGATGACCAACTCGTACAACGACGAGCTGAACTCGAAGTGCATCCTGTTCTTCGGCAGCAACGCCGCGGAGGCCCACCCCGTATCGATGATGCACACCCTCGTGTCCAAGGAGAACGGCGCCAGGGTGATCGTCGTCGATCCCCGCTTCACGCGCACCGCGGCCCGCGCGGATTACTACTATCGCATCCGCTCCGGCACCGACGTGGCGTTCCTGTGGGGCATGCTCTACCACGTGTTCAAGAACGGCTGGGAGGACAAGGACTATATCAGGGCCCGGGTCTACGGCATGGACAAGGTGCGCGAGGAGGTCATGAAGTGGACCCCCGAGGTCACCGAGAGCGTCACCGGCATGAAGGAAGCCGAGGTGAAGCACGTCGCCGAACTCATGGCGAAGAACCGGCCCAGCACCCTCGTGTGGGCGATGGGCCAGACCCAGCACAGCAACGGCAACGCGATCGTGCGCGCTTCGGCGTGCTTTCAGCTCGCGCTCGGCAACGTGGGCGTCCCCGGGGGCGGCACCAACATCTATCGCGGCCACGACAACGTGCAGGGGGCGACCGACGTCGGCCCGAACCCCGACTCGCTGCCGGGCTACTACGGCATCTCGGCCGGCGCGTGGAAGCACTGGGCGGCCGTCTACGGCGTGGACTACGAGTGGATCAAGAGCCAGTTCTCCTCGGTGGCCTCCATGGAGAAGCCGGGAATCACGGTGTCGCGCTGGCAGGACGCGGTGCTCGAGAAGAACGAGAACCTCGACCAGGATCCGAACGTGCGCGCGGTGATCTACTGGGGCCACGCGCCGAACAGCCAGAACCGCGGCAAGGAAATGGTCGAGGCGATGAAGAAGCTCGACCTGCTGGTGGTGGTGGATCCGTACCCCTCCGCGACGGCGGCGATGGCGGCGATGGTGCGCCAGGAGAACGTCTACCTGCTGCCCGCGGCGACGCAGATGGAGTGCGCGGGCTCGGTGACCGCTTCGAACCGTTCGCTCCAGTGGCGGGAGAAGGTGATCGAGCCCATGTTCGAGTCGCGCACCGACCACATGATCATGTACCAGCTCGCCGAGAAATTCGGTTTCGCGAAGGAGTTCACGGCGAGAATCAAGCTCGTGAAGGGCAAGGGCGGCATGATGGAGCCCGACATGGAGGACGCGCTGCGCGAGATCAACCGCGGCTCCTGGACCATCGGCTACACCGGCCAGTCGCCGGAGCGGCTGCAGGCGCACATGCGCAACCAGCACGTATTCGATGTGAGGACACTGCGCGCGAAGGGCGGCAAGGACGCGAAAACCGGCTACGTGCTCGACGGCGACTACTACGGCCTGCCGTGGCCGTGCTACGGGACCGCGGCGATCAAGCACCCCGGGACGCCCAATCTCTACAACACCGCACTGCACATGATGGACGGCGGCGGCAACTTCCGCGCCAACTTCGGCGTGGAGCGCGACGGGGTCAACCTGCTCGCCGAGGACGGTTCGCACTCGAAGGGCGCGGAAATCACCACCGGCTACCCCGAGTTCGACCACGTGCTGATGAAGAAACTCGGCTGGTGGGACGACTTGACCGAGGACGAGAAGAAGGCCGCCGAAGGCAAGAACTGGAAGACCGATCTCTCGGGCGGCATCCAGCGCGTCGTGATGAAGCATGGTTGCCACCCCTGGGGCAACGCCAAGGCGCGCGCGCTGGTGTGGAACTTCCCGGACGGCGTGCCGCTGCACCGCGAGCCGATCTACTCGCCGCGGCCGGATCTGATCGAGAAGTTCCCGACCCACGCCGACCAGAAGAACCGCTGGCGGATGCCAGTGCTGTTCAAGACCATCCAGGACGCGAACAAGGACGCGGTCAAGACCTACCCGCTCATCCTTACCTCCGGGCGGCTCGTCGAATACGAGGGCGGCGGCGACGAGACACGGTCCAATCCCTGGCTCGCCGAGCTCCAGCAGGAGATGTTCGTCGAGATCAACCCGAAGGACGCCAACGATCGCGGCGTGAGGAACAACGAGTACGTCTGGGTCAGGACTCCGAGCAAGGCGCAGATCAAGGTGAAGACGCTCGTCACCGAGCGCGTGGCGCCGGGGACGGTCTTCTGCCCGTTCCACTTCGCCGGCTGGTTCGAGGGCAGGGATCTCCTCGACAAGTACCCGGAGGGCGCGGCGCCGGTGGTGCGCGGCGAAGCCGTGAACACGGCGACGACCTACGGCTACGACATCGTGACGATGATGCAGGAAACGAAAACCACGCTGTGCCAGGTAACGCGGTTCACGGCATGACGGGATTGAGGAGCTCACCATGGCAAGAATGAAATTCCTCGCCGATGCCGAGCGCTGCATCGAGTGCAATGGCTGCGTGACGGCGTGCAAGCAGGAGCACGAGATCCCGTGGGGCGTGAACCGCCGCCGGGTGGTGACAATGAACGACGGGATGCCGGGCGAGAAATCGATCTCGGTCGCCTGCATGCACTGCTCGGACGCGCCCTGCATGGCGGTGTGCCCCGTCGACTGCTTCTACCATACGTCGGAAGGCGTGGTACTGCACGACAAGGACCTCTGCATCGGCTGCGGCTACTGCTTTTACGCCTGCCCGTTCGGCGCGCCGCAGTTCCCGCAGGACGGCGCGTTCGGGCTGCGTGGCAAGATGGACAAGTGCACGTTCTGCGCCGGTGGTCCCGAGCCCGATTTCTCGGCGGCGGAATTCAAGAAGTACGGCCGCAACCGCCTGGCGGAGGGCAAGCTCCCCGTCTGCGCCGAGATGTGCGCGACCAAGGCTCTGCTCGGCGGTGACGGAGACGTGGTGGCCGACATTTACCGCGACCGCGTGCTACGGCGCGGCAAGGGCGCCGAAATCTGGGGCTGGGGCACGGCTTACGGCAAGCCCGACCGGCCGGCGAAGCCGCAACCGGGAGGCAAGTCATGAGGCGCCTTCTCGCGATCGCCGTCGCGGTATCCGCGACATTGCTTGCCGCCGGTTGCGGCGAGAGCACCCAGGTGACCGTGTACAAGCAGGGCAAGTATCAGGGCAAGCCCGATGCGCAGCCGTGGGACAACGACGAGTTCAAGGGCGACAAGCTCGCCTGGGAGAACGCCATCAAGGCGCGGAACGCCAAGCAGAACGAGAAGACGCGCGGGGCGCCCATGGCGGCGAACTGACCCGGAACACAACGAGAGGAGAGAACGCGTGATCGTCATTCGGGACATGCGCGCGGCGTTGATGCTGATGCTGATGCTGATGTTGGCGTTGTTCCTGTCGGCCGGCCTTCAGCCCGCCCGGGCGGCCGAAGGCGGGAGCGCGTCGGAGCAGGTGCAGCGCCAGAAGGACCAGCCCTTCAACAATGCGCCCCTCTGGCGCGAGGTGCGCAAGGGCGAGAATCCCTACCAGAGCACCCAGGTGCGCGGGATCGAGACCAATGTCCTCATCCAGAGCGAGGGCCAGCTCTGGCGCGAGATCCGGAACGGGCCGGTCACCGTCTACGGCGGGTGGCTGATACTCGGGATCTCAGCAGTGATTGCCCTCATTTATTTCGTGAAGGGCCCGGTCCGGCTGCACGGCAAGCCCACCGGCCGGATGATCGAGCGTTTTTCCGCGCTCGAGCGCTTCGCCCACTGGACCACGGGAATCAGTTTCGTCGTGCTGGGCGCGACCGGGCTCGTGGTCCTGTTCGGCAAGCACGTGCTGCTGCCGGTGTTCGGCTACGAGCTGTTCTCGTGGCTCGCGATACTCTCGAAGAACGTTCATAACTTCGTCGCCCCGGTATTCGTGGTGAGCCTCGTCGTCTTCATCGCGATCTACCTCAGGGATAACCTGCCCGAGAAGGGCGACGGCGCGTGGCTCGCGAACGGCTGGAAGATGTTCTCCGGAGCGCATCTGCCGTCGGGGCGGTTCAACGCCGGCGAGAAGGTGTGGTTCTGGCTTGGCGTGGTATTGCTCTGTCTCGTGGTGAGCGCCTCGGGGGCGATCCTGCTCTTCCCGAACTTCGAGCAGGGACGGCTCCTCATGCAGCAGGCGAGCGTCGTACACGCGGTCGCCGCCGTGCTCGTGATCGGCCTCGCGCTGGGTCACATCTACATGGGCACCGCCGGCGTGGAGGGCGCCTACCAGAACATGCGCACCGGCTTGACCGACGAGACCTGGGCGCGCGAGCACCACGAGTACTGGTACAACGCGGTCAAGGCCGGGCGGGAGCCGGTCGCGGGAAGCGCGAGCACCGCGCCCGCCGCGCCGCTGACGGAGGGATGGAGGCTATGAAGGCAGAGGACATCCCGCGGGTCGTCGTGACCGCGGCATTGGCTGTCGCGGTGGGGGCCGGCGTGGCGTCCGCCAAGTTGCCACCACTGGACGATGCGGCCAAGGCGAAAGCCGCCGAGGCTGCCGCGAAGAACGCGGAAGCCGCGAAGAAGGCAGCCGCCGAACTTGCCAAGGCCCAGGATCGCGCCGTCGAGAACTACAAGCGGGGCAAGGGCGGCTCCGTGGCCGTCTCCGCCCCGGCGCAGAAGAAGAAATAGCGACCGCGAGCCCGGGGGGACATCCCGGGTTTTCTTGCGCCCTGCATGACGCGTGGTGCGGGAGGGGATGAGCGAGGTGCCCCGATCGCGCCAGTTTCGTCTGCGCGTGTCGGAATGTCCTACATCCCAAGGCGGGCCCGGGCGCGCACCGGCAGCTAACCTCTTGAATTGACGCTGGGTGCGCGGTTAGCACGCGAATTGCTGGAATTATTCTAAGGCTGATTGTTAGAATCATTCCTGCGAGCGGTGTCGGCGCGTGCTGACCGCCGCTGCGTGTATCGGCCACCCAGTCGCAAGCCGACCGGCGAGCAAGGCGAGGCGCAAGACGGGTGTGCGCGGGACGGCGCGGCGGCGCGCGGCAGACGGGGCCCGCGCCCGAGGAGGCGATCGCTTGAAAAAGGAGAACTCGAAGCTCCGCGTGGGTGCCCTCTGGCGCTGGGATGGCGCGCTCTGCTACTTCCTCGCGCTGCAGGCGGTGATCATCCCCGGCGTTGCCGCCGGGCAATCCATTGTTCCCGACGGGCGCACCCGGACGGCGGTCACGACCCGCGGCGCGGTAACGGATGTCACGACCGCCACGGTGCGCGGGGCAAACGCGTTTAACTCGTTCGCGACCTTCAGCGTGGGACAGGGGGCGACGGCCAACCTGCACCTTCCTTCCGGCACGGCCAATCTCGTGAACCTCGTGCGCGACGCGCGCACGGACATACACGGGGTCGTCAACTCGATACGCGACGGGCGCATCGGGGGCAACGTGTGGTTCGCCAACCCGCACGGCTTCGTCGTCGGTCCGGCGGGCGTGGTGAACGTGGGAAGCCTTCACGTTGCCACGCCGACCCAGGCTTTCGTCGACGGTTTCTTTCTCTCGCCCGGCAACCCGGACGACGCCGCCGTCGCGCAGCTTCTCGCCGGCACCGCGCCGCGCAACGGGTCCGGATTGATATCGATCCAGGGGCAGGTGAACGCGATCGAGGGCGTGAGTCTCGCCGCCGGCGCGATCAACGCCGGCGGGCGGATTTACAGCGGCGCGCGCTTCATCGGGGGAGCGCCCGATTTCACCGACGTCGTCAATGCGAACGGACTCGATTCCGCCACGACGGTGGTGGTGAGCGAGGGGCGCGTGCGCATCGTCGCGGACAACGACGTGACGGTGAGCGGCACGATCGCGGCGCCCGGATCGCCGGGCGTCAAGGGCGGGGACGTCGCGATCCGGGCCGGGGGGAACGTCGCACTCGAACCCGGCGCGAGCGTCGTGGCGCGCGGCAACGGCACGAATTCCCCCGGTGGCACGGTAAACATTTTCGCGAACGGCGATGCGGTGATGCGCGCCGGCGCGATCGTGGATGCCTCGGCCGGAGCGAGCGGTGACGGCGGCACGATCGAGTTCAGCGCACGGCGCGGCGTCGAACTCGCCGGGGGCGAGTTCCGGGCCGCTGCGACGCAGGGGCGGCGCGGCACGGTACTCATCGACCCGGCGACGGTCACGGTCAGCGCGGATTTCTATTCCGGGGGCGCCGACCATTCGATCGTCGCCGACGACCGCGTCACGGTGAACTCCGGCGTCACGATCTCGATGCGCAACGTGGCGGGGGGCGCCGGCGCGAACCAGGAGAGCGCCGCCTCGGCCGGTGACTCGGGAAACCTGACGCTTGCCGCCGCCGCGATCGAACTCAAGCCCGGATCGAAGCTTCTCGCCCACGCGGACAACGGTTTCGCCGGTGGCACGGTGACGCTCAACGCGTCGAGCGAGCCCGCGGTCAGCATACTGGGCTACCGCGAGGCGGCCGCATCCGTCGTGATCGACGGCGCCACCATCCGGGCCGAGAGCGTCGACATCAAGGCGTCCACCGAGGTCGGCACCAAATGGGTCTACCAGACCGCTTCGGGCGGAAAGTGGATCGACGATCCCACGGACCTGACCGCCCTCGGGCGCACGCTTTCCCTGGGCGCGAGCACCGGCGCGGAGGCGGCGGTCGGGTTCCTCGCGGGTCTCCTCGGCGTCAATATCGTGCACTCGCAGGCCGTCGGCACCGCGAGCGTCACGGTGAAGAACGGCAGCCTGATCGAAGCGCGGCAGAACGTCACCCTGCGGGCCGAGAACACGACGGAGGCCGGCGCGGCGCCGTCCACCGGATTGAACGGCCCCGGCACGCAGGTCAATACCCCCCTCGGACTGGGCGCGCTCTACGCCAGGACCAGGGCCGACGCCAGCGTCAAGGTCGAGGGCGGCGCGAGCGTGAGGGGCCGGAACCTGACGGTGCGCGCGCACAACGAGGCGACGCTCGAAGCCTCGGTTTCCGCCGCCGACGCTGGCTCGGACAGCGGCTCGATCAGCATCGCGGTCGGGGTTACCAACGCCGACGTGCGCTCGAAAGCGGTGGTGGAACAGGGCGCGGTGCTGCAGGTGAGCGGCACGGTGTCGGTCGCGGCCACCAACAAGAACGCTTTCGGCAACACGGTGGAGGCCCAGACGGGGGACAACGGCAAGGCCTCGGCCGCGGTGGCGGTGAGCGAAATCGTGACCAAGGCCACGGCGGAGCTTGCGACCGGGGTCCCGGACGCAACGCGGGTCGAGGTGATCGCGCTCAACGAGAACACGCAGAACGTCACGACCGCCAACTCGAAGACGGGCTCGACGCTGAACGACATGATCATCGCCGGCGTCCAGCAGAAGCTCGAACCGGTTACCGACACGAGCGGCGCGATCGAGAACTACTTCTGGGACAAGCTGCTCGGGGGGGAATCGCCCGACACGAAGGTGAAGCCGATCTCCACGCCCTTCCGCATCGGCGGCGCGCTCGCCTGGGCGAAGAGTTCGGCCGATGCCCTCGCGCTGATCGGCCCCGCGGTCAACGTCCACGCGACCGGCGACGTGATGATCGCGGCGCGCACGAAGGCGACCGACGTCCAGATCGCGGCGGAATCGGCGGCGGTTTCCCAGTCGCGGGAGCGGGCCGCCGCCAACACCGCGCGCAACACCTTCTCGGCGGGGGTGGCGATCGGCGATTACGAGCATGACGCGCTCGCGAAGATCGGCGCGGACGCCGTGGTGACCGCGCCGCGCGTGGGCGTCTCGGCCGATGTGCTGATACCGGTGCGCGAGAGTCTCATCACCGGAGGCTCGTTCGACCGGTGGGATGGCCTGGGAACCATCAAGGACTGGTTCAACCAGTTGACCGGCGTGTTCGATATCTTCAACGGCGCGTCCGCGGCGAAATCGACCTCGGACAACTCGAACGGCGCGATCTCGCTGTCGGGCTCGGCGAGCCTGCTCTCGTTCAGCAACACGGCGCGCTCGGTGCTCGATACCAACGCGAAGCTCAACCTGAGCGGCAACGCCGCCGGGGACTGGACACGCCAGTTCGAGGTCGTCGCCGCGGACCTCGGCGCCGCGACGCCCGTTGCGCAGCTCCTGCACGAATGGACGTTCGCCGCGCCTGCACACATCCGCGCGGCACGCGAGACGACGCTGCTCTTCCACGGCGGACATTTCCTCCCGGCCAACTCGGGCGGCGGCAGCGCGGGCGGCAAGGGGCTCGGGATGGCCTACACCCAGGAGAACCTGGCTGGTGCGACCGAGGCGATCGTGCGCGAAGGCGCGACGATACAGGGAGTGGACGAGAGCGTGGCGGGCGCCGTTGCCGGAAGCCGCTCGTGGAGCGTCACCGGAACGCGCCGCACGGGCGAGGCCCGGGTTACCGCAGAGGCGAATGACCTGCTGATCTCGATCGCCGCCGCGGGCGGCTACGGCTCGAGCTTCGGGCTGAACGGCTCGGCCTCGATCGTGGTGGTCGACAACGACACCCGCGCGCTGGTCGACGACGAGGCCGTGATCAGTGCGGACCGGTTCGTCGCTACCGCCTCGGATGCCCCGGTCGACTGGTCGCTCGCGGGCGGCTTCAACCTCTCGTCCTCCGCCGGGGTGGGCGTGGGCATCGCGTATAACGGCGTCACCGGGACGACGCGCGCCGAGGTCGCGGACAACGACACCCATGCGGGCGAACTCGCGACCCGGGCGAGCCAGATCGCGGCCGCGGGGTCCGTCGGCGCGCGCAACATCGAGGTCGAGGCCCGGACCGGCGGCCGCGCCGAGGCGATTGCGGTGACGGGAGCGGTCTCCTGGAGCTCGAACAACAACAACACCTCCGGCGGGGGCTTCTTCCAGAGCATCCAGGGCAAGTACCAGGCAATACAGGACAAGCTCGCGCACCTGGTCGACCTGAAGCCCACCAGCACCTCCAAGGGGAGCGGGGGGAGCCAGGGCGGGACCTCCGCCAGGCAAAGTTCGAGTTTCGGCCTCTCCGGAGCGGGCAGCGCGGCGGTCAACGACACCGATTTCACGACGGTCGCCCTGGTCGACGGCGCCGCGGTGGATCAGGCCGGGGGCGCGGGCCCGGCGGCGCTCGTCGTGCGCGGCGTGAACGACACCGACATCGTGACCGCCAGCGGCGCGGCGGCGCTCACCCGGGCGAACAACAGCAGCCAGACCGGGTCGGCGGCGATCACCGGCAGCGTGGCGGTCAACCTCGTCGACAGCATCACGCAGGGCATCGTGCGCAACTCGACGGTGACCGGCGCGAACGACGTGACGGTGCAGGCGCTCGCGGGCGGCGAGCAGCTCTCCATCGCGATCGGGGTCGCGATCGACGCGAGCAACCAGCAGAGCAAGAACAATTCGCTCGCTGCGACCGGCTCGCTTTCGCTCTCGCTCGTGGACAACGAAGCGACGGCGAAGCTGGAGAACACCGGCGTGACGGGCGAGGCGGGCGCGAGCGGGCGCGACGTCGAGGTCACGGCCTATAACCGCACCTTCATCGGCACGGGCGGCGGGACCCTCTCGGTCGGGGGCAAGAGCGGCGCGGGCGGGTCGGTCACCTATTCCGACATCACCAACGACGTGCTTGCCGCCGTAACCGGCGGCTCCAGCGTGACCCAGGTGGATACCGTCGCGGTGCGGGCGTACAACGCCACCGAGATCGGCGCTGGCGCAGCGCACGGGCAGGTGTCGAACGCGACCAACGGCAACGCCCTCGGCGGCGCGGTGGTGATCACCGAGATCACCAACAACACGACCGCCGCGATCGACGGCGGCTCGACGGTCAACGCGAACGGACGGATCGCGATCACGGCGCGCGATCAGGGCGCGGACGCGACGCTCGAGGAGGCGATCGAACCGGGGTCCGCGCGCGAGAACGTCGTGCAGGGACTCGATTACTGCGGTCGCGACGCCGGCGGCGTGGGCGCGGCGCCGACGGGCAACTGCATCACGTCGGTCGCGGGCGTGGTGCAGGTCGGGCGCGGCAACAACATCGGGCTCTCATTCAACTGGAGCGACATCCGCAACAACCTGACGGCGCGCGTGGAGAACGCCACGGTCGAATCGACCGGCACCGCCGGGCTCGCGATCGAGGCCGATTCGAACACGGCGATCACGAGCTTCGCGGTCGGGGTGGGCGCTTCCGACAAGGTGTCCGGCGCGGGCTCGGTCGCGGTGAACCGCGTCGACAACGCGGTGCTCGCGGCGGCGAACGGCGGCGCGGCGCTCACGGCGGACACCGTCACCCTCGATGCGAAGGACCGCTCCCGCATCGACACGCTGGGCGGGCAGGTGAACATCGGCAAGAACGCCGCGGTGGGCGCGGCGGTAACCTATTCCGAGATCGGCAACGAGGCGCGCGCGATAGCCGACCAGGCGAGTCTTTCCGCCCGCGCCGCCACGTCGCTTCTCGCGGAGAACGATTCGCGCATACGCGCTCTTGCCGTGGCGGGGACGGCGGCCGTGGGAAGCGGCGCTCCCGCGGTGAGCGCCTCGATATCGGTCAACTTCATCGGGAACCGTACGGAGGCGAGCGCGGTCAACACGGTGTTCGACGATCCGGCCGGCGGCGCGAACACCCACGCGGTGGTGGTCCGGGCGGAGGACAAGTCCGGGATCGAGTCGCTCGCGGGGAGCGTTGCCGTCGGCACCAGCGCGGGCGTCGGCGGCGCCTTCGCCTATAACGGCATCGCGAACACGGTGCTCTCGTCGGTCGGGAACTCGGCCGTCCATCGTGCCGGGACGATCGACCTCGCGGCTCGCGAGACCGCGCAGATCACCTCGCTTTCGGTGGCCGCCGCGGGCGGGCAGACGCTGGCGATCTCGGGCTCGGTCTCGCTCAATCACATCGGGAACCCGGACGGCGCCGACGGGAACGTCGTCACCGCGAAACTCGAGGATTCGACGGTGGACGGCGCGAGCACCGCCGCCACCGTGAAGGCCGAGGACGGCTCCACGATCCAGTCGCTCGCCGGGAATGTCTCCATCTCGCTCGGCGGGCCGGCGTTCGGCGGCGCGGTCGCCGACAACGCGGCGCACAACTCGGCGAGGGCGAGCGTGTCCGGCTCGACGCTCGCGCTCGCCTCCCGCCTGACGGTGGAGGGGCGCAATACGACCACGATCGAATCGCTGTCGGCGGCGGGCAGCGGCGCGGCGACCGGGGCGTTCGCCGGCTCCGCCTCGTCCAACCGCATCGCGAACCGCACGGCCGCGAGCATCGCGGACTCCGCGATGACCGGGTCGGGCGCGGACGTGACGGTCAACGCGATCGACGGGGCGACGATCAAGTCACTTGCCGGGGCGCTCTCGATCGGGGCGAGTGCTGCGGTCGGCGCGGCGATCGCCGTGAATCGCATCGACAACGTCACCGAGGCGTACGTCACGGGCCGCAAGGCCGGCACCTCGGGGCTCGACGTGCGCGACTTCGTCATGAGGTCGGACTCCACCGAGACCATCGAAACGACGGCGGTGAGCGGCGCCGCCTCGGCCGACGTGGGCGTCGCCGGGTCATTCGCCGTCAACCTCATCGGCAACGAGACGAGCGCGCGCGTGGGCGGCGGCGCCTGGCTCGAGTCGGACCGCAACGCGGCGGTGATCGCCGAATCCGACGACCGAATCACGACCTCCGCGGGCGCCCTCGGTGTCGGGATCACCGCCGCGGGCATCGGGGCGTCCGTGGTGGTGAACGAGATCGGCGGCTTTACCAGAGCCTACATCGACGGTCCCGACACCCGGGTCGCGGCGCGCGGGATGGCCGGCACGCCGGGCGTCACGGTGGCGAGCGGGGCGCTTTCCGGCGCCGTCGATCTCATGGACAGTCTCGACGGCGCGTTCGCGCGGCCCGACATCGCGGCGATGCGCGTGACCGAGCAGGCGACCGGCGTGATCGTCAACGCTTCGGCGACCCATCACGTCCAGAACGTGGTCGTGAACGTGGGTGCCGGGCTCGTGGGCGTGTCGGGCGTCGCCAACGTGAGCGTGGTGGGCGGCGAGACCGCGGCCTGGATCGACCAGGCACAGGTGAACCAGGGGTCGAACGCCGGCGCGACGGCCGTGGCGCAGAATGTGCAGGTCAAGGCGAGCGATCACGCCTACGCCAACAACTTTGTCGGGGGCATGGCGGGCGGCGCGGTCGGCGTGGGCGTTACCGTGGACGTGACCGTGTTCGACCGCGACACGCGGGCGCGAATCGACGGATCGGCGCTCATCGCGCTGGGCGGCCTGACCATCGGCGCCGAGTCCTCGCAAGGCGTGGCGACGGCGGTCGTCGGCGCTTCGGGCGGGATCGTCGGGGTCGCGGGAGCCGGGAGCGTCGTGAAATTCACGAGCGAAACCGAAGCGCGTCTCGCGTCAGGCACGGCGGGCGTCGGGAGCCTCGACGTCGACGCGAGGCACGACTCGCGGATGTTCCTCTCGGGCGGCGCCATCGCCGCGGGCGGCGTCGGGGTCGGCGCGACCTTCGATGTCGGCCTTGACAATAGCGTCACCCGCGCCTACATCGACGGCGCCACGGTGAATACCGGCGGCGAGGTGAGCGTCGCGGCGGAGTCGATGAGCGAGATCCGGCAGTGGACCGTGGCGGGGGCGGCGGCCGGCACGGTGGCTGCCGCCGGGAGCGCGTCGGTGGCCCTGATCGGCAACACGACCCAGGCCTGGGTGAGCGAGAGCTCGATCGGCAGCGCCGGAGCGCGCGCCGGGGGGCTTGCCGTGGAGGCGAAGGACAGCGTTCTCGTCGCCCAGAGCGCGGGGGGTGGCGCGATCGGCGGCTTCGCGGGGGCCGGACTCGCGGCCGGCGTAACGAAGCTCGAGAACACCACTTCCGCCTACATCGACAATTCCAGCGTGTTCGTGGCGAACGACGTTCTCGTTACCGCGCAGGCCGAGCGCAACCTCGCCTCGACCGTCGCGACCGCCGGTGGAGGGCTTGCCGTCGGGCTCGGCGGCTCGGTGGGCGCGGTGCTCGTCGGAACGGCGCTGAGCGACACGCAAAGCGGCGATACCAACGCCAACCGCGAGCTCAACAAGGATGGCGGCGGCACGCTCGCCGAGGTGAACACTTTCACCGATTCCAACGCACTCGGCAGCGGCAACACGACCGCGCCCGCCGGCAACGGCTACGCGAGCGCCGGTCTCACGAACGCGGAGATCGACGCCCTCAATGCCACGGCGCGCCTCGACACCAACGGGGTGGTATACAACGTGGCCGCCCAGAGCGCGGTCGCGGAGACGTTCAATCCCGCCACCCAGCTCACCGGCAAGACCGCGGCCGTGATCGGCGGAAGCTCCATGATCGATGCCGATCGCGACGTGCGGGTCCATGCGTCGGACAAGGATCGGGTAAACCTTCTTGCCGGGGCGATCTCCGCCGGCTTCGCTTCGATCGGCGGCTCGGTGGCCGTCGTGGAGGTGACGAACAATGTGGAGGCCGCGATCCTCGGGACGACCCGTGTCGTGGCCGACTCCGACGCGAGTGGCAGCGGCAGGCTCGACGTCGCGGCCGAGGCGGGGAAGCTCAACCCGGGCGAACGGGCGCTCAGGGCGAAGGCGCTCCAGGCAGGGGGCGGGGTGGTCGGACTCGGCGCGGCGGTCGCCGTGGGCAGCATCACGAACAACGTCAAGGCGACGGTCGGTCGCGGGACGCAGACCACCGTCGCGGGCGGCAGCGGCGCCGGCGGAAACGGCAACGTCACGGTACGGGCGCTCGACACGACGGACGTCGAAACGGAAGCGCTCGGCGCGAACGCCGGGCTCGTCGCGGCGGGGGTCGTGATCGACCGCGCGACGAAATCCGGCGGCGTGGTCGCGCGCCTGGGGAACACGAACGCGCCCGCGGCCGGCGCCGCCGACACGTTCGTCGATCTCGCGGGTGGGGCGCTGAACGTCCAGGCCGAGCGTAGCGGCCTCGTGCGGGCAAAGGCGAGGGCCGGGGCGGGCGGCATCCTGTCCGGTTCCGGCGCCGACGCGAGCGCCACGGATACCGGAGCGGTACAGGCGCTCGTCGGCAATCTCGTCGACGTGGACTCGACCGGCGGCACGGTGAACGTGAGCGCGACAGCCACGCCGCAGACGAGCGCGACGGCGCTCGGAATCAACGTCGGCATCTACTCGGCCGGCGCATCGGTCGCGGCGGCGAACTCCGCCGCGAGCGTGAACGCAACGCTCGGCGCGGGTGTCGACGTCACGGCGGCGAATCTCAACGTGACCGCGACGCGCAACGTCCCCGCCGCCGGCTCGCGCACGGCCGCGGCGGATGCCACCGGCGCGGTCGGCGGCGGATTCATCGGCATCAACGCGACGAGCGCGGATGCGGCGAGCGGCGGCACGGTGAGCGCGGTGGTGGGCGAGGGTGGATCGCTCAACCTCACCGGCGCGGCCGTGATTTCGGCGACCAACAACAGCAGCCAGTTCGCCGAGTCCTCGGGCGTCACGGTCGGCGGGCTCCTTGCGCTGGGCGCCAACGTCGCCACCGCGAGTTCCGGCACGAGCACCCAGGCCGCGGCGGGCAACATGGTGAGAGCGAGCGGCACGGCATTCACGTTGAGCGCCGAAGGCACGGACACGAACCAGTCGGAATCCGAAGCGGGCACGGGCGGCATCATCGCCGGGTCGGCCGCGGCGGCGAATACCCGGAGCACCAGCACCACGACGGCCACGACCGGCAGCGGCGACGATACGCGGCAGATCGGGGTGGGAACCTTCACCCTGAGCGCGCGGCACACGACGAACTTCAACGGCGAGGTCGACAGCGTGAGCGCCTCCCTCGCGGGCGCGAGCGGGGCGTACGCCACGCACGGCGTGACGAGCACCGTCTCGGCCGACGTGGGCGCGGGCGGCCGCATCACGGCGAACCACGTGATCGTGCGTGCCGAGAATCTCACCCGGAAGGACTGGCTGGGCGCAAGCGGCGACGCGGCCGATTGGAACATCCGCTCCGGTTCGGGCGGTGTGATCGACGCGCCGGCGGGCAAGAGCGAGAGCCACGTCACCCACGACACCGCGGCGGGTATCGGCGCCGACGCCCGGGTGCACGTGCTGCTCCCGGCGGCGGGCGCGGGCACGTTCAACCTCGACGCCTACAACGAGATCGTCGGGCGCGACAAGGCGAAGCTCGACTCCGGCGGCGCCATCGCGATCGCGAAGGCTTCCTCGCTCTTCCACGTGGACCGGGCGAACGCCACGGCGAGCTTCGGCGCGAATTCCCGGGTGGTGAGCGATGTCGGCGACATCAACGCCGGCGCGCGCGCCCGCGTCGATCTCGATACGCGCTCCTCGGCCGATACCTACGGCCTTGCCGGGGCGCCGGAGGGCAACGCCTACTCGGTCTACCACGGCAGCAACCAGGCGATCGTGAATACCGGCGCGCTGCTGCGCGCGGACGATGGCGGCGTGCGTGTCGCGGCCGGCCAGAGCGCCGCGGGCGAGCCCAGCTCGATCAGCGCGCGCTCGACCGTCAATCTGTGGAACAAGACGGCCTTCCCGATCTCGACGGATCCCGACGCGCAGTCGAACGTCGTGAACAATGCGGCCGTGCGCGTCCTCGGTGGCGGGCGGGTCGAAGCCGCCGGCGATATCGCGCTTTACGCGGACAAGGGCGCGGTGGACGCCACCGCGTCTGGCATCGGCAAGGACATCTACCGCGAGAGCGCCGGCGCGATCGCGAGCGGGGTGAGCAACCTCTTCGGCGGCGGGGACGTCTCGTTCGACATCACCGGCGGCTCGACCTCGGTCGGCGGGCTCGCCGAAGTGGAGGTGAACGGAACCGCGCTCACCGGGATCCACCGCACCGAGTCGCTCACCCTCGACTACCGGCTTCTCACGGCCCCGGGATGCGCGAGCCCGCCGTGCGTGGTGGACGGGCGGGTGCTGTGGCAGCTCCTGCCGACCGCCACGAAGGGCGTCACGTTCAGCGTCGCCCCGGCGGTCGGGATCGCGGCCAATATCCAGAAGCGGATCGACAAGCTGCGCAGCCTCATGTCGCAATACTCGACCGACACGGTGGCGGTCGCCGCGTATCAATCCGAGATCGCCTTCCTCCAGCACAAGCTCGTCGAGCTGGGACTCGCCGCCTACACCGGAACCACGGATTCCGCGACCGGGCAGCCCAACATCAACGTGGGCCAGTGGAACAACCCGAGCCCGCGGGAGGCGGCGCAGCAATCGATCCTGCAATACCAGGCGCAGGTATCGGGCGCGGTCACCGCGATCAACGCGTCGGCCGCCGCCGTGCGGGACACCGCTGCGAACGCGCACGCAGCCGGCGGCGTGATCGTCGCGAACGCCGGCACGATCGACGCCAACGCCGGCACGGTCGCCACCAACAATACCGGGATCCAGACGACCCTCGCGACGCTCGCGAATTTCAGCGCGGCGAACGCGACCTACCAGCAGACCTACACGAACGCGAACAGCCTCGTCAACACCAACGCGACGCTCCGCGCCGAAATCAACAGCCGGGCGGCGCTCAACAACACGGCGAACGCCACCATCGGCGAGCGCCGTCTCGAGATCAACGCGCTCCTCGGAGAGATCGCGGCGACGAGCGTGCAGTCGGTCATCGATGCCAGGCAGGCGGAGATCGCGGCGAAGGCGGGCGAGATCGACTCCCTCGTCTCGGCCGTGGCGGCGCGCAACGCCGAGATCGGCGCGCGCGCCGCCCAGATCGTCGCGAACAACACGACGATCGACGCCAACCAGGCGGCGCTCGTGACGGCCTTCCGGGGGGGGTCGGGGGACGACGCCAAGGTCGGAACCATCAACACCTTGAGGACGAACAACGGCACACCGCGAGCCAGCATCGGCACCGCCGCGACGACGATAGCCACCCAGAGCGCGCTCTTCGCCGGTGCTTCGGGCTACGCCACCGCGGTCGCGACCGAACACACCGCCATCGACACGGCGATCGGCGGCAAGACGGGCGCGCAGACCCAGATCGCGGACCTCACGGCGCAACTGCCGACGCTCTCGACCACGCCGGCGAACGGTCCGATCGCGGACTTCGTCACGGTGAACGACATCACGGTGCGGCTCGGGAATATCCGCGTGAAGGGCGACCGCCTCGCCGGCGGCGGCGAGCTCGCGGCGCCCGGCGATGCCCGTATCGACATCACGAACAATACGCCCGATTTCCTGACCGTTGGCAACCTCTCGGTCGCGAGCGACGAGGGCGGGACGATCCGGCTGAACGGCATCCTGGTGAACGACAACGCCGGGATCAACGCGATCAACGCCGGCGGTTCGGGCGCCGCGTTCTCCCGCGTGCTCACGCGCGACTCGCAGGGCGCGGGCGTGGCGAAACCCGAGATCAACATCGCCAGCAACTACGATCCGTTGAGCCCCCTCTACGCCAACCTGCCGGCGCCGGCGCCGAACATCGAGTTGAACGGCAACATCACCAACCTGCGCGGCTCGGTGACGGTGCGGAGCAGGGCGGGAAGCATACTGTCCAACGGTTCGATCAACGCGGGCACGATCGACGTGAAGGCCGATAACGGCGACTTCGTGCAGAGCTTCGTGGACAACTTCTTCCACGTCGGCGGAGACCCGGCGTCGATCCAGGACCACGGCACGCCGCTCGGCGCCGGCATCGTCGCGAACGGCAGCGTCTTCATCAGCGCGCGCTACCTCAACATCAACAGTCTCGTGCAAAGCGGCATCGAGCAGTGGAACCTCGCGCTGCCGGCCGCGCCGCTGCTCACCGGCCCCGCGAGCCTCTACGGCGTGAGCCAGGAGGCGATGAACGCCGCGCTCGCGAGCTACAAGAACGGCGGCCCGGCGTCGATCACCTTCGCGACGACGGCCGGGACGGTGACCTACAACGCGGCGATGAACCGCATCGAGGTGCCGCAGGGCTACGCGGACGCCGACCGCAACACGGCGGGGTGGGCGACTCGCACGAGCGGCTTCGGCGGCCTCTACCCGCTCGTTTCCGACTACGGGAACATCGGCGTCTACTACGATCCGGCCAACGTGCGCTATGAACTGAACGGCACGCAGGTGCGCGGCGGCTACATCCAGCTCTTCGGCCAGATCATGAACACCTCGGCCGCGGCCGGGGCGGGAAAGCTGCGCGTGCTGGACGGCTACGGCCAGATCCGGGTCGAAAACCCGACGGGGCTGCCGGTCGTGGTGAACACCCTCGACGCGGGCTCCGATCCGACGGGCACCGGCCGGGGCATCGCGGGCAGGATCGACATCATGGACGTGCAGTCCATCGACAACTCGAGCAACACCTCCAGCGTCATCCACTCCGTGTACACGCGCGACTACAACCCGTCGACCGGGGCGGCCAGCGTGAAGCTGCTGAAGGAGATCGGAACGCTCAACGCGGACGGCAGCTTCACCGTCGGCTCGACGCCGGTGAACGGGACCGACACGTCGGCGACGGATGGCCGCCACACGAGCTACAGCCCGCAGGCGGATCTTCGCTACGTCTGGACGACCGGCACCGACAATTCGACGGTGACCTACCTCCACTACGTGGGCTCGCAGTGGTTCGGATCCTCCGATCTGCGCGGTGCGCCGACCGGGTCGATCGTCTCCCAGTCCGGTCCGTTCACGCTGAGCAGCTACCGGCTCGACGACGGGACTTATCTCGCCAGGCGCCAGACGCTCGGCGCCCAGGCCGGCTACGGCGCGCACAACACCACGAACCACTTCGCCTCGAGCAGCGTGACGAGATCGGACGGGACGCCGACCTGGGTCAAGACACGGGAGTGGAGCGAGTGCAACTGGTGGACGCTCTGCATCGCGGGCGAGTACCACTACAACGTCACGAAGACGACGCCGACGAAGACCATCACGACGAAGTCGGTGCGCGCCGACTACCCGATCTCGATCGAGTTCAGCGGCTGGGATACGGGCACCGTCGCCGTCAACTCGGCGTCCGACGTGATCCTGAACGGGGCGATCCGCAACGGCGCGGGGACGACCACCATCACGGCCGGAATACCCGGCTCGTCACCGGCCGGCGTCAACCCGCTGCCCGGTGTTTCCACCGCGAACCGTTCGATCATCCAGGCGAGCGACACGGCGCTCGTCACTTCCAGGAATCTCACGCTCGGCGCAAGCGGCAACGTGGGCGGGGCACAGGGCGGCAACCCCGTCATCCCGGTGCAGGTGGATGTCCGCGGCGGGGCGCTCAACGCCGCCGCGGGCAACGGCAACGTCGTGGTGCACCAGAGCACCGGCGCGCTCAACGTCGGCACCGTCGTCGCGGCCGGGGACGCGCTCTCGGGCAGGGGGCGGGTGTTCCTGAGCGCCGACGGGAGCATACAGGCGGCGAACCCCGCCACTTCCGTCATCCAGGGGCATCTCGTCGATCTTGCCTCCGCGAACGGGTCGATCGGTTCCGTCGTCGCGCCGCTGCGCGTGTTTGCCGGCTACTCCGACAATCTCGCGCAGCGCGGGGCATACGGCCTGAAGGCGCAGGCGCAAGGCGACATCGGCATCGAGGCCGGCACCTGGAGCGGCAATGCCGCGGGCAACCTGCTCGTCGATACCGCCGTTTCCACGGGCGGCGACGTGCGGCTCGTCGCCCCCGGGCGGATCATCGACAACAACCCGACCGAGCAGATCGATACCCGCACCTGGAACGAGCTGCTCGATTTCTGGAATTCGCTCGCGCTGCTCGCCGGGCCGCAGAACGACGCGAAGCGCGCAAGCGCGATCGACGCCCGGGAGAACGGCGAGACCCAGAACTATCGGCTCTACTGGCAGATGCGCGCCCGGCAGGCCAATCCCTCGGCGTACGACCCGTCCTTCCGGTTCGTCGCTTCCCAGGCCGAGCGCGATGCGCTTTCGGCGCAGGGCTTCGATTCCGCCGCGATCGCGCAATTCGAGGCGAATCGCACGGCGCAGTACCACGCGCTCCACGCGGAGGTCGGCGCGTATACCGCGGCCTTCTCGGAGTCCTTCCGCTACGAAGTGGCGCCCGGCTCCGCGGAAGAAGCGCAGATACTGAAGGGCTCGACCTGGAGCGAGCGCGAGCTCGGCATTTCGATCGCGCCGGGGCTGCTGAAGAACGTCACCAGCACCAACCCGGTCGTGAAAAGCGCGAACGCACAGGGCCGGAACGTGACCTTGAACGCCGGCGTCGCGATCGGCGAGACGCAGGCTCCGCTCGTCATTCCCTCGAACGTCGACCCGAGCTGCGCCTCGGCGCAACCCTGCTTCACCGACGCGATGAAGGTGGCGCTCGCGGCCGCCGAGCGCGCGGATCTCACGATCACGCCGACGCAGATCACGGTCGAGGGCCGCAAGCCCGTCAACTTCGCCGCGCCGCAGGGCCTGAGCGCGACCGTGTCGCCGGCCGCCGCGGGGCACCCGGACGCGGGCATGGCTTTCCTCGCCTCGCTCGGCGACGGCGTGCTCGACACCGTGCAGGCACCTGGGGAGACGCGCATCAAGGTTCGCGGCTCGATCGTCAACGAATCGGGCGCGAGCCCGGCGCTCCAGGCCGGGGCGCTCGTGCTCGAGGCGTCGAACGGCGGCATCGGCTACCTCCCGCCCGACGGCGTCAATCCGGCGCAGTCGCGCCCCCTGCGCATCGACCTCGGCGCGGCGCCCGGGGCGACGCTGGTCGCCCGCGCGGCCGAACACGTGGACATCATCGAGGCCGCCGGCGACATGCGCGTCGACACGGTCTTCTCGCGCCGGAACGCGACGCTCACCGCGGCCGGCTCCATTCTCGACGCGTCCGCCGGCTCCGGGTTGAACGTCCTCGCGGACTCGATCTTCCTGACGGCGCAATCGGGCTCGATCGGCGCGCCGGGCGCGAGGCTCGAGGTCGGCGTGAATCCCGACGGGCGCATACACGCGAGCGCCGCGACGCCGGGGCAGGGCGTCCATCTCAACGGTCCCTTCATCGCGAGCTTCAACATCGGTTCGGTCGTATCGGGCGACGCGATCGGGCTTGCGGCCGACGTGGACATGAAGATCGACGGGCCGGTGCAGGGTGCCGGGCCGATCGGGATCGCGGCGGGAGGCAACCTGCTCATCACCGACGGCGGCACGGTCCACGCGAGGACCGGGGGGCTTCTCCTCACCGCCGGATCGCTCACGATGGAGGGGGCCGCGAAGATCGCGATCGACGTCGGGACGGTGGATATCGTGACGAGCACCGCGGACGCGGTCATCACCGACATCGTGACCGGCAACCCGACGCAGAGCGCCGTGACGATCACGAGCGCGGGCAGCGTCCTCGACGGCGACAACCTCGCGCTCGGCCCGGACAATCTCGACATCACCGCGGCCTCGCTAGGCGCGAAAGTCACGATCAACGCGCAGAACCGGATCGGCGGCAATCCGATCGACATTCTCGCGGGCGGCCTCGATGCGAACGCGGCGACCGGGCTCGTGCACATCGCGGTGCAGGGCGGGGTCGATATCGGCAGCGTCCGGGGAGCGAACGAAGTCGTGCTGACGGCGACCGGCGACATTACCGGGGGCGCGGTGACGAGCACGGGCTCCACCGCCACGACCTCCTCCACCGCGGGCGGCGTCTCTCTCGCGAGCGTCACCGGGTTGACCGGCGCGGCGGTGAGCGGCGCGTCCTCGGTCGCCGTCGGCAATCTCGGCAGCGGCGGGAACGTCACGGCGCGTTCGGCGGGCGGCAACGTGAATGTCGCGACCGCGATCGCGGGCGGCGAGGCGCGCTTCAGCGCGCCGGCGGGCGCGATCGCGATCGGTGACGCGACGGCGGGCGGATCGGTCGGCGCGAGCGCCGCCGGCGGTATCCAGGCCGGCACCATCCACGCCGGGACGAGCGTCGAGCTTGCGGCCGATACGATCAACGCCACGGTCATCGGCGGACCGGGTGTCGTGACAGGCTCCGTCACCGGTTACAATGGCGGCATCGCCTCCAGCGTGAATCTCGTCCTGTCGGGAGCGGGCGGATTTGCCTTCGGTTCGTTCTACACCGCCGCCGGCGGCGTTTCGATACCGGTGGGAAATTTCTCCTTCACCGACGGCGTGATCATCGACCGCGCGACCTTCGTGAACCCGCAGACGAGCGTCCTCGTGGACCAGCACGATCGCAGCATCCAGCCGTTCGACATCCAGATCTATACCGGCGGGGCGAGCTTCTCGTTCAGCCTCGCGACAAACCACGTGTTCACCAACGCGATGTCGATCAATGCGAGCCCCTACCACGAGGTGCTGACGCCTGCCGGGCCCGCGGTGACCGCGGTGGGCGAAGGCTACAAGGCGCTCAACGATTCGGCGAAGCCCGCGCCGCAGGAGCCGCGCGAGCAGGAAGCCGGAGGAGAGGGCCCGCTCGTCAGCTACACCGGCGTGCCGGTGGCGCTCGACGAATGAGCCGCTGCGCGACCCTCGCGGTTCTCGTGCTGCTCTCGGTGCCGGTGGCGGCGCAGGTCCCGCTGCCGCCGAGAATCGATCCCGGCGCCATCCAGCAACGCCAGATCGACGAGGAGCGTCGCCGCCAGGAGCTCGAACGCCTCCAGAAAAAGCCTCCCGCCGAGCCTCTCAAGCGTCCCGAGCCGGAAAAACCGGCGGTCAAAGCGGCACCGGACGCGGCGCGCTTCATGGTGCGCGAGATCGAATTCACCGCGTCCGAGATCCTCTCCCGGGACGAGCTCGAAGCGATCGCGAGGGATTACCGCGGGAGAGTGCTTTCGATGGCGGATCTCGGGGAACTCGCCGAGCGCGTGAACGCGCTTTATCGTTCGAAGAACGTGGTGACGGCGCGGGCGGTGATCCCGCCGCAGGACGTGTCCGGCGGCGTGGTGCAGGTGCGTCTTGTCGAGGGACGCCTGGGAGAACTACGCATCCAGGGCAACGCCAGCACTTCGGAGTCCTACGTGAGCTGGCGGCTCGGGCTCGAGCCCGGCACGCTCGTCGACCTCGAAGGGCTCGAACGCGAGCTCAGGCACTTCAACCGCACCACCGACGCGCAGGCGCGCGCGGAACTGCGGCCAGGCGCGAAGTTCGGCACGACCGACTTTCTCCTGACGCTCGCGGAGCCGCCGCGCCACGACCTGCGGCTCTTCGTGGACAACACCGGCAGTCCGTCGACCGGCGAATGGCGCGTGGGCGCGGTCTATCTCAACCGCAGCGTGCTCGGCTTCCGCGACGATTTTTCGCTCTCGGCGAGCCGCGCCGACGGCCACGAGGGCTACTCGGTGTCCTACGGCATCCCGTTCAACCGCTGGGGTGGGCGCGCGAACCTCGCCTGGTACAAGGACTACACGCAAGTGAAGCAGGGGCAGCTCGCGGTGCTCGACATAACCGGCGAGTCCGAGGCGACGATACTGTCGTTGCGCCAGCCGCTTCACACCGGCGCGGCTTCGCAATTCGACTTGACGGGGGGCGCGAAGAAGCGCACCAGCGCGAACTGGATCGGTGGCGTGTTCCTGCAGAGCACGAAGACCGAGGACGGAAACCTCGGCGCGGAACTGCAGCTCGCCGATGGCAAGGGTTACTGGCTCGCCAACTACGCGGTTTCCGCGGGCCATGCCGAAGTCGCCTCGGTCCGGTCGAACTACGCGATCGGCCGCGGGAGCCTGCGGCGCATCCACGACCTCGGCCGCGCGTGGTCGGTGCGCGGGAACCTCGCCTTCCAGCACTCGGATGACGATCTGCTCCCTTCGAGCGAGCAGTTCGTGATCGGGGGCGAAGGCACCGTGCGCGGCTATCCGGTGGGCACCTACTCGGGCGACCGGGGCTACACTGTCAACGTGGAATTGCATCATCCGCTCGGGACGCTCGGCACGGAGGGTGGCCCGCAGCTTGCCGCGACGGGCTTCTTCTTCGTCGATTACGGCTACGTGCGCCCGTTCCGCCCGCCCGCCTCGTCGCTGCGAGACTACGAGGAGATCTCGAGCGCGGGCTGGGGCATGCAGGTCCACATCCAGAAGCGGGTCTATGCCCGCGTGACCGCGGCCTACGCGATGAACGACTTGCCGCTCGAGCCGCGACGCTACGAAATCCACTTCCAACTGATCGCGAGCCTGTTCTAGCCGGCAGAAGCCGGTATCGCGCGCCCCTCGGGGTGGACCGCTCGCGCAGGCGCGTTTCGTGCACCGCGTTCCCCGGGATCCACGGCGAGCGTCGCCGCCAGGCTGACGAACGGCACGCGGTATCATGAACGCTGTTCCGGCCAGGTACCAAGGACCCGACCGGCTGCCCAGGTGGAGCGCAAATCCTCGATAATGAAGCGTTTTTCGATGAACCCCGGGGTCGCCGCGCCGTGCGCCGGTGGCCCGCCGGCCGATCCCGAATGAAACCCCGCCACAAGAGGCTCGCCATGATCGCGGGTGGCCTCGCCGCGCTCGCCGCCGCCGCAGCCTTCGTCCTGAACGCGTTCCAGGAGAACCTGGTGTTCTTCTTCAGCCCGAGCCAGGTACTCGCGAACGAGGCCCCGCGAGGGCGGGTATTCCGCCTCGGGGGCCTGGTCGAGGCCGGGAGCCTGAAGCGGCAGGGCGACGGCCTGACGGTCAGCTTCAATGTCACCGACAGCGCGAGGACGGTGCCCGTCTTGTACACCGGGATCCTTCCGGACCTCTTCAAGGAGGGCAAGGGCGTGGTCGCGCAGGGACAACTCGGCCCCGACGGTGTGTTCCGTGCATCGCAGGTGCTCGCCAAGCACGACGAGAACTACATGCCGCCGGAAGCCGCGCACGCCATGGAGCAGGCCGCGAAGGCGCGGAAGAGCGTGGTTTCCCAGTGATTCCCGAGATCGGCCAGTTCGCCCTCGTCCTCGCGCTCACGCTCGCGCTCGCGCAGGGCATCGTTCCTCTCGCCGGTGCCGCGCGCGGCGCCGCCGCGTGGATGGCGCTCGCCCGGCCCGCGGCGTGCGGACAGTTCACGTTCGTGGCGATCGCGTTCGGCTGCCTCGCGTGGTCGTTCGCGACGAACGACTTCTCGGTGCTGAACGTCGCATCGAACTCGAACTCGCAGCTGCCGCTCCATTACCGCGTCGCGGCCACCTGGGGATCGCACGAAGGCTCGCTGCTCCTGTGGGTGCTGATGTTCTCCGGGTGGAGCGTCGCGGTGAGCGTGACCGGTTCCCGTCTGCCGCGCGAGATGGTGGCGCGCGTGCTGGCCGTGATGGGTCTCGTCAGTGTCGGGTTCCTCGCTTTCCTGCTCTTCACGTCCAACCCGTTCGAGCGACTTCTGCCGCCGGCGCCCGACGGCCGCGATCTCAACCCGCTCCTGCAGGACCCGGGCATGGTGATCCATCCCCCGATGCTCTACATGGGCTACGTGGGATTCTCGGTCGCCTTCGCCTTCGCGATCGCGGCGCTGCTCGACGGGCGGCTCGATGCGGCGTGGGCGAGGTGGTCCCGGCCGTGGACCACGCTCGCCTGGGCGTTCCTCACCTGCGGCATCGCGCTCGGCAGCTGGTGGGCCTACTACGAGCTCGGCTGGGGCGGATGGTGGTTCTGGGATCCCGTCGAGAACGCCTCCTTCATGCCCTGGCTCGTCGGCACGGCGCTGATCCACTCCCTGGCGGTGACGGAGAAGCGTGGCGCCTTTCGCGGCTGGACGGTGCTCCTCGCGATCCTCGCCTTCGCGCTGAGCCTCCTCGGCACCTTCCTCGTGCGCTCCGGTGTGCTCACTTCGGTGCACGCGTTCGCGACCGATCCGGCGCGCGGGGTGTTCATCCTCGGCTTTCTCGTGCTCGTCGTCGGCGGCGCGCTCGCGCTCTTCGCGTGGCGGGCGCCTCGCGTTGGCATGGGCGGTGCGTTCGATCCGGTGTCGCGCGAAACGATCCTCCTCGCGAACAACGTTCTCATCGCGGCGGCGGCGGGCGCGGTGCTGCTCGGCACGCTCTATCCCCTCGTGCTCGACGCGCTGGGGCTCGGCAAGATATCGGTCGGGCCGCCGTATTTCGAGACGGTGTTCGTGCCGCTGATGACACCCGCCGTCTTCCTCATGGGCATCGGGCCGCTCGCGCGCTGGAAGCAGGCGAGTCTCCCCGAGCTGGCGGTGCGCCTGCGCTGGGCGCTCGGCGTGAGCGCGCTCGCCGCGCTGGCGGCGAGCGCCGTGGCCGGACGCGCCTCGGCGCTCTCGGGCTTCGGCCTGTTCCTCGCCTTCTGGGTGTTCGCCACCGTGTTCCTCGCGGTCAAGGCCCGCCTTGCGGGCGGCGTGCCGCTCGCGCGCCTTGGCGCCCAGCCAGCGAGCTGGTACGGGATGCTGGCGGCGCACTGCGGGGTGGCGGTATTCATCGTCGGCGTGACGATGGTGCGCAGCCACGAGGTCGAGCGCGATGTCCGGATGGCGCCCGGCGAGAGCGTGGAGGTCTCCGGCTACGCGTTCCGGTTCGACGGCGTCGCCGACGCGAGCGGCCCCAATTACCGGGCCGCGCGGGGCACCGTTACCGTGACCCGCGGAGGCAAGGTGCTAGCGACGCTGCATCCGGAGAAGCGCGTCTACGGCGTGCAGCCGAACCCGATGACGGAGGCGGCGATCGCGACAGGTCCGCTCCGCGATCTCTACGTCTCGCTCGGCGAGCCCGTCGCGGCGGGCGCGTGGTCGGTGCGGATCTACTACAAGCCGTTCGTGGTGTGGATCTGGGCGGGCTGTGCGCTGATGGCGCTCGGCGGGCTCGTGGCGGTCTCGGACCGCCGCTACCGGGTCGCGGCCCGGCGCGGGGCCGCGGGGCACGCGGGCGCCGTCATGCCAGGCGCGGGCGCATCCTGACGCCCCCAGGACGATTGCCGCGAATGCGATTTCTCGTCCCGCTCGGCGTTTTCGCCCTGCTTGCGGGGCTGCTCGCGGTCGGGCTGACGCTCAACCCGCGCGAGCTGCCCTCGGCGTTGATCGACAAGCCCGCGCCCGCGTTCCAGCTGCCGCAGCTTCACCAGCCGGCGCTCATGTTTTCGCAGCGCGACATGGCGGGGCAGGTGTGGCTCTTCAACGTCTGGGCGTCGTGGTGCGCCGCCTGCCGGGACGAGCACCCGCTCCTGGTGGAGCTTGCGAAGAACCGCATCGTGCCGATCGTCGGGTTGAACTACAAGGACCAGCCGGAGGCCGGCCTGGCGTGGCTCGCGCGCTACGGCGATCCGTACGTGCTCTCGGTCGTCGATGTCCAGGGCCGAACAGGCATCGATTTCGGGGTCTACGGCGTGCCCGAGACCTTCGTGATCGACCGGCAGGGAGTGATCCGCTACAAGCACATCGGGGCGCTCACGAAGAAGGCGCTCGACGGGAAGATCCTCCCGCTGGTGCGCGCCCTGCAGGCGAAGTGATGCGAAGCCGCCGATGAACGGCCATTCCTGTCTCGCGCAGCGCCGATACCTTTCCTCCCCCTCGACGGGCGAGGGCTTCGAGGGGCGGGGCAAGAGCGGAAGCGGTGCCGCTGCGAAGCCATGTACGGGATCACGGGCGACCGGTTGTTACGCTTCGCCCGCGGGTGGTCCCGGCAAGAGAGCGGGGGCGGGACAGGGGGCCAATCGTCCCCCATCGCACACCGGTTTACTGTGGCGTGGCGCACGGGTTCTCGTTCTGGCGGTGGCATGCACGTGGTTTGCCCTCGCGTGGGGTGAAGTGGCCGGGCCGGGCCAGCGAGACGGCGTGGACGCGCGGCGCGCCGCGCGGCTCGCGGCGGAGCTGCGCTGTCTCGTGTGCCAGAACCAGTCGATCGCCGATTCGAACGCCGAGCTTGCCGTCGACCTCCGGCGTGTGATCGGCGAGCAGCTCGCGCAGGGCCGCAGCGACCGGGAGATCATCGCCTTCATGGTGGAGCGCTACGGCGATTTCGTTCTCTACCGGCCGCCCTTCAAGGCGACGACGCTGTTGCTGTGGCTCGGGCCGGCCCTGCTCCTCGCGATCGGCGTGGGCGTTTTCGCGCGGACGCTGTCGGTGCGCCACGAGCGGGCGGCACCGCCGCCGTTGACCGACGAGGAGAGGGCACGTGCGCGGGAATTGCTCGGCGCGGGGACCGGGAAGGAGGGCACGTGACCGCGTTCATCGTGCTCGCGCTCGTCATGATCGCCGCCGCGCTCGCCTTTGTCCTGCCACCGCTACTGCGCGGGGAGCCGGGCGATTCCGGAGTCGAGCGCCCGGAAGTGAACCTCGCAGTGCTGCGCGACGAGCGGGCGGCGCTCGACGCCGACCTCGCGCGCGGCACGATCGACGATACGCAGCACGAGGCGGCGAGCGCGGAACTGGAGCGGCGCGTGCTGGAGGAAGTGACCGGTGGCGGCGGTGTCCCGCCCCGCACGAAGGCGGCAGGCGGGCGCTGGCCGGTGTTCGCGACAGCGTTCGCGGTACCGGTCCTGGCGGCGCTCCTTTATTTCCAGGTCGGCGATCCCGGTGCGCTCACGTTCCGGGCGGAGCAGCGGGGCGAGGCCGCGATTTCTCCCGGGGAGATCGCGCAGGCGGTCGAGAGTCTCGCGACGCGCTTGAAGGAGAATCCCGGCGATGCGGACGGCTGGCGGCTCCTCGCGCGCTCGTACTACGCGCTCGGGCGCTACGCCGCCGCCGCCGCGGCCTACGCGCGGGCGGAAGAACTGCGTCAGGGCGACGCGGAGCTTTACGCGGACCACGCCGATGCGCTCGCGATGAGCCAGGACCGGCGCGTCGACGCCAAGGTGCTTGGCCTCGTCGAGCGGGCGCTTGCACTCGACCCCGACCACCCGAAGGCGCTGGTGATGGCGGCCACCGCGGCACTCGGGCGCAAGGACTACGGCGCAGCGGTCGGGTACCTGGAGCGGCTGGAGCGCATGGCGCCGCCTGGCTCCCAGCTCGCGCAACTGGTGGGCGAACAATTGCGGCAGGCGCGAGCCGAGCCCGGCGGGCAGGCGAAGGGTGCGGCGGCACCGGCGCCCGTGATCGACGGGGCGCGGGCGGCAGCCGTCGTGATCAGCGGTCGAGTCCTCTTGAGCTCGGCGCTCGCCGGCAAGGCCGCTCCGGAGGATCCCGTCTTCGTCGTGGCCCGTGCCCTGGAAGGGACACCCATGCCGCTCGCCGTCATCAAGCGCCGGGTGAGCGATCTGCCGTTCGAGTTCACGCTGTCCGACGCCCAGGCAATGTCACCGCAGACGAGACTCTCGCAGTTTTCCGAGGTGGCGATCGTCGCGCGCGTGTCGAAGTCGGGTGGCGCCGCGCCCCGGAGCGGCGACCTGCAGGGCACGGCGGCGCCGGTGAAGCCCGGCGCGACCGGCGTCAGCGTCGTGATCGACTCGGCTCTGCCCTAGTGCCTCGCGGGCGCATCGCGCGGATCGGCCTTAGCCGCGAGCGGCGCGACGCTCGTGAGCTTGAATCATGGCATTGTCCGTGACGCAGTAGAACCGGTAGCCCACCGGACCTGGCGCCGGGAAACGCTTCCAACCGGTATCGAGGATGCGCCTTGGCTTACTGTGCAGCAGGGACGGGATGGCGGGCCATCGGGGTCGTGGCACGGCCTCCCGCAAAGCGTCCCAGCCCAAGCTCCACGCAGCGCCCGTCGCGGCGCAGCAGGAACAGCGCTTCGAGGTCCATGCGCCGGGCCAGGGCGAGGCCCTCGTGCGGGCCCGCGACCAGCAGCGCGGTGGCCCAGGCGTCAGCGCTCATGCAGTCGCGCGCGAGCACGGTGACCGAGGCAACGTCGTTACGCACCGGGGCGGCACGGCGCGCGTCCATGGTGTGCGACAGACGCACGTCGCCCACCTGTACCCAGCGACGGTAGTCGCCCGAGGTGGCGACAGCCAGATCCTGCAGCTCGATCACGCCATGGACGGAACGGCGCCCAGGCTCGGGGCTTTCGATCGCCACGGCCCAGGGCTCGTCGCCGGCCTGGCTGCCGACGGCGCGCAACTCACCGTCGAGCGCCGCCAGCGCATGGCGAACGCCGTGGCGCCGCAACACGCCGGTCATCCGATCGACGGCGTGGCCCTTGGCGATGCCGCACAGGTCGAGTTGCAGGGATGCATGCTTGCGCGCGCGACCAGCGGCGGCATCAAGTTCCAGTGCCTGATGAGCCGGGTAGTGCGCCGCGCGGGCCGCCGCGCGGATGGCGACGGCATCCGGGCTGTCACGCGCCGCGCCAAAGCCCCAGGCATCGACGAGCGCGCCCGCGGCAGGGTCGAAGGCCCCGTTGCTCAGGCGGCTCACGTAAACCGCGCGAGTCAGCACCTCCAGGATCCCGGCGGGCAGGGC
The DNA here is from genome assembly GCA_020854035.1 of Burkholderiales bacterium. Taxonomy (GTDB): domain Bacteria; phylum Pseudomonadota; class Gammaproteobacteria; order Burkholderiales; family SG8-41; genus SG8-41. The sequence continues at coordinate 145,172 of JADZGE010000021.1, read as the reverse complement.
GACCCATTGGCCGGGCGCGGCCCGGTTCAGCCGGTTGAGGTCGCTCTCCGGCTTCCAGGGCGACATCTCGCTGTCCACCTGCGCCACCGCATCCGCCAGGGCCAGGTCTAGGGCATCGGCGTCGAGACCCGGCGGAGTGTCGCAGCGCGCGGACCAGCGTGTGCCCATGGTGGGCCCGTGCAGGTGGATGCGCCGGTGACCCTGGGCGGGCTCAGAAGATGTCTTCGGCATAGCGGTCCTGCGCCTTGAGTTGCGCCACGTTCAGCCGTAGCGCACCGAGGATGCTGTCGAGCACCTGAGCCACACCCCGTGCCATGGGGCGGCTGCCGCACACGCGCACGACGGCGCCCTGGGACAGGAGTTCCCGCAACCGGGCGGCATCGCGGCCGAGCGCGTCCTGCACGTAGCCCCCGCCATCGGCGATGCGCGAGAAGACCGTACGCAGGCTGGCGAGGCGCCGCTCGCGGAGCCAGCGCTGGAGGTCGGCGCCGAAGTAGAAATCCCGCGCCGGGTCGCGCGCGCCGTAGTAGAGGTGCATCGGGATTCTCCGCGCGTTGCCGCGGATGAAACCCGCCAGCGGGGCCACGCCCGTGCCCGCGCCGATCAGCACCACGGGCCGCCGCTCGCCGTCCAGTGCGAAGCCGGGGTTCGACCGGATGAAGGCATCGATGCGTTCCCCTGGCCGAAGCGCGTGCAGGTGACCGGAGCACACACCGCCTGGCATGCGGCGCACACAGATTTCCACGAAGCCGTCGCGCCAGCCCGAGGCGAGCGAGTAGTAGCGCGGCACGCGGGAACCCGGCGGCAGCACGCCGAGCAAGTCGCCGGCGGCAAACCGTGCGAAGGCACGCCCCGCGAGTCGATCCCGCCAGTGCTGGGCGGGCCACGCAAAGCGCAGGATGGCGGTGGGTTCGCCGGCTCCGCCGGGGTAGTCCTGGCGCGACGCGAGGGTGAGCGCCGTGGTGGGCGGCAAGCGTGGCCGGTAATCCAGCGCCAGCGGTTCGCCAAGCGCCCCGGACAACGCCTGACCCCAGAGGGCGAATTCCTGGGCTGACTGCTGGTGGATACGCGTAAGCGGCAGCAGCGACGCAAAGCCACGCACACGCAGGGCCCGGTCCAGCGCCTCGGCAAAGGCACAGAACGCGGGGAACTGCCGGTCGCCGAAACCGAGCACCGCGAATTTCGCCGCGGTGACGGGGGCCCGGGCGATGCGCTCCAGCGCCCGGGCAGCATGAGCGGGAGCCTCGCCTTCGCCATAGGTGGCGGCCAGCAGCAGGATCTGCCGCGCGGCCACGCCCGGCTGGAAATGTTCCAGGCTGGCGGTGTGCACGCGGCGCCGGTTTCGCACGAGGGCTGCATGCAGCGCCTGCGCAAAGCCCCAGGTGGTGCCGGTTTCGCTCGCGACAAAGACCAGTACATCGGCCTGCGCGGGCGGGCTGTTATCGGCGATTCGCGGCCTGTGCTGGCGCGCCTGCCACCAGAGCATGAGACCGGTCACCCAGAAGAGCGGGATACTCGCCCCGGCGATGCCCAGTGCCAGGGCCCACGCCCACGCGCCTTCACCGGTGTGCAGCACCATCGCCCAGTCGTGGATGCGCTGCGCCGACGTGGCGCCCTGCCATGCCAGTGTCCGCCCGGTGTACCGGTCCACCCAGCCCTGGCCCTGTACGGTGGTCACGTTCCAGGTGTCCGTGGGGTCCGCCGCGCTCGGAAAGCCGAGCCGGCGCAGCTCGGCCACGCGCAGCCCCTGCAGCAGGGGCAATTGTCCGGGTGGCAGCGCGGACTGCGCGCTGGTACCGGAAACCACCTCAGGCTCCCGGTCCGCACCGAGGGCCAGCAGGTCGAAAGTGGCGGCACTCATGTAGAGCGCCGTCACCGAGGACAGCAGCAGCACCGCCAGCACCGCCCGCCCCGTTACAGCGTGGATGCGTTGCACCGGCGAGCCGCGCACGCGGCCCGCGAGCCGCCGCCAGCCGCCCATACGGCGCAGCATCAGCGCGAGGCCCGATACCGACAGCAGCAGCATGGCGAGCGCAACGGTGGCCGCCGCCACCCGTCCCGCGTCGCCCAGCAGGAAGGAGCGGTGCAGGTTCTTGAGCCATCGCGACAGCGCCGAGGGCTCGTAGGGGCCGAGCACTCGGCCATCTGCCGGATGCACGCGCGAAGCCCGGGCTTGGCCTGCGTCGAAGGCATAGACCACGATGGCGCCGGAGGGCAGGTGGTGAATCTCCTCCGCCCCCGGAATGATCGACGACACGCGCTGCGCCAGGACCGAGACCGGCAGATCCGCGGCGGCGGGCACCGATTGCCAGGCGTCCCGCACGGGATCGAATGCGAGGACCGCGCCGGTGATACCCAGGACGAGCGCTAGGGCGCCCGCCACCAGACCCAACCAGCGATGGATTGGCCGCCAGCGCATGCCCTCGTCCTTACTGCAACTGGAAGCTGAAGGACTGGATGTACTGCCGCCCCGCGTGCGGCTTGCCCGCGTTGTCGGAACTCAGCGGTACACGGATCTCGGCCGGGCTGTCGCGCATGTCTTCCACCGCGGCGTCGACGCGGATCTCGTAGCCCGCGTTGATCAACGCATCCGCGAGGTCGGCGGTCACTTTGAGCGTACGACCCTGGCCCACGCTCGCGCCGGTCACGCCCTGTAGGCGCTTGCCGTCGCCGGCGGACAGGCGGTTCCAGTCCGACAGGTGCTGGTAATACTTCGCCTTGCCGCCGGCGACCCAAAGGGTGCCCGCATAGGCGCCCCTGGCGTCGGTGAGGTACACCGCCAGGTAGGCGCCATCGCCACCGTAATTCTTGAGCGTGGCGGCAATCGTGATCGGACGGCTGTGCGCCGCCACGGGCAGTAGCGCACAGGCGGCGGCGAGGGTGGTCAACAGGGGTCGGGACATGGTCGTTCTCCGTTGCAGAGTCATTCGATAGAGGAGCGCGGCGTGGTGCCGGGCGCCAGCAAAGGGCTGCGCGCAGGTGTCGATGGGGGCGCGTTGCCTCCTTCGGCTCCGGGCGGTGGCGCTTCGCGGTCCTCCGCGCGCGCGCGGGAACGATTTCGCTCCTTGTCATGGTCACGGTCACGCACTTTCATCTTCACGAGCCGCAGCGTCCGAGGATCGAGCTTCGCCTTGAAGGCGCGCCCCTGGGCGTCGCGGCCGCGAATCTCGTAACAACCATCGTCGATCTTCAGGCGTTGCACCTGCCAGCCCCGCTGCGCGGCCATCTGCATGACCGCGTCGCGCGACTGCCAGTCCCGCACGGGCGCATCGCAGTCATCGCCCGCCAGTACCGGGGCTGCCGCGAGCCCCAGAAGAAGCGCCACAAGCGATGGGTGGGTCCTCATGAGGAAGCCTTTTTTCATGGTGAAGATTCCTGGATGGTCGATGACCCGGAATCGCGCCAGGTCCGGAATGCATTCTGGAAGAATCGCCCTGAACCGATGCTGAAGGCCGCGTTCATCCTCCGTTCATCGCGGCCGGTATCGCTTGTGCCATACTGTGATTTTCATCCGATTGATCCAGATCAACGCCTCGCGACGCGATGGCGCCACAGACTTCCGCTCGATCTGGCGTTCTCCCGGGGAAGACAGGAGCAGACGGGATGGGGATTTTCCGGAACGAAGACCCCTTCGACCTCACGGTCGAGGCGTATCCAGTCACCGATGTAGCGTTCGGCGATCGCACGGTTCTCGAGGGAAGCCGGCTCACCGTGCGCATCGCGGATCTCGAGCGTTTCGCCGGGGAGGAGGAGGCGCTCGCGGGGCTCGAGGCGGCGGTTGCACGGCCCGGCGAATCGACTCGCATCATCCACGCGCTCGATGCCGTCGAAGCCATGACCAAGGTGGCGGGTCCGGGCAGCGTGTATCCGGGATTCCTGGGCCCCGCCGTGACCGTGGGCCGCGGAATCACGCGGAAGCTGACCGGGATGCTGGTCCTCAGCACCACCGAGTTTCCCGAGCCGACCTCCGGCGGCCTCGGCTACCGCGAAGGCATCATCGACATGTGCGGGCCGGGCCAGCCCTATTGCCAGGCCTCGGACCGGATCAATCTCGTGCTGAGTTACCGGCCGCGGCCCGGGGCAACCAATCTGCAGGTGGACGACGCGGTGCGCCGTGCGACGCTAAGCATCGCGCACTTCGTCGCTCAGGCGAGCACGGGCCTGCCCGCGGAACGGAGCAGGCGTTACGTGCTCCACCCGGTGTCCGCCGATCTTCCCCGCGTGGTCTACATCGACCAGATCATGAGCCAGACGCTGATGACGCGCACCTTCGTCTACGGCAGCGAGCTCGGGGACGGGCTGCCCACGCTGATCCACCCGAACGAGTTGATCGATGGCGCGATCGTCTCCGGCAACTACAAGAACCTGCAGAAGGTCGCGACCTATCTCCACTGCGACAAGCCGCTCATGAGGGAGCTTTATCGCCGGCACGGCGTCGATCTGGATTTCGCCGGCATCGTGGTGAACCGCGGCCACCGGGATACGTTCGCGCTGAAGGAATTCGGCGCCCAGTACTCGGCCAAGCTCGCGAAGCTCCTCGGCGCGCAGGGCGCGGTGATTGCCTTCGAGGGCGGCGGGGGGGCGACGGTCGACTTCATGCTGACGGTCAGGGCGTGCGCGGAGATCGGCGTACAGCCGGTCGCGGAAATGTTCGAGCATGCCGCGGCCGGCAGCGGCGAATTCCCCATCGTCTACCACGTGCCGCAGGCCGACGCGATCGTCTCGCGCGGCGCGGCCGCCGAGATGATCACGGCGCCCGCGGTCGAGCGCGTGCTCGGCGGCAGCAAGCGACTGTCGCTCTATGGCGGCGCCGTCATCGAGGACGCGTCGCGGGGCTTCACCGTCGCCACCGACGAATACTGGGGCGTCAACTGGCAGTTGGGAGAGAGCCGCTTCGTCGCTCGCGAGTACTGAGGTCGATGACGGGGATCGGCAGTTTCACCCGGGGGAAATCGAAATGAACCGGCAGCGCGAGACGAGAATCCTGCACTATCTCAATCCGTTTTTTGCGGGCATGGGCGGCGAAGAGGCGAACGATCGTGGCCCGGAACTCGCGACAGGCAGTCTCGGCCCGGGGCGGCTCCTCGACAAATCGCTCGCGGGGCGCGCAAAGGTGGCGGCAACGCTCGTCTGCGGCGAGAACTTCTTCATGGAGCACGAAGAGGAAGTCGCCGGGAAGCTCATCGAGGCGGCGGGCGAGCACCGCATCGATCTCGTCGTCGCCGGTCCGGCGTTCAGCGCCGGACGCTACGGGCTCGCGTGCGGCGCCATCTGCGAACTTGCCAACGGACGGCTCGGTCTGCCCGCCGTGACCGCGATGTCGCTCGAAAATCCCGGCACCGAGTATCGGCGCAGGCGGGTCTATATCCTTCCCGCCGGGGAATCGGTGAAGTCGATGAGCGAGATCGTGCCGCGGCTCGCCGAATTCGCGATGAAGCTCGCCGCGAACGGGACGCCCGGCCCCGCGGCGGTCGAAGGCTACCTCCCGCGCGGCATTCGCCGCAACGTGCGAACGGAGAAGACCGCGGCACAACGCGCGGTCGACATGCTCCTGAAGAAATTGCGCGGCGAACCGTACGAAACCGAGATCCGGCTCGAAGCGCAGGAGCGGGTGGCGCCCGCGCCGCCGATCGGGGCGCTTGACGAGGCGGTGGTCGCGATCGTCACCGAAATGGGCTTTCTTCCCCACGGCAATCCCGACCGGATCGCGAGTTCGCGCGCGAAGGTGTGGGGGCGCTACAGCATCGCGGGCATGGATGCGGTCTCCGCCGAGAAGTTCATGTACATCCACGGCGGCTACAACACGAGGCGCGTGGACGAGGACCCCAACCGCGGCGTGCCGGTCGACGCGTTGCGGGCGCTCGAGCGCGAGGGGCGGATCAAGCGGCTCGTCGACGAGATCTTCAGCACGTGCGGAAACGGCGGCGCGCTCACCGAAATGAAGCGCATCGGCCAGGAGATGGCGCGGGAGGTGCGCCGCCGCGGCGCGACCGCGGTGATCCTGCCCGCGACCTGAGGGACCGGCACGCGTAGCGGCGCTACGCTGGCGAAGGAAATCGAGCGTGCGGGCGTGCCGGCGGTGGTCGTCACGTGCCTGCAGGACGTGGCGGTGCAGGTCGGCGCGAACCGCATCCTTCGTCCGCGACGCAGCACCTTTCACTTTCCGTTCGGGGTGCCGGAAGCGGGGCCGGTGCGCGAGCGGGAGTGGCGGCGCGGCGCGGTGGAAGCGGCGTTAAGGACGCTGCAACAGCCGGTCGAAGGTCCCCGGGTATTCGAATACTGATTCCGCCGCCACGAAACGAGGTGATGACGATGCTACAGCGGTTGATTTCCGGTTTGTGCATTGCGGCGCTTGCCGGTATATCGTGGGCCCAGCCGCGATACCCGGAGAAGACGATCCGCATCATTTCTCCGTTCGCATCCGGTGGGACGAACGACTATCTCGCGCGCCTGGTGGGCCAACTGCTTTCCGAGAAATGGGGCCAGAGCGTCGTCGTCGACAACCGCCCCGGCGCGGGCGGCAATGTCGGCACGGAAGCCGTCGCGCGTGCCGCGCCCGATGGCTACACCCTGCTGATGGGGTCGATCACCACCCACGCCATCAATCCCGCCCTGTATTCGAGGCTGCCCTTCAACGCGCAACGGGATTTCGCGCCGGTGAGCGGGGTCGCGGCCACTCAGACGGTGCTCGTTTTTCATCCCTCGCTGCCCGCGAAATCGGTGCGCGAGCTCGTCGCGCTCGCGAAGTCCGGTCCCCGGGCGCTGCATTACGCGTCCGCCGGTTACGGGTCGATTTCGCACATGGGCATGGAGTTGTTCCGCTACATGACCGGCACCACGCTCGACCATGTCCCGTACAAGGGCGAAGGGCAGGCGGCCGTCGACGTGATGTCCGGCGAGATCGAGGTGATGTTTCCGAACATGCCGACGGTGATGGGTATTGTCCGCGCCGGCAAGCTGCGCGCCGTGGCCGTGGGCGGAAAGCGGCGCTCGGCGCTCATGCCGGACATTCCGACGGTCGCCGAGGCCGGGGTTCCGGGTTACGAGATGAGCGGCTGGTTTGCCTTGTTCAGTCCCGCGGGCGTGCCGCGCGAGACGCTCGCGCGCATCAACACGGAGGTGACCCAGGGCCTGCAACGAGTCGATATCAAGGACCTCCTCGCGAGGCAAGGCGCCGAACCCGTCCCTGGGTCCATCGATCAATTCACGCAGTTCGTCCGTGACGAACTCGCCAAGTGGGCGAAGGTCGTGAAGTCTTCAGGCATCAGGATCGACTAGGCTCGCCGGCCGCGCCGCGGTCGTCGCGGGCCCCGCGGGTCTCGCGCAGCGCCGTTCGGTGACGCCGGAACGCGAGGGCGAGTTCCGCCGCGATCAGTCCGATGGTGACGGCGTACGCGCCCCACACGTAGAACGCGTAGCCGCCCATCGCGAGAAAGGCTTCGAGGCTCCCCCAGTTCATGTCGATCTCACCCATTCCGCGTTGCGCTCGCGCTCGAGGATGATCGCGCGCACGCGGACGAGGGAGGCGGCGATGCAGTACATCCAGAACGCGAGCGCCGTCACCAGCATCCCGGCGAGCATGGTCGCCGCCATCGTCGGGCTCCTCGTGAGACTGACCGACGCTCCCTGGTGGAGTGTGTTCCACCACTGCACCGAGAAGTAGATGATCGGGACGTTGACCGCGCCCACCAGCGCGAGCAGCGCTCCGGCGCGGTCGGCCCGGCGCGGATCCTCGATCGCCGCCTGCAGCGACAGGAAGCCGAAGTACAGGAAAAGCAGGATCAACTCGGAGGTAAGGCGCGCGTCCCAGACCCAGTAGGTTCCCCACGTGGGCTTTCCCCACAGCGCGCCGGTCCACAGTGCCACGAACGTCATGAGCGCGCCGGTCGGCGCGAGCGCGCTTGCCATCATGGCCGAGAGCCGGGTGTTGAACGCGAGTCCGACACCGGCCCAGAACGCCATCACGAGATAGACGAACATGGACATCCACGCGGCCGGCACGTGGATGAAGATGATGCGGTAGGACTCGCCTTGCTGGTGGTCGGTCGGGGCGACGAAGAACGCCAGGTAAAGCCCGGCCGCCGCCAGCAGCGCCGCCGCCGCGAGGAACCACGGGATCATTCTCCCGGCGAGAGGATAGAAGGCCTGCGGCGAGGCGTAGCGGAACCAGTTCATGTCCGTTGCTCTCGATCGGCGCCGATCAGCGGCCTCGGCGCCTTACTCCATGGCAATGCGCACCGCCGCCGCCGCGGCCCACGGCGCGAAGAAAAGCGCCAGCGCGAGCAGCGCCGCGAGCAGCGAGAGGTTCGCGCCCGCGCCGAGCCCGCTCGCGGCGGCATCGACCGCGCCGGCCCCGAACACCAGCGCGGGCACGGTGAGGGGCAGCGTGATGAGCGGCGCCAGCATGCTCGCCGTTCGCACTCCCAGCGTCAAGGCGGCGCCGATGGCGCCGACGAGACTGAGGACCGGTGTCCCGATCGCGAGCGAGGCGGCAAGCGCAAGGAGCGCCTCGCCGCCGAGGCCGTACTGGACGCCGATCAGCGGCGAGATGACGACGAGCGGCAGGCCGGCGGTCAGCCAGTGCGCCGCGATTTTCGCGGCGACCGCGAGGGCGAGCGGCTGCGGCGCGAGCGCGAGCTGCTCGAGCGTGCCATCGGCGTAGTCCGCCGCGAAGAGGCGCCCCATCCCGAGCAGCGATGCCAGCAGCGCCGCGACCCACAGCACGCCGGGGCCCATCGCGCGCAGCGCATCCGGGTCCGGGCCCACGCCCAGCGGAAAGAGACTCGCGACGATGACGAAGAAGAGCAGGACGTTCGCGGCGTCCGACTTGTTGCGCAGCGCGAGCGTGAGATCACGCTGCGCGACGGTGAGTAGCGCCGCCATCAGAACTGGATGGTGGGGACGTCGCGCACGGCAAAGCCGGCGTCCTGGTGGGTCGTGAAGAGCACGGCGCCGCCGCCCTCGACGTGCGATTCGACGAGCGAGCGCGCGAGGGCCACGCCCGGCGCATCGAGGGCCGAGAAGGGTTCGTCGAGCACCCACAGCGGGCGGCTCCCGGAAAGCCGCAGGCGGGCGAGCGCGGCGCGGCGCTTCTCGCCCTGAGAAAGCAGCCGGCAGGGCAGGCGCGCGTCCGCGAGGCCGAGCGCGCGGAGCGCCGCGTCGATGTCGGCCGGCGCGGCCGGCAGGCCGGACACGCGCGCCGCGAACCGCAGGTTCTCCGCCGGGTCGAGTTCGTCCTTCAGCGCGTTCAGGTGACCCACGTAGGCGAGGCGGGCGCGATAGCCCTCGGCGAGATCCCGGATGTCGCGCCCGTTCCACGTGACCGTGCCCTCGGCCGGCGCGAGCAGTCCGCAAACCATCCTGAGAAGGCTCGTCTTGCCGCTGCCGTTGTCGCCGCGCACCTGCAGCAGCGCGCCGCCGCCGAGTTCGAAGGATACGCCCGCGAAAAGTCGCCGCTCTCCGCGCGCGCACGCAAGCCCGCTCGCCCGCAGCAGCAGCCCTTCTCCCGTGGTCGATCGAGACGCCATGCCCGTGACGAGACAGACCGGGGCGAGCGCCCCGATTTCCTAGACGATGCCTTCGAGCAACTGCACTTCGACGAGCGCCCCCGGCGCGACGTCGCCCTGGTCGGCCGGCAGGACGATGAAGCAGTTCGCTTCGGACATCGAGCGCAGGATCCCCGAGCCCTGTTCCCCCGTGACGCGAACGCGCCACGCGCCGTCCGCGTGCCGCTCGAGGATGCCCCGCTGGAACTCCGTGCGGCCGGGCACCTTCGTCAGGTTCGACACGCAGGGCACCCTGAACGTCGGGACCGGGGACACGGGTTCGCGCCCGGCGAGACGCAGCAGCGCCTCGCGCACGAACTGGTAGAAGGTCACCATCACCGACACGGGATTGCCCGGCAACCCGAAGAAGTGGGCGCCACCGATACGCCCGTAGGCGAGGGGGCGTCCGGGCTTCATCGCGATCTTCCAGAAGACAACTTCACCCATTCGCCGCAGGAGATCCCTCACGAAGTCGGCCTCGCCCACGGAAACGCCGCCGCTCGTGACGACGACGTCCGCGGCCGCCGCCGCTTCCCGGAACGCGCGCTCGAGCGCGGCCGGATCGTCGCGCACGACGCCCATGTCGATGAGCTCGCAGTCGAGCCGCTTGAGCATGCCGTAGATCGTGTAGCGATTGCTGTCGAAGAGCTGCCCGGGGCCGGGCCGGCTCCCGATCGATACCAGCTCGTCGCCGGTGGAGAAGAAGGCGACGCGAAGTCGCCGGTAGACCGGAACTTCGCCGATGCCGAGCGAGGAGACGAGACCGATGTCGGCGGGCCGTAACGCCCTGCCGCGGGCGAGCGCGACCTGTCCGGCGGCGAGATCCTCGCCGGCCTTGCGCAGATTCTGGCCCCTGCGGTGGCCCTTGCCGATGACGACCCGGTCGCCGCTGGCGGTGGCGTGCTCCTGCATGACGATCGTGTCGGCACCGGCCGGAACGACGCCGCCCGTCATGATTCGGATCGCTTCACCTGCGCCGACCACGCCGGGGAAGGGCGCGCCGGCAAAGCTGCTGCCGGCAATGTTCAGCGTGACCTCACCGTCGGTGACGAGGTCGGCGTGGCGTACCGCGTAGCCGTCCATCGCGGAATTGTCGTGCGCGGGCACGTCGAGCGGGGAAATCACGTCCCGCGCGAGCACCCGCCCCAGCGCCGCGCGTACGTTCACGCGTTCCATTGTCGTGACGGGCGAAAGATACCGGGCGATCACCTCGCGCGCCTTTTCGACCGGCATCGAATCGGGATCGTAGTCGTCGGCGCAGCTCAACGCAGGTCTCGGGGTAACGGGCTCACTCATGCGGATTTCCCTGATCCGGCCGGCGCGGCTTCGAATCGTCGAACGCGGCGTGATGCCGGGCTGTCACAAGAGGAAGATTACCATTATCATCGCGGAAGCTGTGCATTCGCCCGGGTGGCCCGGTAGCGCGCGACCCGGGGTATTCCTTGCGGGCTATTCAGGAGATACCAGATGAAGCGCAGGTTGTTTCTGCAGGGCGGGGCGGCCGCACCGCTGGTGACGGTCATACCGGGCGCATTGCGCGAGGCGCTCGCCGAGGAGGGCGGATGGCGCACCTACGAGACCGTCACGAAGGTCGAGATCGGGTCGTCTGCCGGCGTCACGCGTGCCTGGATCCCGCTGCCGTTCACGGCGCAAACGGCATGGCACCGCCCCTTGGGAAACAGGTGGACCGGCAACGGCCGGATGAAAGTCGTGAAGGACGCGAAGTACGGCGCCGAGATGCTTTATTGCGAATGGCAGCGTGGCGAGAGGGCGCCGGTCGCGGAAGTCACCAGCCGGTTCGCCACGCGCGACCGCGCGGTCGATCTTCTCAAGCCCGCCGGCAGCGCGACGGAGGACCCGGCGGCATTGAAGCTCGCCCTCCAGCCGACCGCGCTGCTGCCCGCGGACGGAATCGTGCGCGAGACCGCGCAGGAGATCACCGCGGGTCGGCGAACGGACCTCGACAAGGCGCGCGCGATTTACGAATGGGTCGTGGAGAACACGTTTCGCGACCCGAAGGTGAAGGGCTGCGGCTGGGGCGACATCAAGAGCATGCTGGAGACGCGCAATTTCGGCGGCAAGTGCGGAGATATCAACGCATTGTTCGTCGGACTCGCGCGGGCCTCCGGCGTGCCGGCGCGCGACGTCTACGGCGTGCGGGTCGCGCCCTCGGCGGCGGGGTACAAGAGCCTGGGGCTCGGCAGCGCCAACGCGAGCCGCGCGCAGCACTGCCGCGCGGAATTCTACGCGCGGGGCATCGGCTGGGTGCCGGTGGATCCCGCGGACGTGCGCAAGGTCGCGCTGGAGGAGCCGCCGGGCAACCTCCGGATCGGGAACCCGAGGGTCATGGTGGTGCGCCGGAAGCTCTTCGGCGCGTGGGAGATGAACTGGCTTGCCTACAACACTGCGCACGACGTCGTGCTGCCCGGCTCGAAGACCACGGTGCCCTATCTCATGTACCCGAACGGCGAGTCGGGCGGCAGGGTGCTCGACCAGCTCGATCCCGACGCATTCCGGTACGCGATCACGGCGCGCGAGATCAAGGCCTGAGCGGGGACATCCGCGCGCGCGAGCGTGGACGTGGCGGATCAGGGTGAGGGCAGGATGTCCCGCGGCACCGAGACCCGCCCGATGTCGGGCGCCGTGTAACCCGGAAGGCGATCCAGCAGCGCGCGGAAGGTGGCGCCGCGCAGGCATTCGAGCAGCGTGGTGAATGCCGCGAGTCCGAGCGTCGGTGCGCGCGCGGCGAGGAAGTAGCGCTCTGTCGTCACCGGCACGAAGTCGAGGGCATGCCGGCGCGCGGCGGCTTCGATGCCGAAGCCCGCGTCCGCCATTTCACTCGCCACGGTCGCCGCGACGGCGGCATGGGTGAATTCCTCGACGGCATAGCCCTCGATCCGGGACGGGTCGACGCCCGCCGCCGCGAGCAGGCGGTCGAAGAGAAGGCGCGTGCCGGATTCCGGCTGGCGATTGACGAAACGAACGCCACGCCTCGCGAGGTCCGCCACCGAGTGCAGGCGTTTCGGATTGGCCCGGGCAACGATCAGGCCCTGGCTGCGGCCGACGAAATGCACGAGGCGCAGGCCGCGCATGCGCAGCAAGGGTCGGTACGGCGCGAATGCCGTGCCTTCCGCGGTGGCTTCGGGGAGGTGGAACCCGGCGAGGTCGCACTCGCCGCGCGCGAGGTTCGCAAGGCACTCGAGGCTTCCTCGAAAGTGCAGCTCCACGGTGGCGGCGCCCGGTTTCGATGCCAGGTCGCGAAGCTCGGCAAGAGCGAGATCGTGGCTCGCATGGATGACGAGCGGCTTCTCGCGCGCGGGCTCGCGGATGGCGGGGGTTTTGCGGTTCAGGGATTGCAGGGCCGGCGCGAGCTCGCGCGCGAGGAGTGTCGTTGCCGCGGCGTCCGCATCGAGCAGATTCTCGGCGAATGGTGTGAGCCGCGCGCCCCGGCCGCGCGCCATCGCCACCAGCGGCTGGCCAAGGGCTCGTTCCGTCTTCCCGATCAATCCCCAGGCGTGGCGGTAGGAAAGTCGCAGCGAGGCCACCGCGCGGCTCAAGGAGCCTTGCTTCGCCACCGCGCGCAACAGCGGCACGAGCCGGACATCGAGTTCGGTTCCGCCGGCGTGCCAGCGGGGGGTCAGCTCGATCGCCATGCTCCAATTATGCTCAAGATTGCCTATTTGGGGTGGACTCCCCTTACCGCATAATCCGCGGAGGAATGGCGGCCAGGTATGCTGTCTGAAGCATAACTCGCGATGAACGAGATCGTGTCGGCAGTCGGGGAAGCCGGACGGTTGATCGCCGGCGCCGAGGGGAGGCTCGTGGGGATCGTGCTGCTCTCCCTGCGGGTCAGCCTGACGGCGGTTTTTTTCGCGAGCCTGATCGGATTGCCGCTCGGCGCGGCGATCGCGGTGGGGCGTTTTCCCGGCCGCCAGGGCCTGGTCGTGGTGCTGAACGCGCTGATGGGGTTGCCGCCGGTCGTGGCCGGCCTGCTCGTCTACCTCATGCTCTCCCGCGCCGGGCCGCTCGGGGAGTTCGGGGTTCTCTTCACGCCCGCGGCCATGGTCATCGCGCAGACCGTGCTGATCGTGCCCATCGTCGCGGCCCTGTCGCGGCAGGTGATCGAGGATGCCTGGCAGGAGTATCGGGAGCAATTGCGCTCGCTCGGCGCGCGCCCGCTCGCGTGCGCCGCGACGCTCCTGTGGGACACGCGTTTCTCGCTGGTGATCATCGTGCTCGCCGGTTTCGGGCGCGCGGCCGCGGAAGTGGGCGCGGTGATGATCGTTGGCGGCAACATCGATGGCGTCACGCGCGTGATGACGACGGCGATCGCGCTCGAGACGAGCATGGGCGACCTGCCGCTCGCCCTCGGGCTGGGCATGATCCTGCTCTCGCTGGTGCTCGTGTTGAACGCCGGCGCCCACCTGATCAAGGAGGCGGCGCAGCGTCGCTACGGATGATGCTTCCCCTCGTTCTCGACCAGGTGTCCTTTGCGGTCGGCGGCAGGCCGATCATCGACCGTATCTCGGTCGAGATCGCCGAAGGCACGCGCACGATCGTCCTCGGCCCGAACGGGGCGGGAAAGAGCGTGCTGATGCGCCTGTGCCACGGATTGCTGCAGCCGACCTCGGGCACGATATCCTGGCGCGGACCGGTCAATGGCCGTCGCAGGCAGGCGATGGTGTTCCAGCGCCCCGTCATGCTGCGCCGCTCGGCGCTTGCCAATGTCGTGTACGGGCTGGCGCTCGCGGGGGCCGCACCGCGCGAGAGCGAGCGCAGGGCGAGGCAGGTGCTGGAAGCGGTGGGGCTCGCCGGCATCGCGGAGCGGCCGGCGCGCGTGCTCTCCGGGGGCGAGCAGCAGCGCGTGGCGTTGGCGCGAGCGTGGGCGCTCGAGCCCGCGGTGCTGTTCCTCGACGAGCCCACGGCGAATCTCGATCCCACCGCGACGCGCGAGGTCGAGGCCTTGATCGACCGGATCCGGTCGGCCGGCACCAAGATCGTCATGACCACGCACAATCTCGCGCAGGCGAGCCGCCTCGCCGACGAAATCCTGTTTCTCGACCACGGGCGGCTGGTGGAGAAGGCGTCCGCCGAGCGCTTTTTTCGGCAACCGGCGTCGGCGGAGGCCGCCGCCTTCATACGAGGAGAACTGTCATGGAACCGGAGCGGCGAAAACTGATCGGGATTGTCATGATGACGCTCGCGTGCGGCGCAGCCACACCGGCGTCCTGGGCGCAGAAGTTCATCACCGTCGCCTCCACGACGTCGACCGAGAACTCGGGCCTGTTCAAGTACCTGCTGCCGATCTTCGAGAAGAAGACCGGCATCTCGGTGCGGGTGATCGCGCAGGGAACGGGACAGGCGCTCGATACGGGGCGCCGTGGCGACGCCGACGTCGTGTTCGTGCACGCGAGGGCGGCCGAGGAGAAGTTCATCGGCGAGGGGCACGGCGTCAAGCGTTACCCGGTGATGTACAACGATTTCGTGCTGGTCGGTCCGAGGTCCGATCCCGCGAAAGTGGCGGGCGGCAAGGACATCGTCGAGGCGTTGAAGAAGGTGAAGGGCGCGTCGGCGCCGTTCGTGTCCCGGGGCGACAAGAGCGGCACGCACATGGCCGAGTTGCGCCTCTGGAAGATGGCCGGCATCGACGCTGCCGGAGCGGACAAGGGGCCGTGGTACCGGGCGGTCGGGCAGGGCATGGGCGCCTCGCTCAACGCCGCCTCGTCCATGAACGGCTACATCCTCACCGACCGGGGAACCTGGATTTCGTTCAAGAACCGCGGCGATCTCGCGATCGTGGTGGAAGGCGACCAGCGCCTGTTCAACCAGTACGGCGTCATTCTCGTGAATCCCGCGAAGCATCCCAACGTGAAGAAGGACATGGGCGAGGCCTTCATCGACTGGCTGGTGTCGGCGGATGGCCAGAAAGCCATAGCGGATTACCGGATCGGCAACGACCAGCTGTTCTTCCCGAACGCGAACGACAAGGATGCATGAGATTGATTTCCCGCCCCCGGTAAAGGGGCTGACCGGGCTGCGCCGGCTCGCGCGCATCCTGTATCCTCTACCCTTTCCGGAAGACCCGAGGCCCATCGTGCGCGATTTCCCTACGCGCTGCTATCACCGGACGCCCGCCGGGGCCGAGCTCGATCAGCCGCCGCGTATCGCCTTCCCCGCGGGCGCCTGATGGCGAGGCGCACGGCACTCGGACTCGCCGCCGCCGGCGCGGCGACGTTCGCCCTTGTCGCCATTGCGTTCTCGGTCGGACGCTATCCGGTTGCCCCGGGCGATCTCGCCGGCATACTCTGGGCTAAGCTCACGGGGTCGCCCTCGGGCATCGACGCCACGCTCGAAGTGGTGGTTCTGGGAATCAGGGGCCCACGCGTGCTGGCCGCGCTCGCGATCGGCGCGGCGCTGGCGGCCGCGGGCGCGGCCTACCAGAACCTGTTCCGCAACCCGCTGGTGTCGCCCGACATCCTGGGGGTGTCGGCCGGCGCCGCGGTGGGCGCCGTGCTGGGCATCTTCGTCTCGGCGAGCGCCATCGTGATTCAGGGTTTCGCATTTGCCTTCGGGCTCGCCGCCGTCGGCGTCGTGTATTTCACGGCGAGCGCGGTGCGCGGCCACGACCCGCTGCTGGTGCTCGTCCTCGCGGGCGTGGTGGTGGGCTCGCTCCTCGGTGCGTGCGTGGCCCTCGTGAAGTACCTCGCCGATCCCTACAACCAGCTCCCGGCGATCACCTACTGGCTGCTCGGCAGCATCGCGGCCACGGCGCCCGCCGACGTGTGGGCGGCGCTTCCCCTCATGCTGCTGGGGCTCATCCCCATGTGGCTCCTGCGCTGGCGCGTCAACCTCCTCTCGCTCGAGGACGAGGAGGCGCGTTCGCTCGGCGTGGAGACGCGCCGCATCCGCGTGGTGGTCATCGCCGCCGCGACGTTGATGACCTCCGCCGCGGTGGCGATCGCGGGCGTGATCGGCTGGATCGGCCTCGTCATCCCGCATTTCGCGCGCATGCTGGTCGGGCCGGACTTCTCGCGGCTTCTGCCGGTGTCGATCCTGCTCGGGGCGGGCTTTCTTCTCGCGGTGGACACGCTCGCGCGCACGGTGGCGCGGATCGAGATCCCGCTCGGCGTGTTGACGGCGTTCGTGGGCACGCCGCTCTTCCTGTGGCAGCTCGCCACCGCGCGGCGTGGCTGGCAATGAGCCGGGAGCGCCGCCGGTGAACGCCGGGGGTCCGCGATCCTCGTCGCTCGTCGGCGTGCAGCCGTGACGAATTGACCGGGTTGCCATCGTGAGGCTGGAGGCAAGGGATCTCGCGTTCGGCTACCGCGGCCATCCCGTGGGAAGCGGCGTGTCCCTCGCGCTCGATGCGGGAGAGGTCATGTGCTTCCTCGGGCCGAACGGCAGCGGCAAGACCACCCTTTTCAAGACGCTGCTGGGGCTGTTGCCGGCGCAGGGCGGCGAAGTGAGGCTCGACGGCGCTCCGATCGCCGCGCGGGGACGCGCCGCGATCGCGCGCGCCCTGAGTTACGTTCCGCAGGCGCATGCCGCGTTTTTCCCGTACACGGTGCGGGAAGTCGTCCTCATGGGCCGCACGGCGCACCTCGGTGTATTCTCCTCGCCCTCCCGCCACGATCGTGCCGTCGCGCTGGCGGCGCTGGAGCGCATGGGACTCGCGCATCTCGCGGACGCGGTCTACACGCGCATCTCGGGAGGCGAGCGGCAGTTGACGCTCGTCGCGCGGGCGCTCGCCCAGGAGGCCCGCCTCGTCGTGATGGATGAGCCCACCGCGAACCTCGATTTCGGCAACCAGGTGCGCGTGCTCGAGCACGTGCGCGGCCTCGCGCGCGCCGGCATCGGGCTGCTGCTCTCCACCCATGATCCCGACCAGGCATTCCTGTGCGCGGACCGGGTCGTGTTGCTGCGGGCGGGGAGGGTCCTCGGCATGGGTAGTCCCGCGGAAGCCGTGACCGAGGCGCGGCTGCGGGCACTCTACGGGGTGGACGTGCGGATCACCTCGGTCGAGGACGGCGCGGGCGACACGCGGCGGGTGTGCGTGCCGGGGCTCGGTGTCCGCTAGAATGACGCCGATGCCACGGTATCCGGGACTCACCCTGCGAATTCTCGCGGCGGGCCTGCCGGCAATGGGGCCGGGCCGCGCGCGGCTGATCGCGCTGATCGATTCGACCGGTTCGATCTCCGCCGCCGCGCGGGCGATGGGCATGTCCTACCGCCGCGCATGGCAGCTTGTCGAGGGGATCAATTCGAGTTTCCAGAGGCCGGTCGTGATCACGGCGGTGGGCGGCAGGCGCGGAGGTGGCACACTGGTCACCGAGTTCGGGCGGGAGATCGTCGCGCACTACCACGACATGGAAAGCAAGGCCTCGGCAGCGATCGCGGCGGACCTGAAGCAGTTCTCCAGGAGGCTGCGCGGGGTGCCGCACCGCGGCCGCGCCGAAAGCGCGTAGTCGTTCCGCTCGAACGCGATGCCGGCGTTCGACCGGGCGGGGAGAATCGGGGCGAGAACGGTTGTCAGGTTCCAGGTGATGCGTTATATTCCCATGGGAATAACGAAACCGGAGCGAATCCGCGCATGCCCGCCCTCCCGGTCCGACGCCATGCGCGCCTCGCGATGGCCTGCACCCTCGCGGCTTTCGCGCTGCTGCAACCGGCGCCGTCCCGCTCGCGACCCGTCACGGTGTTCGCGGCGGCGAGCCTCGGGAACGCGCTCGACGAGATCGACGCGGAGTACGGCAAGCGCACGGGCGCGAGGGCGGCCATTTCCTTTGCGTCGAGTTCCGCGCTCGCGCGGCAGATCGAGAGCGGCGCGCCGGCGGACATCTTCCTGTCCGCCGACTCCGGCTGGATGGATTACGTCGAGAAGCGCGGGCTCCTTGCGCCGGGAACCCGGGTGAACCTCCTGCGAAACGAGCTGGTCCTCATCGCGCCGGAGAAGAGCCCGGTTTCGCTAACCATCGGCCCGAAGTTCCCGCTCGCGAAAGCCCTCGGCGAGGGGCGGCTCGCGGTGGGCGATCCGGACCATGTGCCGGCCGGGAAATACGCAAAGGCGGCACTGGAGTACCTCGGGGTCTGGCCGGAATTGTCGGGCCGTCTTGCCCGCGCGGAGAACGTGCGCGCGGCGCTTCTCTTCGTCTCGCGCGGCGAAGCTCCCTTCGGTATCGTCTACCGCACCGACGCAGCCGCCGATCGCGCCGTGCGGGTCATCGGGGTTTTTCCGCCGGCGAGTCATCCGCCCGTCGTGTATCCCGCGGCGCGGGTCGCCGCCGGCAGAAGCCCGGCGGCACGAAACTACTTCGAGTTCCTCAAGTCGCGCGCCGCGGCTGCCCTCTTTTCGAAACACGGATTCCTCGCGGTTCGCGACGCCGCGGCGGGGCCGGGGTCCGCGAACTCCGCGAGGTGACATGCCGGGACTGACCGCGGAGGAGTGGGAGGTCCTGCGCCTTAGCCTGAGAGTCGCCCTGTGGAGCGTGGCGGGGAGCCTGCCGCCGGCGCTGCTCGCCGCCTGGTTGCTCGCGCGCACGCGGTTTCCGGGCAAGAGCCTGTTCGACGCGATCGTGCATCTGCCGCTCGTGCTGCCGCCCGTGGCGATCGGCTATTTCCTGCTGGTCCTCTTCGGACGCCGTGGTCCGATCGGTGCGTTTCTCGAGCAGCAGGCCGGAATCGTGTTCTCGTTCCGGTGGACCGGGGCGGCGCTCGCGTGCGCGGTGATGGGTTTTCCGCTGATGGTGCGGGCGATGCGCCTTGCGCTGGAGGCGGTGGACGAGCGGCTCGAGGCCGCCGCCCGCACCCTCGGCGCGGGCCGCTGGCGTGTCCTCGCGACCGTCACGGTGCCCCTGATGCTGCCGGGCATCATCACCGGCATGCTGCTCTCTTTCGCGCGGAGCCTCGGGGAATTCGGCGCGACCATCACCTTCGTGTCGAACATCCCGGGCGAGACGCGCACCCTGCCGCTCGCCATCTACACATACACGCAGGTGCCCGGCGGCGACGCCCGCGCGCTGCAGTTGAGCCTGGTCGCCGTCGCGGTGTCGCTCGTGGCGCTGCTCGCCTCGGAGGTCCTCACCCGGCGGGCGACCGAGGCGGCACGGGGTCGCGATGCTGCGAATTGACGTCGGGCGCAGGCTGGGAAGCGTCGAACTCGCCGCGACTTTCGCGGTGGATGCCCGCGTCACCGCATTGTTCGGCCGCTCGGGCGCGGGCAAGACCTCGGTCGTGAACATGATCGCCGGGCTGCTCCGCCCGGACCGCGGCCGGATCGAGATCGACGGCGAGGTGCTGTTCGACAGCGTCTGCGGCGTGGATGTCCCCGTCGAGAAGCGGCGCGTGGGTTACGTTTTCCAGGAAGGCAGGCTCTTCCCGCATCTCGATGTGCGCCGCAACCTCCTCTACGGTCACTCGCTCGTTCCAGCCGCCGAGCGCTACGTGGCACCGGAACATGTCGTCGAGTTGCTGGGGCTCGGGGATCTCATGGAGCGGCGCCCGGGTGATCTCTCCGGCGGGGAGAAGCAGCGCGTCGCGATCGGGCGGGCACTGCTCGCGAGCCCGCGCATCCTCCTCCTTGACGAGCCGCTCGCCTCGCTCGATGCGCGCCGGCGGGACGAGGTGCTGCGCTACCTGGAACTGCTCTGCGAGGATCTGCGCGTCCCGATGGTGTACGTGAGCCACTCGGTGGAGGAGGTCGTCCGGCTGGCTGGCGCCGTCGTCCACATGGCGGGCGGGCGGGTCACGGCGGCCGGCAGCGTCGAAGAGGTGATGGGCCGGCCGGATCTCCGCGCAGGCGGCGGGGTGTTCGAAGGCGGCGCGGTGATCGACGCGCGAGTCGTCGCGCAGGACATGGACTACGATCTCGCGACACTCGCATTCGACGGCGGTACCCTCGCTGTCGCCGGCCTCGACGCGCTGGTGGGCGAACCGGTGCGAGTGCGCGTGCGCGCCCGGGACGTCTCGGTCGCGATCGACGAGCCGCGCGGGATCAGCATCCGGAATATCCTGCGCGGCAGGGTTGCCGCGGTGGGGAACACGCGCGAGGGCGTGGTCGACGTGGCGATAGCGGTGGGCTCGACGATGCTGCGTTCGCGAATCACGCGCCAGGCCGCGGAGGAACTCGGGCTCGCGCCGGGACGGGAGGTGTGGGCGCTGGTGAAGGCGGTCTCGCTCGACCGCCGCCATGCGGGCTGAACGTGGTCGACGCCGGCCGCGGCAACACGCGCCTGGAAGCGCACGGAATGCCGGGTTGCCAGCGCCCGCCTTCCGTGAGTTCGACGGTGCCCGGAGGAGGGAAGCCACGGCCTTGCGCCGACTTTGCTATTCTTTGCGGCCGGGAGAGTAGCGCGCATGCTGGATCAGGGTTTCCGTGTGGTTCCGTGGCCGGGCTGACTCTTTGCCGCGAGCGCGAGAGGTGAAAATCTTCGGTTTCGCCGGCTGGTCCGGCAGCGGCAAGACGACGCTGATCGAGCAATTGATCCCGCTTTTCGTCGAGCGCGGGCTCAGGGTGTCCCTCGTCAAGCACGCGCACCACAGCTTCGACGTCGACCAGCCGGGCAAGGATTCCTACCGTCATCGCCACGCCGGGTGCAGCGAGGTGCTGGTGACTTCCTCCCGGCGCTGGGTCCTCGTGCACGAGCTGCGCGGCGCGCCCGAGCCCTCGTTCGCCGATCTCGCCGCGCGCCTCTCGCCCTGCGATCTCCTGCTGGTGGAGGGCTTCAAGCGGGGACAACTTCCCAAGCTCGAGGTCTACCGCGCGGCAGTCGGCGAACCGCTCCTCCACCCGCACGATCCGGGGATCGTCGCCGTCGCGAGCGACGCGCCGGTGGACACGAAGCTGCCGCAGCTCCCGCTCAACGATCCCGGGACGATCGCGGCCTTCGTGCTTCGTCACGTCGGCTTGTCGTGAATCGCGCCGCGGCGGCGCATGCCTGCTCCGTAACCGCCGTGCGCTTTGTCGCCGGGACTTGGTATCGGCGCGCCGCCGGGGCATAATCAGCCGCATGATCACCGTGCTCTATTTCGCGCGGCTGCGCGAGTCGCTCGGCACCGGGGCGGAGCGTATTGATCTTCCCGCCGGGGTGCGCGACCTGGAAGGCCTGCGGGCGATACTGATCGCGCGCGGCGGTGCGTGGGCGCGGGAACTGGGCCCGCATCGCCCGGTGCGCGCGGCCGTCAACCAGGCGATGGCGGTCGGCGACACGCAGGTCGGGGACGGCGACGAGATCGCTTTCTTCCCGCCCGTGACGGGTGGTTGAAGAACCGCGAGCGGCCGATGACCGCCGCCGGCGTCGACGACGATTCGGCCATCGGCATTCACCGGCGGCCGCATCCCTTCACATGACCGTCAGGGTACAAGCCGAGGACTTCGACGCCGGCGCCGAGATCGCCGCGCTGCGCCGCGGCAATCCGAAGGTCGGTGCCGTCGCGAGCTTCGTCGGCATCGTGCGCGACGTGAACGAGGGCGACACGGTATCCGCGATGACGCTCGAGCACTATCCGGGCATGACGGAAAGGTCGATCGCGGAGATCATCGAGGTGGCGCGCGGGCGCTGGAACGTCTTCGACGTGCTGGTGATTCACCGTGTCGGCACGCTCGAGCCCACCGACCAGATCGTGCTGGTGGTCGTGACGAGCGGGCACCGGGGCGATGCCTTCGCGGCGTGCGAGTTCATCATGGACTACCTCAAGACGCGGGCGCCGTTCTGGAAGAAGGAGCGGGCCGCCAGCGGACCGAGATGGGTCGAGGCACGGCAGTCGGACGATGTCGCGGCGGAGCGCTGGCGGTTGAAGGGTTAGTGGCTGGCCGCGCGGACGCAAGGCGAGTTCCGCGAATGGATCCCGCGCCACGGCGAGCACTGGAAAGGCCCCGGGCACCCGCTTCGCGAGTCCGTCGAGGCGTGACGCACGCCCCCGGGGCACTCGGACATGCCGTGAACGGACCGTTTGCCCGATTGCTCGCAGGCAGCGATTGCCTCTGCGTTCTCCGCGAACTCCGTGGCTGATTCCCATTTCTTGCCTGAATCCCGGCAAACGAAAGGACGAACTTCATGGTCGCGACCGGATTTCTGGCAGTGGGGATCGGCGCGGTTCTCGGCGCGTGGCTGCGCTGGGGGCTCGGAATCGCGCTCAATACCGCCGTGCCGAACCTGCCGCTCGGCACGCTGGCGGCGAACCTCATCGGTGGCTATTTCGTCGGCGTCGCCGTGGAGTACTTTCTCCAGCACGCCACGCTGCCGGCGGAGTGGCGGCTTTTCGTGATTACCGGGGTGCTCGGCAGCCTGACGACGTTCTCGACGTTCTCGGCGGAAGCCGTGCAGTTGCTCGCGATCCAGCGCTACGGCTGGGCGATGCTGCACGTCGGCACGCACCTCGCGGGCTCGCTCGTGATGACCGTGCTGGGGTTTTACACGGTGCGCTGGCTCGCTGCGTAGGTGCCCGCCGGGCGTGAAACGAGGCCAGGACCGGCTTACTGCGAGTACGTATCCACTCGCATCGGCGGATCGCCGATTTCCACGAGGCGCCCGTCCTCGGCCATGATCCCGACGAAAGCCTCGAGCGCGTGGAGCGCGGGGGGCATGCCGAAGTTGACGCAGGTCACGAGGATCACTTCGAGCACCTCGCGCGGCGTCGCGCCGTTTCGCATCGCGCCGCGCATGTGCCCGCGCGACTGGATCGCCTCGCCGACGGCGAGACAGTTGCCGACGACGCACAGGAGCCGCGTCCGCGCGTCGAGCACGTCACGGCCGTACATGCCCTGGTAGCAGAACCGCACCCACAGTCCCGCGAACTCCGGGTCGATCGCGTCGAGCCACGCCAGGATGTTGAGGTGGTGCCGCGGGCGCAGCGTCAGGCCGCGCCCAGCGGCGAGCCAGCCGTAGCGTTTCATGAGACGCTCGAAGCGCGGATCCGCGACGTCGTCGGGGTGCCACGTCCTGCGCTCGTCGTCGTATGAGCGCGCGCGGTCCCTGCCGTCGGGCGGCAGGGAGCTTGCCTTCAGGGCCGCCACGAGGTCGAGTTCCGAGGCGATACGGTGAAAGAGCCGGATCGCCGGAGCCGCGACGACGTGGCCGCCGTACACGACGCATTGCAGGATCACCTCGAGCACCTCGCGCGGAGCGAGGCCCGCCGCGAGCGCGGCCCGCACGTTTTCCTCGAGGTCGCCGTGGCTCCTCGCCATGGTGAACTGGCCGATCAGCACGAGGAAGCGGGTGCGCTCGTCGAGCGCGGGGCGGCGCAGCATGCCGTCGACGGCGAAATCCAGCCAGAGCTTCGTGTAGTGCTGGTCGAGCGAGTCGTACTGCGCGAGGCGCTCCTCGAAGCCGCGGGGTTGAAGGCGCCGTCCCGCCTCAAGCGTTCGGGCGCCGTAGCGCGCGGCGAGTTCCGGGTTGTCCATGTTCGCTGCTCCTCTTGCCTTCACTGGCGTTGCACCGCGCCGATCGGCGGCTCGAAACGGTTGACGATCGCGCGCGCCGCATCGATCAACTCGCCCGCGGTCAATCCGACGGGCCCGATCCCGCGCGCGAGGAGATCGTCCGCCGCCGCGCCGTGCAGGAACACCGCGGCAAGGAGGGCGGTGCGGGGGGCGATCCCCTGCGCGAGGAGGGCCGCGACGAAGCCCGTGAGCACGTCGCCCGTGCCCGCGCTCGCGAGCCCGGGATTGCCGGATACGTTCACGTGCCAGCTTCCGTCGGGCACGGCGACTATCGTCCCGGCCCCCTTCAGCGCCACCGGGCACTTGAACCGCGCTGCGAGTGTCCTGGCGGCGCTGACGCGATCTGCCTGCACCTCGCGCGTCCCGGTCTCCAGCAATCGGGCGGCCTCAGCGGGGTGCGGCGTGATGACGGTGGGCCCGTTGCGGGCCGCGAGGCATTCCCGTAGTTCCGGATTCATCGAGACGATATTGAGAGCGTCCGCGTCGAGCACCACTGGCAGCGACGACTCGAGCGCCCATTCGAGATAGCAGCCCGCATCCGGCAGCGTGCCCAGTCCGGGCCCGACCGCCAGCGCGGTAAGGTGATCGAGCTTCAGCACGGCGTCCGCGCTCCGTACCATCACTTCGGGCTGACCCGGATCGACGAGCGGAGCATCGCCGGCGAGGAGACCGGCGTAGACCCTGCCGGCGCCCAGTTTGAGCGCTGCGCGCGAAGCGAGCAGCACCGCGCCCACCATGCCGTGATCGCCGCCGATCACGCCGGCGCTGCCGTAGTGGCCCTTGTGGGTGTTCCGCGAGCGCGGCGCGAGGGCCGCCGCCAGGATTCCGGCGCCGAGCACGCGGCCCCGCGCGGCGCCCGCGGCCTGCCGGTCAAGGCCCAGGCTCCGGACGTGCAGGTCGCCGCAATGGTCCACGCCGTCCAGGGTAAGCAGCCCGGGTTTGAGCCCGATGAAGGTGACGGTGGCCGTCGCGCGCACGGCGCAGCCCATGACACGGCCGGTTTCCGAATCGAGGCCGCTCGGCACGTCGAGCGCGAGCACGGGGGCGCGGGCGGCATGGATCGCGGCCACCCAGTCGGCGTAGCGGCCGGCTACCTCGCGTGCGAGGCCGATACCAAAGATGCCGTCCACGACGAGCGCCCAGCGGCGCCCGGCCGGAACGGCATCGACGGTGGTGCCGCCCGCCGCGCGCCACGCCGCCAGCGCGGCGGCCGCGTCCGGCGCGAGCACTTTCTCGTCGCCGGCGAAGACCACGGTCACGCCGAACCACCACTGCCGCAGGTGTCGCGCGAGCACGAAGGCGTCGCCGCCGTTGTTTCCCGGGCCGGCAAGCACGAGGACGGGCGCGCCCGAGTCGCCCGCCATGTCGCGCGCCACCCCGGCCGCCGCCAACCCGGCCATTTCCATGAGCGGCATGCCGGCCGCGGCCGTCTCGAGCGCGCGCAGTTCCGCGGCCGCGAGCACCGGCGCGTCGTGAGCGAGGGAGCGCGTCATGATGGCGCGCATTCTAAAGCGAATCGAGCAGACCGCGCGCGATTCGATTTGAGATAATACGCGTCGTGAGTCGTTCGGGGCCGAACATGTCGCTGATGCTGAGGCTGAAGGGGGGCGCCGCCCTCTCGGCCTTCCGGCTCGAGAAACTCCTGCGGTCCGCGTCCGCCGTCGTTCCCCGCGTCACGGGCATCGGCGCCGAGTTCTGGCACTTCGTCGAGCTCGCGCGCGCGCTCGGGGAGGACGAGCGCGGGCGCCACGAACACATACTCCGGTACGGGCTACCCCCGCTCGAGGGCGCGCGCGGCGAGCTCGTGCTGGTGGTGCCGCGTTTCGGCACGGTTTCTCCCTGGTCGTCCAAGGCGACCGACATCGCGTGGAGCTGCGGTCTCGACGCGGTGCGGCGCATCGAGCGCGGCCTTGCCTACCACATCGAGACGCGCGGCGGCGCTTCGCTCGCGGCCGCGGAGCGCGGCGAACTCGCGGCGCTGCTGCACGACCGGATGACCGAAGCGACGCTCGGCGCGTTCGACGAGGCGTGGCGGCTTTTCGAGCGCCACGAGCGCCGGGCGCTCGGGAGCGTGAGCCTCGCCGGCGGTGCGGCGCCGGCGCTCGCGCGCGCGAACCGGGAAATGGGGCTCGCACTCTCGGAGGAGGAGATCGCCTACCTCGCGGCGTACTACTCCCGCGCCGGGCGCGATCCCACCGACGCCGAGCTCGTGATGTTCGCGCAGGCGAATTCCGAGCACTGCCGCCACAAGATCTTCAACGCGAGGTGGGTGATCGACGGGCGGCACGAGGCGCAAACGCTCCTCGACATGATCCGCGCTACGCACGAGCGCTCGCCGGCGGGTACGCTCGTCGCCTACGCCGACAACGCTGCCGTCATGGAAGGCGCCGGCGTCGCGCGATTTCATCCCGGCGCGGCGGGAGTCTATCGCCACGTGGATGCGCTCACCCACACGCTCATGAAGGTGGAGACGCACAACCATCCGACCGCGATTTCTCCGTTTCCCGGCGCGGCGACCGGTTCGGGAGGCGAGATCCGGGACGAGGGGGCGACCGGCCGCGGCGGCAGGCCCAAGGCGGGGCTTACCGGATTCTCCGTATCGAACCTCGAGATTCCCGGGTTCGTGCAGCCATGGGAGACGGTCGGCGCCGGCCGGCCTTCGCGCATCGCCTCGCCGCTCGCCATCATGCTGGAGGGCCCGGTGGGCGGCGCTTCGTTCAACAACGAGTTCGGGCGCCCCAACCTCGCCGGCTATTTCCGGACCTTCGAGCAGCGCGTGGACGGTATCTGGCGCGGCTATCACAAGCCGATCATGATCGCGGGTGGCATCGGCAGCGTCTGCGCCGGGCACGTGTTCAAGCGGCCGGTGCCCCCGGGCGCGTTGCTCGTGCAGCTCGGCGGCCCCGGCATGCTGATCGGGCTGGGGGGCGGCGCTGCCTCCAGCATGGCGAGCGGCGCGAACGATGAAGGGCTCGACTACGCCTCGGTGCAGCGCGGCAACCCGGAGATGCAGCGGCGCGCGCAGGAAGTGATCGACCGCTGCCGGGAGCTCGGGGAGGCGAACCCGATACTGTCGATACACGACGTGGGTGCGGGCGGACTCGCGAACGCCGTCCCGGAGCTGGTGCACGCGGCCGGCTGCGGCGCGCACGTCGACCTGCGGGCGATCCCGAGCGAGGAGCCGGGCATGTCCCCGCTCGAAATCTGGTGCAACGAAGCGCAGGAGCGCTACGTCCTCGCGATCGCGCCGGAGGACCTCTCCCGCTTTCGCGACCTGTGCGAGCGCGAGCGCTGCCCCTTCGCCGTCATCGGGACGGTGAACGGCGGCGGGCGGCTCGCCGTGGTCGATCCCGACGCGGGTAACGCGCCGGTCGACATGGAACTCGCGGTGCTGCTCGGCGCGCCCCCGCGGATGACGCGCCGGGTCTCGCGCATCGAGCGCGTGCGCACTTCGTTCGACCGGAGCGGCATCGACCTGCGGGAGGCCGCGTACCGGGTGCTGCGGCTGCCCGCGGTCGCCGACAAGACCTTCCTCGTCACCATCGGCGACCGGACCGTGGGCGGCATGACCGCGCGCGACCAGATGGTCGGCCCCTGGCAGGTACCGGTCGCCGACGTGGCGGTCACCCTGGCGGGATTCGGGACGTATCGCGGCGAGGCGTTCGCGATGGGCGAGCGCGCGCCGCTCGCGCTGGTGAATCCCGAGGCTTCCGGACGCATCGCCGTGGGAGAGGCCATCACCAACATCGCGGCCGCCCCGGTCGCGCGACTGTCGGACATCAAGCTTTCGGCGAACTGGATGGCAGCGGCGGGCCACCCGGGGGAGGACGCCGCGCTCTTCGACACGGTACGGGCCGTCGCGCGCGGCCTGTGTCCCCAGCTCGGGATCAGCATACCGGTGGGCAAGGACAGCCTGTCGATGAAGACGGCGTGGAGCGAGCGCGGGGAAGCGCGCGAGGTCGTTGCGCCGCTCTCGCTCGTCGTGTCCGCGTTCGCGCCGCTCGCCGACGTGCGCTCGACGTTGACGCCGCAGCTCCTCGCCGATCGCGGCGAGACCGAGCTCCTGTTCGTCGACCTCGGAGGCGGCCAGTGCCGGATGGGGGGCTCCGCGCTCGCGCAGGTCTACGGCGGCCTGGGGGAGAGCGCCCCCGATGTCAACACGGAGCGGCTGCGGGCGTTTTTCGACGCCGTGCAGCAGCTGCGCGCGGAGGGCAGGCTCCTCGCCTACCACGACCGCTCCGACGGCGGCCTCTTCGCGACGGTGTGCGAGATGATGTTCGCCGGGCGCTGCGGCGTGGAGCTCGACATCTCCGATCTCGTGAGCGCGCGCTCTCCCCTGGAAGTACTCTTCAACGAGGAACTCGGCGCGGTGGTGCAGGTGCGGCGCGGCGAGGCGAGCAGGGCCGCGCAACTCGTGTTCACGCTCGCTGCGCTGCGCTGCCACCGCATCGGCTCGGTCACCACCGAGCCGCGGCTTCTCATCCGCTCGGGCGGCGCGCCGCTACTCGACGAGGCGCGTGTCGAACTCAACCGCGCCTGGTCGGAAACCACCTGGCACATGCAGCGCCTGCGGGACAACCCGGCGTGCGCGGACGAGGAGTTCGCGCGCATCGGCGACACGGCCGATCCGGGACTGCATGTCGCGCTCCCGCGGGAGCCCGCCGCCGGCGCGCCGTTCGTGGCGGCCGGGGTCCGCCCGCGGGTCGCGATACTGCGCGAGCAGGGGGTAAACGGGCAGACCGAGATGGCGGCGGCGTTCGATCGCGCGGGTTTCGAGGCCGTCGACGTGCACATGACCGACCTCGTGTCCGGGCGGGCGACGCTCGCCGGATTCCGCGGGCTCGCGGCGGGCGGCGGGTTTTCGTACGGCGACGTGCTGGGGGCGGGAGAGGGCTGGGCGAAGTCCATCCTTTTCAATGCCCGGGCGCGTGACGCGTTCGAGGCGTTCACCGCGCGCTCCGACTCGTTCGCGCTGGGCGTGTGCAACGGCTGCCAGATGATGGCGAATCTCCGCGAGCTGATACCGGGCGCTCGCTCGTGGCCGCGCTTCGTGCGCAACCGCTCCGAGCAGTTCGAGGCGCGCTTCGTCATGGTGGAGATCGTGCGCTCGCCCTCGCTCTTCTTTGCCGGCATGGCGGGCGGCCGCCTGCCGGTGGCCGTTGCCCACGGGGAAGGGCGCGCCGAGCCCGCCGGCGCCGGCGAGCCGCTCGTGGCGCTGCGCTACATCGACAACCGCGGCGCCGCGACCGAGACCTATCCCTGCAATCCGAACGGCTCGCCGGGCGGCGTCACCGGCTTCACCACGCCGGACGGGCGCTTCACCATCGTCATACCGCACCCTGAGCGCGTGTTCCGCGCGGTGCAGAACTCGTGGTATCCCCGCGAATGGGGAGAGGACGGGCCGTGGCTGGCGATGTTCCGCAACGCGCGCCGCTGGTGCGGGTAGCCCCGGAGCAGTCAGTGTGCGGTAACGAGCGGGCGGTAGTGAGCGGTGTGCGACTGCTGTCCACTCCCTACTGCCAACGGGTTACTGTCCACTCCTTACTGCCAACTGGTTACTGCGAACTGGTTACCGCCAACCGGTTACCGGCTGCCGCGTCAGCAACGTACCTGCTGCTTGCAGAAGGCTTCGAGTTCCACGACTGCCGTGCGCTCCGCGATCCGGCGGCGCATGCCGGGGCCGTAATCGAGCGCGAGCTTGAATCCGAACTTCTCGAAGAACGCGTTGAAGAGCTCGCGCCCCAGCGTGCCGACGGCGGTGAGGCCGTCGCCCGCGGCATCGTATTCCAGCAGGATCGCCGGGAGCGGCTGCGCCGCGGGTCCGCCGACCACGCGTGCCCCGGTTGCCGGGTCGTACTCGCTGTGCTCGGAACAGCAGTGAATCACGTTCGGGCGATGGCTGGCGGGCGAGGTCGATCGCTCCCGGTAGCTGATGAAGCTGATCTGCCGCGTGGGGTAGGTCATGCGGTGCGCGCAAATGGCGGAATAGGCGACGAGCGCGCGGCCGGGGCCGACGCCGCCGGGCCACTGGTAGACCGAACCATCCCCCGTTTTCAGCTCGACCGGGGCTCCCGCGGGTCTGCCGAGGTTGAGCAGGAAGCACGGCGTTGCTTCGTACGGGTAGTGGAAGAGGTAGTTGCGCCCGGCGACGAGCCGTGACGCCCGCAGCGGCGCGCCGCCGGCGTCGGTCAACCGGGCGCGGAAATAGAACCTGGGCTCGAGGGTCGCCGCGGGCCACGCTTCACCCGCCCGCAGGGTGCAGGCCGAAGCGCAGGCCGCGAGGAATTCGCGCCGCTCCATGCCCGCATCGACCGGAACCGCGTCGCTCGCTCGCGCCGCTATTCGATCTTCGCCTTCGCGCGCAGTTCCGCGATCAGCTTCTGCACCATCTGGTTATGGAGCATCTGCTGGATCTGCGGCTTTACTTCGTCGAACGTGGGCATCTTGGTCGCGCGCTCGTCGTCGAGCCGGATCACGTGCCAGCCGAATTGCGTCTGCACCGGCGCCTCGGTGACCTGCCCCTTCTTGAGTTTCGCGAGCGCGTCACCGAAGGGTTTCACGTAGCGCTCGGCGGGCGACCAGTCGAGCTCGCCCCCCTTGCCCTTGGAGCCCTGGTCCTTGGAGCGCTCCGAGGCGAGCTTCTCGAAACTCGCGCCCTTGCGGATCTGCGCGATCAACCCCTTGGCGTCGTCCTCCTTGTCGACCAGGATGTGGTGCGCCTTGTACTCCTTCGCCGGAATCTGCGGTTTGACCCGCTCGTACTCCTTCTTCATCGCGTCGTCGTTGACCGGATTTGTCTTCATGTACTCCTGGAGCAGCGCGCTCACCAGAATTCCCTGGCGCGCGTAGGCGATCTGGTTGGCGACCTCGGAGTGCTTGTCGAGGCCGCGGCGCTGCGCTTCCTGGGCGAAGAGCTCGCGGTTCACGAGCTCGTCCTTCACCGCGTTCCTCAGCTCGGGCGTGTCGGGGCGTCCCTGCGCGACCTGGCTCTTCACCAGCGCGTCGATCCGGCTCTGGGGAATCTCCCGGCCATTCACCTTGATCTGGGCGAGCGCGCCGGCGGCGAGCACGCCGCCAAACAGCGCCGCCGCCGCGGCCATCGTCATCCTGCGTGTGTTCATCCGGTGCCTTTCCGTCGTTGTGGGCCATCGATCTCTTCCGGCGCGCAGGTGGTGAGCGCCAGCGCGTGAATTTCCCGGCGCATCAGCGGGCCGAGCGCCTCGTACACCATGCGGTGGCGGCGCTGGACGGGCACGCCCGAAAAACGCCCGGCCACGATGTACACGCTGAAGTGCCCGCCGCCCTCGCGCGCGCCGGCGTGGCCCGCGTGCCGCGCGGAGTCGTCCTTCAATTCCAGCAACTCGGGCTCGAGCGCCGCGAGCCTCTCGCGTATCAGGGTCGGGGTGTCGGTCACTCGGTCCCCTTGTCCTCGATATGGCGCGCGAGCATGAGAACCTGGACGACGACGAACAGCAGCATGAGGCCGATGCCGCCGAATACCTTGAACCGGACCCAGACCGCCTCGGAGAAGGCGTACGCGACGTAGAGGTTCAGCACGCCCATCACGGCGAAGAACCCGATCCAGCTCGCGTTCAATTTCCACCACACCGGGTCGGGCACGGTGATCTGCTTCTCCATCATCGCGCGAACGAGGTTCTTGCCGAACAGCGCCTGCGCGCCGATCAGCACGGCGGCGAACGCCCAGTAGAGCACGGTGGGCTTGATCTTGATGAAGGTCGGGTCGCGGAACGCGAGCGTCGCGCCGCCGAAGAGCACCATGATCGCGAGCGTGATCCAGAGCATGTTGTCCACGCGCCGGCGCCGCGCCCACACCCAGGCGACCTGGACGATGGTGGTCGCGATCGCCACGGCCGTGGCGACGAAGATGTCGTAGTAGCTCCAGGCGACGAAGAACAGGACTACCGGGAAGATGTCGAACAGGAACTTCATCGGCGGCTATTATCGCCTCTCGCGGCGCGATAGGGAATGGCGGGCGGCGCGGCGAAAATCGCCGCTCGTCATTTGCCGGTCCCGCGAAAGTCGAGGGACGCCGTGTTGATGCAATAGCGCAGCCCCATGGGGAGCGGCCCGTCCTCGAACACGTGGCCGAGATGGGCGTCGCAGCGGCCGCAGCGGACCTCCACTCGGTGCATGGCGTGGCTCGCGTCGGTCCCGGTCGCGACGGCTTCCCCCCGGGCCGGCCGCCAGAAACTCGGCCAGCCGCTACCGCAGTCGAACTTGTGCTCGGAGGAGAACAGCGCCTCGCCGCAGCCCGCGCACCGGTACGTGCCGGTATCGTGGTGGTTCCAGTAGGCGCCGGTGAAGGGCGGTTCCGTGCCCTGCTCGCGCATGATGTGGTACTGCGCGGGCGTCAACAGGCGCTTCCAATGCGCTTCGGACTTGCTCACCTTGTCAGCCATGATGCACCCGGTTCGCTGCCGTTCTGCCCATCACCCGCCACCCATCATCCATCGGGCAGCACTTTCCCGGGGTTCATGAGGTTCAGGGGATCGAGCGCGCGCTTGAGATCGCGCATGATCGCGATGTCGAGCGGGCTCTTGTAGCGCGCGAGCGCGGCACGCTTCGACTGCCCGATGCCGTGCTCCGCGCTGAAGCTGCCGCCGTGCTCGCGCACGATGTCGAGGACGAGATCGCTGACGTCGGTCGCGTCCCGCGCCGCCGGGTCGACGTGGCGCCGGCCCGGGACGAGGCAGTTGTAGTGCAGGTTGCCGTCGCCGAGATGGCCGAAGCACACGATGCGCGCCCCGGGAAAGGCGCGTTCGAGCGCGGCCGCCGCGGTCGCGATGAAGGCGGGCAGCCGGCTCACCGCGATCGAGATGTCGTGGCGGTAGAGGAGACCTTCGTCGCGCGAGGCCTCCGGTATGCTCTCGCGCAGGCGCCACAGTGCCTGCGCCTGCGCGGTGCTCTCCGCGATCACCGCGTCGCGGGCAAGTCCCGCCTCGTGCGCGCCGGAGAGCGCGCGCTCGAAATCCTCGCGCAGCGTCGGCGCCGGCCCGGCGTCGGCGAGCTCGACGAGCACGTGCCAGGGATGCCGCCCGCCGAGCGGCTCGCGCGAGCCCGGGATGTGCCGCACGACGAGTTCCACGCACAGGCGCGAGACGAGCTCGAACGCCGAAACGCGTTCGCCGCAGGCGCCGCGCAGCCGCGCGAGCAATTCGACCGCCGCCGCGGGAGCGTCGACGGCGACGAGCGCCGTCAGGCGCGCGCGCGGGCGGGGAAAGAGCTTCAGCACGGCGGCGGTGATGATGCCGAGCGTGCCCTCGGAGCCGATGAAGATGTCCTTTAGATCGTAGCCCGTGTTGTCCTTGCGCAGCCCCCGCAGGCCGTTCCAGACACGCCCGTCGTGCAGCACCACCTCGAGCCCCAGCGCGAGTTCGCGCGCGTTGCCGTAGCGCAGCACGTTCACGCCGCCCGCGTTGGTCGCGAGGTTGCCGCCGATCTGGCAGCTGCCCTCCGCGCCGAGGCTCAACGGGAAAAAGCGGTCGGCCGCGAGCGCCGCCTCCTGGACGTTCGCGAGCACGCACCCGGCTTCCGCCGTGAGGGTGTTGTTGAGCGCGTCCACTTCGCGAATGCGGTTCATGCGCGAGAGCGAGACGACGATGCCGTTTCCGGCCGGGGACGGCGTCGCGCCGCCGCACATGCCGGTATTGCCGCCCTGTGGAACCACGCATGTCCGCGTGGCGACGCACTCGCGCATCACCGCCGCCACTTCGGCGGTGGATGCCGGTCTCGCCACCGCGAGGGCCGCGCCGCGGTAGTGGCGCCGCCAGTCGACGAGATACGGTTCCATCTCGCGGGCATCGGTGACGAGCCCGCGTGGCCCGACGATCCCGGCAAGTCGCGCAAGGAGGCCGGGCGCGGCGGCGTGGGGCGCGGGTGGTGTCGCCGGAGAGCTCATCGCTCGCTCGCGGGGCGGTGCTTCATCGGATGGTCGGCGGGATCGGTAATCTCCGGCAGCCCTTGAACGGACTGCGGGCGCGCCCGGGGCAGTCCGAGCATGTTCACTGACACGATGCCGGGATAAAGGTTCTCGCGCTCGCCGAAGAAGTTCTCCGGATTGTAAAGCGGCGGCAGGTGCCAGTAGAGCCGGTAGTCGAGCGCGTGCAGGTGGCGGATGAGCGCCTCGGAGCGATCGAGCCGGTCGTTCTCGACGTAGAGCGCCGGCCGGAACCGCGCGATGAGCCCGGCAGCCCCGAGCAGCGTGTCAAGTTCCATGCCCTCCACGTCGATCTTCACGAGGTCGAGCCGCGCGGGTTCGAGATCACCATCGAGGGCGACCCTGCGCACGCGGCGGCCGCTCTCGAAACGATCCACGGACACGCCGCCGAAATTCCCGGTGCGGGTGTAGTCGATGTCGGGTATCAGCACCCACCCTGCCGCGGATCCCGCCGCGGCGTGGCGCGCGTCGACGTGCACGATGCTGTTCAGCGCGAGGTTGGCGCAGAGCGCCTGGAACACGACCCGCTGCGGCTCGTAGGCGTAGACGAAACCGCCGGGACCCGCGGCGTGCGCGAGGACCAGCGTGTGGGTGCCGATGTTGGCGCCGACCTCGATCGCCACGCCGCCGCGCGGGACGAGCTGGCGCAGGAGCTGCGCCTCGATCTCCCCGTACTCGCCGTAGCGCTCGATCGCCTGCCCGATGTAGACGTCGTTCGCGTTGTAGAGGACGTAGCCCTCGCGCGCGAGCAGCATGCGGTTGAAGCCTCCCTGCGGCAGCAGATTGGACTGGCTCATCGGCGGGCGCGCGGAGCCGGATGCGGTCGGGATCGCGGGCGCGGCGGGGCGATTATATCCGCTGCGCCGGCAGCGGGGGATCCGCGGGGCGCGCGGGACACTGTCCCCGATCTTGGGTAAACTGTGACCCGCCGTTCGGGGCGGCGCCGCGCGCCCATCCCGCCGCTGTGAGACACAAGATGACACGCGCGCGGCACACCAGGAGGAGTCCCTGTCGATGATCGATCGCGTCATACTCGCGTGTACGATCGTGCTGGCGATCGTGTATCTCTACGCCACCACGCTGATACCCTCGCTGGAAATCGGCGACCCGCTCGGACCCAAGGCCTTTCCCGACCTCCTCGGAGTCGCCATGCTGCTGGCGGCGGCGATGCTGGGCTTCGAAATGTGGAAGGAGAAAAAGGCGGGCGGGCCCGCGCAGTCGGCGGACGAGCCGCCGTTCGAGTGGGGCGTCATCCGGGTGCTCCTCGCCGTGACGGTATGGACCGGCGTCTACTACGCGTCGTTCGAGGCGGCCGGCTATGTCGTCGCGACCGCCGTCTACCTGCTCGCGCTCATGGCCTGGTTTCACCGGGGCAGGTGGATCGCGAACGCCGTCACCGCGGCGGGCTTCTCCGCCTTCACCTACTGGCTGTTCGTGACCCTCGACGTAAGTCTGCCCAAGGGCTTCCTGCCCCTCTAGGACCATGGATACCCTGACCCACATCCTGAACGGTTTCGCGGTCTGCCTGCAGCCGGTCAACCTCTGGTACACCTTCCTCGGCTGCTTCCTCGGCACGATCATCGGCGTGCTGCCCGGGATCGGCCCGTCGGCCACGATCGCGCTGCTCATCCCGGTGACCTACGGGATGAATCCGACCTCCGCGCTCATCATGATGTGCGGGATCTTCTACGGCGCGCGCTACGGCGGCTCGACGACGGCGATCCTCATCAAGACCCCGGGCGAGGCGTCCTCCGTCATGACCGCGATCGACGGCTACGAGATGGCGAAGAACGGCCGCGCCGGCGCCGCGCTCGCGATCTCGGCGATCGGCTCCTTCATCGCCGGCACGATCGGCATTCTCGGATTGACGCTCTTCGCGCTGCCGCTCACCGCGATGGCGCTCAAGTTCGGACCGGCCGAGTACTTCACGCTCATGTTCTTCGCGATGACGGCAGTCTCCTCGCTCGCCGGGAAATCGGCCGCCAAGGCGATGATCTCGACCATACTCGGCCTGATGATCGCGACGATCGGCATCGATCTCCAGAGCGGGCAGCCGCGCTACACGATGGGCGTGCCGGAGCTCCAGGACGGCGTCGGGTTCGTCATCGCGGTGGTGGGGCTGTTCGCGATCGGCGAGGTGCTGACCGCGCTGGAGGACATGTCGAAGGGCGTGCGCCCGGAGATCATCAAGCTCAGGGGACGGCTGTGGGTGACGCGCGAGGAGTGGCAGCGCTCGGTGATGCCGATCCTGCGCGGCAGCCTCGTCGGTTTCGTGATCGGCGTGCTGCCCGGCGCGGGCGGCACCATCGCCTCGATCATGTCGTACGTGTGGGAGAAGCGGATTTCGAAGCACCCGGAGGAGTTCGGCCGCGGCGCGATCGAAGGCGTGGCCGGGCCGGAGTCCTCCAACAACTCGGACACCGCCGGGGCGCTCGTGCCGCTGCTCACGCTCGGCATACCCGGCGGCGGCGCGACCGCGGTCATGCTGGGCGCGTTCATCATGTGGGGCATCCAGCCGGGGCCGCTGCTCTTCCAGAACCGCCCGGACCTCGTGTGGGGGTTGATCGACAGCATGTACATCGGCAACCTGATGCTGCTCGTCCTGAACATCCCGCTGATCGGCATCTTCGTGCGGCTGCTCTACATTCCCGGGGGCATACTCATGCCGCTCATTCTCGCGATCTCCACCATCGGTCTTTACGCGATCAACGGCAACCCGGTCGAGCTGTATTTCGGGCTCATCTTCGGCGTCATGGGCTACGTCTTCCGGAAGGTGGACATTCCCCTCGCTCCCATGGTGCTCGCGCTGGTGCTGGGCGGCATCATGGAGCAATCGTTCCGGCAGGCGATGACCATTTCGGGCGGCAATCCGAAGATCTTCGTCGGCAGCACGATCTGCATCGTGCTGGTGGCGATGTCCGTCTTCTCCATCTTCCTGCCGTTCATCCTGAAGCGGATCGAGGCGATGGGCAGGAAGGCGCAGCGGGGCGCCGCGCGGTAATCGAGGAGGGCTCTCATGAATCCGGAAAAGCGCATTCGTTACTCGGCCATCGTCGAACGCCCGCCGCTCGTGCTGCCGGATCGCGCGCGAGTCGTGGTGTGGCCGGTCGTCAACGTGGAAGTCTGGGATATCGCGAGGACAATGCCGCGGCAGGTACTGCCGCCGCCGACCGGCGTCACGCGGCTGCCGGACGTTGCGCACTGGGGCTGGCACGAGTATGGCATGCGGGTCGGGTTCTGGCGCCTGAAGGCGGTGCTCGACGAACTCGGCATCGTGCCTTCGCTCTCGATCAACGCCCGCGTCTGCCTCGACTACCCGCCGGTCGCGCGCGCCGCGCGCGCCGCCGGCTGGGAGTTCATGGGCCATTCCTGGGACCAGCGCCCGATTCATTCGGAGCCGGACGAAGCGGGGATGATTCGCCGGGCGGTGCGCCAGTTGACGCGGTATTCGGGGCGGCGGACCGTGGGGTGGATGGGACCGGGGCTCACGGAAACGCTGGAGACGCCCGAGTACCTCGCGGCCGCGGGCATCCGCTACGTCGCCGACTGGGTGATCGACGACGAGCCCTGCACGATCGACGTGCGTGGCGGGAGCCTCGTCACGCTCCCGTACACGCTCGAGCTGAACGACATCGCGATGATGGTGGTCCAGCACCACCCCGGCGCGGAATTCGTGACGCGCTGCATGGACACTTTCGAGCGCCTGCACAAGGAGGGCCGGGACCGGGCCAAGGTGATGGCCATCGCCGTGCATCCGTACATTTCCGGGGTGCCCCACCGCATCAAGTATTTCGAAGACGTCATGCGGCGCCTCGCGCGGGAGCGCGGCGTGCTCATCTGGAACGGCGCGCGGATACTCGATTGGTACCTCAAGGCGCGGCGCCGGCGCGCGTGAATCGTGAATGAGGCGTCCGCGCCGGCCCGCGCGGGGCGCGCCGGGCGGTGGCTTCCGGCCGCGCGCGGATCGCGCCGTCCCGTTCGCGGCGGCACCATGATCGCCGCGGAGGACTGAAATGAAGCTGCTCGCGTTCTCCGCGGATGGCAGGCCGCGGCCCGGGGTGCTGAAGGGTCACCGCGTCATCGACCTCGCGGCGGCCGGCCTGCCGGCGGGAGCCGACGGCGACCTGCTCGAAATCGCCCGCGGCGGAAACGGCGCCCTCGACCGCGTGCGTAACGCCCTCGACGACGGCGGCGCCCGGTCGTACGCCCTGTCCGACGTGGAAGTGCTGCCGCCCATACGACAGCCCTCCAAGATCGTCGCGATCGGCCTGAACTACGCGGATCACTGCAAGGAGACCGGCCTCGCGGTTCCGGCCGCGCCGGTGCCGTTCAGCAAGTTCACGAGCTCGGTATGCGGACCCCACGACGACATCGTGTGGCCGGTGTCCGTCACGCGGGAAGTCGACTACGAAGTGGAGCTGGGCGTGGTGATTGGCAGGCGGGCGCGCGACGTGGCGGAAAGGGATGCGCTCGACTACGTCATGGGTTACACGGTGGTGAACGACGTCTCCGCGCGCGATCTGCAGTTCCTCGGTCCGAAGCAATGGGACCGGAGCAAGTCGCTCGACACCTTCTGTCCGTGGGGACCGTACATCGTGACGCGCGACGAGATTCCCGATCCGCACGTCCTGCGGTTGCGCACGCTCCTTAACGGCAGGGAAATGCAGAATTCGACCACCGGCAACATGATCTTCGGCGTCCCGGCGATCATCACGTTCCTCTCGCGGGGCACGACGCTCCTGCCGGGCGATCTCATTGCGACCGGCACGCCCTCCGGAGTCGGTTTCAGGCGCACGCCGGCCGTTTTCCTCAAGGAGGGCGACGAGTGCGTGTGCGAGGTGCAGGGCATAGGCGCGCTTCGCAACCGGGCGCGGCCCGTGTAATGCCGGATGCGCTCGCGCGGCGCGTGCGGCTTCTTGACAGTCTCTTGATATTCTTCGAAAATTCACCTCCTTCCTTCTCGCACCGATCAACTCGCAAGGAGCCGCAGATGGCCGATCAACCGTGGAAGACCAACAACTGGTTCGTGAGCCAGTGGAACTACGCGGACGAGGTGCGCAAGGATCTCAAGTTCGCGAAACAGATCAAGATCCACGACATCACGTTGCGCGACGGGGAACAGCAGACCGGCATCATCCTCAGCAAGGACGACAAGATCCGCATCGCCGAAGCGCTCGCGGAAGCCGGCGTGCACCGCATCGAAGCGGGCATGCCCATCGTTTCGCCCTCCGATGCCGAGGCGATCAGGGAGATCGCGAAGCGCAACCTCGGCCCGCAGATCTTCGCCTTCTCGCGCTGCATGAAAGAGGACGTCCAGCGCGCGATCGACACCGGCGTCAACGGCGTCGTGATGGAAATACCGTCCAGCCAGCACATGGTCGACCTGGCATACAAGTGGCCGATGGAGAAAGCGATCGAAACGTCGATCGAGGCCACCCGGTTCGCGCAGAAGAACGGCCTCGAAGTCGTGTTCTTCCCGATCGATTTCTCGCGCTCGGAGATGAACTGGGTGCTCAACCTCATCAACCGGGTCGCGACCGAGGGCCACATGGACGCGCTCGCCCTGGTGGACACTTTCGGGGTCGTGTCGCCGCACGCGATGCGCTACTTCGTCCGCGAGGTGAAGAAGCGCATCAACAAGCGCCTCGAGGCGCATTTCCACCAGGACTTCGGCATGGGCGTCGCGAACACGATCATGGCCGCCGCCGAAGGCGTCGAGGTCCTGCACACGACGGTGCTCGGTGTCGGCGAGCGCGCGGGCAACACGCCGATGGAGGAAACCGTCATGGGGTTGCTCACGATGTACGGAGTGGATGTCGGTCTCAACTACAAGAAGCTGACGCCGCTCGCCCGGCTGGTGCAGAAGCTCACCGGGGTCGACGTGCCCTCGAACAAGCCGGTCGTCGGCAGGCAGCTCTACCAGATCGAATCCGGCATCATCGCGAGCTGGTACAAGAATTGCGGCGAGGAGAACGCGACGGAGCTCTTCCCCGTGCGCGCGGAGTTCGTCGGGCAGCCGCCCGCCGAGGTCGTGATGGGCAAGGGCAGCGGCATCGACTCCGTCAAGGCGTGGCTCGGCGAGATGGGCATCGAGGCGAGCGATGACGAAGCGCTCAAGATGACGGCCGCGGTCAAGTCCTATTCCCTCACCAACAAGCGGCTGCTGACCGAAGCCGAGTTCCGCAAGATCGCGCAGGACGTGATCGCCGCGCGCGCAGCCGCCTGAGGCGGCTTTCGCGCTCTCGCCCCGGGACGAGGCGGTGGGGGCCTTCGCCCCGGGATTCGGGTGCGGGCCGGTGCTGCCTTGGCCGCCGCCGTCGCAGCGGCTCTCGCGCGGCCCCACGGTACCCTCGTCTTCGCGGCCCACGACTTCCGCGGCAACACGCGGTCGACCATCGCGACAGGGGGCTGCCGGTGGCGCGCGACCTCCAGTTCATCGGCGCAAGCGATGCGATCGCTCCAGCTCGTTCGACACGTTCTGTCCGTGCGGCCCGTGGATCGTGACGCGAGACGAGATCCCCGACCCGCACAACCTGCGGGTGTTGCCGGCGAGCTGCGCGAGTCGAGGGCCGTTCGGGTGCCGGGTTCGGGAGGAGGGAAGCGGACATGCAGCACTTTCCGGAGTTGAACCGTGGCAAGTGCAAGACCTACGTCGTCGCATGCGAGCGCACCGGCAAGGCGCTCCTGATCGACCCCCTGCGGGAGAACATCAGCCGCTACCTCGCGTTTCTCGCCTACCGCCGGCTGACGCTGGACGCGCTGGTCGATACGCATACCCACGCCGACCACCCCACGGGTTCATTCCAGCTTGCGGCCCTGACCGGCGCGCGACTCATCATGCACCGGCGGGCGCCCGCGCCCGTCGTGACCGAGCACGTCGACCAGGGCGACGCGATCGAGCTCGGCGAGGCGCGTATCGCGGTGCTGCACACGCCCGGGCACACGCCCGACAGTATCAGTCTCCACGCCGGCGACCGGGTGTTCACGGGTGACGTGCTCCTCATCGGCGGCACGGGTCGGGCCGACTTCGCGGGAGGCGACGCCGGGCAGCAGTACGATTCGATTACCGGGCGCCTTTTCACGCTGCCGGACGAAACGCTGGTGTTTCCCGCCCACGACTACCGCGGCAACACGCAATCGAGCATCGGTCACGAGAAACGGCACAACCCGCGCATCGCCGGGCGCTCGCGCGACGAATACGCGGCGCTCATGGCGAGCATCGACTTTCCGCTGCCCGACAAGATTCAGGAAGTCCTGCAGCCGAACCAGACCGCGATCGACGATGACCGGACGAAGTTCCCGGATCTCGTGGAGCTGAACCGGGTGCGACAGTTCACGGTGGAGGAGGTGGCGAGCCAGCTCGCCGCGCAGAATCCCCCGGTTGTGGTTGACGTGCGCGAGCCCGAGGAATACCGCGGGCCGCTCGGCCACATAGCGGGAAGCATCCTCATCCCGCTGCGCGAACTGCCGGCGCGGGCAGCGGAGCTCGAACCGTACCGGGGGCGGCCTATCGTCGCCGTTTGCCGCTCCGGCGTGCGAAGCACAACTGCCGCCGCGATGCTCTACGGTCTGGGTTACGAGCGGGTCTACAATCTGCGCGACGGCATGATCGACTGGAACGACAGGAAGCTGCCGGTAGAGCGCTGACGAGGAGGATGAGGTGAGCGATTCGGGTCCGAATTCAACGCGCGTTGCCGCCTGCGCCGCCTGCCTGGTGCTGGCATTCGCGGGCGCGCCGGCCGGCGCGCAAAAGCCGTGGCTGCCGGAAAAGGCCGTGGAGATTTCCGCGAATTGCGCGCCCGGCTGCGGGCCGGACCGCACCGCGCGCCTGCTGCAGAAGCTGTGGCAGGAGAACCGCGTGATCGGGGTGCCCGTCACCGCCGGCAACCGGGTAGGCGGCGGCGGTGCCGTGCTCTACAGCTACCTGAACCAGCGAACGGACGGCCACGCCGTGGCGATCGCCTCGGGCAGTCTCGTCACCAACAACATCGTGGGCCGCGGTCCCCACTTCGGCGAACTTACGCCGCTCGCGCGGCTTTTCGGCGAGTACATCACCGTCGCGGTGAAGGCGGCCTCGCCGGTGAAGAACGGACGGGAAGTGATCG
The DNA here is from genome assembly GCA_020854035.1 of Burkholderiales bacterium. Lineage (GTDB taxonomy): Bacteria > Pseudomonadota > Gammaproteobacteria > Burkholderiales > SG8-41 > SG8-41. The sequence continues at coordinate 103,127 of JADZGE010000021.1, read as the reverse complement.
AGATCCTGAAGAAAGACCCGCAGGCGCTCTCGGTCGGCATCGCGACCAGTCTCGGCAACGCCAACCACCAGGGCGTGGCGAGCGCGCTGAAGATCGCCGGGATCGACGTGCGCAAGGCACGCAACGTCGTGTTCCAATCCGGGGCGCTTGCGATTACCGCGCTCCTCGGGGGGCACGTCGACCTCGTGCCTGGCTCCGTGAGCCTGCTGCTGCCGCGCGTGCTGGAGGGCAGCGTGAGATTGGTCGCGGTGGCCGCGCCGCAGCGGCTGCCGGGCGGTATGGCGGAGGTGCCGACCTGGCGCGAGCAGGGTGTGAACGCCGTGGTTTCGAACTGGCGCGGGGTCGTCGGCCCGCGCGGCATGAGCGCCGAGCAGATCGCATTCTGGGAGGGCGCGCTCGTCAAGGCGACCGCCACCGAGGAATGGAAGGAGGCAGGCCGCAAGCTGTTGCTCTCCGACGAGTTCCTCGGCAGCGCCGATTTCCGCCGGTACCTCGACGAACAATACGCGGAGGTGAAGGCGCTCCTGGCGGCGCTGGAACTCGCGCGCTAGCGCGGGCGCCGATGAAGCGGGGGCACTCGCTCAATCGGGCCGCTGAAGATCCCCGATCACCGCGTTGAGGAACCGCCCGGCCTCGCCGCCGGTGACGGCGCGATGGTCGAACGTCAGCGACAGCGGCAGCATGCGCCGCACCGCGGGACGCTCGTTGACCACCACCACCTGCCGCGAGATGCGCCCGGCACCGAGAATCGCGACCGTCGGGGGCAGCACGACGGGAGAGGCGTAGCGCCCCGCGATCGAGCCGTAGTTCGACAGCGTGATGGTGTTGCCGCGCAGTTCCTCCGGGGGAACCCTGCGCGCCCGCGCGTCCGCGATCAGCTTCGCGAGGGCGGCCCGGATGTCCTCGACGCCGCGTTCCCCGCAGTCGCGCAGCACCGGCACGAGGAGGCCATCGGGCGTATCCACCGCGATGCCGATATCCACGCGCTTCATCAGCCAGCGCCCGACCTTTTCGCTCTCGTACCAGGCGTTGAGCGCGGGCTGCGCGCGGCAGCCGGCAACGATCGCGCGGATCAGGCGCAGCATGGGAGCGGTGCCGGGGGCCCACGCATCGATGTCGGCGTCGTCCATGATCGTCGCCGAGGCGACCTCCGCGGTGGCGAGTTCCATGTTCTGCGCCATCGCGCGCCGCGCGCCGCGGACGACCTCCATGGGACCGATCTCGGAGAGGATGCGCGCGGCACGCTGCACGTCGTGCGCCGTGAGCAAGCCGTCGGCGCCGGTGGGCGTGACCATCGCGAGGTCGACGTTGAGTTTTCGCGCGAGGGCCCGCACCGCGGGTGTGGCCTTGATGCCGGCCGCGACCGGGGAGGGGCCTGCGGGCTGCGGCGCCATGACTTCCCCGCCGCTTTCGACCGAGCCCACCACCGTGCCGGAATCGGCCGTCCCGCTCTCGCCTTCGAAGGCGACCAGCGGGGCGCCGATGTGCGCGATGTCGCCGGCCTTGCCGAAGAGCCTCGCGATCCGGCCCGGGTAGGGCGCTGGAATGTCCACCACGGCCTTCGCCGTCTCCACCGACACCATGGGCTGATCGGCGGCGACGTCCTCGCCGGGCGCGACGTGCCATTTCACGATCTCGGCTTCCTGCAGGCCTTCGCCGAGGTCCGGCAGCTTGAAGATCTTCATTCCCGTCCTTTCCCGGCGCCGGATCGATCCGTCACGCGAACTCCAGGCATTTCCGGGCTGCGGCCACGATCTCCGCCTTGCCCGGCAGGTAGCGGTGCTCCAGGCGCGGCAGCGGCACGACGATGTCGCAGGCGGTGACGCGTGCCACCGGGGCGAGCAGCGTGAGCAGGCCCTCCTCGGCGAGGATCGCGGCGATCTCCGCGGCGTAGCTGCACGTGCGGGGGGCCTCGGTCGCGACGACGCAGCGCCCGGTCCGGGCGACGGAGGCGAGTATCGTGTCTGCATCGAGCGGTTTCAGCGTCGCGACATCGATCACCTCCGCCGCCACCCCCAGTTCCGCGAGGTCGGCGGCGGCCGAGAGCGCCTCGTGCACCAGCGCGCCCCATGCGATCAGCGTGACGTCGCTCCCCTCGCGCGCGACATGACACTGGTCGAGCACGGCCGCCTGACCGTCGTCGGTGACCTCCTCGCGGAACAGGCGGTAGAGGCGCGTGGGCTCCAGCACCACCACCGGGTCGGGATCGCGGATCGCCGCGAGGGTGAGCCCGTACGCGCGACGCGGGGAGGAGGGATACACCACCCGGATCCCGGGTATGTGCGCGAACATCGCCTCGGGGCTCTCGGAGTGATGCTCGGGCGCATGGATCCCCGCGCCGCAGGGCGTGCGCAGCACCATGGGGCAGGTGAGCCGCCCGCGGGTGCGATGCCGCATGCGGCCGGCGTGGTTGAGGATCTGGTCTATCGTGGTGTAGGCGAAACCGGAGAACTGGATCTCCGCGACTGGTCTCAGTCCCTCGACGGCGAGGCCTATGCTCATGCCGGCGATCAACGCCTCGGCGAGCGGGGTATCGATGACGCGTTCGGGGCCGAAGCGCTCCGCCAGCCCGAGCGTGGCCCGGAACACGCCGCCGTCTATGCCCACGTCCTGACCGAGCACGACGACGGCCGGGTCGCGCTCCATCTCGTTCTTGAGCGCGAGGTTGATCGCTTCGACGAGGGTCGCCTGCGCCATGGCTACGCCGCCGTGGCGGAACGCGGGAGGCACGGTTCGTGCGCGCGAGGCTCGTTCGCCGGGGTCATCGGTTGCCCCTGGCGAGCAGGGCGTCCCGCTGCTTCCGGATCGCGGCGGGAAGCTTCGCGTAGAGCCGGTCGAACATCGCCTCGGGGCCGATCGGGGGCATGTCGAGGTAGGCCTGTGCCGCCGCCTGCACGCGGTCGTTGCATTCCTTGAGAAGCGCGTCCTCCCGTTCCCGGTCCCATGCGCCGCAGGACACGAGCCATGCGCGCAGCCGGTGCAGCGGTTCGAGCTTCCAGGCCTCGGCTACTTCGTCCGGGACGCGGTAGCGACTGGCGTCGTCCGCGGTCGTGTGATCGCCGAGCCGGTAGGTGAGCGCCTCGATCAGCGATGCGCCGCCGCCGGCGCGCGCCTTCGCGAGCGCCCGGTCCATGGCTTCGCGCACCGCGACGACGTCATTGCCGTCGACCTGCTCGCTCCCGATGCCGCCGGCAATCCCTTTTTGCGCGAGCGTCGCCGCGGCGCTCTGCAGCCGGCGCGGCACCGAGATGGCCCACTGGTTGTTGGTAACGACGAACACCAGCGGCAGGCGCCAGGTTCCGGCCGCGTTCAACGCCTCGTAGAAATCACCCTTGGAAGTGGCGCCGTCGCCCAGCGCGCAGACCGCGGCGCGCGGCTCGCGCCTGAGCTTGATCGCGTACGCCACGCCGACGGCGTGCGCGGCATGGGCGGCGATCGTGATGCAGACCGGAAAGTCCCCGCGCGGCCCCGCGAAATCGGAGCCCCGTTCGTCGCCGCCCCAGTAGAGGAAGAGCTCCTCGAGCGTCACGCCGCGCATCAACTGCGCCCCGTTCTCGCGGTAGGTCATCAGGAATACGTCCTCCCGCGCCATGGCGCCGCCGATGCCGGCGTCCACGGCCTCCTTGCCGAGGAGCGACGCGTAGGTGCCGAGCTGGCCGGTTCTCTGTAGCGCGATCGCCTTCGCGTCATAGGTGCGCATGAGCACCATCCAGCGATAAAGTGCGGCGAGCGCCGCGGGATCCCGGGCGAATTCCGGCAGCGGCCTCGTTGCCCTGCCGGACGGGTCCAGGAACTGGGAGTAGTGGATCTCGAACTTCGCGACTATGGTCATTGGAGAGCTCTCGGCGCCACGACACCAGGGTCGCCGAGGGAGGCAAAGTGGACGCCGATGACAGAGATTACCGCACAACCTGAACTTTTTGGGCGAAGGCGACGATCGACCGGTTCACGTTGCGGAATCACGATACGAAAAGCATCCGGCTCGGCAGCGGCACGGTGAATCTGCCGGCTACGCCGGTGATCCCGGCGGTCCGTACGGGTTCTATTACTGGAATCTTCTGACCAAGCGCCGCAGCCACGGGCAGGCGGATATCTACAAGCACGACGTCAACATGTCCGACGAAGCCGTCACGGTGGAGTACCTGCTCGATCGGCTCGTGATTCGCGGCAGCGTGGCGAATGTCGTCGACCAGGTCCTTGCCTTCCGGGAGACGGTGGGCGACTTCGGCACACTGCTCTACGCCGGCCACGACTGGGCCGATCCCGCGCTCGCCCGGCGTTCGATGGAACTGATGGCGGAGAAGGTGATGCCGGCCGTCAATGCCGCGATCCGGCGCGAGCCGCGCGCGGCCTGAACGAGGCGTCGGCTGACGGCTTGCGACTTCCCTCTTCCTTCATCGGGCCGCATCGCGAACAATGCCGTTTCAGTTGAGTGGTTCAGCCACTTATCCAGCCCGGATTCCGTGTCTGAGAAAACAAGGCCACCTCTCTATTCGATGACAGATCAGTAGCCAAGCTGAAGGCTGAGCGTTTTCACCAAACACCCAAGGGTCGGTGGTCGCTGAACATGCTATATTGCATCGCGCGGGTCGAACGGAGTTTGGAGGAGAATCCGCATGCATTGGTCGAGATTCGCCAGACTCGTATTGCTTGTCGGGCACGTGCTTTGTGTACCGGTGCCTGCGCATGCTGCCGAGCAGCGGCCTTATCCGGAGAGGCCCGTCCGCATGATTGCGGGGTCGCCGGGCGCGGACTCGGACTTGATGGCGCGGCTCGTTGCACAGCGACTCGGCGAGCGCTGGGGACAGCGCTTCGTCGTCGACAATCGCGGTGGGACGGGTGGAACGATTGCCGCTGCGATCGGCGCCCGGGCTACTCCTGACGGTTATACGCTGACCATCGGCCATGTCGGCAGCATTGCCGCAGCCACTTTTGTCTACCGTCACCTGCCATATGACCCGGTCAGGGATTTCGCTCCGATTACGCAGCTCTCGAGTGCCCCGGTGGTACTCGTGGGCAATCCATCCAGCGCGTCCGGAACGCTGACGACGCTTGCTGCACAGTGGCAGGTGCGTCATGAAGATGTCACGTTCAGCTCGGCGGGTGCGGGTACCGTGAGCCATCTGGCTGGCGCGCTCTTCGCCAGCCGCACCGGGCTGCAGTTACGGCACGTCCCCTACAAAGGTGCGAGTCCGGCGCTGATTGCGGTACTGTCAGGCGAGACGAATTTCTCTTTCCTCTCGCTTGCGACAGCGTTGCCGCAAGTACGCGCAGGGAAGCTCAATGCGCTTGCGCTTCTTGCGCCGAAGCGGTTTCCAGGTGCGCAGGAAATCCCCACCGCAGCCGAATCCGGTTATCGAGGAGTCGAATCGTTGGTGTGGATGGGCTTGTTTGCGCCGGCAGGTACGCCGCATGAGCTGATCGACAGGATAAACAAGGAGGTTACCGCCATGCTTCGCTCACGCGAAGCGCGCGAGACATGGCTCGCGCGAGGCGCGGAGCTGACACCGTCGACTCCGCGGCAGTTCGGCGATTATATTCGCCTGGAAGTCGCAAAGTGGGGTGATGTGATCCGGCGTGCAGGCATTCACGCAGACTGACAGGCGTGCCGTGGTCACTTGAGCGTGGGACGCACGGGCCAGCGTAATCCCGTGAGGCGCTCCAGTCCCGCGGCATGGATGATGTCCTGAGCGCTCCGCTTCGCTGCATCGATCACGGTCCGGCAGTCCGCGGCTGCGACGAAGCACCCTTCTTCCAGGAGGAGCCGGCCGTCGATGAAGACGTAGTGTGCATCGGCGCCGCGCGCGGCTCTCACGAGAGCCGTGATCGGATCGCTCGGGATGCGCAAGTGCGGCCGGGATCGCTCGAACACGACGATGTCGGCCAACTTCCCGGTTTCGATCGATCCGATTTCGCGCTCAAGACCTAATGCGCGCGCTGCACCGATCGTTGCCATTTCCAGAGCCACGCGCGGCGGGATTGCGTGTGCGTCGCGATAGCGCACGGCTTGCAGATAGCAGCAGGCTTTCATCTGTTCGACCATGTCCACGCTGTAGTCTACTGCCGGGCCGTCGGTACCGAGGGCGCAATTAATGCCGGAACGTCGCAGCGTTACGATGGGACCAAGTCCGCCCCCCCGCATCGATTCGGAAGTCGGCGTATAAACCACGTGAGCTCCGCGCGATGCGACGAGTTCGATATCATGGTCGCTGAAATGAATACCGTGCTTGAGGATCCAGCGGTGATCGAGCACGCCCAGACTTTCGAGATATTCGACGTCGCTGCGCCCGGTCTGGCGACGGTACTTGGTGAACCCCATCTTGAGCGACAGCGTGCCTCCCGACACGTGCACTGCAATACGCATGTCTCTTGCGCAGGCCAGTGCGTGACCGGTGCGCACAAGTTCGTCCGAACTCTTGCCAAGCTCGGTATGGTGAGCATTGCATTCGACCACCAGGGCGAGAGTCGTCGTTCCATGATGGGCGCCGTTCAACCGGTCGACGAGCCGCGCCGTTCGCTCCGCGGCTTCCTCCGCGCCCAGGGGATAATCCGGCCGCCTGGGTGTCCGGCATTGAAAGGGGACAGCCAGGACATGGCGCATCCCCGAGCTGGCCAGGGCATCGACCACATCTCGTTCGTAATCGGGATATTCGAAGAGCGCCTGGTGGTTGAGCACACAAGTCGTGCCGGTACGCAGCATTTCCAAACCGGCGAGACGCGTCGAAACGACCATGTGTTCCCGTGTCATGACCTTGCGACTGGGGGTGGTCAATCCGAAAACCCAGGGTTCGAGCAGCATGCCATCTGCCAGACCCTTGAGTAGATTGCTGTGCAGATGCTGGTGCATGTTGATTAGCCCCGGAACGGCAAATCCCCCCCGGGCATCGATGATGCGGTCGAACGGCCCGGCCGGTTCATTGCTTGCCGGCCCGACGTCCGCGATCCGCGGTCCGTTCAGGACAATGAACCCATCCTCGAACACGTCTCCGGCACTGTTCACACAGATGACGCATGCATTGCGGACGAGCGTTTTCATGACGTGCCTTCAGGCCGCGTGCGAGCGCGCTCGATGAGCGCCCCCGCCCTGTGCCTCGCCTCCTGCACGAGCGAGTCATCGTTCCATGGGTGGAGCAACGCGCCGTCCCTCCACACGATCCGGCCGTCGACAAGAACAATTCGAGCGTCCGCGCCGCGGGCGCAGCAGACGAAATTCGATATCGGCTTGTTGATCACCTGGAAATGCGGTGCGCGCATATCGAAGACCGCTATGTCGGCTCGTTTGCCCGGTTCCAGAGAGCCGATATCGGCGTCGAGCCCCAGGGCACGCGCCGCATTGATGGTTGCCATTTCCAGCACCGCTTCCGGCGATAACGCCGTGGGGTCGAGAAGGACGGTGTTTTGAATGAGCATCGCAGCCTTCATCTGCTCGAGCATGTCCACACAACAAGTGTCACCCGGTCCGCCTGAGCCGAGGGCACAATTGACGCCGGCCTGGATAAGTCGTGTCCATGCACCACTGGCCATGCCCTCCAGCGCTTCGGCAACCGGCGCATGCACCGCGCTGCAACCGGCGTTCGCCATAAGCGTGGCATCGGCGTCGGAGAGCCCGCTTGCGTTGCGCAGTATCCAGCGCGAGTCGAGCACACCCAATTCCATCAGGTGCAGGATCGTCGTACGGCCCGTTCGGCGACGCGCTTCATCGACACCCACCACCCGGTGTGACGCGGGGCGAGAGATGTCTGAAACCACCTTGATGTCATGTTCGCATGCAATCCCGTAGCCGCGCTCGATTGCGCCTTCGCGTGCCACACCAGATACGATCGACTGCTGATCGGCAGTCAGGCGAAGCGCTACCCGCACGCGACCTTCATGCGCGCCTTGCCAGTGCCGAATCGTTTCCTGCAGGTCTTCTTCGGAGATGTCGCTGAAGGCGATGGCTGCGATCTGCCGGATTCCCGACGCTGCAATCGTTTCAATTGTACTGGTGACGCCCTCTCTCGCAGAGCCGTGTGGAAGTCGATTGAGAACACATGTCGTGCCTGTCGCCAGCATTTCCGCGGCGGCGAGCGAAGCCGCGATCTGCAGATCCGCTGCCGTCAGGCTGCACTCGCAGGCATCCAGGAATCGCGCATCCCCGCCCGGGCCCAGGGCCATGACAAGATGTTGCCAATGCTGCTGATCAGCGTTGATGAGTCCCGGCAGTGCAATCATGCCGGCGCCATCGAACACGTCGAGATCCCTCGTTACCCGACACTCGTTCATCGGACCGACTCGCGCAATCCGGCCATCGTCGTCCACGATCACGAAGCCGTCAGCATGCACTCTGCGCTCGGCATCCATGGTGACGACGTAGGCGTCGCGGATCAAAAGGCCCATGAGGGTGCTCCCGAAAGGTTGACGCTGAACGCGTGCGGAATTGGTCGCGCGCAAGCGACCCGCGTTGCCGCCTCATGCACGATGTTACTATGGCATAACTTGCGGCCATGGACGCAGCGAACGATGTCTCGATCGCTCGACATCCACTCGCTCCGGCCATTGCCCGCTTGCGTTGCAAACGCGTCAGGCTTGCTCGGATGCATATCGAAACTTTCCGCCCGGACTCCCAATAATGCAAACCGCCAAACCTGACCGCCAACTCGCGTCAACATCCGAAGGAACTTCGGGCTAGAACCGCAGGCTCGCCTGTACCCCCACGAGGAAATTCCGCGTGGGGGCCGGCTCGTAGTAGCGCGCGTTCGCTTCGCTCACGATCACCGAGCCGATGTAGCGGGTGCCGGTCACGTTGTCGATTCGCGCGAATTCCGATATTCGCCAGTCGCGGCCGCGCTGCTCGAATCCGGCGCGCAGGTTCCAGACGGTATAGGCGGGAGCGAACGCGGTGTTCGCGTCGTTCACGTAGATCTTCCCGCTGTGACGGCCTTCGACGCCCGCGTGAAAGCCGGTGGCGGCGTGGCGCCACGCCAGCCCCCCGTGGAGCACCCGCGGCGGCACGCCCGGCAGCCGGTTGCCCTCGCGCACCGCGACCGGCGGCGCGCCGCTCGTGAACGCCTGCTCGAAGCGCGCGTCGAGAAGCGTCCAGGCGAGGCCCGCCTCGAAGCCGCCGCCCAGGCGGGTGTCCCCCTCGAACTCGATGCCCTCGCGCCGGGTTTTCGACGCGTTCTTGTAGGTGGTCCTGCCGCCCGCGGCGCGATCGACCACGATCTCGTCGGTCACGTCGGCGCGGAAGAGCACGACGTTCGCCCGCATCCGCTCGCCGATCCGGGCCTTGGCGCCAAGCTCGCGGTGGATCGACAGGGCGGGTTGCAGCGCGAAATTGAGCCCCGTGGCGCCGTCCGGCCGGTAGGCGAGCTCGGCGAAGGTCGGCGTCTCGAATCCGCGCCCGGCGCTGGCATAGACGGAGAGTGCGGGAATCGCTTCGTACGACACTCCCAGCGCAGAGCTGGTCCGGGAGTAATCACGGGAACCGCTGTCGTTCGGGTTCGCCGCCGTGATGAAGTAGTCCGTGGATTCGAACTCGACGCGGCTGTGGCGCAGCCCGGCGAGCAGTGTCCAGCGCCCGCCGATCCGCCACTGCGCCTGCGCGTAGATGTCGGTGCTGGCGACGGTGTTGTCCTCGTTTCGCTTCACCGCACCCGCCACGCCCAGATCGTTGACGAGGCCGACCCGGTGCTCGTCCATGCGGTCGTGGTCCACGCCGACGCTCGCCGTGTAGCGCCCGCCCGCGATCCCGCCCGTGCGTGTAAAGCGCAGCCCGATGCCCCCGTAGCCGCGGTCGAGATCGACCACGCCCCCCGAATGCCGCGGCCCCGCCTGCACAAGGAGCGGGATCGCCAGGTACTGCGTCACCTGGCGATCGCCGCCGTAGGCGCGTGCTTCGATGCGCTCGGCCGCGGAGAGATCGTGGTCCCAGGTCACGCCGAGCTGCGTCTGCGTGACGCTCTTTCGTGTGTTGAAGGCGAGGGCATTGGTGCCGGCCTGCCGCCGGTCGGCCACCACCTGCGCCGCGGTCAGCCCCAGCGGATCCTCCGCTTCCGGCTGGTCGAGAGAATTGACGACGAGCGTCACGGCACCGGCACCCGTCCGGGACTTCACCTTGGCGTTCAGGTGATCCCGCCGGGCGGCGCTGTGGTCGCGGTAGCCGCCCGTTTCGAAGTGCGAGAGATCCGCCAGGTAGCCGCCGTGCCCGCTCGTGCCGCCCAGCTCGGTGGCGAGCTTCCACGTGTCGTAGCTTCCCGCGATGAGCCCGCCCGAAACGGTCGGCCGCGGCGGGCCGTCGGCGGTGAGAATCTGGATCACGCCGCCGGCGGCGTTGCCGTAGAGGCTCGAAAACGGCCCGCGCAGCACTTCGATGCGATCGGCCGAGCCCAGGCTGAAGGTTGCGGTCTGCCCCTGCCCGTCGGGCATGGTCGCGGGGATGCCGTCGGCGATCAGGCGTACTCCGCGCACGCCGAACGTCGAACGCGCGCCGAATCCGCGCGAGGAGACCTGCAGATCCTGCGCGTAGTTCTGCCGGTTCTGCACGACGACTCCCGGAACGCGGTTCAGCGTTTCGGACAGATTGACCCGGGGCTGGTCCTCCCGGATCGCCCTGCGATCGACGCGGTCGATGGAAACCGGCAGTTCGAACCCGCTCTCGTCCACTCGCGTCGCGGTGACGACGACTTCCTCCAGCGCGGCGGCACCCGCGGGGCGCGCTGCCGGCTGGGCGAAGGCGGCGCCTGCCGCCATCGCGGGCACGGCCGCCACCGATACGGCAACGAAGGCGCGGCGCGAAGACGCGAAGGCATGCGCGGCGGCCGCGGCCGCCACGCGGGCCTTCCGTTCAGGGCATTTTCCGCTCCCACCGGGGTATGCCCGCCGGCGCGGGCCGCGCGCGCGGCGCGTCACGCGGCAAAGAGGTCCACGAACTCGCTGACCGGGGTCGCCTCGAGCCGGCGCTGGTCTTCGCACACCGCCAGTATGGCGCGCTGGCGTTTCGGCGGAAAGCGCCGGGCGAGGTTGGTCCTGAATTTCGCTTCGAGTTGCGGCACGCCCTCCTTGCGGCGGCGCCGGTGCCCAAGGGGATACTCCACGTCGACGCGCGGGGTGCTCGTGCCGTCCCGGAAGAACACCTGGACCCCGTTGGCGATCGACCGCTTCGCCGGGTCGAGGTAGTCGCGCGTCCACCGCGGATTCTCGACGCAGCTGATCGCGGCGCGCAGCCGGTCGATCCGCGGATCGGCCGCGGCGGCGTCCTCGTAATCGCCCGCGGTGAGCCCGCCCTTGATGAGACCGACGGCGGTCATGTACTTGAGGCAGTGATCGCGATCGGCGGGATTGGCGAGCGGGCCCCGCTTGTCGATGATGCGGATCGCGGACTCGTGGGTGGTGATGACGACCTTGCTCACCGCGTCCAGCCGGTGCGCGACCTGCGGGTGCAGGCGCACCGCGGACTCGACGGCGGTCTGCGCGTGGAACTCGGCCGGGTAGGAGATCTTGAAGAGCACGTTCTCCATCACGTACGAGCCGTAGCGGCGGCCGAAGCGCAACGGCTTCCCGCCGAAACAGACGTCGTAGAAGCCCCAGGTCTTCGCCGTCAGCGCGGAGGGATAGCCCATCTCCCCGCGCAGGGTCATCCACGCGATTCGCACCGCGCGGCTGCATGCGTCGCCGGCTGCCCACGACTTGCGCGACCCGGTGTTGGGCGCGTGGCGGTAGGTGCGCAATGACTGGCCGTCGATCCAGGCATTGGAGAGGGCATCGATCACCTCGTCGCGCGTCCCGCCCATCATGCGCGTGACGACCGCCGTCGATGCGACCTTCACGAGCACCACGTGATCGAGCCCGACGCGGTTGAAACTGTTCTCGAGCGCGATGACCCCCTGTATTTCATGCGCCTTGATCATGGCGGTCAGCACTTCGCGCATGGCGAGCGGCTTCTTCCCGGCGGCGAGTCGCGTGCGTGAAAGCCAGTCGGCCACCGCGAGGATGGCGCCCAGATTGTCGGACGGATGGCCCCACTCCGCGGCGAGCCAGGTATCGTTGAAATCCAGCCACCGGATCAGCGTGCCGATGTTGAACGCGGCCGTCACCGGATCGAGCTGGTAGGGCGTGCCGGCGACTTTCGCGCCGTTCGGCACGACGGTGCCGGGCACGATCGGACCGAGGAGCTTGGTGCAGGCCGGGTACTCCAGCGCCTCCAGCCCGCAGCCGAGCGTGTCCATGAGACACAGCCGGGCGGTCGCGTAGGCTTCCCGGCTCGCGATGCGATACCCGCAGACGTAGTCGGCGATATCCGTCAGCACCTTGTCGGGGCGCGGGCGGACGTTCGAGATGGGCACGCTCATGGCATTGTCGACACGCAATCCCCGATGGCCGGCCGGCGACTCCCGATCCTCGATCCGTGCCCGGGAATCACGTTCTGCGATCGATGGGGACGAACTCGAGATCCTCGGGCCCCGTGTAGACGGCGGTGGGCCGGATGATCTTGTTGTCGAGGCGTTGCTCGATCACGTGCGCCGCCCATCCGGTGGTGCGGGCGATGACGAACACCGGCGTGAACATCGCCGTGGGCACGCCCATCCGGTGGTAGGAAACCGCGGAGAACCAGTCGAGATTGGCGAACATGTTCTTTTCGCGCATCATCACCGCTTCGATGCGATCGGCGATGTCGAACATGCGCATGTCGCCGGCTTCCTGCGAGAGCCGGCGCGCGACTTCCTTGATGATCCGGTTGCGGGGATCGGCCACCGTGTAGACCGGGTGCCCGAAACCGATGACGGTCTCCCTGGCGGCCAGGCGTCTGACGATATCCGACTCCGCCTCGTCCGGCGTCGCGTAGCGGTTCATCACCTCGAAGCCCACTTCGTTCGCGCCCCCGTGCTTCGGTCCCTTCAGCGCCCCGATCGCGCCGGTCACCGCCGAATGCATGTCCGCGCCGGTGCCCGCTATCACGCGCGCGGCGAAGGTCGACGCATTGAACTCGTGCTCGGCATAAAGATTGAGCGAGGTGTGCATCGCCTTGACCCACGAGGCGCCGGGCGGCTTTCCGTGCAGCAGGTGCAGGAAATGTCCGCCGATCGAGTCGTCGTCCGTGCTGGTCTCGATCCGGCGCCGGTTGTGGCTGTAGTGGTACCAGTAGAGCAGCATCGAGCCGAAGCAGGCGATCAGGCGGTCGGCGATGTCGCGGGCGCCGGCGAGGCCGTGATCCTCCGCTTCCGGCAGCACCGCACCGAGCGCGGAACAGCCCGTGCGCATGACATCCATCGGGTGGGCGGACGCCGGGACGTGCTCGAGCACCGCGCGGGTCTCTTCGGGCAGCCCGCGCAGCGTGCTCAGCCGCTTCCGGTAGGCGGCGAGCTGCGCGCGGGTCGGCAGCCTCTCGTGGATGAGCAGGTGCGCGATCTCCTCGAACTCGCAGCGCTCGGCGATGTCGAGGATGTCGTAGCCGCGGTAGTGCAGGTCGCTGCCGCTGCGCCCGACGGTGCAAAGCGCGGTGGTCCCCGCCTCGACGCCCGACAGGGCGACCGATTTCTTGGGCTTGAATCCGGATGGCGCCGGCATGCTCTCCTCCTCAGCCGATCAGCTGACGAATACCGTCACGCTCCTCGTGCAGTTCCTTCAATGTCGCCTGCATCGCGCGACGGCCGAAGTCGGAGACTTCCAGGCCCTTCACGATCTCGTAACTTCCGCCGCGGCACACGCACGGGTAGCCATAGAGAACGCCTTCGGGAATGCCGTAGCTGCCATCCGCGGGTATGCCCATGCTGACCCAGTCACCGTCCGGCGTGCCGAACACCCAGTCGCGCACGTGGGCGATCGCGGCATTCGCGGCGCTCGCCGCCGAGGAGAGCCCGCGCGCGTCGATGATCGCGGCTCCCCGCTTCTGCACCGTGGGTATGAACTCCTTCTCGAGCCAGTTCTGGTCGTTGATCGAGGGCCAGATGCGCCTGCCCCCGGCTTCCGCCTGGAAAATGTCGGGATATTGCGTCGCGGAATGATTTCCCCACACGATCATGCGTTTCAGTTCGGCGACGGGCCGGCCGATCTTCCCCGCGGCCTGCGAGAGCGCCCGGTTGTGGTCGAGGCGCATCATCGAGGTGAAGTTGGCGGGCTTCAGAGCGGGCGCGTTCTTCCAGGCGATCAGGCAATTCGTGTTCGCGGGATTGCCGACGACCAGCACCCTGACCGCGCGGCTCGCGACTTCCGAGAGGGCGCGGCCCTGCGGCGCGAAGATCTTGCCGTTGGCCTCGAGGAGATCCTTGCGCTCCATGCCGGGCCCGCGCGGGCGCGCCCCGACGAGCAGCGCGACATCGGCGTCCCGGAACGCGACCATCGGGTCGGCGGTGGGGACCATGCCCGCGAGGAGCGGGAACGCGCAGTCGTCGAGTTCCATCATGACTCCGGCCAGCGCCTTCTGCGCCTTCTCGTCGGCGATCTCCAAGAGCTGGAGGATGACCGGCTGGTCGGCGCCGAGCATCTCGCCGCTCGCGATCCTGAAGAGCAGGCTGTAGCCGATCTGTCCGGCGGCGCCGGTCACGGCGACGCGCATGGGGCGTTTCATGGAATGGACTCCTGGCTGGACGGTGCGATACGGTGAGTCGGGCAACGCGCGCCGGGCAGGCGGTACGGGCGCTGCCTTCCGTGTTGGGCGGATGATAGCGAACCCGGCGCCGCGGTGACAAGGCGCCGCGGGTCGCACCTACTGCGGCGCAGCGAAAGCTGTTAAAATTTTCCGGCTTTGATCAGGATGCGCGCGGGCCCGGGAGCTTCCGGCGCGCGCGGGCGCGGCAATGCCGAAAACAAGACCCAAACATCTCGACCTCCTGCGAATTCGCCTGCCGGTGCCGGCCTTCGTATCGATCCTGCACCGCGTCTCGGGCGCGATCCTGTTCCTGCTCCTTCCCGTCGTGCTGTGGCTGTGGCAGGCGAGCCTGGAGAACGCCGAGACCTTCGGGGCGTTCAAGGCGCTGATGGCCCGGCCGCTGGTGAAACTCGCGGCGATCGCGCTCGTCTGGGCCTATTTCCATCACCTGTGCGCGGGCGTGCGCCACCTCGCACTGGATCTGCACTCCGGCGTTTCGCTCGAAGCGGGGCGCGCCACGAGCCGCGCGGTGCTCGCGGCGGGGGTCGTTCTCGCGCTCGGGTTCGCGGTGCTGATATGGTGAACCGGCAGGTGATCGGCGCGCACTACGGGCTGCGCGACTGGCTCGCCCAGCGCGTGACCGCGGTGGTGATGGGCGTTTACACGCTGCTCCTCGTCGCGGTGCTCGCGAGCCTGCCCGGGTTCGACTACTGGTACTGGCGCTCGCTGTGGGAGCTGCCGGTGGTGCGCTTCGCGACGGTGCTCTTCCTCGTCTGCGTCTACTACCACGCGTGGGTGGGCGTTCGCAATATCTTCATGGACTACGTAAAGGATGCGGGGCTGCGCCTGACGCTCTACGTGATCGTCATCGCGGCGCTGCTCTGCTACGCCTTCTGGTCGATCCAGATACTGTGGGGTCTCGATGCCGTTGCCGGTCCGAAGCTTTGACGCGGTCATCGTCGGCGGCGGCGGCTCCGGGCTGCGCGCGGCGCTGGAGCTCGCGCGCGCCGATCTGAAGGTGGCGGTGCTCTCGAAGGTGTTTCCGACGCGCTCGCACACCGTGGCCGCGCAGGGCGGGGTCGCCGCCTCGCTCGGCAATGTCGAGGAGGACAACTGGCACTGGCACATGTACGACACGGTGAAGGGCTCCGACTATCTGGGCGACCAGGACGCGATCGAGTTCATGTGCCGCAAGGCGAACGAAGTGGTCTACGAGCTGGAGCACTTCGGCATGCCCTTCGACCGCCTGCCGAACGGCCGCATTTACCAGCGGCCCTTCGGCGGGCAGACCCGCAACTACGGTGAACGCATGGTGTCGCGCTCGTGCGCGGCCGCGGATCGCACCGGGCACGCGATGCTCCATACCCTCTACCAGGCGAACGTCAAGGCGCGTACCCATTTCTTCGTCGAGTGGATGGCGCTCGACCTCGTGCGCGACAGCGAGGGGGCGGTGGTGGGCGTGACGGCGCTCGAGATGGAAACCGGCGAAGCCATGATCCTCAGGGCGCGGGCGACCGTGTTCGCGACCGGCGGGGCCGGGCGCATCTTCTCCGCGAGCACGAACGCCTTCATCAACACGGGGGACGGCCTGGGAATGGCGGCCCGCGCCGGCATACCGCTCGAGGACATGGAGTTCTGGCAGTTCCACCCGACCGGCGTCGCCGGCGCGGGGGTGCTGATCACGGAGGGCGTTCGCGGCGAGGGCGGCTACCTGCTCAACAAGGACGGCGAGCGCTTCATGGAGCGCTACGCGCCGAACGCGAAGGATCTCGCCTCGCGCGACGTCGTCTCGCGCGCCATGGCGACCGAGATCAAGGAGGGCCGCGGCGCGGGCAAGGACGGCGATTGCATCCTGCTGAAGCTCGATCACCTCGGCGAGGAGACCATCAACAAGCGGCTGCCCGGCATCCGCGAGATCGCGCGGAAGTTCGCGAACGTGGATCCGGTGAAGGACCCCATCCCCGTGGTGCCGACCTGCCACTATCAGATGGGCGGCATCCCGACCAATTACCACGGGCAGGTCGTCGTGCCGGCGAACGGCAACCCGGAGACCGTGGTGCCCGGTTTCTACGCCGTGGGCGAGTGCTCCTGCGTCTCGGTCCACGGCGCGAACCGCCTCGGAACCAACTCGCTGCTCGACCTGCTGGTCTTCGGCAAGGCCGCCGGGGAACGCGTCATTCGCGACCTTGGCGATGACGGCGCGGCGGGGCGCGAGCTGCCGCGCGACGCGGGCGAGTTCACGCGGGCGCGACTCGCGCGGCTTGACGGCCAGAAGGACGGGGAGCGCGTGGCCGAAGTCGGGGCGGACATGCGGCGCATCATGCAGTTGAACTGCGGCGTGTTCCGCTTCCCCGACCTGCTCGTGCAGGGCGTGGCGAAGATGAAGGAGGTGAGCGAGCGCGCCGGGCGCACCGGGATCGGCGACAGGAGCAAGGTGTTCAACACCGCCCGCGTCGAGGCGCTGGAGCTCGACAATCTGGTCGATACCGCGCTCGCATCGCTGGTGTCGGCGCAGGCACGCAAGGAGAGCCGGGGCTCCCACGACCGCGCGGATTTCCACCAGCGCGACGACGCGAACTGGCTCAAGCACACGCTGTGGTTCAAGGACGGCAACCGGCTCGAGTACAAGCCCGTGCACCGGAAACCCCTCACCGTGGAGCCGTTCGAGCCCAAGGCCCGTGTCTACTGACCTGCGAGTGAAACGTGAAACGCGAGCCGTGCGCGGTTCGCGTCTTGGGCGCTGAGGACAGGAAGCAGAATGCGTTTCTCGATCTACCGCTACGACCCCGGGGCCGACGAGCGCCCGCGCATGCAGGACTACGAGGTTGCGCTGGAGCCTACCGACCAGATGCTGCTCGACGCGCTCACGCGCATCAAGGCGCAGGACGACACGCTCGCGTTTCGGCGCTCCTGCCGCGAGGGCGTGTGCGGATCCGACGCCATGAACATCAACGGCAGGAACGGGCTGGCCTGCATCACGCGCATCGCCGAGCTGAGCGAGCCCGTCGAGATCCGCCCGCTGCCGGGGTTGCCGGTGATCCGCGATCTCATCGTGGACATGTCGCAGTTCTTCAGGCAGTACCACTCGGTGAAGCCCTACGTCGTCAACGACGAGCCGCCGCCGGAGAAGGAGCGCCTGCAGTCGCCGGAGGACCGCGAGGAGTTGAACGGGCTCTACGAATGCATACTGTGCGCGTGCTGTTCGACCGCGTGCCCGTCTTTCTGGTGGAATCCGGACAAGTACGTGGGGCCCGCGGGGCTGCTGCAGGCCTACCGCTTCCTCGCGGACAGCCGCGATCAGGCGACGAACGAGCGGCTCGACAACCTCGAGGATCCCTATCGCCTCTTCCGCTGCCATTCGATCATGAACTGCGTCGACGCCTGCCCGAAGGGCCTCAATCCCATGCTGGCGATCGGCAAGATCAAGGAGCTGATGCTCAGGCGGACGTTGTAGGAGAATCCGCCCCGGCGCCAGGCGGCGGCCGCGGCACCTCCGGGATGGGAGAATACGACAGGCTGAGGTGGCGCTGCCGGCGCGGGTTGCTGGAACTGGACCTGATACTGCAGGATTTTCTCGAACGGCGCTACGCGGAACTCGATGCGGAGCACCGGGGGCTTTTCGGCGAGCTGCTCGACGCGCCGGACAACGACCTGCTCGACTGGGCGCTGGGCCGCTCGGAGCCGACCGACGCGCGGTTCCGGGACATCGTCCGGTTGCTGCGCGCGGGCTAGGCCGTGGCAGGGTATGCAACCGTATGACTGACTGGAGACCAACATGGCGGAAAAGCTGGCAACGCTCACTTTCTCCGACGGCACGCCGTCGATCGACCTTCCCATCATGTCGGGGTCGGTCGGGCCCGACGTCATCGACGTGCGGGCGCTCTACGGCAGGACGGGGAAATTCACCTACGACCCGGGTTTCATGTCGACGGCGAGTTGCCGCTCCAGCATCACCTACATCGACGGCGACAAGGGTATCCTCGAATACCGCGGCTACCCGATCGAGCAGCTCGCCGAGCACAGCAGCTTCCTGGAAGTCGCCTACCTGATCCTGAACGGCGAACTGCCGGGCAGGCAGCAGCTCGCCGAGTTCGTCAGCATCGTGACCCGCCACACGATGGTCCACGAGCAGCTGATCCGCTTCTTCTCGGGTTTCCGCCGCGACGCGCACCCGATGGCCGTCCTCTGCGGCGTCGTGGGAGCGCTCTCCGCCTTCTACCACGATTCGATCAACATCCACGACGCGCGCAGCCGCGAGATCGCGGCATTCCGCCTGATCGCCAAGCTCCCGACGATCACGGCGATGACCTACAAGTACAGCATGGGGCAGCCGTTCATGTACCCGAAGAACTCGCTCGGCTACGTCGACAACTTCCTTTACATGATGTTCGGCACGCCGTGCGATGACTACAAGCCCAACGCGGTGCTCTCGCGCGCGATGGAGCGGATCCTGATCCTGCACGCCGACCATGAACAGAACGCCTCCACGTCGACGGTACGCCTCGCGGGTTCCACCGGGGCCAATCCGTTCGCCTGCATCTCCGCCGGCATCGCGAGCCTGTGGGGGCCGGCGCACGGCGGGGCGAACGAGGCCGTGCTGAGGATGCTGGGCGAGATCGACGACGCGAAGAACATCCCCGCGTTCATCAAGCGCGTGAAGGAAAAGGAGGACCACGCGATGCTGTTCGGTTTCGGGCATCGCGTCTACAAGAACTACGACCCGCGCGCGAAGATCATCCAGAAGACCTGCCACGAGGTGCTGGAGGAGCTCGATCTCAAGGACGACAAGCTCTTCAAGCTCGCGATCGCGCTCGAGAAGGTGGCGCTCGAAGACGATTACTTCATCAAGCGCAAGCTCTATCCCAACGTGGATTTCTATTCCGGCATCGTCTACAAGGCGCTCGGCATCCCGGTGGCGATGTTCACGGCGATTTTCGCGCTGGCGCGCACCGTGGGCTGGATCGCCCAGTGGAACGAACTTATCGGCGACAGCGACCAGAAGATCGGCCGCCCGCGCCAGCTCTTCCAGGGCGCGGCGCGGCGGGATTTCACGCCGATCGGCCGGCGCAGGTAGGGCCGTGCGTGACGGGTGGCGGTGGCCGGCCGGCCGCCTCGATCGCGCCGGCATGAATCGTTTTCGGTGCGTCCCCGCCGGAGATCGCGGTCATGATGAAGGAAGTGCTCGGTAATTCGTACCTCTACGGTTCGAACGCGCCGTTCATCGAGTCCCTTTACGAGGCGTGGTTGAAGGATCCGTCCGCGGTCGAGCCGCGCTGGCGGGATTACTTCGAGGAGCTGCAGCGGCTCGACGCGGGGGCGCCCGACGTTTCCCATTTCGAGGTGCGGGAGCGATTCGCCGGGCGCGCCCGCGCGCCCCGGGTCGCCGGGGCGAGCCTTTCCATCAACCGGGCGCAACTGGGCGGGAAACAGCTCGCCGTGCTGCAGCTCATCGCCGCTCACCGGATACTCGGGGTGCGCCACGCGGACATGGACCCGCTCGCGCGCCACGAGAAACCCCACATCCCCGAACTCGATCCCGCCTTCTACGGGCTCGCGCCGGCGGACATGGACACGGTGTTCAGCACCGGGACGCTCGTCGGGCCGCGGGAGATGCCGCTCTCCGGGATACTCGCGTTCCTGCGCGAGACCTATTGCCGCACCATCGGCGTGGAGTACATGCACATCACCGACATGGCGCAGAAGCGTTGGGTGCAGGAGCGGCTCGAAAGCGCGCGCTCGACGCCTTCGTATGACGCCGGCTACCGCCGGCATATCCTCGAGCGGTTGACGGCCGCGGAGACGCTCGAGCGCTACCTCCACACGCGTTACGTCGGCCAGACGCGCTTCTCGCTGGAGGGCGGGGAGGCGCTGATCGCCCAGCTCGACCGCCTGCTGCAGGACGCGGGAGCGGCCGGCGTGCAGGAACTGGTGATCGGCATGGCGCACCGCGGCCGCATCAACGTTCTCGTGAACACGCTCGGCAAGGTGCCGAGGGACCTCTTCGCCGAGTTCGAGGGCCGGCACGACGACAGCCTGCTCGCGGGCGACGTGAAGTACCACCAGGGGTTCTCCTCGAACGTGATGACGCCGGGCGGGCCGATGCACGTCACCCTCGCGTTCAATCCCTCGCATCTCGAAATCGTCAACCCTGTCGTCGAGGGGTCCGTGCGCGCGCGCCAGCACCGGCGCCACGACGTGACCGGCGACCAGGTGCTGCCGGTACTGGTTCACGGCGACGCCGCATTCGCGGGTCAGGGCGTGAACATGGAAACGTTCGAGATGGCGCAAACGCGCGGTTACGGCACCGGTGGCACCGTGCACATCGTGGTCAACAACCAGATCGGATTCACGTGCTCGGACCTGCGCGATGCGCGCTCGACGCTTTACTGCACCGATGTCGCGAAGATGCTGGAAGTGCCGATCTTCCACGTGAACGGCGACGACCCCGAGGCGGCGTGCTTCGTGACCCAGCTCGCGCTGGAATTCCGCATGAAGTTCCACAAGGACGTGGTCGTGGACCTCGTGTGCTACCGGCGCCTCGGTCACAACGAGCAGGACGAACCGATGGCCACCCAGCCGCTCATGTACAAGCGCATCGCGCGGCTGCCGACCACGCGCCAGCTCTACGCCGGCCGCCTCGAGGACGCGGGCGTCCTGCCGGGGGGCGGCGGCGACGAGATGGTGACGGCATGCCGCACCGCGTTCGACGGCGGCCACCACACCAACAAGACGATCCTGTCCGACTACCGGCCGCCGCAGGAGGTCGACTGGAGCCGCTACCGCGGCGGCAAGTGGAACGAGCACGACGATACGCGGCTGCCGATCGAGACCCTCCGCGCGCTCGGCGAGCGCATCACCCGCGTGCCGGAGAACTTCCGCCTGCATCCGGCCGTGCAGCGCACCATCGACAATCGCCGCCTGATGGCGCAGGGCGGGCTCCCGCTCGACTGGGGCATGGCCGAGCACCTGGCGTTCGCCACCCTGCTCGCCGAGGGCTACTCGGTCCGGCTCTCGGGGCAGGACAGCGGCCGCGGCACCTTCTTTCACCGCCACGCGGTGCTGCACGACCAGAACCGCGAGAAGTGGGACCAGGGGACCTGGGTACCCCTGCGGCACGTCGCCGAGAAGCAGGGCGACTTCGTCGTGTTCGATTCACTGCTTTCCGAGGAAGCGGTCCTCGGCTTCGAGTACGGATACGCGACCTCCGCCCCCGGCGAACTCGTGATCTGGGAGGCCCAGTTCGGTGATTTCGCGAACGGCGCGCAGGTCGTCATCGACCAGTTCATCGCTTCCGGCGAGGCGAAGTGGGGGCGGCTCTGCGGTCTCGTGCTGATGCTGCCCCACGGCTACGAGGGGCAGGGGCCGGAGCACTCCTCGGCGCGCATCGAGCGCTACATGCAGCTTTGCGCCGACTACAACATGCAGGTCTGCATCCCGGCAACCCCGGTGCAGCTCTACTACCTGCTGCGCCGGCAGATGCTGCGGCCCTACCGCAAGCCGCTCGTGATGCTCACCCCGAAGAGCCTGCTGCGACACCGGGAATCGGTGTCGCCGCTGGAAGAGTTCGCGGCCGACCGCTTCAGGCCGGTAAACGAGGACTGGGAATCGCGCGACATCAACCCGGCCGGCGTGAAGCGCGTGGTGTTCTGCAGCGGCAAGGTGTACTACGATCTACGCGCCGAGCGCAAGGCGCGCAGTCTCGCCGACCTGCCCCTTTGCCGCATCGCGCAGCTCTACCCGTTCCCGCACGACGACTTTCACGCGCAGATCGAACGCTACCGTAGCGCGGCGGAAGTGGTGTGGTGCCAGGAAGAGCCGCGCAACCAGGGCGCGTGGCACCGCATCCAGCACTACCTGGAGCGGCACCTGCTGCCCCACCAGAAGCTGATCTACGCCGGCCGGGATTCCTCGGCCTCCCCGGCCGCGGGCTACAAGTCGCTCCACGACCGGCAGCAGAAGGAGCTGGTGGATCTCGCGTTGAGCGTAGGCGTCGGGTCGCGGGCCGACGGGATCCGCTAGCGGGATTTTTCAGCATTCGCCGAAGAATCCCGCTAATTGAAACGGCAGTCCTCTTTGCGCAGGCGATCGAGGGTGCGGGGTGTGCCCCGGAATTCGACTCCCGGAAGTTGGGCCTGATGCCTCATGATCGCCTTTTCTATAGGATTGTTTCGCGCGCAGGCGCGAAACAATCCTGGAGCGTAGCGTGCTGATCGAAGTCAAGGTTCCACAGCTCTCCGAATCGGTCGCCGAGGCGACGCTCCTCGCGTGGCACAAGAAGCCGGGCGACCGGGTCGATCGTGACGAGAATCTGGTCGACATCGAGACCGACAAGGTCGTGCTCGAAATGCCCGCACCGGCGGCGGGCATCGTCGCGGAGATCATCAAGGGCGATGGCGGCACGGTGGTGAGCAACGAGGTCATCGCGCGGATCGAGACCGGGGCCGCGGCGAGCGCCGCCGCCCCCGCCGCGCGCGGCGAGAAGGCACCGGCGGAGCGCAAGGCGGCGTTGCCCCGGTCCCCTGGAACGGCGATGCCGGCGGCGCAGAAGCTCGCGGCGGAGCGGCAGATCGACACCGCGGGGATCCCGGGCACCGGGCGCGGCGGGCGGGTCACCAAGGAAGACGTGCTGCAAGCCGCCGGCGGGGGCGAGGCGGCTGCGGCCGCGCCCGGCGGTTCGCCGCCACGCGCGCCGGCGCCCGCCGTGGACCCCGGCACGCCCGGCGAGCGCCCGGAGCAGCGCGTTCCCATGTCGCGCCTGCGCGCGCGGATCGCCGAAAGGCTGGTGCAATCCCAGCGCGACGCCGCGATACTCACCACCTTCAACGAAGTCAACATGCAGCCGGTCATGGACCTGCGCAACCGGCACAGGGAGCGCTTCGAGAAGGAGCACGGCGTGAGGCTCGGCTTCATGGCGTTCTTCGTGAAGGCCGTGGTGCACGCGCTGCGCCGGTTCCCGGTGCTCAATGCCTCGGTGGACGGTTCGGACATCGTCTACCACGGCTACTACGACATCGGGATCGCGGTTAGCAGTCCGCGCGGGCTCGTCGTGCCGATCCTGCGCGACGCGGATGGGCTTTCGATCGCCCAGATCGAGAAGGCCATCGCGGACTTCGGCAGGCGGGCGCAGGAAGGCAAGCTCGCGATCGAGGAGCTGACCGGCGGCACGTTCTCGATTTCCAACGGCGGGGTGTTCGGCTCGATGCTCTCGACGCCGATCGTGAATCCGCCGCAGAGCGCGATCCTGGGCGTGCACGCGACGCGCGATCGCCCGGTCGCCGAGAACGGACAGGTGGTCATCCGCCCGGTGAACTACCTCGCGCTGTCGTACGACCATCGCATCATCGACGGCCGCGAGGCGGTGCTCTCGCTCGTCGCGATCAAGGACGCGCTGGAGGACCCGGCGCGCATCCTGCTCGACATATGAGCGGGCAGTTCGACGTAGTGGTGATCGGCGGGGGCCCGGGCGGCTACATCGCGGCCATCCGGGCCGCGCAACTGGGGCTCGCGACGGCGTGCATCGACGACGGGGTGACGCCCGGTGGCAAGGCGGCCCCCGGCGGAACGTGCACCAACGTCGGGTGCATACCGTCCAAGGCGCTGCTCCAGTCCTCGGAGAATTACGAGCAAGCCGGGCACGGGTTCGCCGAACACGGCATCGAGGTGAAGGGACTGGCGCTCGACCTTGCGCGCATGCTTGCCCGCAAGGACAAGGTGGTGCGGCAGAACAACGAGGGCATCCTCTACCTCTTCAGGAAGAACCGGATCGCGTTCTTCAACGGCCGCGGGGCGTTCGAGGGCGGCGCCGAGAACGGCTGGCGGGTGAAGGTGACGGTCGCGGGCACTGAACCGCAGACGCTCACGGCGCGCCATGTCGTCGTCGCGACCGGCTCCAGCCCGCGCGCCCTCTCGGTCGGGGGGGCGGCGGTGCCGTTCGACAACCGGCTCGTCCTCGACAACGCGGGAGCGCTCGCGATGCCGGCCGTGCCGAAGCGCCTGGGCGTGATCGGCGCGGGGGTGATCGGCCTCGAGATGGGGAGCGTGTGGCGGCGGCTCGGGGCGGAAGTCACGATGCTGGAGATGCTCGATGTGTTCCTGCCGGGCGCCGACGAGGCCGTGGCGAACGAGGCGTGGAAGATCTTCACCCGGGGGCAGGGGCTCGCCATCGTGCTCGGCGCCGAGGTCCGCGAAGTCACGCAGGCGGGAGGCGGCATCGCGGTCGAATACGCGGCGCAAGGGGCTGCGGCACGGCGCGTGGAGTTCGACCGGCTGATCGTCTCCATCGGGCGCGTCCCGAATACCGCCGGGCTCGCCGCCGAAACCGTCGGGCTCGAGCTCGACGCGAGGGGCGCGATCGAGGTGGACGCCGAATGCCGCACCAATCTCCCCGGCGTCTGGGCGATCGGCGACGTCGTGCGCGGGCCCATGCTCGCTCACAAGGCCGAGGAGGAGGGCGTCGCGGTCGCCGAGCGGATCGCCGGCGGGCACGGGCACGTCGATTTCAACACCATCCCCTGGGTGATCTACACCGCCCCGGAGATCGCGTGGGTCGGGTGCACCGAGCAGCAGTTGAAGCGCGATGGAGTCGACTATCGCTGCGGGCAGTTCGCGTTCGCGGCGAACGGCCGCGCGCGCGCGCTCGGCGATACCCGCGGCTTCGTCAAGATTCTGGCCGATGCCGCGACCGACCGGGTGCTGGGCGTTCACGTGATCGGCCCGATGGCCTCGGAACTCGTCGCGGAGGCCGTGGTGGCGATGGAGTTTCACGCCGCCGCCGAGGATATCGCGCTCATCTGCCACGCGCATCCGACGCTCTCGGAGGCCATGAAAGAGGCTGCGCTCGCCGTCGGCAAGCGCGGCC
The DNA here is from genome assembly GCA_020854035.1 of Burkholderiales bacterium. GTDB lineage: Bacteria > Pseudomonadota > Gammaproteobacteria > Burkholderiales > SG8-41 > SG8-41. The sequence continues at coordinate 77,706 of JADZGE010000021.1, read as the reverse complement.
TCAACGCCTGAAGGTGTCCGCCGCGGCGGAGGCGGGGCGGGCGGCGCAGGGGCCGCCGCCGTCGGTCCTGGGGCTCTACGAAGAGGCGCTGCGGCGGCGCGGATTCGCGCGCGACCCGGCCCAGTCCCGGGCCGTCGAACGGCTGCAGCGCCTCTACGAAGAGTGGTCGGAGTACAAGAAGCGGCGGCGCAGCGCGTTGCGGCGCCTCGTCATCCGCCCGCCGCTGCCGCGCGGGGTCTACCTGTGGGGCGCGGTCGGGCGCGGCAAGACCTTCCTCATGGACAGCTTCTACCGCTGCCTCCCGCTCGAGCGCAAGCGGCGCGTGCATTTCCACCATTTCATGCGCGATGTGCATCGCGAGCTCGCCGAGCTGAAGGGCACGCCTAACCCGCTCGACGCGCTCGCCGAGCGCGTCGCACGGCGCTACCGCCTCATCTGCTTCGACGAGGTGGCGGTGTCCGACGTGGGCGATGCGATGCTGCTCGGGCGGCTGTTCAACCGGACCATGGACCGGGGCGTCGTCTACTGCATGACGTCGAACTACCCGCCCGACGAGCTCTACAAGGGGGGGTTGAAGCGCGAGGATTTCCTGCCCACCATCGCCTTCATCAAGGAGCGGCTCGACGTGCTGCACGTCGATGGCGGGACCGATTACCGGCGAGCGGCGCTCGAGCACGTGCGCGCCTATCACTCCCCGCTCGGTCCCCCGGCGGAGCGCGCGTTGCGCGAGGCGTTCGACCAGATCGCCGAAGTGGAGGAGGAGTTCCACGAGCTCGACGTCGAGGGGCGGGTGATACCGTACCGCCACCGGGCGGGCGGCGTGGTGTGGTTCGATTTTGCCGTGATCTGCGGCTGGGGCCGCTCGCAGATCGATTACCTCGATCTCGCGCGGCGCTTCCACACGGTGATCGTCTCGGGAGTGCCGCGCATGTCGATCGGGCAGGCCGACGCCGCGCGCCGCTTCACGCTGCTCGTGGACGTGCTGTACGATCAGGGCGTGAAGTTGATCGTCTCGGCGGAGGCGGCGCCGGGCGAGCTTCTCGCGCGCGGGAAGGACGAGGCGAGTCCCCAGCTGCAGGCGATGGTGTTCCAGTTCGAGCGCACCGCGAGCCGGCTTGCCGAAATGCAGACGCTCGAGTATCTCGGGCGGCCGAAGCGGGAGGCGACAGCGGGGAGCGAGTCATGAGCACGTTCAGGGCGTACCGCGTATTCAGCGAAGAGGGGCGCGTGGCGGGGCGGCTCGTGGATGCCGCCCTCGAGGAACTCTCGCCAGGCGAAGTCGTCTTCCGCAACGCGTGGTCGAGCGTCAACTACAAGGACGCGCTGGCGGCGACCGGCACCGGCGGGCGCATCATCCGCAGCTATCCCCTGATACCCGGCATCGACGCGGCGGGTGTCGTCGAATCCTCGACCGCGCCGGGGATACGGCCCGGCGATGAAGTCATCTGCACGAGCTACGATTTCGGTGTCGCCCACGACGGCGGCTTTTCGCAGGTGTGCCGGGTGCCGGCCGCCTGGATCGTGCCGCTGCCGCGCGGGTTGACGCTGCGAGAGGCGATGGCGCTCGGGACGGCGGGATTCACCGCGGGCCTCGCGGTGGAACTGCTGCAGGTGAACGGCCTTGCGCCGGGCGGCGGCAAGGTGCTCGTGAACGGCGCGACGGGCGGCGTGGCGAGCCTCGCCATCGACATGCTCGCGGTGCTGGGGTTCGAGGTGACCGCGGTGACCGGCAAGGACGCCGAGCACGACTGGCTGCGCGCGCTCGGCGCCGCCGAGGTGCTGTCCCGCCACGGCGTGGAGATGGGAACGCGTGCGCTGGAGAAACCCCTCTGGGCGGCCGCGTTCGATTCCGTCGGCGGCGAGAGCCTCGCCTGGCTTACCCGAACGATGCGACAATCCGGACTCATCGCGAGCTTCGGCAATGCCGGGGGCATCGAATTGAAGACGACGGTGCTCCCTTTTATCCTGCGCGGCGTACGCCTGATCGGGGTGGACTCGGCGGCGACGCCGATGCCGCTGCGCCGCCGCGTGTGGGAGCGGCTGGCGACGGAGCTGAAGCCCCGGCATCTCGGCGAGATCGCCCGTGTCATCGCGCTCGAAGATCTCGCCGGCTGCTTCGCGCGCATGCTGCGGGGCGAGGCCCGCGGCCGGGCCGTCGTCGCGATGTCGTAGGCGCCGCTCCGCCGGGCTTGCTCTGGATCAAGGCGGCGCGGGCGATAACTCCTACAATATCGCGCTGGCCGACATACGGGAGGGATGTCATGGGCGCATATCGGGATTTCCACGCGCGCTCGATCGAGCAGCGGGAGGCGTTCTGGGCCGAGCAGGCGGAACTGGTCGACTGGCACCGGCCGTTCGACCGGGTCCTCGACTACAGCCGGCCGCCTTTCGCGAAATGGTTCGTCGGCGGGCGGACGAACCTCTGCCACAACGCGGTCGACCGCCACCTGGCGGCGCGTGGCGGGCAGAAGGCGCTCGTCTACATCTCGACCGAAACGGGCGCGGAGCGGGCGTGGACCTTCCGCGAACTGCATGCGGAGGTCAATCGCTGCGCCGCCATGATCCGCTCGCTCGGCGCCGGGCACGGGGAGCGCGTGCTGATCTACATGCCGATGATCCCGGAGGCCGTGTTCGCGATGCTGGCGTGCGCGCGCCTGGGGGCGATCCATTCCGTGGTGTTCGGCGGGTTCGCCGCGGCAAGCCTCGCGGCGCGCATCGACGACGCGCGGCCGCGTGTCATGATCACGGCCGACGGCGGATTGCGCGGCGGGCGCCCGATCCTGTATCGCCCGATGTACGAAGAAGCGATCCGGCTCGCCAAGGCGCCGCCGCAAAAGGTCGTGGTCTGCAACCGCGGGCTCGATCCGGAGCTCTCGCTCGTCGGCGGGCGCGACCTCGATTACGAAACCCTGCGCGCGGCTCACGCGAGCGAGGCGGTGCCGGTCGAGTGGCTCGAATCGAGCGAACCGTCCTACATCCTCTACACCTCGGGCACGACCGGGCGCCCGAAGGGCGTGCAGCGCGACACCGGCGGGCACGCGGTGGCGCTCGCGGCCTCGATGAAGTACATCTACGCGGGCAACCCCGGCGAGACCATGTTCACCACCTCGGACATCGGCTGGGTGGTCGGGCACTCCTACATCGTCTACGGGCCGCTCATCCGCGGCATGACGACGATCCTGTACGAGGGCCTGCCGATCCGGCCCGATGCGGGCATCTGGTGGAAGATCGTCGCCGAGAACCGCGTGTCGGTCATGTTCTCCTCGCCCACCGCGGCGCGCGTGCTGAAGAAGCAGGATCCCGCGTTCCTCCGCAAGTACGACATCGGCTCGCTGCGGCACCTCTTCCTTGCCGGCGAGCCGCTCGACGAACCGACGCACCGGTGGTTCGCCGAGCAGCTCGGCAAACCCGTGATCGATCACTACTGGCAGACCGAGACGGGCTGGCCGATTCTCTCCAGCGTGCCGGGAGTGGAGGCGACGCGGGTGAAGTTCGGCAGCCCGAGCTTCCCCGTGTACGGCTACGACCTGAAACTCCTCCGCGAAGCGGACGCGGGCGAAGCCGGGCCCGACGAGAAGGCGGTCGTGGCGATCGTGCCGCCGCTGCCGCCGGGCTGCATGACGACGGTGTGGGGCGACGACGAACGCTTCGTGAAGACCTATTTCGGCACCTTCCGCGACCGGCAGGTGTATTCGACGTTCGACTGGGGCATCCGCGACCGCGACGGCTACCACTACATCCTGGGACGCACCGACGATGTCATCAACGTGGCGGGTCACCGGCTCGGCACGCGCGAGATCGAAGAAGCGGTGCAGGCGCACGCGAACATCGCCGAAGTGGCGGTCGTGGGCGTGGCCGACGCGGTGAAGGGGCAGCTCCCGCTCGCGTTCGCCGTGGTGAAGGACCCCGCGCGGCTCGCCACGGAAGAGGGGCGGCTCGCCGAGGAGAAGGCGGTCCTCGATACGGTCGACCGGCAGCTCGGCGCCATCGCGCGGCCCGCGCGCGTGCACTTCGTGAACGTTCTGCCCAAGACCCGCTCCGGGAAGCTCCTGCGGCGCCTGATACAGGCGCTCGCGGAAGGCCGCGACCCGGGTGATCTCACCACCATCGAGGATCCGGCGGCGCTGGAGCAGATCCGCGGCGCGGTCGGCGGCAAGCCGGACTGAGTCAAGACGGGGAATCGTCGTTCATGAACGAGAACACCGCCGGCGCCGTGACCGCGATCCGGTTCGGGGGCTACCAGAAACCGGCGTCGATACACAACCGGGCGGCCGCCCATTTCGGCGAGTTGCTGCGCCGGCGCATCGGGCCCGCGGTGGATTTCCGCCTGATCGGCAGCGTGCTCGACGAACTCGGCCGGCCTTCGGGCGATCTGCCGCGCATGGTCGAGAGCGGGGAACTCTCGCTCTGCTACATGTCCACCGTGCGCTTCTCGGGGATCGCGCGCGAACTCGGCGTACTGGAGCTGCCGTTCGTCGTGAAGGACCGAGCGAGCGCCTACCGCGCGTTCGACGGTGAGTTCGGGCGGTACGCGGCGCGGCGGGTCCGCGAGAATTCCGGGTTCCGGCTCCTCGGCATATGGGACAACGGTTTCAGGCACATCTCGAACAGCGTGCGCCCGATTCGAAGGCCCGAGGACTGTCGCGGCCTCGTCATTCGCACCCAGATGAGCGAACTGCACGGCGAAACGTTCCGCGCGCTCGGCTTCGATCCGGTCGCGGTCGACATCAAGGAGTTCACGGAGAGCATCGGGACCGGGCGTTTCCACGCGCAGGACAACCCGCTCACCAACATCTACAACTTCGGCGTGCACCGGTTCCAGCGCTACATCACGTTGACCGGTCACTTCTACGGCGCCTCCGCGATGATCTGCAACGGCGCGCACTACGAGAGCTGGCCGGCGGGGGTCCGCGCGGCGGTCGATGCCGCCGCGGCGGAGGCTACCGCGTTCCAGCGGCGCCTCGCGGCCGCGGAAGACGCGGCGATGATGGCGAAGCTCGGGGCCGAGGACGTGGAGATCGTCGAGCTGACCGGCGCGGAGCGCGCCGCGTTCACCGCCGCGCTGCAGCCGGTCATCGAGCGCCACCGGGGCGACTTCGACGCGAAGCTCTTCGCGGTGCTGGGAGGACGGTGAGGGCGGGGGAAGGATGAGGGAAAGTGTCCGCCGGGTGCGTCGAACGCTTCCCCGGCGGGAGCGCGCCGTCTACAGCTTCAGCAGCCGTCTCGCGTTGCCCGCGAGGATCTTGTCCTTGTCCTCGCTCGAGATCTGCAGCTCCCGGATCCATTTCGTGCCGGGCATGTTGCGCACGAAAGGCCAGTCGACCGAGTAGAGGATCCGGTCGACGCCCATCTCGAGCATGCTGCAGATGAGTGCGGGCGTGGAGAAATTCCCGCTCGTCGTGATCCAGAAGTTGCGGCTGAAGGCCTCGCGGAAGCGCACCGGCGAGCCGCCGGGACGGGAGAGCGCCATGTCGATCCGCCAGACGAGGAACGGCAGGCCTTCTCCGAGGTGGCCGAGGATGATCTTCAGGTCCGGATAGACGTCGAACGCGCCGGAGAGCACCATGCGCACGCCGGCGGTCGCTGTTTCGACGGTGAAGCCCCACGCGGCGTTGGTGATCGCCGGGAATTCCTCCACGTAATCGCGGTAATAGGCATCGATCACCGCCTTGTGCGGCACCGCGGGGTGGAGATAGATCGGCACGTCGAGGGCCTGCGCGCGCTCCATGACGGGCCGGAAGCGCGGGTCGTCGAAGAACACGCCGTTGGTGAGCCCGTGCACCATGGCGCCGCGAAAGCCGAGCTTCACGACGGCGCGCTCCAGTTCGTCCGCCGCGGCGCGGGGATCGGGGGTGGGCAGGGCAGCGAAGCCGGCGAAACGATCGGAGCGCCGTTTGACCGCCTCGGCCAGCCGGTCGTTCGCCGCGCGCGCGAGCCGCACGGCGGATTCGGCGTCGAGACGCTGCGTCGAGGGCGAATTGTGCGAGAGCACCTGCAGGTCGATGCCGGCCTCGTCCATCTCGCCGATCCGGAGCTCGCCCAGGTCGAGCAGCCGCTTGCGGATTTCCGGCGCGCGTCCCTCGGGGCCCTCGAAGGTCGCCGCGAGTTCCTCGTCGGCGTAGTGTTCCTCGAGCGCGATCACGAACCTGCCGTCGATTGCCATTGCCTGCTCCGGTGGCGCGCCGCGCGAACGCGGAAAAAGAATCGGTCGGGATGTCGCTCCCGGCCTCGCCCGCATGATACCAAGCCGCCCGTCCGTCGGGGCTGCGTTCCGCGGCAATACCCGCGGCCATCTTCGCTCGCCGCCGTCGGGGCGCGGGCACGGCGGGCCGGGGGCTCATCCGGGACCGACCCCATGCCCGCGAGCTTTGGAATCCGCGATAATGAACGCCGGCAGGCGGTGGCGGCGCAGGTGAGTATCGTCAATGGCGGAATGAGGAGGAGCGACGCGATGAGAACCGTGCGAACGTGGCGGGATGCGCGCCGGGACGGCGACGTGTATCACGGTCGCGAGCGCGCCGTCGCGGGCCCCGGGGGGCGGCGATGACGGCCGGGCGCGGGAAGACCGAGGCGCTGCTGCCCTTCGCGGGCGGGCGCGGCGGGCCGCGGCTTGCGCGCGGCGTTCGCGCGGGACAGTGGGTATTTGCGAACGCCGTGATGGCGACCGGCGCGGCGGGCCGGCTCGCGGCGGAGCTCGCGGTGAATCCGCGCCCGTTCTCCGGACTGCCGCGCTGGCACCGGGAAGCCGATCTGATGTACCGCCGCGCAGCGGAAGTGCTCGCCGCGGGCGGGACGGACTTCGCGCACGCGGTGCGCACCGACCAGTACTTCCCGGACTGGCGCGCGGTGCCGTTCCTGCACGCGGTGCGCCGCGACTACTGCGGGAGCTACGTGCCGCCCAGCACTTCGATCCTGCTTCCCGGACTGCGGGTGCGCGGCGCGGCGATGTCGATGGAAGTGATGGCGGTCGTGCCCGGGCGGGGCGCCGACCCGGCGCCGGTATTTCCCGCCGCGCTCGAAGTGCCCGCCACTTCGTCGTTTGCGCCGGTCGCGGTGGCCGGCGACCACGTGTTCGTCGCGGGGTTTCTGGCGGCATGGCAGCCCGGCGATCTCGGCGGCATCGCCCCCGAGGCGAAGGTGCCGGAAGGGCACCTGTGGAAAGGCAACCGCATCCAGCTCGAAGCCGACTACATCGTGCGGAGGAAACTCGTCCCCGCGCTCGAGGCGGCGGGTTCATCGCTCGGCAGCGTGGTGAAGGCGCAAGTCTACCTCGCCGACATCCGGGACGTGCCCGCGTTCAATCTCGTGTGGGCGCGCCATTTCGGCGAGCGTGTTCCCGCGACCACGTTCGTGCCGACGTCCGACCCGGGATTCGCGATCCGCGACGCCCGCTGCGAGATCAATCTTGTCGCGCTGACCGGAAGCGGCCGCACCCGCCGCGAGGCATTCGGCGCGAGTCCCGCGTGCTGCGACGGGCACCCGCTCGCGGTGCGCGCGGGCGAGCTGCTGTGTTTTTCGGGACTGGTCGCAGCCGACGAGAAGGGATGCGTCGCGCGCTCCCGCGCCGCGCGCGGCGGGAACGCTCGCGGTATCGCGGCGCAGATGGAGTATCTCATCGACCTCGCGGAGGACGCCTGCGCGAAAGCGGGCGCATCGCTCGCGAACGTGGTGCGCATCCAGCAGTTCCACACGGACCTCGCGGAATTCGATCCCGCCTGCCGCGTCTGGGCGAAGCGCCTGCGCGGCCTGCCCCTGCCGCTCTCCGCGGTGCTCGTGCCGGCGCCGCTCCTCGTGCCGGGCTGCAGCGTGCAGCTCGACCTGTGGGTGCACGCGCCCGCGCGCGGTTGACCGGGAAATCCGGGACCATGTGAGCGACGAACACTACATGGGCTTCGCGCTCGCGCTGGCGGCCGAGGCCGCCGCCGCGGGCGAAGTCCCGGTGGGCGCGGTGGTGGTCCACGAGGGGAACGTGGTGGGCCGCGGCTCCAACCGGCCGATCGCGACGTGCGACCCGTCCGCGCACGCCGAGATCGTGGCCTTGCGGGAGGCCGCGGCGCGCGCCGGGAATTACCGGCTGCCGGGCGCGGCGCTCTACGTCACTCTCGAACCCTGCGCGATGTGCGCCGGCGCGATCATGCACGCCCGGATTGCCCGGCTGGTGTACGGGGCGCCAGACCCGAAGACCGGCGCCTGTGGCAGCGTGGTCGACCTCTTCGCGGAAGCGACCCTGAACCACCAGACGCGTGTCACGGGCGGCGTGCTGGCGGCGGATTGTGCCGGGATGCTCCAGGTCTTCTTCCAGGAGCGCCGGCGCGTTCCGGACGGCTGACTCGGGTGGCAGCGCGAGCCCGCTCGCGCAACGCGCTCGGGCGGCGCCTTCGATGCGGCGCAGCATCGGCTGCCGACAGCGCAGTTTCGCGCCGCGGAACAGGCGACATTCCAACGCAGTGTCGTATTTCCAACAGGTTGATTTGTTGACGGATTAAACTTAAACCAATAATTGTGCGGTGCGCCAAGTTGGAGTAGAGTCTCCCGCCATGAGTAGCGACAGGGCGGGTATGCAATGGAAATGAACGGTCATCGCCGGCTGGTCGACAAGGTCGCGATCATCACCGGCGCCGGGCGTGGCATCGGGCAGGCGACGGCTCTCAAGTTCGCCAGTGAAGGCGCCAGGGTCGTTGTGTGCGACGTGAGCCCGGAATGGATCGAGGATACCGTGGAGCGTATCCATCGCATGGGTGGACAGGCGATGGGTCGCACCGCCGACGTCCGCAAGCTGCCGGAACTGCGTGCCATGGTGGGCGAAGTCATTGACCGCTGGGGGCGCGTCGACTGCCTCGTCAACAACGCGGGCATCGTCATGGATGCCCAGTTGAAGAACATGACCGAGGACCAGTTCGACAGCGTCATCGAGATCAACCTGAAGGGGGTCTATAACTGCACCCGGGCGGTGGTGGACACGATGCTCAGGCAGCAATCCGGCGTCATCCTCAACGCCGCCTCCATCGTCGGCATCTACGGCAATTTCGGCCAGACGAACTACGCCGCGAGCAAGTTCGGCGTGATCGGCATGGTCAAGACCTGGGCGAAGGAGCTCGGGCGCCGGGGCATCCGGGCGAACGCCGTGTGCCCGGGATTCGTCGAGACGCCCATCATCAAGTCCGTTCCCGAGCGCGTGATCCGCGCCCTCGAGGAACGCGTGCCGCTCGGGCGCCTCGCCAGACCGGAAGAAGTCGCCAACACCTTCGCCTTCCTCGCCTCGGACGAAGCGAGTTACATCAACGGCGCGGTGATCGAGGTGAGCGGGGGCTTGACGCTCTGACGGGCGCCGCCGCCCGGCCGGATTCGAGCAGGCTTCGCATCCGTGCCCGGTCGGGCGCGTGGGTCACGCCTCGTTCCGTGATGAGCGCGGAGACGAGCGCCGCGGGGGTCACGTCGAAGACAGGGTTGCGCGCGCCGACACCCGCCGGCGCCCAGCGCACCCCGTCATGGCCGGTGACTTCATCGCCGAGCCGCTCCTCGATCGGTATGTCCGCGCCGCGACCGATGGCCGGATCCACGCTCGAGAGCGGGCACGCGACGTAGAACGGGAGCCCGTGCCGGCGCGCGAGCACCGCGAGCGGGTAGGTACCGATCTTGTTCGCCACGTCGCCGTTCGCCGCGACGCGGTCGGCGCCGACGATCACCACGTCGATCTCGCCCCGGCTCATGAGGTGCCCGGCCGCGGCGTCGACGATCACCGTGACGGGAATGCCGTCCTGCGCGAGTTCCCACGCGGTAAGGCGCGCGCCCTGGAGGAACGGGCGGGTCTCGTCCGCGTACACGCTCACGGCCTTGCCCGCCGCGACCGCGGACCGGATCACCCCGAGCGCGGTGCCATGTCCCGCGGTCGCGAGCGCTCCGGCGTTGCAATGAGTCAGTATGCGGGCTCCATCGGGAATCAGCGCGGCGCCGTGCGCACCCAGCACGTGATTGAGTCGTTCGTCCTCCTCGCGAATGCGGTGGGCCTCGGCCAGGAGCTCGTCGGCGAGGACGCCCGGGGCGCAAGCGCCGAGCGCAGCCTGCCTGCCGCGCATGCGCGCGAGCGCCCAGGACAGGTTGACAGCGGTGGGGCGGCTCGCCGCGAGCAACCCGTGGGCAGCCTCGAGCGCCGCGGCGAGGTCGGGAAAGGTCGATGCCCGCAGCCGCCCGGCTTCCAGCGCAACGCCGTAGGCGGCGGCGCAACCGATCGCGGGCGCGCCTCGCACCACCATGTCCCGGATTCCCTCGGCCACCGCCCGCGCGCTGTCGCAGCCGACGTAGTTCGCCGCCGCCGGCAACGCCCGCTGGTCGAGCAGTTCCAGTCGGCCGTCCCGCCAACGCAGGGTGTCGAATGCCGCCATGTTGGGTTGCGGGCCGTCGGCCCCGTCGGGCGCCGGCAGCCACTCGGTGTTCAGTGGGCGGTATTCATATCACCCGCTCATTGCCGCCGTCCACAGGAAGCTGCGCGCCCGTCGTGCGGGAGAACAGCGGCCCGCACATTTCGGCGGCCAGCTCGGCGACATCGCGGCTCCTGATCTCCGTGCCGAGCACGTTGCCGTGCTTGTACTCGTCGACCGTCACGCCGTAGTTGGCGGCGCGTGCCCGCAGCACTTCCTCGGTCCAGGCGCCGGTGTCGAATACGGCGTTCGGGTGCAGCACGTTCACGCGTATGCCCTCGGCGCCCCATTCCAGCGCCGCGACGCGCGCAAGCTGGGTCAACGCCGCCTTCGAGGCCGAGTACGCCGCCGCGCCCGGCCCCGGCGCCGGCACGTTCTTCGAGCCGATCACCACCACGCGTCCCGACCCGGGCGCGAGCCGGAGCAGGGGATACGCCTCGCGCATCAGCGCGAAATTGGCGTCCAGATTGACCGCCATGACGCGCCGCCACTCGTCGAGACCGAGTTGACCGATGCGCGCGCCGCCGGGAAACACGCCGGCGTTGAGTATCAGCATGTCGATGCCGCCGAAGCGCGCGACAGCGGCGCGAAGCGCGCTTCCTACCTCCTCGCCGTGCGTGACGTCGCAGCGCAGGCCGAGGAAATCCTCGCGGTCGCGGCACGACTCGATGGCCGGATCGATGTCCATTCCCACGACGGCCGCGCCGCGCGCGACAAGCGCCGCGACACAGGCCTTGCCGATGCCGGAGGCGGCCCCCGTCACGAGCGCCACTTCACCCGCGAGCGGCGGCGGCCGGCCGGCGCGCCGGAGCTTCGCCTGCTCGAGGTCCCAGTACTCGACTTCGAAGATCTCCCGCGGCGCGAGAGCGCGGTAGCCACCGGTGAGCGCCGCGCGTTCGATCACGTCCATCGTGTGCCGGTAGATGTCGGCGACGACGGCGGCCTCGCGGGCGCTGCGCCCGGCCGTGCACAGCCCAAGCTGCGGATCGAGCACCACGCGCGGCGCGGGGTCGAGCATGGTCTTCGGCTCGCGCGACCCGGGAACGTGTTCGGCGAAGTATTCCCGGTACTCCCGGGCGTAGGCGGCGACGTCGCGGCCTATCATCGGCACGCGTTTCGTGCGCAGCACGTGATCGGGGGTGACGGGCCCCCGCAGCGCGAGCTCGCGCAGGTCCGCGCGGCGCGCGAAGGCAAGCGCGCGGGAATCCGCCTCGGTGCGCAGGACGAGCGGACACCCGGCGGCGGCCGAGAGCTCGCGACGCAGCGCCGCGATCTCCGTCGGCGGGGGCGCGAGCGGCTCGCCGGCGGCGTGCGACGGCAGCGACCAGGCGTTGCGGGTGGCGAGGTGGCGCTCGGCCGCGTCGACGAGTTCGATCATGCGCTCGTAGGACTCGCGCGCGGTGGCGCCGAAGGAAAAGACGCCGTGATTCATGAGGACCATGCCGATGGTATCTTCGCGCGCTTCGCGGGGAAAGCGGGCCGCGCAGAGGCGCGCGAGATCGAAACCGGGCATGACGTAGGGGATCACCACGACGCGGCTGCCGTAGATGCGACGCACGCGCGCTTCGCCGTGGTCGGTGTTGGTGACGGCAAGCACGGCATCGGCGTGCGTGTGGTCCACGTAGCGATGGGGCAGCAGCGCATGCAGAATGGTTTCCACCGACGGGGCCGGCGCGCCCGCGCGCGTGAGGTGGGTGAGGAGCTCGTTCACCATCTGGGAATCGGTGAGCGATTCCCGGCGCGCGAGCTTGAGGAGGTGCGTCATGCGAACCGGCGCGAAACCCGCTTCCTCGATCGACTCCAAGTCCTGACCGCTGCCCTTCACGTAGAGCACGTCCTCCTCTTCCCCGGCAAGGTTCGTCTCGCGCAGTTTCACGGAAGTGTTGCCGCCACCGTGCAGAACGAGCGATCTGTCCCGCCCGAGGAGCCGGGAGCTGTACACGCGCAGCCCGAGCTCTCCCTTCCAGGTGGCGGCATCGGCGTCGTTCCAGAGGCTCTTCATGCGACGATGTTATCTATAATCGGGCGGGTGAGCGAGCCGGGACGATACACCGTGCTGCCGGTCGAATGGGGCGCGGCGCGGGAACTGCTTCGCGCCGTGCGCCGGCGCGTGTTCGTCGAGGAGCAGCATGTTCCGGAAGCGCTCGAATGGGACGGGGAGGACGCGACGAGCGGGCACGTGCTGGCGATCTCGTCGGAGGGCCACCCGATCGGCACCGGGCGCTTGCTCGGCGACGGCCATATCGGGCGCATGGCGGTGCTGAGCGAGTGGCGGCGACACGGCGTGGGCAGCGCGCTGATGCGCTCCCTGCTGCGACTCGCCGCCGAGAACGGACACAAGGTGGTGCGGCTCAACGCGCAGACGCACGCCGTGGGCTTCTACCGGAAGCACGGCTTCGAAGTGGAGGGCGGCGAATTCATGGAGGCAGGCATCCCGCACGTCGCGATGGTCCGGGACCTCGCCGCCGATGAAAACCGTTGAACGCCGGTTGCCGGGAGCCTCGAACCGGGAACAGGCCGGTGCCGGGCGAGGCGCGGGCGACCGGTCGGAGCAGCCGCAGGTCAATGCGCGGCGTGCATCGGCGGCGGCGCCTGGCTTTCCAGCGCGAAACGCCGTTCGGACAGTCCCAGCGCGACGCCGCGCGGGCCAAAGGTGCGCTCGGAAAAGAGCACATCTCCGCCATGGCCGATCAGCACGACGGTGGAGGCGCGCGTGCCGTAGCGCTCGCCCGCGATGAAAAGCGGCGAGAGTTCGCGCTCGCGTTCGCGGCCCACTCCCGTATCCGGAAGCACCGTGTCGGGCGCCGGGGCGCGATCGAGCAGAATGGCGAAGAGTCCCGCGGCAAGCGCGGGCCCGCCCGCGTGGAGCAGGCGTTCGACCCGCCCCTTGCCGGAGATGACCTTGGGCCAGGGCGTGTCGAGGAGACTGTTGCTCAATCCGTGCACGCCCGGCGCGACCCGCTGGACGGCCTCGTCACGATTCGAATAGTACCAGAGCGAATCCCTGTCGCCGGCGATGACGCTGAACGGGCCGTACCGAGCGGCCTCGCGCGCGATCACCTCGAGGTAGGGGCGCGGCGCGGCGCTCCCGAGCAGATAGCGCGCCGCGATTTCACCGCGCGAGCGCGGTGCGCCCGGGACGCGCGGGCGTTCGCGGAAGTTCGTCACCGCCGCGATGCGGCCTTCGCGCGTCACGCCGAGCCAGGTGCCGCCCGCGCGGAGATCGCGGCCGCCGAGCACGCGAGCGTCCTCGCGCCAGAAATCGGCTGCTTCGCTCGGGCGATCGTAGGCCTCGTCGCGGTTGCCCGCGAACACCAGCGGATAGTCCGGGTGGGCCTGCCAGGCGAGGAGGATCAGGCACATGAGGGAAAAGGCGCAGGTGACGAGGGCGGAGGGGGTCGCGAGGCGTGTTCGAGGCCGCCCGCGCGCGGTGTTCACTTGTCCTCGAAGCGCTCGACGTGGCGCCGTGATCCCGGCAGCAGGTAGTCGCCGACGCGATGCCGTCCGGTGGCCCCGGCGAGTTCCCGTTCGAACTTCGCCTCGTCGGCGATGCCTTCGTAGACCTCCATCCACAAGTCGGGCTCACCGCGCTTTTTCATGAGTCGCCCCGTGATTCCCGTCCCCGCGCGCACCTCCGCCAGGACCGAGCGTATCGCGGATTCGCAATCCGCCATCCGGGCAGGGTCCACGCGGTAATAGACGAAGCAGAAGAGCGCCATGCGTGCCGATCCTACCGGCGAGGCCGCCTTGCCGCAAACCGCAAGCGAGGTTCAGCCATCACCCGTCGACCGTGACCGCGTAAGGGAGCGTCAGGATTTCCACCGCCGGTCCGTCCGGCGCATTCCAGCACACGGTTCCGCTCGCGGCGGCATCGATCCGCATCGTGGCGAGCGCGTCGAACCCGCCCTCCGAGCCGGGCGCGGCGTTCACGATCGAGCCGCATGCCTGATCGCCGAGCCCGGCGCTGTAGAGCTTGTCGCCCGGCCGCGGTTCGCCCTCGGCGAGATGGATACGGTAGGTACGCTGCTTGAGCCGGCCGAGATAGTGGGTGCGTGCGACGATCTCCTGTCCCGGGTAGCAGCCCTTGTTGTAGGAGAGCCCGCCGATGAGATCGAGATTCAGCATCTGGGGCACGAACGCCTCCCGGGTTGCCGTGCCGACGAACGGGATACCGGCGCAGATGTCGAGCCAGTCCCAGTGCGCGGGCGGGCGCGCCTGCGTGTCCTCCCGCAGGCGGCGGCGCGTCTCCGGTTGCGCAGCCTGTGAGAGAAGGACGAGGTAGCGCTCCCCCGGCAACCGGACCGCCATCACGCCGGCGGCTGCAACGACATCCCGTTCCTGCCGCGCAAGCGCGCCGGATATCGCTTCGACGCGCGGTCCGGCTTCGGCGCCGCAGAGCCCCGACATCTCCCAGAGCGGCCCCGCATCCTCCAGCTTCACCTTCGCGCGCAACACGTACATGGCAAGCCGTTTCTGGGTCGGCTCGCGCTGCGCGGCGGGCAATTGCAGGTAGTACTGGTCGGCGGCGGCACGCCACAGCAGAAACGTCGCAAGCGCGCGGCCCTTCGGCGTGCAGTAGGCACCGTACGTGGCCCGTCCCGGAGGCAGGCCATTCACGTCGCACGTGAGCTGGTTTTGCAGAAAGGAGCCCGCCTCGGTCCCCGTGAAGTGGATGAGACCGAACTGGGGCAAATCGCAATACATTATCATGAACAATATCCTACAACGTTTTTCTCAAGTCGTAGATGAGATTGTCACGGCGGTACGGTCTGTCGCGACGACAGGTGCTCCCGCGCAGAAAGTCCACGCGGGCCTGACCGTGCTGAGGCAGAATAAGCGTGCAGGTTGCCACAAGCAGGAAGCGTCGCGAACGGCGTTTCGGGGGAAGGCGCCGGGTCGCAGGCAGGGAGGGGCCGGTGGCTGGCGATCTCCGGATTCCGGCGGAGACATTCATGTGGGCGCTGCAGGGCGTGTGCCTGCTGCACCGGATCGCCTTTGCGCCCGCGCTCGCGCGACAGCAGTTCCCGCCACCGCACGACTTGCACGCGTTCCAGCGCGCGGCTTGCGCCCTGGGGCTCCAATGCGGGTTGCGCGAGGCCCACGCGCGGGAGCTCGCGTCGCTGCCGGTTCCATTCGTGGCGCTCCTCGCGCCGCGGACCGGGGCCGGGAACCGGACTCCCGGCACCGCCGCACGGCTCGCGATCGTCGTGCGCAGCGGTGAGCGCGAAATCGCCTGGCTCGACGAAACGGGGGATGGACCCGCAACCGGCGCGCCGGAACGATTCGCCGCCGAGTTCGCAGGCTCGGTGCTGCTCCTCTCCCGGGCCGCCGCCGCTCCCGCCGACCCCGACGCCCCGGAAGAGCCGACAGGGGCGTTCGGCTTTCACTGGTTCGTTCCGGAACTCATGCGCCACAAGTCCGTATGGCGCGACGTACTGCTCGCATCGCTCGCGATCCAGCTGATGGCGCTCGCGACGCCGCTCTTCACGCAGATCGTGATCGACAAGGTGATCGTCCATCACACGCTCGCCACGCTGGCCGTGATCGGGGCGGCGCTCGCGATATTCGTGGTTTTCACGGCCGTGATGAGCTGGGTGCGCCAGTATCTGGTGCTGCACACCGGCAACCGTATCGATGCCGTGCTGGGGTCACGGGTGTTCGAGCATCTCCTCCGGCTGCCGCCGCGCTACTTCGAACATCGGCCGACCGGCGTGCTGGTCGCGCGGGTGCAGGGCGTGGAGACCATAAGGGAGTTCCTGGCGGGCGCCGCGGTGACGCTGATCCTCGACGTGCCGTTCCTGCTGATCTTCCTCGCGATCATGTTCTGGTACAGCGTGGCGCTGACGCTCGTGACGCTCGCCGTTCTCGTATCGATCGCGGCGCTGAGCGTTGCCGCGACGCCGCTCCTGCGCCGGCGGCTGAACCGCCAGTTCCTGACGGGCGCGCGCAACCAGGCCTTCGTGACCGAGTACGTGGCGGGTCTCGAAACGGTCAAGTCGCTGCAGCTCGAGCCGCAGCTCGAGCGGCGCTACGGCGATCATCTCGCGGCATACCTCCAGGCCGGGTTCCAGGCGCGGCAGCTCGCCAACACCTGCCAGGTGGCGGCGCACGGACTCGAGCAGGTCATGACTCTCGCGATCCTCTGCATCGGGGCGTGGACCGTGATGACGAGCCGTGAGTTCACGATCGGCATGCTGGTCGCCTTCCAGATGTTCGCCGGACGGCTCTCCCAGCCGATGCTGCATCTCGTGGGCCTGTGGCAGCAGTTTCAGCAGGCGGACATCGCGGTGAAGCGCCTCGGCGATGTCATGAACGCGCCGGCCGAGCCGTACTCGCTCGTGCCCTCCCGTGACGCCGAAGAAGGGAGGGGGCTGATCGAGATCCGCGGCTTGAGCTTCCGCCACGCGCCGAACCTGCCCTACCTCTTCCGCTCCTTCAACCTCGACGTGGAACCCGGGCAGTGCGTGGCGATCATGGGCCCCTCGGGTTGCGGCAAGAGCACGTTCGCGAAACTCCTCATGGGCTTCTACCAGCCGGAAGACGGGTCGATCCTGATCGACGGCCGCGAGGCGCGTCACCTGCCGGCGAACGAGCTGCGCGCGCACTTCGGCGTCGTGCCGCAGGAGACGGTGCTCTTCAGCGGCACGGTATACGAGAACCTCGTCCTCGCGAATCCGTACTCGGGTCTCGAGGACGTTGTCCGGGCCTGCCGGGTCGCGGAGATTCACGACACGATCGAGGCGCTGCCCGAGGGATACCGGACGCGGATCGGCGAGCACGGCGCGGGTCTTTCGGGCGGCCAGAAGCAGCGGATCGCCATCGCGCGCGCGCTCCTCAAGCGAGCGCGGATTCTCGTCTTCGACGAGGCGACGAGCGGCCTCGACGATGCGACGGCCGAGCAGTTCGCGCGGACCATCAATCGACTGCGCGGCAGGGTGACGATGCTTTTCATCAGTCACCAGATCCCGCGCGGGCTGCACGTCGACGCGGTGATCACGCTGGGGCCCCACGCGACTCGCATGAGCGTGGTGGGGGGCCAGAGCACGCTTTTCTAGAAGTCGTGTCCGAACGGCTGGACCGGAGGGTCCCATGAACTTCGATCTTGCGCACGGCGTACGCCGGATTTCCGGTTTCGGGGTCGACCCGGACGAGTTCGCGCCCGAGATCGTGAAGGCGCAAGCGCGCCCCCCCTCGCCGCTGCCGCGGGCGGTGCTGCGCGCGGTGCTCGTGCTGCTCGCGCTGCTCCTTGCGTGGGCCGTGGTGGGCCGGCTCGACGTCGTCGCCGTCTCGGAGGGCAGGCTCGTGCCGCAGGGCTCGCTCAAGATCGTGCAGCCCGCCGAACCGGGCATCGTGCGCGAGATCCTGGTGCGGGAAGGCGACGCGGTGCAAGCGGGGCAGGTGCTCGCGCGGATGGATGCGCGGCTCGCGGAGGCGGATCTGCGCGCGCTGGCCACGGAACTCGCGCGCCGCGACCTCCAGTTGCGCCGCATCGACGCCGAACTCGCGGACACCACCATCCGGCCCAAGAGCGGCGACGACCCGGTTCTGTACTCGCAGGCCGAGGCGCAGCACCGGTCGCGCCGGCAGGCGCATCTCGACGCGCTCGGCGCCGAGCGGGCGGCTCTCGCCAGGGCGCGGCAGGATCTCCGGAGCGCGATCGAGGTGGAGGGCAAACTCCGGCGCACGGCGCCGATCCACGCCGAACAGGCGCGCGCGTGGGATCAGCTCGCGCGGGAGGGATTCGCCGGCCGCCTGATGGCCCTCGACCGCGAGCGCGCGCACGTCGAGGCGCAGCAGGACCTGCTCGCGCAGGGCCACGTCATCGCGGGTCTCGCGGCCGCGATCGAGCAGTCGGAGAAGCGCATCGCGCAGATCGACTCGAACTACCGCCGGGAGCTTCACGCCGAGCGCGCGGAAGCCGCGGCGGGGCGCGCGCGGCTTGCCGAGGAAGACGAAAAGCAACGGCACCGTCACGGGCTGCTGGAACTCAAGGCGCCGCAGGCCGGCGTGGTGAAGGACCTCGCTACCCACACGCCGGGCACCGTGGTCGCGCCGGGGACGATCCTGCTGACGCTGGTGCCGCTCGACGAGCCGCTCGTGGTGGAGGCGTGGGTGCGCCATGCCGACGCGGGCCTGGTGCAGGTCGGGCAGCGCGCGCGCGTGAAGCTCGCCGCCTACCCGTTCCAGAAACACGGCATGCTCGATGGCACCGTCCGGCAGTTGAGCGCGGACGCGCACGAGCAGAGGAGCGCGAATGGAGCGCCCCCGCGCGAAGCCGCTTACCGGGCGCTGATCGACTTGGAGACCGGCTACCTCGACCGCGCTGGGCGGCGGCTGCGCCTCGTCCCGGGAATGGTGGCGAGCGCCGAGATTCACCTCGGCAGCCGCACCGTTCTGGAATACCTGCTTTCTCCGATCGAGCGCATCGCGCACGAGGCGGGACGCGAACGCTGACGGCATGACGGGCGCGATGAGCCGGATCCTGATGGCCTGGGAGCTGGGCGCGCATTTCGGCCACCTCGCGCAGCTCGCGGCCATCGCCATGCCGTTGCGGGCGGCCGGGCACCGGCTGCTCTTCGCGGCGCGAGATCTTCCCGGGGCGGCCGAGGTCCTCGGGCCGCTGCACCTGGAGTTCGTGCAGGCGCCCGTGCTGCTGCGGCACCGGCGAGTGCCCGCACCGCCCGCCAATCACGCCGAGATGCTCGCGTTCGAGGGCTATGCCGATCCTTCGAGCGCGCGCGGACTCATTGCCGGCTGGGTCAACCTCGCCCGTACTTTCGGCGCGAACGTGATCGTGGCCGACTACGCGCCCGGAGCGCTTGTCGCGGGCCGGATACTCGGGGTGCCGAGCGTGCAGGTGGGAAGCGGCTTTTCCATCCCGCCGCTTGCAAGCCCCATGCCGTCGATTCGTCCGTGGGAGGACATTCCACGGACGCGGCTCGCGCGTTCCGAGCATCACGTGACCGAAGTGATGAACCGCGTGCTCCGCTCGCACCACGGGCCCGAGCTGAGTTGCCTCGCGGACCTGTTTCGCAGCGAAGCCCGGCTCCTCGCCACGTTCCCGGAACTGGATCCCTTCGGATTGCGCGCGGGGGAGGAATACGTGGGTCCGATCTACGGGCAATCGCACGGAGAACGGCCACGGTGGCCCGCGTCCGCCGCGCGACGCATCTTCGCCTATCTTCGCGGGGATGTTCCCGGTGCAGGCAAGATCGTGCAGGCGCTGGCGCTCGCCGATGCCAGCACGATTTGCGTATTTCCAGGGCTGAAGACGGCACTCGCGCGCACCTGCTCCTCCGATCGTTTGTGCATCGCAACACACGCGGTCGAGCTCGCGCCGGTGCTGGCGGAAGCAGGGCTCGTGCTCACGTATGGCGGGCACGGACTCCTGTGTGCCGCGCTTGCCGGCGGGATACCGTTGCTCATCGCACCGCATACCGTCGAGCAGTATCTGCATGCCCGGCGCGCGGAAGCGGTGGGGGTGGCGGCCCTGATCGGCGGCGACCGGAGCCTGCCAGTGGTGAGCAGGGGCATCGCACGGGCGCTCTCCGATCCGGCACCCGGGAATGCCGCACGTGAATTCGCGGCGCGGCACGCGGGATTTCACCCGGACAAGGCCGTCGCGACGGCCGCGGCGCGCATACGTTCTGTCATCGGGTAACCGGGCCCCGCGTTAACAGGGCATGACCGCCGCCGTACACCGGGTCCGGGTAGGTCCTTCCGTGCTGCTCGCGGCCATGCTCCTGCTGATCCACGCGGGCGCGGCCTTGTCGATCTGGCTCGTGCCGCTCGCCGTGACGGCCAAGGCCGTGCTCACGGGCGCCATTTTCGCCAGCCTCGCCTGGATGGAGTGGAGCCGGGCCGCACTGCGCGGAGCGGTCGCGATCGTCGAGCTGGAAACGAAGGACGCCGGTACACTCGCGTTCCGCGAGCGGGCCGGCCGATGGCGCGAAGCGGAAATCCTGGGGTCGAGCTACGTCTCGCCCTGGCTCACCGTGCTCAACCTCGGCGCGGGCGGCGCGCGGCGGCCGCGCCACGTCGTGCTGGTTCCGGACAACGTGGACGCGAGCGAGTTCCGGCGGCTGCGTGCCTGGTTGCGCTGGTCCGCGGCGCGCGCGGCAGGGGGGCCGCGTGAAACCTGACGAGACGGGAGATTTGTCTACCGGGCCCGGATTGGCTACGCTACGATCCTGTCGGACGCTCATCGCCAGCTCGCCCCGGGACAAGATGCCATCGCGTGAAGAGATCGCGGCGCTGCGTTCGGGCGTGCAGTTGCCGGCGCACCGGATCATCCCGCTGCGCTCGAAGGGTATGCACGCGATCCGCTTCGAGTTCGTCGTCCGGCTGCTGCGCACGAGTCTTGCCGTCGACACGCTGACCATCTACTGGGACAAGGGTCACGAATTCCTGCTGAAGCAGACCGTGGAGGACGAGCCGCGGCGCCTCGTGCTCGGCCGCATGCACTCGGTGTACGGCGAGTTTCCCGACCTCTGGCTCCTGTGCTATCCGGACGACGGGGAAATCAAGCAGCTGGTCGAACAGGAGATCGACCGGATGATCGCGCAGGTCGAGAAGCAGTACGAATCGGCGCAGCCCGGTTCGCAGGGGTAACCGCGGATCGCCGCGGGAGCCCGGTCGCCGATCCCGCCGCCTTCATCCTTGCCGTTCCTCCGGCGGCTTGACCTTCCTGAACATCCCGAGGAGCAGGAGGTCGTAGACGATCTTCAGCGCGCCACAGATCACGAGCGGCCAGCCGAAGCTCGACGCGGCGAGGAGGTAGCCGGCGAATGCCGGACTCACCGCGGCCGCCAGGCTCCGCGGCACCGTGGTGACGCTTGCCGCGGCGGCTCGCTCGGACGGTGACACCACGGCCATCACGTACGACGTGCGCGCGGGAACATCCATCGACGAGAGGGCGGCGCGCAGGAAGAGAAGCAGCACGGCGAGCGGCAGGTCCGGCATGAACGGGACGAGGATGCAGAAGACGTTCGAAGGCAGATGGGTGTATACCATCGTGTTGATGAGCCCGATGCGGCTCGCGAGGCGGGCGGCGGCGAGATGCGAGAATGCGGTGAGCACGCCGGTCCAGAAGAAAATCGTTCCCGCGGCGGCGACGGACAGCCCGAAGCGCTCGTAGAGCCAGAGCGCGAGCAGCGACTGCACGACGAACCCGCCGCCGAACGCGTCGAGGCTGAAGAGCGCCGCGAGCGTGTAGACGGTGCGCTTCGATTGTCCGAGCGGCGCGGGGCGCTCGGCCGGTGAGAGCCGCGGCGCCGCGGGCAGCCGCCGGTAGAGCGCGAACGCCGTGATTCCCAGGGCGCCGTAGATGACGAACATGGCCTGCAGGGCCGTGCGAGGCGGGATGTCGAAGAGCCCGGTCATGATATCGGGCACGACGGCGGACTGCGCGCCGAGCGCCGCGACGAGCGCGCCAACGAGACTGTAGCGTGCGAAGAGCGCCGTGCGCGATGCGGGCGCGACCGCCTGCGCGAGGAGGGAATGCTCGAGCGGGACGAAGAGCGTCGTATCGCCACTGGAGGGGTTGAGCGTGCCTATGCACGCGACGAGGAGCAGCGGCCAGAACTCGCTGAAGCCGGCGAGCGCGATGCCGGTTGCGGCCATGAGGAGTGCCGCCGCCATGAGCAGCGCCCGGGAGCGGAAACGGTGGGCGGCAAGGCCGACGCCGAGCGTCATGACGCCCGAGCCGAGCAGCGTGCCGGTGACGAGCAGGCCCACCTCGACCGCCGAGAGCCCGGCGAGCGTCAGGTAGTAGGGCAGCAGCAGGCTCACGAAGCCGTCGCCGAACGCACGCAGCGCGCGCGCCGCGAGGATCAGTTTTGCGTCGGGGAGCGTGCCGGGCGGCAGGAAACGAACGGACCCGGTCATGCGGAAATCATGCGCCGCCGCGAAGGAGCGCCATCCGCGCGCCGGCCGTCTGCCCGGAGTGGACTGGCACGCGACTTGCTGCGAAAAGGGAGGACGAGGTCGCGGCACACGTTGACAAGGCGGGCGTTGGGGTGCGGGAGGAGCGCGGGCTGCGTATTCTTCCGCATTTCCACGCCGTCCGGGCAATGGTCTCGGGTGGATGTGTCTCCGCTGC
The DNA here is from genome assembly GCA_020854035.1 of Burkholderiales bacterium. Taxonomy (GTDB): domain Bacteria; phylum Pseudomonadota; class Gammaproteobacteria; order Burkholderiales; family SG8-41; genus SG8-41. The sequence goes on along the minus strand of JADZGE010000021.1, from coordinate 55,188 downwards.
GGCGCAGCATTTTCATGGATCGCGACGCGACCAAATTGGTTGCGGGTGGCGCGCCCGTGACATCAACGCGGCGCTTTTCGTGTACAATTTTTCGACGGCAAAGCGGCGGACGAGCGGCTTTGCCTTTTGTTTTGGAAGATCGAAACGGAGAGGAAGTCCGATGAACCACCCCGCCACGGCCGCGCACCCTGCCCGGTCCAGCGAATGCCCGGCCGACCACGCGCGCCTGAAGGCGTGGGTCACGGAGATCGCGAGTCTCACGAGGCCCGAGCGCATCGAATGGTGCGACGGCTCCGAGGAAGAGTACGACCGGCTGTGCGCCGATATGGTGGCTTCCGGGATGCTCGTGAAGCTCAACGAGACGAAGCGGCCCGGCTCGTTCCTCGCCCGTTCCGACCCGGACGACGTTGCACGCATGGAAGAGCGCACGTTCGTGTGCAGCAGGGAGCGCGAGGACGCCGGCCCGAACAACAACTGGGTCGCCCCCGGCGAGATGCGCGCGACGCTCGGCAGACTCTTCGATGGCTGCATGCGCGGGCGCACCATGTACGTCATCCCGTTCAGCATGGGACCGCTCGGTTCCCCGATCGCCCACATCGGTGTCGAGCTGACGGATTCGCCCTACGTCGTGGCGAACATGAAACTCATGACGCGCATGGGACGGAAGGTACTCGACCTGCTCGGACGCGACGGCTATTTCGTGCCGTGCGTGCATTCCGTGGGCGCGCCGCTCGCGCCGGGGCAGAAGGACTCGCGCTGGCCGAGCAACCGGGAGCACAAGTACATCGTCCACTACCCGGAGACGAAGGAAATCTGGTCCTTCGGCAGCGGCTACGGTGGCAACGCGCTCCTCGGCAAGAAGTGCCTCGCGCTGCGCATCGCCTCGATCATGGCGAAGGAGCAGGGCTGGCTCGCGGAGCACATGCTGATCCTCGGTATCGAGTCCCCGGAGAAGAAGAAGCACTACATCGCGGCCGCTTTTCCGAGCGCGTGCGGCAAGACCAACCTCGCCATGCTGGTGCCGCCGCGGGTCTTCAGGGACAGGGGCTGGAAGATAACGACGGTCGGCGAGGACATCGCCTGGATCAAGCCCGGGAAGGACGGGCGCCTGCGCGCGATCAACCCGGAAGCGGGGGCGTTCGGCGTCGCGCCGGGAACTTCCGAGACCACGAATCCGAACTGCCTCAGGGCGGTCGCGCACGACACCATCTTCACCAACGTGGCGCTCGCGCCCGATGGCGACGTGTGGTGGGAGGGGCTGACGAAGGAGCCGCCGAAGGAACTCACCGACTGGCAGGGCAAGCCGTGGACGCCGGGCTCGGGTCGCAAGGCGGCGCATCCCAACGCGCGCTTCACGATGAGCTGCGCGCAGATCCCGTCGGTGGATCCCGACTGGGAGAATCCCGCGGGCGTGCCGATCAGCGCATTTCTTTTCGGCGGGCGCCGCGCCACCGCGGTGCCGCTCGTCACCGAGGCGTTCGACTGGGCCCACGGGGTCTACCTCGCGGCGACCATGGCCTCCGAGACCACGGCGGCGAGCGTCGGCGAGGTGGGCGTCGTGCGGCGCGATCCCTTCGCGATGCTGCCTTTCTGCGGCTACCACTACGGCGATTACTTCACGCACTGGCTCGGGATGGGCAAGTCGATCGCGCAGGCGCCCCGGATCTTCGGTGTCAACTGGTTCCGCCAGGACGCGAAGGGCGAATTCATCTGGCCGGGCTTCGGCGAGAACATGCGGGTGCTGAAGTGGATCGTGGATCGTATCGAGGGGAGGGTGGATGCCGTGCGCACGCCGCTCGGGCTGCATCCCCGCTTCGAGGACATCGAGTGGAGCGGGATGGATGGCTTCACGCGCGAGCGTTTCGCGGAGTTGACCCGCGTCGAGCCGGCAGCGTGGCACCGGGAAGTGGCGGATCACGCGGCGCTATTCGAGAAGCTCAGGTCTCGGATGCCGCGGGAACTCTACGCGCAGCGCGAGGCGCTCGAGAAGGCGCTGTAGCGCCCGGCGCGCGTTCACGAAAAAGCGAGCCGCCCGGCTCGCTTTTTTCGTGGAAGATCGACTCGGTACCGGGATTCCGCCGTTTGCGTCCAGGTTCGACGACGCGGCACCCGGCGAACTTCGCGTCGGACGCGCGCGCCCATGCCGGCGTTGCCCCGCCCGCGAACCGGGTGCGACTACCGGATTCCGAGTGTGGAGTCCGGGTGCCACCTTCTCTGTGCCTTCAGCGCGTCGATGTAGCCGTACTTCCTCACCGCGTCGAGGACTTCCTCCTTGCTCGAGTGCCTGATCAGGGGCTCATCCCTTTGCGCGAGGGCGACCAGGAGTTCGGCGAGCAGTATCGCGTACTGCTTGACGACGAACTTGTCGATCTTGTCCATGGTGTCACAGATCGTGTGGTCTCTCACCGCGGCCCCACGCCCGGCGGTCCCGAGGGCCGATGCCCGGCCGCGTCCACTGATCACCATGGTGGGGATCCCCTTCATGGTGAATGGATGATTGTCCGTCGAGGTACACCAGGCGGGGTTCCGGGTGTCCGAGACGCCCACGGCAGCGTCGATCTTCCACTCCCCGACCAGCCTGGACAACGGCCCGACGAGTTCGGGAGGATTGTTGACGCAGAAGAAAGGGTTTGGCCAGCGGCCCAGCCCGTCGCCGTTTATCATCATGTCGAGGTTCCCGATCTCGTTTTCATGCTGGGCAACGTAGTTGGTGGACCCCACTGTCAGGCACTCTTCGTTGCCGAAGGCGACGAATCGCATCGTCCTCTTGAAGGCTCCCTTGAACCTGGCGAGCGCCCTCGCGACATCCAGCACCACCATCGCGCCCAGGAGATCGTCGCTCGCCGCTTCCTGCCCGATATCGTGGCCGTCGAAATGCGCGCCGACCAGCACGACCCTGTCCGGATGCTTCGTGCCCGTGATCTCGCCCACGACGTTCCACCCGAGCGTGCCGGGACTCACCTCGTTCTGCATGTCGATCCGGACGTTTACCGGTCCCTTCTTCAGTTGCCGCTCGATGAGTGCACCGGTCTCGAACGACAACCCGACGACCGGAATTTCTCCCGTGTTCCGGTATCCCGTCGCGATCGTTCCGGTCTCGATAAGGCCCCCGGGCGTCTCGTTCCGGATCATCAGGCCGACCCCGCCGGCATCGCTCGTCCACCCGTGCTTCCCTACGCGATGACCGAGGAAATAGCTCTGGCCCGGATGCCATCCCGTGCTCGCCAGGACGATCTTTCCCTTGATCCTGCCGGCATGGGCCTCGAAATCCTGCTGTGCGCCCTTGCCGAGGTCGATAACCTCCGCTTCGATACCCCCCGGCGGAGTCGAGCCCGAGTGAGGGTGGGCAAAAGCCCAGATTTCCCGCTGCACGGGAGAAGTCATCTCCACCTTGCAGGGGCCGCGTTTCCACCCGGTGTAGCGGTACGGCTCCTCGCGGGGATTCTCGAGGCCGTAGGCGCGAAAGAGACCCAGGATGTGATCCTTCGCCTTCCTCTCGCTCTCCGTCCCCATGAACCGGTTGCCGAAATGGTCGACGACGTACTCCGTGTTCTCGTAGGCCGTGCTGTTCGTCCAAAGATCGCCCACAACCATCTTGCGAATATCAGTCGGGTTCATATTTCCGCATCCCTCATTCAAAGAAGAAACGACAGACAACTCAAGTCACGCCGGCAGGAGCTGGAGGAGCAAGTGACTCGGGTGCGCGGCGTCATGAAAGACGGTGTTTCGGGCCGTGACGGCGTGCGTGTGATAACCAATGGGTTCCCCGGTGTTCGGATTCGGGTCGAACGTCGGGAAGTTGCTGCTCGAGATGTCGAGCCGGATCCGGTGGCCGCGTTCGAAGCGATTCGCGGTCGCCCAGAGGTCGATCGTCACCTCGTATACCTCTCCCGGCGTCATCAGCTCGGCCCGCTCGAGTGACTTGCGGTAGCGCATGCGCCGAATGCCGTCGATCAGGATCATCGCGTAGCCGCGGGGATAGTCCGCGTTCGGCGGGTACACGTCGATCAACTTGGCGGTGAAGTCGGTGTCGACCGCGCTCGAGGAGACGTAGAGCGTGACGCCGAGCGGTCCGACGACCTCGGTCGCCCGTTCCAGGGGCGGCGTGCGGAAGCTCAGCACGTCCGGCCGCGACTCGAGCGGCAGATGGTCGGTGCAGCCGAGCGTACCGGGGCGACAGACCTGATCCTGGGGACCCGTGCTGAACGGATAGGTGTAGTTGCCGCCAATCTGGGGACAGGGGTTGCCCGGGTCATAGCTGTACGTTGTGGGGGGGACCCCGAACACCGGCGGCTGCCGCCGAAGGGCGCCGTCACCGTGGAGATACAACCGCTCTTCGAGCGCGCCGGGTACCGGCCAGTCGCCGGCGGTGATCCAGCGGCCGCCGTGCTCCATGCGGCCGTCGGGATTCCTGCGACCGCTGCCGCCACCCATGACGAAGACCCTGACTCGTGGCTCATCGTTCAGGACCGCAACCGGCATTCCCTTCAGTACCCGATCGAAGAACGCGAGCCGGAGGTGGTTCCAGTCGACGTACGCATCGGGACCGAAGTCGACGTCGCCCTGCCACGTCTTGCGCGCGCGAACCGGCCCGTGGCAGGAGGGTCCGAGGACGAAGTAGGTGGGCGAGCGGTGGCGGCGCGAGAGGCCCTGGTAGTTGACCATCGTGCCCCGGAGGAGAAAATCGTAGAGCCCGCCGTAGAAGAACATCGGGATGTCGGCAAAGCGGTCGTAGCAGCCCTCGTAGTAGTAACCGTTCTGCTTCCAGTAATCGTCGTGATCCTGGTGGTCGATCCAGTCGCGGTACCAGGCTTGAACGTTCGGCAGCCGCTCGAAGATCGAGAGGTGCTTCGCGAGCGGCCGTTTGAACCACTCGTAGACGTGCTCCTCGGCCTCGGCGATCGACGCCGCGAGGACCGGATCGGCCAGCGTGTTCCGATCCATTCTCGCATGATGCAGGCTGTAGAAGAGGTTGTGAGCGAGGCGAAAGGCCCCGCCACAGGCCTCGGTATCCTGGTGGTAATCGGCCGTGCCGAACGCGGGAAACATCGCGGCGAGGTTCGGCGCTCCCTCGCGCGCGAGCGCCATCTGGGTGGCGCAGTCGTACGAGTAGCCGCTGGTTCCCACCTTGCCATTTGACCACGGTTGCCGCCCGATCCACTCCAGGAGGTCGTAGCCGTCGCGACCTTCATCGAGGTAGATCCGGAATTCGCCCTCCGACCGGCCGTGGCCGCGGGAATCCTGGAACACGAAGACATAGCCGCGCCGCGCGAAGAAGTCGGGATCGTTCGCAGCAAGGGCCCGCTGTACCTTGTCGTACGGCGTCCGGTCGACGATTACCGGAAAACTGCCCGCAACGGGCTTGCCCTCGCTCGCCGGGAAGTAGAGGTCGGTCGCAAGCCGGACCCCGTCCCGCATCGGCACCATGACGTCGCGGACCAGGGCATATTCACGATACTCCGCGGGCCGATCGTAGCGAAGGAGCCCGGGCGCCGCGCCGGAGCGCCTGGCGAGCGGGCTCATGTCGCCGGTTTCCTGCACCATGAGTTTCACCATCCTCCCGGACGATCGGGGAAGCTAGATTTCCACGAATTCCATCGGATATTTCTGCAGCGCCTCGGCGCCGGTTTCCGTGACGAGAACCAGGGAGCCGATCTGAAGCCCGCGCCGCTTGTCCGCCGTGAGAACGTGTGGCTGGACGACCATGCACATCCCGGGCTTGAACACGATCGGCTCCTGGGGCCGCTTGATGAGCGCGATTTCGAGCAGATCGAGCCGCGGTGGCTCGATGGTGAGTCCCCAGCCATGCACGAGGGCATCAAAAGTCCAGAATCCCTTCTCCTTTATCGGAATGGCGCCCCGGCGCACGTCCTCATCCGTCTTGCCGGGGCCGATCGCGCTCAGCACGCGTTCGTAGGCCTCCCTGGCGACTTCGAATATCTCTCGATACGCCGGTGTCGGCTTGCTGCCGACAACGAGTGCGCGGTGGATCTGGCCGGCATAGCCCGCGTAGCTCGCGCTGAGCTCGGTCAGCACCACGTCGCCCTTCTGGAGCTTTCGATGAGACGGCTCCTGGCGGGGAAAGATGATCTGCGGATCGTCCATCGGGGTCGCGCCGATGAAGGTCACCCGCTGCTCGCCGTCCAGGCTGGAGCAGGCCTTGGCGATGATGCCGGCAAGCTGGAGCTCCGTCATGCCTTCCCTCGCCTCCTGCCGGAGAGCGGCGACGGTGGCATCGGTCATCTCGGCGCCTTTCCGGAGCCGCTCGATCTCTTCGCCGCTCTTCACCTTGCGTATCTGCTGGAGGATCTCGGTCGCATCTTCCCAGCTTGCGCCGGGCAGCGCCGATCTCAGGCCCTCGACGTGCTCGTGAGGCAGCGTGCTTTTCTGGATCCCGCGCAGCCCGACCAGTCCGAGACGTGCCCGATCGAGCTTCAGCCGCTTCAGCTCGGCGGCGACGCGTTCCGGCGGGTTCCAGGTTGCCCAGTCGACGTTCCCGACCACCGCCATCGTCTTCGCGTGGGGCAGGTAGAGCTGGTTGCTCATGATCAGGATCGGCTCCTCGCCGAGCGGGACGAGCGCGTAGCTGAAGAGGGGATCGCGATAGCCGGTCAGATAGAAAATGTTGGCCTGGTTCCCGTTGTGACTCCCCGAGTCACCGTAGATCACGAGGCCGTCCACGTGTCGTTTCTCCATCTCCGCCCACACGGATGCGTAGCGTCGGCGGTATTCCCCGGCGCTGAAGCGGGGGAAAATGCACGTCTGCTGCTCGATCATCGGTCCTCCTTCGCGAATCTCCGGGATGAGTTGTTGATCGCCTAGCCGGCTTCCCGGCAGTCACCAGCCTCGGGCGGGTGGGCGAACGGCCTGTCGCCCGGCCCGCGGGCGGGCACGCCAGAACTCGAAGCGGTTGCGTCCTGGTAGAGATGGCAGGCCACGCGGTGGCCCGGGCCGACATCCCGCCATGCGGGCACCACCCGCGAGCAGATATCCATCACGCAAGGGCAACGGGTCCGGAAGCGACAACCGGACGGGATGTCGATCGGTGTCGGCACCTCGCCCGGCAGCTCGACTCGCTTGCGCCCAGCCGTCGGGTCGACAAGCGGCACCGCCGCCATGAGACTCTGCGTGTATGGGTGGGCCGGGTGATCGATCACCTCGCCGGTCTCGCCCTGCTCGACGAAGACGCCGAGGTACATGATCGCGACCCGGTCGCAGATGTAGCGAACGGTCGAGATGTCGTGCGATACGTAGAGCACGCCGAGGCCAAGGTCCTTCGAGAGCGTCTCGAGGAGATCGAGTATCCCCGCTCGAATCGATACGTCGAGCATCGAAATCGGCTCGTCGGCGACGACGAAGTCGGGTTCGAGCACGAGCGTGCGGGCGATGACCGCGCGCTGGCGCTGGCCACCGGACAATTCGTGGGGGTAGCGATGAAGAAAGTGGCGAGGCTGGAGGCTCACCCGCTCGAGCGACTCGACGACGCGAACCGCCCGCTCGGCGCGATCGCCGATCCCGTGGATCTTGAGCGGCTCCTCGACCGCGTCGCCGACGGTCAGCCTGGGATTGAGCGAGCCATAGGGATCCTGGAAGATGATCTGGGCCCGGCGCCGAAACCGCCGGAGGCCATCGCCGTGAACATGAGTGACTTCCTCGCCGCTCAGGAAGATGCTGCCGGCTGTCGGCTCGTGGAGTCGAACGAGGGTCATTCCGAGCGTCGACTTGCCGCTGCCGCTCTCGCCGACCAGGCCAAAGATGCTCCGGCTCGATACGCTCACGTCGACACCATCGATCGCCTTGACGGTCCGGGGCGGCCCGCGCCGAACGAGCGCCGCGATCACGCCGGTGTCGATCGGGAAGTGCTTCTTCAGCCCCGCGGCCTCGATCACCGGGGCCGGGGCGGCCGCCCGATCCCGGAACGGGCCGGGGCCCGGCTCGCGTCGGGCGTTCATCGATCATTCTCCGGGCGCAAGTGCGTACTCCGGCGGGTCAGGCGAGGCCGATTCGCACGGCTACCTCGTCCCAGGTCGATTTCTCCTTCGCCCGCTCCCGTAAACCGGCGGCCTGATCGGCGTAGTGACACGCGGCCGAGTGACCGGTCCCGACGCTCTGCAGCGGTGGCTCGCCGTCCCGGCAGCGGTCGGTCGCGAAGGGACATCGCTCGGCGAAGCGACAGCCGCGCGGCGGGTCGATCAGGCTCGGTGGACTGCCCGGAATGGCGATCAGCCTGCCGATCCCGCCCTTGATGTTCGGGAACGCGTTCCTGAGCCCCATCGTGTAGGGATGGCACGGCTCCCGGAGGACACCGACCGTCGGCCCGCACTCGACGATCTTGCCCGCGTACATGACGACCATGGCATCGCACGTCTCGGCGATGACGGAGATATCGTGCGTGACGAAGATCATCGAAGCGCTCACCGCTTCATGAATGCGCCGAATCCGGCCGAGAATCTGGTCCTGCGTGATGACGTCGAGCGCGGTCGTCGGCTCGTCGGCGATGATCAGGCCAGGCTGCAGCACCAGGGAGAGCGCGATGATCGCGCGCTGGCGCATCCCGCCGCTGAATTGATGGGGATAGTTCTCGAGCCGCTCCGGAACCAGTCCGACGAGATCGAACATCTCGACGGCTCGCTGCCAGGCTTCGTCATGGCTCACCTCGCCGTGCGCCCGGATCGCCTCGACGATCTGGTCGCCGACCCGATAAACCGGATCGAGGCTGTTCATCGCGCTCTGGGTGATGAGCGACATGCGCGTCCAGCGGGTCCGGCGAAGCTCGATCGGCGTCATCGCCAGCACGTTGCGCCCGTCGAGCCGGACCTCGCCCTCGACGAACGCATCGTCGGGAAGCAGCCGGAAAATCGCCTTGACGAGCGTCGTCTTGCCGCAACCCGACTCCCCGACGATGCCAAGGTAGTCGCCCGGCCGCACCTCGAAGCTCACGTCGTCCACGGCCCTGACGTAGCCGCTCTCGGTCGCGTAGTAGGCGCGAAGGCGATCGACGGCGAGCTCGACCGGCCTCGCCTGTTGTCGAAGCTGCCCGATCAGTCCGGTCCCGCGAGTCGCCTGCCCCGCCGCCTGCCGCGTCATGCCGCCCGCTTTCGGAGCCGCGGATTCGTCTTCTCTTCGAATGCCCGGCCGATGAAGTAGATCGACGAGATCAGCAGGATCAGGCCAAGCGACGGCGGCAGAACCCACCACCAGGCCGAGCGGATGGAGGCGGTCTGGAAGGCAAGGTTCAGCATCTGCCCCCAGCTCGCCGTGTTCGGGTCACCCAGCCCGATGAAACTGAGGCTCGCCTCGGTGAGCACGGCAAAAGCGATCGACATCGTCATCCACAGGAAGGCGACCGGGAGCACGTTCGGCAGGATATGGTAGGTCATGATCCGCCAGTGGCTCGCGCCGAGCGCCCTCGCCGCGGCGATGAACGGCCGCTGCTTCTGGGTCAGCACGGCCGACCTCACGATTCGCGCGCCGTTGCGCCAATAGAGGAGGATGATCACGAACAGCACGTTCTCCAGGCTGGGGCCGAGCACGGCGACCATGACGATCGCAAACGGGAGAGTCGGAATGCTGAGCGCGATATCGACGATACGCATGATCGCGTCGTCGAGGTGGCCGCCAAAGTAGCCCGAGACGAGACCCAGCACGGTGCTGATGAGCCCGACGGCAACCGCCGCGCTCAACCCGACCAGGAAAGCGATCCGGATTCCCAGGATGAATTGCGAGAGGACCGAGTGGGCATAGTAATCGGTGCCGAATGGCTGGGCCGCGCTCGGCTCGGCGAGACGAAGCAGGGCTCCGTCGGGTGCCTTCAACACCTGGAAGGGGTGAAGCGGCACGATCAACGGACCGAGAATGCCGACAATCGCGAGCGTGGCGATGATCGCCATCCCGGCTACCGCCATCCGATCCTTGACGAGCAGCCCGAATGTCTCGATGAGCGGAGCAAACACCGAGCGCGACCGGCCGCCCGCCCAGATCGCCATGGCTTCCTGAACGCGGGACGGGTCGAACGCGACGGCCCGATCCCCTGCACGAACCGCGCTCGCGCGCCGGATTTCCGGATTCTTCAGCGGGGTCATTTCGGCTTCCTCGCGCCGCTACTTGTAAACGACCCGGGGATCGAGGTAGCCGTAGACGAGATCGGCAAGAAGGTTCGACGTGACGATCATCACGGCGAGCAGGAGGAAGCCCGCCTGGGCAATCGGCATGTCCTGCCTCGTGACCGAGAACACGAGCTCCCGGCCTACCCCGGGCCAGCTGAAGACCACTTCGACCAGCACGACCCCCGCGACCGTTTCGGCCAGGCTCGGGAAGAGCCACGTAATGACCGGCAGCAGCGAGTTCCGGCCCGCATGCCACATGACCCGGAATTCGCTCACACCCTTGGCGCGGACCATTTCGAGATAGTCTTCTCCCCGGGCTTCCAGCACACCGGTGCGCATGAGCAGGAGATTCTCGGGTATGAACGTCAGGGCGATGACCGCGACCGGGAGAATCAGGTGCAGGAAAAAGTCGGCGTTCAGGTAGGTCGCCGCGAAGCCCGAAGGATTCGCCCCGGGGGTTCTCATGCCGAACCCCGGCAGCAGGTCGAAAATGCCGCTGAAAACCATGAGCGCGAGGATCCCGATCACGAAAGAGGGCGCACCCCGGATGACGGTCGCCGACAGGATACCCAGCCGCTCGATCATCCCGCCCCGGCGGGACCAGCCGACGAACATGCCGAGGAGTGCACCGACCGTGGCGCCGAGCAGCAACCCGGGGACCGCGATCCAGAGCGTGTTGAGAACCTTGGGTGCGAGGATTTCCCACACGGGCTTGCTGTAGAAGAACGAAAGCCCGAAGTCTCCCTGGAAAAGGTTCGCGAGGTAGCGGACGAACTGAACGTAGAGGGGGCCCGTCAACCCCCACTGTTCGAGCAGCTGCTGGCGGGTTGCCTCCGGCATGCCGCGCTCGACGTGCATCGCCGTCGGGTCGGACGGGATGATCCGGAAGATCACGAACATGAGCGTGACCATCACGAAGACGACGACGATCGCCTGGATGATCCGGCGGGCCAAGTAAACTCGCATCCGGGCAAGCCCCCCAGTCAGCGCCAGCCGTGCGCGAGGTTGCGGGTGAAATCGCGCAGCTTGTTGAACATCGTGCCCCGATCGAGCCGGCAGACGGCCGGTTCCGCATCCGCGCGGGCGTGGGCAGGGCGCACCCGCGCGGCCGACCTACCGCTTGCCACTTATCACCGTTCGTCCTCCTGCCCCGCCCTCGAACACGAATTCCGGGAAGCGCCTACCTCATGCTGGCATCCGATGGGATGTTCGGACCCTTCGCCGGAAAACGCAACCGCCCGTCCTTGTCCCACCCGTAGCCGGCGCTCTTCAGGACCTGCCGCGCCCGGTCGAGGTTATAGCCCCACTTCTTCAGGCTCTTGTCGTACCAGAAATCCATCATGATCGGGATCGGACCTTCGCCGGGCACCGCCCCGTAGCCGAGCAGCGCTTCCTGGTTGATTCGCTCCTTGTTCGACGCGAGCCGCAGCGCCTGCCGGATAGCCGGGTCCTGGAAGAGCTCCTTCTTGTGGTTCACGACGACACACTGCGTGCTGTGGACCGGAATGTTCACGAACGTGAGCTGTTTGTTCTGCCTGGCGATGTCCGCGGCCTTGCCAACGTCGATCAGATCGGTGGTGAAGTCGACCTGCCCCTGCTGCATGGCGGCGACCATGGCGTCACCGGAGGAGAAGACGACCTTGCGGAGCCCGGCAATCTTGGCCGGCTGGTAGAATCCGTCGAACCGCTTGAGGAGGCATTCCTGATCCTTGGTCCAGTGGTCGAAGACGAACGGGCCGCTGCCGATCACCTTCTTGTCCGGTTGTGGGTCCCACTGCATCGGGGTCTTGACTCCGACTGCCTTCGGCACCTGGGACCAGATGTGCTCGGGGAGCACCGGCACGAACGTGAGGGTCTTCCGGAAAAATGCCGCGTCGGGCTCCTTCAGCATGACGCGAAGTGTCAGCTTGTCGACCGCCGTGGCGCCCTTCACGTTCCCCATCGCAACCTGGTAGGTCGGGGGCTTCCACTCGAGGAGGTAGTTGAACGTGAACACGGCGTCCTTCGCGGTCACTTCGCGCCCGTCGTGGAACTTCGCGCCGTCGCGAAGCTTGATCTCGATCGTCGTCGGGTCGACCACCTTCCACGAGGTCGCGGCCCAGTCGCCGAGCTTGCTGCCGTCATCCCGGACGAATGTCTGGTAGACCATCCGCAGCCAGCCGAAGGAGGCCGGCTCGGCCAGGACATTCCAGGTGCTGACGTCCTCGCGAGAGCCCAGATCCAGGATCGTGTCGTCGGTCCTGGGGGTGATGCTCAACCACGGTTCCTTTCTTGCATCGGTAACCTGTATCGGGGTCGAGTTGGGGAAGTTCTCGAACTTCCGGTGGTTGTAGAGCATGAAATCGCCGTTATGCGCCACCGGCCACTGCGGCAGCCGCTCGTTGTGGTAGGCCGACATCTTGAAGACGAGAGCCCGGCGCTTCGATTCGTCGAGGACGACTCGCTGCTCTTTGAACATCTTGTCCCACTCGGCGTCGCACCAGTGGCCGGAATTGCGCCTCGAGCCGCACGTGTTGAGGTCGCCGAGCCAGTGGTTGGGATCGAGGCGGTCCGGATCGGCGCCCCAGCTCACCAGGGCGAGGTCGCTGATCTGCCCGCCGACCGTGATCTGACTGACGAACACGTTGAAGTTCATCGGCTTGAGCTGAATGTCGAAGCCGATCTTCTTGAAGTCCTCCATGAGTATGCGGGCGATCGCCACGAACGTCGGGCTGTAGTCGGCCGAGTAGTGGGCAAATTCGAGCGTTGGAACGACAGGGCCGAGCTGTCCTGAAGCAGGGGCCGCTGGCGCGCCCGCAGCGGGCTGCGTGGAGGCCGCCAGGAGCGCGCTCGCGGCCGGGAACGAGAGGCCCAACCGAATGGCTCGAGCCAGGAACTGGCGGCGGCCAATGCGCCCCGCGGTGAGCTGCTCCAGCAAGTTGTCCAGGTTTGGCATCGGGCTCCTCCGTGTATTGGTGTGGTTGATATTGGGCGGCAGGAAAATCGTAAGCGATGAGAGGTATGATGTCCAGAGTTTCCGCGGCACCCGTCATGCCGTGGCGCGGTATTACTGACTTGGACAGCCCGCCGATACGGGGGGCGCCGAGTAGACCGCATTCACATCTCCTCTTGCACGGCTACGGTGCAAATGCCGCGGCACCTCAATGAGTTGACGACAAAGTGGCGGCGCATACGGAAGCCTGCCGTGTTCGACTCGCGCGGCTCGCCTTCGAGCACCTGCCGGCCGAGGCGGTGAGCGCGCTGGACAACTACCAGGAGGCGCCCGCGGAAGCGCCGCTGCACGAGGCGCTGGCAATCGTGGCGGGGGAGGCGCCGGCGGGGCTGCGGTGGCGCTTCCGCGCTCCCGGGCGGGACGGCGACGAGTTGAAACTGGTCATCCCAAGTGACCAGTCGTATAATGTGACCATGAAGCAGATCCCGGCCGCAAAGTTCAAGGAGCAATGCCTCGCGCTCATCGACAGCGTCGACGGGGACGGGATCGTGATCACCAAACGGGGCAAACCCGTTGCCAGGCTGATTCCGCTGGGCGCGGATTCCGCCACGCTGATCGGGTCGCTCAAGGGCAAGGTAAGCATCAAGGGCGACATCCTCTCGACCGGCGCGCGCTGGAATGCTGAACGTTGACACACACGTTCTCCTCTACGCCGTCGCCGGCGAGCTGAAGCCGCGCGAGATCGAGATTCTCAAAGGGGAGACCTGGAGCATTTCGGCCATCGTGCTCTGGGAGATCGCGAAGCTCGCTCAACTGGGCCGCATTGCCCTGGAACTCGACGACCCCGATGTCGTGCGTGTGCTGGCGAGCCTGCACGTCTGGCCGATTACCCGTGAAATCGCGATGACGAGTACTCAATTGGACATCCGGGGCGATCCTGCCGACGAGCTGATCGCTGCGACGAGCGTCGTGCACAACGTACCCCTCGTTACGCGGGACAAGACCATCCTGAAATCGAAGAACGTGCCGTTCGCCCGATAAGGATGCGCTCGCGGACGCGCCGCTGCACGATGCGCTGGCGATCGTGGCGGGGGAGGCGCCGGCGGGGTTGCGGATCGTGGCGCTCTCGCGGGGGGAAGCGCGCCCGGCGCTCTCGCGGCTTGCGACGAACGGGGAACTCGCGCAGCTCGACTGGTCGCTGCTGCGGCTGACGGAGGAGGAGGCGCACGCGGCGGCGCGGTTGCGTGCGCCGGGGCGCGTTTCGGCGCCGGAGGTGGCGCGGTTGAACGCGCGGGTGGAGGGCTGGGTCGGGGGGGCTGGTGCTGCTGCTCGAAGGCGCGGGGCGCGGCAGGGAGGAGCGCGCGCGATGGCTTCGATGCGCAGCGGCTCTTCGACTACTTCGCCACGGAGGTGCTCGAGCGCCTGCCGTGGCTGCGGTTCCGGCGCGGCTCGGCAATCGCAGGGACGGCGTGCGATTCCGGTCCCGCTACAGGGCAGGCGCGCGTCAACTGGTTTTCGACCCGATTCCCCAATTTCCGGGTCGGACCAAAGGAGCTGGCCGAGCTTGTCGAGGTCCACGCCCGGCGAAGTCCCGACTTCAAGCGAGTATTCGCAGCGCCATTACCCGCGAGAAATCCCGGTCGTGCGTCGCCAGCGCATCGGCGTTGACGTTGATGGCGCTCGCGAGCTGAATTGCGTCGGGCAGCTTGAGCCTGAGCGATGCACGGAAGCGAGCGGCGGTCTCCGCTATGTCGGTGTCGAGCGCGATTACCTGCCAGGACTCCATCACCGCGCGATAACGCCTGGCAAGTTCTTCCCTGCCGGCGACGAGAGGGCCGGTCAGCACTTCGGCGATCGTGAGCGTAGTAACGGCGAAGACGATTTCGCCCGCCGCCTGCCGGTCGAAGAGCGGCTGGAAGCGGGGGGCGAAGCGCGGGTTTGCTTCGAGGCAGTAGACGATCGGCGCGGAGTCCACCAGAACCAGCGCCCCGGTCGCCAGACCGGTGAGGTCTAGCGGCTCCACTCGTCCCGGAGGCGGCGCAGGCTCCTCCTGCTCTCCCTTCCCCAGAGCGCCTTGCCCGAACCGGCCAGCCGCGAAAGCGGCTGTTGCCGCGGTCCGCGCTCGGCATCCCGGGCCGGCACGATTGCTGCGACCGGGCGCCCGTAGCGGGTGATGATGGTTGCCCGGCCTCTTGCGGCATCAGCCAGCAACGCAGGCAGCTGGCTGCGCGCCTCTCCTGCATTCTTGCATACGGGTTTCGACATGCTAGCACTGTACAACTTGTACATACACCAGTCAACCCGGTCAACGACGTTGTGTCCGCGCAAGGCATTTTTCGCCGCCGCGTCGTGGCTCTCGATCCCGTCCCCGGAGCAATCCACAGGCCGGGGGCGGCAATCGGGATACGTTAAGCCGTGAGCCGGGCTGGCGGCGCAAGGACCACAGGATGATGGGTGTAAGGGACGAGTCGGCGGCAGATCAGCGCGGGGCGCACGGGTTCACCCAGCGCAGCCCGTGGAAGCGCGCGAAATCCGTGTCGGTCGAGTGCAGTACGTAGCCGCGCTCCATCGCGAGCACGGCGAGGTGGACATCGGTCGTCAGGTTGCCGGCGGTTCCCAGCCGCTCGAGTTCGGCGCGCAGTCTCGAGAAGTGGGAGTCCGACGGCAGCGCCACGTGGACGTGCGGGAGAGCGAGCCAATCCGCAACGCGAGCTGTAACCTCGCGTACGGCAAGCGGCCGGGCCACTATCTTGCGATTCGTGGTGATCCGGAGAAATCCCAGCATTACGGCCCACGCCAGGCCCACGCCCTCCGAGCCCGCGAGGCAGCCGTCCCACCAGCGCCGCGCAGCCGCGTGCACCGTGGAATCCGCGTTATGCGCGTGAACGAGGACGTTGACGTCGGGCAGGATCACGAGGCGGCCCGGCCGAAGCGGCGCACTCTTCCGCCTCCAGCTCGTCGGCGAGCTGGCCGAGCTTGTCGAGGTCCACGCCCGGCCGGAAGCCGAAGGAGTGCGGGATCGTCTTCGGAGCCGGGCCACGGCGCGCGACGGCCGCCTCGCCCAGTCCCGCGCGTATGGTCCGGTTGACCGCTTCCTTGAACGGGACGCCCAGCTCGCGCGCCCGGCGCTTGAGGAGGCCGGCGAGGTCGTCGTCTATGGTAAGCGTCGTGCGCATTCAGGCATCGTAGGTGCGACAGAACTTGATGTCAAGGCATCAACTGGGGCCCCCGTCCGTGCTTACTCCCCTCCGCGGCCCCGAATCTGCAGGGTGGGGGTGAGACCCGACCGCACGGCAAGGCGATCACCCCCAAGCCGACGTTCCCCCGTCCAAGGGGAAGGGAAGGAGTGTCTGCGAGACAGTACGACTAAACGGCGACCGGTTTCCCGGTCGCCATCGACTTGATGATCCCCTCGAACCCCGCCACGACGTCCACGATCTCCTTCGGCGTGATGGGGTAGGGCGAGGCCCCTTCCGCGGCGTCGGCGAAGGCTTCCAGCTCGGCGCGGATCGAATCCACCTTCGGAAAATCCCGCGTTTCGACCCTGCCGCCGCGCGTTCGCAGCACGAGCTGCGTCTCGCCGAGCGCTTCGGCGGAGCCCTCGTCGCCGAAGACGTGCACGCGCCAGTAGACGGGCGAGGCGCGCACCGCGCCGAAGTAGCCGGTCAGCCCGCTCGCGAACTCGAAGTTGATGCCGATCGCGTCGCGCGGATCGGGACCGGAACGGTGCGTGGTCAACCGGGCGTTCACTTCCGCGACCGGCCCCGCGATACTCACGAACGCATCGAGAAGGTGGATGCCGGTGCCGGTCATGCCGCCCCCGGGGGATTCTTCCGGCGATTCGCGCCACGCCGAGAAGTGCATGCCGGAATTCTCGTTGCTGTAGTGTCCCTCGATCAGCATGATCCGCCCGAGCGCGCCGCTCGCGGTGACGCGCCGCAACTCCGCCATCGAAGGCCAGAAGCGCTTGTTGGTGCCGATGCCGAGGGGGATCCCGGCGCTCGCGCAGGCGGCGACCGCGCGCTCGGCATCGGCGCGCTTCAGGGCGAAAGGCTTTTCGCAGAATACGGGCTTGCCCGCCGCCGCGACCCGCACGATCTGGTCGGTGTGGAGCGAGTGCGGGGTGGCGAGCACCACCGCCTGCACGCGCGGGTCCGCGAGCGCGCGCTCGAGATCGTCGGTGAGCGTGAATCCGTACTGCTCCGCGAGCGGCTGCGCGGCGCCGATTTCCTTGCTGACACCGTGAACGAAGCGCAGGCGTTCACTGCCCCGCGCGGCGGCGAGGTGGTTCTTGCCCCACCAGCCCAGGCCGATCATGGCTGCATTGATCATCCGGATTGAACCACGAGGTTGTTTTCGGAAACGTCCGGTGCGCAGGGAAGTCCCGCAATGGCTCCGGGAATCGGAGCATACAACAACGCTGCACCGGGAACGACTCGGCGCGGGCAGCAAGCAACCGCGGCGTACAAAAGAAAACCCCGGCCCCGCTGCCGCGAGGTCGGGGTTTCTGGACGACGCGAGCGGCGCTAGGCTGCGTGCCGCCGCCGGCGAACGGCTCCCAGAGCGGCGAGCGCCAGCCCGAGCAGGGCAATGGATGCCGGTTCGGGCGCACCCGGAACATTGCCGGTCGGCGGGCCGGCATTGATGACGCCGACCGCGAGAATGTCCGGGCCACTGCCGCCGATGCCCGTGAACAACCCTTCGAGCCTGACGGCATCGATCAGATCGCCGGCGCTGACCCCGAAATCGGTGAGATCGATGTAGGCCGTATTGGTCGCGAATCCCGACGAGGAATCGGGGGGTACCGCGGCAAAGGTACTGTAGGTCAGGTTCGCCGAAAAACTGACCCCGCCATCGGTACTGATGGCGAACTTGAAATCCTCGGCAGGAGCGCCTGCCTCCCAGACGACGAGATCGGCGCCAGGGCCGTTCACGATCGAGACGAACCCGAATCCCGGGACCAGGAAATCCGCAGGCCCACCGGTCGGTCCTGCGCCGAGCGCCAGACCTGTCGTGATGTCCGACCCGAGCACGCACGGGGCCACGGCGGCTGCGGTGAACGGCCCCAGAGCGACGCCTGGACATGCTGATCCCCCGGCTCCGAAGGTCAGCGAGGTTGCACTGAACGAGCCACCTACCACGGCGTTCGCAAAATTAATGCCTGGCAGGACGATTGGCCCAAGGTGGGTCGGCAGCGTTACGGCCTGCGCCGCGCCCGTAGCGGCCAGGAATCCCGCGATGATGGTCTGCTTCACTACCTTCGATAACCGCATAGTCGCCTCCCTCCCGATGTGCGTAACGGTACGTCATGCGGCTGCCAAGCAATTTTCATGCAATTTCAGAACATCACGTAAAATCAGATGCATACCAGAGAACTACAACCCGCATGTAAATTTTTCTGACACGCTCGCAAAGTCATATCGTGACCTGAGTCACGGATCCTTTTCGTATCGTTTTCGCTTATATTTGTAAATTCAAAAAGTTATACCGTTTAGTTGATCTGTTGCATTAAGTAAAGTGCGCTGACATGCGAGTTCGCGCCGGATTGGTGCAACCTCGGGGGAGACGCACCTGATTCAGCTCGGGTCGGTGGTTGGCCGACAAGTCAGAGCCCGGCGCGGTTCTTCCCCTTCACGGCCCTGTTAACCACGTTGACCGGCCATTCGCCCGCCAGCACGCGGCGCACCTCGTTCGGCGCGCCCTCCTGGAGCCCCACCATGGCCTTCTCGCTGTACCAGGCGACGTGCGGGTTGATGATGACGTTCTCGCGCTCGCGCAAGGGGTGGGAATCGGGCAGCGGTTCCGGGTCGGTGGTGTCGAGCGCGCACCCGGCGATCTTCCCCGCGTCGAGGGCGCGCACCAGCGCGGCGGTATCGATGACCGGCCCGCGCGAGCAATTGATGACGAACGCGGTGGGCTTCATGCGCCCGAACGCAGCGTCGCCGATCATTCCCCGGGTCTGGGGCGTCAGGGGAGGGTGGAGCGACACGAAGTCGGACTCGCAGTAGAGTTGATCGAGTTCGGCCTTGCGTCCTGGCTCGGGGAATTGCCCCTCCTTCACGAACGGGTCGGCGTAGAGGATCCTCATGCCGAACGCCGCGGCACGCACCGCGACGTGGCGGGCGATATTGCCGAACCCGACGAGCCCGAGCGTGCTGCCGTCGAGGCGGAAGAGCGGCTTGCCCGGCGGCACCGCCCACGTCCCCGCGCGCACGAGGCGATCGTAGAAAGCGACTTTCCGGGCGCAGGCGAGAAGGAGTGCCATCGTGTGTTCTGCCACTTCCTCGATGCAGTAGGTCGGGTTGTTGGTGACGATGATGCCGGCCGCCGTCGCCGCCTCGAGGTCGATCGTGTCGACGCCGATGCCGTAGCGCGCGATGATCCGGCACTTCGGCATCTTCGCCATGACTTCCGCCGTGATCGGACCGGCATAGGTGTTGAGCAGGGCATCGCAATCGGCCGCCTGCGCGATGAACTCCTCCGGCTTCTTCGTCCTGAGCGCCGTGAGTTCCGCGACGCCGGCGAGTATCCTCCTCTCCACGTCGAGCGACTCCCAGACGTAGTCCGTCAATACCACTTTCGCCTTGTCTGCCATTTTCGCGTTCCTTGCGACCGGGAAGATTGGAGGAGATGAGGGGCCGGGGAAAGGAGACGAGAGACGAAGGTCACCGCGATCGGCCCGCTCGCCTTCTTCGCCCGGTTTCCGGCCCCGTTCACTCGTAGATCTGCGAGTTCCAGCAATTCGGCGGGCGCCTCCCCTCCAGCACGGCCAGGATGTTGTCCGCCACGACGTTCGCCATCGATTCACGCAATTCGGTCACCGCGCTGCCGAGATGCGGCGTCAGGACGACATTCGGCATCGCCAGCAGGGCCGGCTCGACCTTTGGCTCGTTCTCGAAGACGTCGAGCCCGGCGCCGGCGATGCGTCTTTCCCCGAGCGCCCGCGCGAGCGCCTTCTCGTCCACGATGGGGCCGCGCGCGGTGTTCACGAGGAACGCCGTGCGCTTCATGAGCCCGATCTCCCGTTCCCCGACGAGGTGGCGCGTCTCCGCGTTGAGCGGCGCGTGCACGGACACGAAATCGGCGGTGGAGAGAAGTTCGTCGTACGGCACGTAGGCAAGCCCGGCCTCCCGCTCCTCGGCTTCGGGCTTGCGGCGCGGCGTCCAGTAGATCGTGCGCATGGAGAAGCCCTGCGCCCGCTTCGCGACCGCCTTGCCGATGCGCCCGCCGCCGCCGATGAGCCCGATGGTGCTGCCGTGCACCGCGGCCCCGAGGAGATGCGCCGACTGCGCGCCGGGAAACACCCCGGCGCGCACGAGCCGGTCACCCTCGACCACGCGGCGCGCCACGGCGAGCAGGAGCGCGAAATGGATGTCGGCGGTCGCCTCGGTCACGATCGGGGAGATGACGGTTACCGGGAGCTTGCGCGCGCTCGCCGCCTCGACGTCGATGTCCGAGGGAGTGATCTTCATGGACGCGATCATGCGCAGCCTGGCGCCCGCGGCGATCACTTCGCCGTCCACCTTGTCGTGGAGGAGACAGAAGAGGACGTCGCGATCCTTCACGGCCGCGAGGAGTTCCTGCTTCGTCACGATGTGCAGGGTGTCCGGGTTCATTTCCACCTCCGCCACGGCGCGCAGGCGCTCGACCGCGCTCGCGGCGACGGGCTGGGTGATGTAGATGCGAGGGCGCATGACAAAATATCCAGTTGGCAGTAATCAGTGGGCAGTAGTCAGCTACTGAATACTGTCCACTTCCCACTCGTTACTTCCGGGCGGCGCAGATGCCGCACGCGTAGTCCTCCAGCGCCGCCGCGGTCACGCCGACCGCGCCGTGCTGGCGGCGATTGTATTCCTCCGGCTCGAGTTCCGTGCGGAAACTGTCGTTCAGGCGATTGATCATGTTGAACATGGCGCAGGCGAGCGAGATCTCCACGATCTCGGCTTCGTCGAACAGGCGCCGCATGTCATCCCAGTGCGGGCCGTCGTGCTTCGCCGTGTTGAGCGTCATCGCCTCGGACCACGCGAGAGCCGCCTTTTCCCGTTCGTCGAAAAGGGGGCTTGCCCGGTAATCGCCCTGCAGGGCGTCGAACTCCGCGCCCGTGAGTCCCAGTGCTTGACCAAGCACCCGGTTGTGCTCCGTTCAGTATCGACAGCCGTTCAACGTGGAGGTCTTCAGCACCGCGAGGTTACGCAGCCGCACCCCGGACATGGCGCCCGCGCTCGGCTGGCGCACCGCCGCGATGAACGGCAGCAGCCATTTCGCCACCTCGGGACTGTGGGCGAGGATGCGCTGGAGATTGGCGACGCGACCCAGCATGCGAGTGGAGGCTTCGAAGAGTGCCTTCGCCGAGCCGGTCGCTTCCTCGTCGGGGATGCCGCGGATGCGTTGGGTCATGTTCGCTCCTTGAACATTGAAGAACCGGGAAGGGGGGACCGG
Source organism: Burkholderiales bacterium (assembly GCA_020854035.1). Classification (GTDB taxonomy): domain Bacteria; phylum Pseudomonadota; class Gammaproteobacteria; order Burkholderiales; family SG8-41; genus SG8-41. The sequence continues at coordinate 33,711 of JADZGE010000021.1, read as the reverse complement.
GGACTGGATCGGCGATCAGTCGAGGGCTTGCGACGAGTGCACCGCCGCCTGCCACCGTACCACCCCGGCAACCCCGTCGACCGCGACGAGCGAGCCCTCGGGGATACGCCGGGTCGCGTCGAAGGCGCCGAGCACCATCGGTATGCCGCGCTCGCGGGCGAGCGAAGCAAGGTGCGAGGTGCTCCCCCCCAGCTCGGCGACCACGCCGGCGACACGCGGCAGGATCTGGCCCAGGGCCGGGCCCGCCATGCGGGTCACGAGCACGTCGCCGGGCGCGACCCGTATCAGCTCGCACTCGCAATTCACCACGCAGGCGCGCCCGGTGATCCAGCCCACGCCCGAGGGTTGCCCGTTGATGCGGGGACGGTTGCGCCAGGCTTCGTCGGGAACGGCCGCCGGTTGCAGGTTGAGGGGGCGGGACTGCAGCATTCTGAAGCCCCCCGCATCCCGCGCCCATTCGATCTCGACGGGCATGCCCATCAGTTCCTCGGCTCGCTGCGCCAGCGCGCCCAGCTCGGCGGCCTCCGCGGAGGTGAGGCACAGCGCGGCGGACCGCAGACGCCGTCCGGGCAGGGTGCCCCGGTGTACGTGGTTACAGCCCGGCTCGTGCTGGCGCTTTTTCGATCCGGCGACGGCCTCCAGCAGCGTACCGTCGCGCGCGAGCACATACCGGTCCGGCGCCACTTCGCCCTGCGCCACGGCCGAGCCCAGTCCCCAGGTCGCGTTGATGAGCACCGTGTCGTCGGAAGTGCGGCTCAGCGCGCCGCCGGCGCTGACGGCCGCCACGAGAGGCTGCACGAGCAGCGCCATCGCGGTGTCGGCGGGATCCAGTTCATGGGTCGCCATGTAGCGGAGCGCGCGGGTGGACCACAGCGCGGCCCAGCAGGCCCTTACGGCGGTCAGAAACTCGGTCTCGTCCGAGAGTTCGAGATAGCTTTCGAACTGTCCGGCGAAGCTGGAGCCTTTGCGGTCCTCGACCAGCGCGGAGGAGCGCACGACGACCGGTGCTCCGCCGTTGCGCTCGATCAGCCCGGCGCGCGCGGAGAGCAGCGCCTGCTCCAGCTCCGGCACGACGGGCTCGCCCATGAGTTTCAGCTTCATGTCGAGCGCGTGGCGCCGAGCCGCATGCCCGTCCGTCGCGAATACGGCGCACGCGGTGTCGGCCAGGCCCAGCGCGGCGATCTGCGCCCGGTACGCCGCCGCCTCCACGCAGAATCCGTCGGGGATCGGCAGGCCGGCGAGCCCCATGGCGGCGAGGTTGGCCGCCTTGGGGCCGACGCGGGATGCGTCCGCCGCCCCGGGGGCGGCGAGGGGAATGATGTGTTCGTTCATTCGGCAGGGGATCACCGCAGAGACGCAGAGGCCGCAGAGGGCATTTCGCCAGGACTGCCGGGTAAGAGCTCCTCCGTGCTCTCCGTGCCTCCGCGGTGGATCCGGGTCGCCCGTCTACCGGCCGGCGAGCGAGGAGTAGCCCGGCATCGGGTCGACGACCGTGATCTGCTCGACCGGGAAGTTGGAAATGATCTCCACGCGGTCCTTGTGGACGATCAGCATCTCCTCGATGCGCACGCCCCACTCGAACATCTTGCCGTGCTGGGTTTCGAGGGCGAACACCATGCCTTCCTTGATCTCGATCGGGTGATCGAGCGACCAGATGCGCGATATGACCGGCTGGTCGTACTGCGCGAGGCCCAAGCCGTGGCCCCACAGGTTCGCGGCGGCCTGGTCTTCCTCGGCATAGCCCCAGGCTTCCTTCGCCGAGGGCCACTTCGAGGCGATTTCGCGGGTGGTGGTGCCGACCTTGACCGCCTTGATGGAATCGTAGAGCCACTTGAGCGCCGTCGCGTAGATGTCCTTCTGCTCCTTCGTGGGCTCCTTGCCGGCGCAGTAGGTGCGGTAGTAGCACGACTTGTAGCCGTTCCACGTGAGGGCCGCGAGGTCCATGAACACGATGTCGCCCGGCTTGACGATGCGGTCGGAGAAATTGCGCCAGTTGGGCCAGGTGTTGGGGCCGGACGAGACGATCACGTCCTCCACGTCTTCCATGCCCGGCACGGAATAGAGGTAATCCATGATGTGCGCCGTCAGCTTGTTTTCCGTGATCCCGGGCTTGAGCGCCTTCATGAATTCCCAGTGCGCGCCGTCGCCGATCGCGCCGACGATCCGCAGGCACTCCTGCTCGTCCACGTTCTTGACGGCACGCGCTTCCATCATGGCCGTCATGCCGTCGGTCCAGTCGATCTTTTCATCGGCGAAGACCTTGAGCATGTTGATGTCGATGAAGTCCACGCCGAGCTTCATTCCGGCGACGTTCGCCTTTTTCATCTCCTGCTTGATGGCGTTGGTGAACTTCTTCACCTGCTGGCTGGAGGCGGGACCGGCGGCGCCCTTGATCCAGGCGTACGACCAGCGCACGTGGTCCTTCGGGATCCAGGGCGAGTGGCGCTCGACCTGGTGGCCGATGTCGCCCTGTTCGAAGAGCACCGGAGCGTCGTCGCCGCACAGCATCGCGTAGCGCAGGCCCGGCTTCAGGCGGTTCCAGCCCGGCGTCAGCGTGCCGGTGATGTAGCGGACGTTCTCGTCGTACATGCACAGCATGGCGCCCAGGCCGTGCGCCTTCATCCGCTCGCGCGCCCGTTCGAGGCGGTAGTTTCGCATGCGCTCCCAGTTGACGCGCTGCTGCCAGTCCATCCCTGCAATGCCGAAGTTCGCCATCTCAGTCTCCAGTGGTTAGAGGTAGTGCCGCAATCCCTCACTCGGTGGGTATGTTCGCGTCCTTGATGATTTTTCCGAAGCGCCCGGTCTCCGCCTTCACGAACGCCGTGAAATCCGCCGGCGACCTGCTCGTCACGATCGTGATCCCGGCCTCGCCCAGTCGTTTCACGACCCGGGCATCCTTCATCATCCGCACCCCGACGCTGTAGAGCTTGTCGACGATCGGCCGCGGGGTGCCTTTGGGCACGAATATCCCCTGCCACGAGCCGACGGTCATGTCGAGCCCCTGCTCGCGCATCGTCGCCACGTCCGGCAGCGCCGGATTGCGCTCCGGGGAGATCACGCCGAGCATTCTAACGCGCCCCTGCCTGGCGAACCCGACGGCGGAGGAGAAGGTGACGAACATCATCTGCACCTCGTTGCCGAGGAGACCGATCATGGCCGGGCCGGCGCCACCCTTGTAGCCGATCTGCACCGCGTCCGTGGCGGTCGCCTTGAGGAACATGTGCGCCTCCAGCGCGTTCGCGCTGCTCGGGGCGGGGGCGCCGTAATTGAGCTTGCCCGGATTGGCCTTCAGGTAGGCAATCAGGTCCTTGACGTTTTTCACCGGCAGCGACGGGTGCACCACGAGGGAGCCCGGCACGTCGACGACCTGCGTGACGGGAACGAGATCGGTGAGCGGCCGGTAGGCGAACCTGGTGTAGTACACCGGGTTGATCGCCATCGTGCCGACGTTGCCGAGGAGAAAGGTGTAGCCGTCCGGGCTCGCCTTGACTGACACCTCCACGCCGATGTTGCCGGCGGCGCCGCTGCGATTGTCCACCACGACCTGCTGGCCGAGGAGATCCGCCATGGCGGGCTGGATGATGCGTCCGACCGTGTCCGACGCTCCGCCCGGCGCGAACGGGACGATCATGCGCACCGGCCGGACGGGATAGGCATCTTTAGCCTGGGCGAAGGCGGCGGGCGCGGCGGGCAACGCCGCGAAGACGAGACCGAGCAGCAACAAGCGCCGAGTGTTCATGACGGTTCCTCCTGGTTGTTTTCCGCGAATGGGTCATTGCGCTTCAGTCACGAGCGCTCGTCGTGGGCATGGTAGGGACGCCATGGCAGGGACAGGCGGCGTCATTCGATCCGGATGTCGTTCTCGACGACGACCTTGGCCCAGTTCTTGATCTCCTCGAGCACGAACGCCTGGTACTCGGCGGGTGACTTGTTGACCACCACCTCCATGAACACCTTGGCGAGCGAGGCCTTCATCTCCGGGCTTGTCATGACCTTCACGACATCCGCGTGAACGCGATTCAAGAGCGGCTTGGAAATGCCGGCCGGCGCGAAGAGCCCGTTCCAGGCGTTGGTGCCGACGCCGGGGAACCCGGACTCGGCGGTGGTCGGAACGTTCGGCAGTTCGGGGCGCCGCTCCCTGGTGGTGATGGCAAGCGGCTTCACCCGGCCGGTCCTGATATGAGGCAGGGAAGAGGCCATGTTGATGAACATGAACTGGACCTCGTTGCCCATGATGGCCGGAATCATCTGCCCCGCGCCGCCCTTGTAGGGCACGTGCGTCATCTCGATGCCGGCAAGCTTCAGGAACTTCACCGCGTCAAGGTGCGGGTAGGCGCCGACGCCGGCCGAGCCGTAATTCAACTTCGCGCCGGACTTCTTGACGTACGCCACCAGCTCCTTCAGCGTGCCGGCCGGCACCGACGGATTGACGACCCACAGATGCGGCAGCTGGATGAGGTTGGTGACACCCGTGAGATCGCGCGAGGGCTTGACGTTCAGGGCTTTGAACGTGGTCTCGTTGATCGCGTTGGTCGAGACGTTGCCGACGAACAGCGTGTAGCCGTCGGCCGGGGAGCGCGCCGCCAGCTCCAGCGCGATGTTGCCGGAGGCGCCGGGACGGTTGTCCACGATGACCGGCTGGCCCCACTGTTCGCTGATGCGCGTCTGCAACTGGCGCGCGGTGATGTCCGTCGCGCCTCCCGGGGCGTACGGAATGATGAACCGCACCGGGCGAGCGGGAAACTTCTCGGCGCCAGCCGCCATGCCGGCGGGGCCGGCGAGGAATGCGGCGAGTAGAGCGAGCGAAACGGTAGCGGCGCGCGGTGAACTCATGGTTTCTCCTCCCCTCGTAATGGCGCGATCCGTCACGCGCCTCGCTTCAACGCTTCGCCTGCGACAGGGCGCGTGCTTCGTCCGCCGGCGTGAGCGGCAGCGGCAGCGCGCGCCCGAGGCGGGCGGACAGATCGATCGCCTTGGTGAGCATGAGCCGGTTGTGCCCTTCGCGGGCGGTGGCGTGCTGGGTCGGGACCCCCAGCGACACGCGGTTCAGCCACGAGTTCGTCTCCTCGCGCATCGGCCCGCGCAGCTCGCCGAGCGCCATGTCGCCCACCGGGTAGCTCGTGAGGAAATCGACGTGGCGCCGCCGGTCCGGAGCGTAGCCCTCCGCCTGTATGAGGTTGGTCGCGAGCACGACGTCGCGGTGCGTGTCGTCTATCGTCAGAACGCCTTCGGTGCCGACCGCGCCGACTTCGAGGCTGTAGACGGCCCCCGGCCAGATCTCGGGCAGGGCCCACGAGATGACGCCGTGGTAGAGCGCGCCGTCGTCGAACGCGATGGTGTAGGCGGTGCCGTCCACGCCCTGCCAGGTGGGCCCAAGCGCCTTGTTGACCGAGCGCGCGTAGACCTCGACGGGCTGCTTGCCCTCCATCAGCCACATCACGATGTCGAGCGCGTGCGTGCCGGAAATCACCATGGGCGTCACTTCCGCCCGGTTGTCGCTCCGGCGGTAGTTGTCGATCGCCACGAGCCGGTTCATGAAGGCACGGGTGGTGACCATCGTCACCTCGCCGAGCGCCCCGGCGCGCACTTTCTCCTTCGCGACGAGCCAGCGGCGGCGGAAGCGCTGCGTGTAGCCGATGACCGCGTCCACGCCGGAGTTCTCGACCGCGTCGAGCGTCTGCGCGGATTCCGTGAGGTCGGTCGCGAGCGGCTTCTCGATCAGCATCGGCAGCGCCCGCCCGGCCGCGAACACCACCGGGTCGACGTGCAGGTGCTCGTCGGTGGCGACCACGACCGCGTTCACTTCGGGACGCGCGAGCAGTTCCCGGAAATCCGTCGTCACGAAATCCGCGCCGCATTTCTCGCGCACGATCTCGCCGCGCTCGGGGTTCGTCTCGGCCAGCCCGATCCAGTCCACCTGCGGGTGGCGCGCCGCGAGTTCCGCGCGAATGAGGCCGACACGCCCCGCGCCCACGATGGCGAGCCCTATGCGTTTCGCTTGCTTTCTTGGCATGTTCGCGATGGATGAACGATGAGCTCTCGATCCGCGCGGAGCGGCGCCGACAAGGTCTGCCGCGACACCGCCTTCAACGCGCCCGGTCCGCGCACGGGCAAGGCACCGATCTTGTCACTGCGGCGACGGTATCGATGCATCCCGGGTAACCCATGTTCATCCGCGGCCTGACGGTCGACTACACGTGCGCCGCGGCGACGGGACGGGATTCGGGCAGCGGGAGGTCGACCGGTTCGTTGCGTTCCGCGGACAGATCCGCCGCCATGTAAACCTCCATGACCGCGCGTGCCTGCTCCGGTGTGACGAGCACCGGCCGGTCGCAGGCGACCGCTTCCAGGAAGTGCACCGTCTCCGCCTTCATCGGTCCGGCGTACGAATGCTCGACGAATTCTCCCGGCATCGACGAGAGCGGCAGCCGCATGCCGTCTTTCATCGTGTTCAACACCACGTCGCGGTGGCTGTCGTCCACGAAGACCGAGCCTTCGGTGCCGATCATCTCGATCCAGGTCGTGGAGAAATTGGGGTAGCCGGGCGGCAGGCTCCAGCCGCCGCCGACCACGAACGAGAGCCCGTTGTCCATCGTCACGGTGATCCATTGCGTGTCGGGCACGTCGCCACCGGTGGCTTCGCGCATCGCGCCGTAGTTCACCTGTGAATAGACTCGCACGGGCTTCGCCGGTTCCAGGCACCACAGAACGAAGTCGAGGTCGTGCGTGGATTCCATGGCGGCGGGGGAGAGTTTGCCCCGTCCGGTGATCTTCCTGCCGAGCGCGCGGGTGATGTGACGGCTCACCAGCACGCTGACGGGGCGGCCGATGGAACCGTCCTGCAGTGCCTTGCGCACGTAGGCGAACTTGGGGTTGAAGCGCTGCGAGTAGCCGATGGTGAACTTGAGGTTCCGGCGGCGGGCGAGGGCGACGAGTTCGTCGGCTTCGTGCAGCTCGATGGCAATCGGCTTTTCGAGGAACACGTGCTTGCCCGCGAGGAGGCTATCGCGCGCCATCGGGTAGTGCGTGGTCTCCGGCGTCGCCGAGATCATCACCGCGTCGATATCGTCGAGCGCGAGGAGTTGCCGGTAATCCGCGGTCGCGGTGCGCGCGTTGCAGGCTCGCGCGACCTCGGCGAGCCGCTCGGGACGCGCCTCCGCGATGTGAATTTCCCGGACCACGGGGTTCGACGCGCAAGTCTCGGCGCGTATCCCGCCGCACCAGCCGGTGCCGATGATGCCGACGCTGATCGTTTTCATGGTGCGATCTTAGCGAATCGGGGGCCGGTCCCGCAAATGCCGAATGAGCATCCATCCCATATCAGAAAGGCATGTCAGGCCGGCTCGAGGCAGCGTGCCGCCAGGCACCGTCCGGGGCGGCGGGGCGGCGCCTCGCGTCGGCATTTCCCCGGGGCGGAGCGCCGGCCGGGCGGCGCTTCGGTGGCCCCTGCCGGCGCGTGCGGCCCCTGCCGCGGTCCTGATAGATTCATGCTCAAACGTTATCAGTGATGATTGCAGGGGCTCAAGCCCGGACGGCACGGCAGATGGATCTTCGCGGCATCCGCTACTTCGTGCGCATCGCGGATTGCGGCAGCATCACGCGCGCCGCGGCGAGCCTGAACGTCGCCCAGCCGGCCCTGACCCGCCACATGCAGGCACTGGAGGAGGAGCTGGGACTCAAGTTGCTGGTGCGCCTGCCGCGCGGGGTGCGCCTGACCGGGGCCGGCCGGCAGTTTCTCGAGCATGGGCGGCGGGCTCTGCGGGAGCTCGAGCGTGCCCGCGAGGAGCTGCGGGCCGGCACGGAGAGCGCGCGAGGGCAGGTGATACTCGGCGTCTCCCCCACGCTCGGTCCGCTGCTCGTTCCGGGTGTCGTCGAACGCACCCGCCGGCAGTGCCCGCGGGTGTCGCTGAAGATCGTCGAGCACTTCAGCAATCTGCTCTTCGACGGTCTCCTTACCGGGACCGTGGATGCGGCGCTGCTCACCAACCCGCCGGTGAGTCGGGCCCTGCGGCTCGCTCCGGTCATTTCCGAACCCATCGTGGTCCTCGGGGCGCGCCAGCCGCGCGACGGCCGCCGTTTCTTCACGCTCGCCGAGCTTTCCCGCACGCCGGTGCTGGTAACCGGGGCGATCCGCGACATCGTTGACGGCCAGATCGCGCGCTATGGGGCGAAACTCAACGTGGATTTCGAAATCAACGCGGTCGAAGCCATCGGCCGGCTGCTCGCGCGGGGCGTCGGCACGGCGGTGATGCCGGTTTCCACCTTTCACCCGGAGATCGCGGCGGGCCGCCTCTGCGCGTTTCCCATCGCCGATGTCAACGTCCAGAGGAACCTGGTCCTCGCGCACCCGGCCGAGCGCCAGTCCTCGGCGGCGACCGAGGAGATCACGCAGATCGTCACCGCGGAGATGAATTCCCTGTCCGACCGCGGCGTCTTCAGCCTGCCGGGCACTACCGCCCGGCGCACAAGCCGCGCGCGCCGCGCGCCCGGTACCGGTGCGCGGACATCGTGAGGCGTGTGCTAGCATTGCCCCATCGGCTCGGCGCGCGATGGCGCCGCGCGGGCCGCCGTGCCGCGGGCGCGGGATCGCAAGGAATCGCCGTGCCTTTCTATCGCTTCGAGGAGTTCGAGAGCCGCTACCTGACGCCGCACCTTTCCACCGGCAAGGCGCCGGTGATCGAGGGGCGTTACATGTACTACTGCCTGCTCCACAAGAACGCGGGGACCGGCTCCGATCTCCACTATCACCCGAACGAACTGCTGATCTTCCCGTTGCGCGGGAAAATCAACGCCATCGTCGGCAAGGACCGTCGCATCGTCGCCCCGGGGACCTTCGTGCACGCGCCGGCCTGCGTGCGCCACTCGATGCGGGCGACCGAGGACGGCCACTGCCAGTACCTCTACGTCAAGGACAAGACCTGGACGGTCGTCGGCCTCGCCGAGGACGAAGCGGTGCCGGAGCGGGCGATGTCGGTGGACGAGGCGAACCGGAACTACGGCGTGGGCGAACGGGACCGCCACCGCAAGGCCGAGGGGCGCTCGCAGGCGATCGTGGAAGGCGTGAAGGACTGCTATTACCCCATACTGGAATCGCTGGACGCACCGCCGCGCTCGAGTCGCTGCGTGAACTGGATCGAAGGCGAGCGGCTCGCCTTCGGTTTCTTCGAGGTGCCGCGGGGCTACGACGAGCCGGTTCGCCCGGCCGAGCGCGAGCTCTTCGTCTACGTGACCGAAGGCCGGCTCGACGCGCGCTGCGGGGACGCGCGCCGGGACTGCGGCCCCGGCGACATCGTCTACGTTCCCCGCGGGGAGCGCTACCGCCTGGCGGTCACGTCCGGGTTCGCGCGTTACGCGCTCGTGTGCTCGACGCCGTACCTGGAAGAGCGGATCGACAACATGACGCCGGCGCAGGCAGAGCAGGCACGCCTGAATCTCAGACCTGATTGACTGACGGGTGACAAATGACGGATGACGGGAAACGGGCGGCACGCGGGCGATCCGCCGCGCGCCGCGGGAAGGGAACGATCGGGCAGATCGGACTCGGCATCATGGGCGGTTCATTCGCGCGGAACCTGCTGCGCAGCGGCTTTCGCGTGATCGGCTACGATCCCTCGGCCGCGGCGCTGAAAGCGTTCACCGGTGCCGGCGGCGAAACGGCACGCTCCTGCGCGGACGTTGCGGCGCGCGCGCCCATCCTGATCACTTCGCTGCCTTCGCCCGCGGCGATGGAAGAAGCGTATTTCGGGCGGGACGGCATCGCCGCCGGGGCGCGACGCGGGACGATCGTGATCGAGGCGAGCACGATGACGCTGGAGCTGAAGGAGAGCCTGCGGCGGCGGCTCGCGCGCCGTGGGGTGACGCTTCTCGACTGCCCGGTGAGCGGCACCGGGGCGCAGGCTGCGACAGGGGACATCGCGGTGTACGCGAGCGGCGAGCGCGCCGCCTTCAACCGCTGCCGGCGCGTTTTCGACGGTTTCGCGCGCTCCACCTGCTATTGCGGCGCTTTCGGCACCGGCTCGAAGCTGAAGTTCATCGCCAACCTCCTCGTGACGATACACAACCTCTCGACCGCCGAGGCGATGGTGGTGGGTGAGAAGGCCGGTCTCGATCTCGGGCTGCTCTTCCGGGTGATCGCGGACGGCGCGGGGGTCTCGCGGATGTTCCAGATCCGTGGCCCGCTCATGGTGGCCGGACGTTATTTGCCCCCGCACATGAAGTCGAAGATCTACCAGAAGGACATCGACATCATCCGGGCGTTCGTGCGCCGCCTGCGGGTGCCGGCGCCGCTCTTCGACGCGAGCCTGCCGTGGTACGCGGCGGCGCTGAGAGAGGGCTGGGGAATGCACGACACCGCGGCGGTGCACGCCGTGATGCGAAAGCGCGCCGGGCTGAAGGGCGCGAAGCCCCGCCGCCCGTCAACGGGGAAGGGAAAATAAATGGCACAGGAAGGATCGATGGCGCGCGGCGCCCAGGCGAGCCAGACGCTCGCGCTCAACATGAAGCTCATCGCCCACCATGAGCTGGCGGGTTTCGGCGGTGTCGGGGAGGGGATCAGCCTCCAGTCCGTGAAAGACGGGCGGCGGGTGCTGTGGCTCGCGCACGAGTCGGCCCCCAAGAACTTCACGGCGGTGGACGTTACCGATCTCAAGAACCCGAAAATAGTGGTGCAAACGGATCTCCCGCACGCTGACGTCCGGTCGAATTCGCTCGACGTCGTCGGCGACGTCATGGCGGTCGCCTACCAGACGAAGAAATGGGGACAGAAGCCCGCCGGCTTCGACCTGTTCGACGTGAGCAGGCCGCAGGCGCCGAAGCTGATCGCGCACTACGACACCTCCGGCCCGTGCTCGCGGGGCGCGCACTGCGTGTTCTTCGTCGACGGCGAGTACGTTCACCTCACCTCGGGCTCGGCCGATTTCGAGCCGACGAACGACAATGACGACCAGTTCTACCAGATCGTCGATGTCCGTAACCCCGCGCAACCGAAGGAGGCGGGGCGCTGGTGGTACCCGGGCACGAGGAAGGGCGACGCGGCGCCGCCGCCGCCGCGCCACCCCAGGTTCGATGGTGGCTACCGGCCTCACAACTGCGCCGTCTACCCCGCGAGGCCCGACCGCGCCTACGTCGGCTATATCGACGGTGGCGCGTGGATACTCGACATATCCGACAAGGCCCGTCCCGGGCCGGTCGGCCATCTGCAGTACTCCCCGCCGTACAACGGCTTCACGCACACGGTGCTGCCGCTCCTCGAACGCGGGTTTCTCATCATCACCGACGAATGCGTGCGTGACGCGCTCGCCGACTGGCCCAAGCCGACCTGGGTGGTTGACGCGCGTGTCGAGTCGAATCTCGTGCCGGTGGCGCAGTTCCCGCTGCCGGACCCGGAGGTGTTCGGCAGGCGCGGCGGGCGTTACGGCTCGCACAACATGCACGAGAACCAGCCTGGCCCCTGCTCGTATCGCTCGGAGACCATCATCTTCGGGACCTATTTCGGCGGCGGGGTGCGCGCGTTCGACGTTGCGAACCCGTATCAGCCGAAGGAGATCGCCTACTTCGTGCCGGGCGCGCCCCCGATGTCGCGCGCGGGGGCGATCCAGTTGAACGACGTGTGGGTCGACGAGCGCGGCATCATCTACGCGGTGGACCGTTTCGCCGGCGGGCTCTACATACTCGAAGCGAACGTCTAGGTGCGCGCGATCATGAGGCAATCGCGATCCGCATGCCCGCGTCGAAGGCCGTCGCACGTCCCCGGCCGCCGGCCCCCAGCGCTCAGCCGCCGGCCGTCGGCCGCTACGTGGTCCGGTCATGCCCGCTGACGCCCTGGCGGGACGCATCCCGGTCTCGGTCATCACCGGGTTCCTCGGAAGCGGCAAGACGACGCTCATCAACAGGCTGGTGAAGCGCCCGGAGATGAACCGGGTGGCCGTCATCGTGAACGAACTGGGCGAGATCGGCGTGGACAACGATCTCGTCGAGACCTCCTCCGAGCAGATGATGCTGCTCAACAGCGGCTGCCTGTGCTGCACGCTGCGAAGCGATCTGCAGGAGACGCTGCGCGAGCTATTCATCAAGCGCCGCAACGGGGAGGTGATCGGCTTCGAGCGGGTCATCGTGGAGACCACGGGAATCGCGGATCCGGCGCCGGTCATGCAGACGCTGATGACCGATACGATGCTGCTCGACGAATTCCGGCTCGATTGCGTGGTGACGCTCGTCGACGCCGTGAATTCGCCCTCGCAGCTCGACGCGTTCTCCGAGCCGATGAAGCAGGTCGCCCTCGCCGACCGCCTCGTGATCACCAAGAGCGACCTCGCGGACCCGGAGAAGATCGGGAAGCTCGAGGAGCGGCTGCGCGAGATCAACCCGCGCGCGCCGCTCGCGCGGGCGCTGAACGGCGAAGTGGAGGTCTCCTTCCTCGTGGATGTGGGGCTCGCGCGCACCCGTTCACGGCTCGAGGAGGTCGAGCGCTGGCTCGGCGAGGACGACGAGGACGGGCACGTCGGCCACGGTCACGGGCATCATCACCGTCACGATGCGGCCGTCACGACCTTCACGCTGCGCTTCGACGCGCCGCTCGCTTGGCCTGCGTTCACGCAGACGATCGAAGTGCTGACGGCGCTGCGCGGCCCCGACCTCCTGCGCGTGAAGGGGCTCGTCAACGTGGAAGGAAAGGCCGGGCCGATGGTGGTGCAGGGCGTGCAGCACCTCTTCCATCCGCCGATCGAGCTCGCGGCGTGGCCGAGCGCGGATCGGACCACGCGGCTCGTCTTCATCACGCGCGGCATCCCGCGCCAGACGATCGAGAACCTGTTCGGCGCGATCCGTGCGGTAGGCGCCGGCGGCGCGGGCTGATCCCGCCCCGGCCGGGCGCGCCGCTAGAGGATGCGGCTCGAGCGGAACAGCGAAACGAGCGCGCCGGCGAGCGCCAGCGCGATGCCTGCCCCCACGAAGAGCGCCGTCACTTCCATCGTGCGGGTCTTCTCCAGCGCGATTCGCGTGGCGAGCCCCCCGTATATGCCTTTCAGCTCCTCGGCGCCCGCCGCCTGGAAATACTCGCCCTCCGTCATCGCCGAGATCTTTTTCAGCAGCCCGTCGTTCAGGCGCACGCGCATCGACCAGCCGTCGAACCCGAGCGTCGTGCCCGCGGCCGTGCCCATGCCGATCGTGTGGACTCGTACGCCGTGGTCGGCGGCGAGCTTCGCCGCCTCCAGCGGGTCGAACCCGGTGTTCGACTCGCCGTCGGAGAGCAGCACGATCGCGACCGAGCCGTTGGAGCCCGGGGGGACGGGCTTTGACTCGGGAGCCTTGCGCTTCGCGTCACGCAGCCACGGGCGTGCCCGGGCCCCGTACGTGAGCTGTTCGACGTCGATGCCCGCCTCGGGCACCAGGGTGGCGAGCGCCATCAGCAGGCCACTGCCGACGGCGGACCCGCGCTGCAACTGGAAGCGATCGATCGCCTGGGAGAGCTCATCGCGGCTGTCCGTGGGGGACTGCACGAGCGCGGCGGCGCCGGCGACGGCGACGATGCCCACGCGCACGTGGCGCGGCTGATTCGCGATGAAGAGCTTCGCCGCCGCCTGCGCCGCCGCGAGCCGGTTCGGCTTGAGATCGGTGGCGCGCATGCTCCCGGACACATCCATGACGAGGATCACCGCCTGCTGGCGCGAGGGCATCGTGACGGGCGCCTGCGGGCGCGCGACCCCGAAGAGCATCGCCGCCACGCCGAGGAGGAGCAGCGCCCCGGGCGCGTGGCGCCGGAACCGGGTGCGCGCTCCCGCCGCGGCGTCGGCCATCGTGAGGCCGGCGTAGGCGAGCGCCATCCGGCGCCCGCGGGCGGTGAGCCACGCGTATCCGGCGACGAGGAACGGCACGGCAAGGAGCAGCCACAGCATGCCGGGCCACTGGAACGTCATCGCGGTGACGTCGATCATGACTCGCGGGGACGCCCGTGCAGCGAGACACCCGCCGCGAGCTGGCTGCGCCGCTTGCGCAAGACGGTAAAGCGCATGAGCGCGTCGACGAGATCGTCGTCCGTCGCGAGTTCGAGGCAGTCCACGCCAGCCTCGCCGAGCGCGGATCGCAGCGCCGATTCGCGCCGGGCCGCGGCGTCGGCGAAGCGCCGGCGAAAGCGCGCGTCGTGCGTGTCGACGAACAGTTGCTCGCCGGTTTCGGCATCCCGCATGAGGACGAGCCCGAGATCGGGCAGCGCCATCTCCAGCGGATCGTAGAGGCGCACGGCCACGACTTCGTGGCGCCGCGCGAGAAGCGCGAGGCCGCGGCTCCAGCCCGGCGCGCCGATGAAATCGGACACGAGGAACACCACCGAGCGCCGCTTGATCACGGATTGGGCCGTTTCGAGCAGTTCGGCGAGGTCGGTTTCGCGGCCGCGCTCCGGCGCGGCGGCGCCGAGCATCCGGTCGAGCAGGTGCAGCACGTGGCGCCGGCCGCCCCTCGCGGGAATCACCGCGTCCACCCTGTCCGTGTAGATGATCGCGCCGACGCGGTTGCCATGACGGGTGAGGAGCCGCCCGAGCGCCGCGGCAAGCGCGGCGGACTGCGCGCGTTTGCGCTTGTCGCGGGAACCGAAGTCGACCGACCCGCTCGTATCGAGCAGGAACCACGCGGTCACTTCGCGATCCGCATTGAACTCGCGTACGTGCGGGATCTGCAGCCGTGCCGTCACGTTCCAGTCGATGTGCCGGACGTCGTCGTGGAACTGGTACTCGCGCAGGTCCGCGAGGTCGAGGCCGAACGCGCGAAACAACGTGCGGTAGTCGCCCTGGAGCAGGCCGTCCAGGCGCCGGATGACGGTCCACTCGATCCGGCGCAGGAGCGCATCCGGGCTCTCGCGCGCTCCGGGCGCGCGGCCGGCGGGCACGGACTTCAGGCGTGGTTCACGTTCCGGCGGCGACTCGGACATGGGTTTCGAGCGGCTTGTCGGGCGCCGGCACGGCTTTCATGACACGGGTGACGATTTCGTCGGGGCTCCTGTTCTCGGAGAGCGCCTCGTAGGAGAGCACGAGGCGGTGGCGCAGCACGTCGGGCACGAGGTCGGTCACGTCCTCCGGCAGCACGTAATCGCGCCCGCGCAGGAATGCGAGAGCGCGCGCGCCTTCGATGAGATTGATCGTCGCTCGCGGGCTCGCCCCGAAGGTGAGGTATCGGCCGATTTCCTCCAGGCCGTAGCGGTCGGGCTGCCGGGTCGCGGCGACGAGCTTCACCGCGTACTGGATCATGGCCGGGTCGACGTAGACGCGACGGCATTCCACCTGGAGCGCGGAGAGCTGGGCCGTCGTGGCGACGGCGGCGACTTCCGCCGCGGCGCCGGTCACCCGCTCGACGATCACGAACTCTTCCTCCTCGCTCGGATAGCCGACCAGCACCTTCATCATGAAGCGGTCGACCTGCGCCTCCGGCAGGGGATAGGTACCCTCGGTTTCGATGGGGTTCTGGGTTGCCATCACGAGGAAGGGTTCGGGTACCTTGTGGGTCTCGCCGGCGATCGTCACCTGGCGCTCCTGCATGACCTCGAGGAGCGCGCTTTGCACCTTGGCGGGAGCGCGATTGATCTCGTCGGCGAGCAGCAGATTCGTGAAAACCGGGCCCAGCACGGTCGAGAAATCGCCGGAACGCTGGTTGTACATGCGCGTGCCCACGAGGTCCGCGGGCAGGAGGTCGGGGGTGAACTGGATGCGCTTGAAGGCGCCGCGCACCGTGCGCGCGAGCGTCTTCACCGTGAGCGTCTTGGCAAGGCCCGGCACCCCTTCCACCAGCAGGTGGCCCTGCGCGAGGATGGCGACCAGCACGCGCTCGAGGAAATGATCCTGCCCGACCACCACCCGCTTCACTTCGAACAGGATACGCTGCATCAGGTGCGCGATGTCGCCGCGCGAAACGGTTTCGCTCATGGGGGCTCGCTAGAAAGGTGGCAGACCGACGGCGCCGCCCGCGGCCTCGATGGTTACCGCGAATCCGATGCCGACGAAGGTACGCGCGTCCGACGGGCTGAAGATGGCGGTGACGATCCCGACCACTTCGCCGTCCATCGTGACGAGGGGGCCGCCGGAACTTCCCGGGTTGGCCGCGGCATCGAACTGGATCAGCCGCGTCAGCACGCGGTCGCCCTCGGGCGAACGGAACTCGCGGTTCAACCCGGAGATCACGCCCGCGGTCACGGAGGGACCGATGCCGAACGGAAATCCCACCGCGACCACCTCGTCGCCGGGCTTCAGCCTCTGCGTCGTGCCGAGCGTCGCGGCGGCGAGATCGTCCGGCAGCGTGGCCGCCTTGACCACCGCGAGATCGTTCTCGGGTTGCCAGTTCATGACGCGCGCTTCCGATTCCAGGCCGTCGAAAAAGGTGACCGTGACCTTCTCCGCGCCCTGCACCACGTGAAGATTGGTGAGGATGATGCCCTGATCGACGATGACGACACCCGAGCCGGTGGCGACTTCCGCCAGCTCGCCGCCCCCGTCGTCCACGTACCCCCGCACGCGAACCACCGCCGGGCGCACCGACTCGGCGGCCTTCGCCGTCCGGGAGGGCAGGCTCTGGTTCGCGAGCGTGTGGAGCACGGCGGCGTCGATGTCGTCCTGCGTGAGTTCGCGCTGAACCGGCCGCAGCGAGCCGCTCGCCAGCACGAATGCCAGAGCGACGAGGCCGCCCGCCAGAAAGAGCGCGGCCGAACGGCGGCGGCGCAGAATTTCGCGCCAGCCCGCCCCGGCTGCGGGCTGCCTGGGCGGCGCCTTGGCGAGCGGCGCCGCCGGACGCCTGGCATCGTCCACCCTCGCGCTCCGGCGGGAATCGCCGGCGGTGCTGTAGATCGCCGCTCGTTTCAAGGGCCGCTTGCGCTCGCGCCGATTGGGGCGCCAGGCGAAACGGTAGCACGATCGGACCGGTCGCGTGCGCCGGTAACGATCGCCATTCTTACCCGCGCGTAACCTCGGCGGCCCGCGGCGCCGCGCATTCCCGCCCGCTGCCGCGGTGCTACAGTACGCCCGGTGGCCGGCGAGGGGCGCGCCCCGCATCAGGCCCGCGCCGGCCACGACGCTTCACGCGCCTTTCGTTGAGATAGGTCCTGCTCATGCGGTTCCTGTGGCCCGACGCGCTGTGGTTCATGCTGGCGATACCGCTGCTCGCCGCGCTCTACTGGTACGTCCTGTGGCGCAAGCGGAAATCCGCGGTGCGCTACGCGAGCCTGCGCCTGATCCGCGAGGCGCTCGGCCCGGAGCAGCGTTTCAAACGCCATGTGCCGCCGCTCCTGTTCCTCGCGGCCTTCGCGGTGGCGCTCGCGGCGCTCGCTCGTCCCAGCGCGGTCTTCATGCTGCCCTCGCGGAACCAGACGATCGTACTCGCGATGGATGTCTCGCGCAGCATGCGCGCGAGGGACGTGCAGCCAAGCCGCATCGAGGCCGCGCAGGCGGCGGCACGGTCGTTCATCGAGGAGCTGCCGGCACATGTCCGCGTCGGCATCGTCACCTTCGCCGGCACCGCCTCCGTCGTGCAGACGCCGACCACCAATCGCGAGGACCTCCTTGCCGCGATCGACCGGTTCCAGCTCCAGCGCGCGACCGCGACCGGAAGCGGACTGATCGTCGCCTTGTCGCTACTTCTTCCCGACGCGGGGATCGATCTCGAATCCATGGTATTCGACCGGGCGTTCTCGCGGTTCGGCGGCGGTGCCGCGGGAAGCGACCGCCCGCGGCGGCTGGAGAAAGCCGAGAGAAAGGACTTCAAGGCCGTTCCGCCGGGCTCGTACACCTCGGGAGCGATCATCCTGCTCTCCGACGGGCGCCGCACCACCGGTCCGGACCCCGTCGAGGCGGCGAAGATGGCGGCCGATCGCGGGGTGCGCGTCTACACGGTCGGATTCGGGACGAAGGAGGGTGGGCCGATCGCCTTCGACGGCTGGTCGGCGTACGTCATGCTCGACGAAGAGGCGCTGAAGGCGGTGGCGAAGGTGACGGACGCCGAGTACTTCCACGCGGGGTCGGCCGCGGATCTGCGCAAGGTCTACCAGAGTCTCACCTCGAGACTCGCGCTCGAGACCCGCGATACCGAACTCTCCGCGCCGCTCTCGGCACTCGCCGCGCTGCTCGCCGTTTCCGCCGCTGGATTGTCACTGCTCTGGTTCCACCGGGGCTAGCGGCAGCCCCCGGGGCGCGGCGATCTCGCGTCCCGGCCTCGTTCAACCCGACTTCGCGATGGATACGGCCTGCCTGCCGGGCCCGCGGCTCGAGGTCATTGCGGCCTTGCCACGACGCCGGCCTGCCTCGCCACGGCGTTCCACTTCCTGATCTCCCGCTTCACGTGGTTCGCGAATGACACCGGCGTGCCGCCTTCGGGCTCCACGCCTTCCGAAGCAAGGCGCTCCTTCACCTCGGGCGCGGCGAGCGACTTGTTCACCCGGTCGTTCAGCAGTTCAACCACCGCGGACGGAGCGCGCGCGGGAGCGAACATGCCAAACCACCCGACCACGTCGAATCCGCGCAAGCCCTGCTCGGCGATCGTCGGTACCGCGGGCGCCGCGGCGAGGCGCTTCGGACTGGTGACGCCCAGCGCGCGCAGCCGTCCCGCCTTGACCTGAGCGAGCGCCGCCGGAACGGTCGAGAAATAGAGGTGGACTTCCCGGCCGACGAGCGCGGCGATGGCGGGGCCGCCGCCCTTGTACGCGACGTGCGTCATGTTCACCTTTGCCATGGACTTGAAAAGCTCTCCCGCGAGATGCCCGAGCGAGCCCACGCCCGGGGCGGCGAAATTGAGAGCGTCCGGGTTCCTCTTCGCGTACGCTATGAGCTCGCTCACCGAGTTCGCCGGCACGCCGGGGTGCACCACGAGGATGAGGGCGGTGGACGCGACGTTCACGATCGGGGCGAAATCCCTCTCGACGTCGAACGTGAGCCTGGGATGAAGGCTCGGGAGGATCGCGAAGTTGCTGAACATCTGCAGCAAGGTGTAGCCGTCCGGCGAGGCGTGCGCGACGATCTCGGTGCCGAGCAGGCCCCCGGCGCCGCCGCGGTTGTCGATGATTACCTGCTTGCCGAGGAGCTCGGAGAGCCGCGCGTTGACCACGCGCGCCACGAAATCGTTGCCGCCCCCCGGTGCCGAGCCGACGACGAGGCGCACCGGCTTGTCCGGATACGGCTGCGCATTGCCCGCTCCGGTGAGGAGCACCGCGAGCGCGGCCGCGGATAGTACCGGCACATGCATCTTCATCGCTAGCGTCCTTTCCACTGCGGTTTTCTCTTTTCCCGAAAGGCTCGCACGCCTTCGACGGCGTCTTCGCCGGATAACAGGCGGTTCGCCACGTCGCGCGCCATGTAGACGCGCGTGTCGACCGGGACCTCGAGACCGCGGCGCCCGGCCTCCTTGATCGCGTGTACCGCGAGCGGCGCGTTCTCCAGAATTTCCCGCGCCCAGCGCTCGGCGGTTTCGAGGAGCTTTTCGTGCGGGACCACTTCGTTCGCGAGGCCGAGCCGGTACGCCTCTTCGGCGGAGATGAACCTGCCGCGCATGAGATAGCCCATCGCGATGTTCCACGGGACCGCGTGCGGCAGGAAGCACGGCCCGCTCACCGAGGAGATGCCGCGCTTCACCTGCGGCCAGCCGATGCTCGCACGCTCGGACATGATGACGATGTCGGCGTTGAGCGCGAAGCCTCCGCCCTGCGCGAGGCAGGGACCGTTCAGCGCCACGATGAAGGGCTTGTACGTATTGCGCTGGAAAAGGTAGAGCTCGTCGTTCGACATGACTTCGCCCCTCTCCGTCCCGGGCGGAATGCTCTCGAAGAGATCCTTGCCCGAGCAGAACGTATCGCCGTTGCCGGTCAGTATCGCGATCCAGATCTCGGGATTGAACTTGACGTCGGTGAAGGCGTCCTGGACCTCCTTGCGCATCGCGCGGTTGAGCGCGTTCTTCTTGCCCGGGCGGTCGAGCGTGATATACGCGATGCGGCCGCGCACTTCGTACTGAACGGCTTCACCCATGGGGTGCCTCCTGTTTGGCGAACATCCGACTCGGGGAGCCGTGCCTCACCGGTCCGGAACGCGTCACGGCGATCACCGCCAGCGCCCGCAGCGTTGCGGCGGCGACCTGCGACATGGCCGGCATCACGGCGCTCGGTCCGCTGTTCCCGGGGACGATCGGGCGGCCAACCGGCGCCGATTTCGCCGCGATGTCCATGCCGGATCTGCCGCATACCGATATCGATTCGACAAGCGACCTCCTCGTTTCAGCGGAAGACGCCGGATTTCATTTTCACGTCCGGGCGCTCATGGGCGGGGTTTCAGACCGTCGAGCCCTGATCGATGTGGAACCGGAAATCCGACGTGTTCACCCACGTGATCCGGAGCTCGACCGGTACATCGGCGTAGGTGTAGGCCTTGCGTTCTATGCGCAGCGCCGCCCGCGAACCCTTGAGACCCAGAAGGCGCGCAACGTCGGCGGGGACGTTCGCCACGGACAAATCGGCCGAAACCGCTATGACGTTCACGTTGTAGTTGGATTGATACTGCGCGTAGAGCGAGAGGCTGCCGTCGCGTACCCCCGCGCGCGTCATGCGCGGGAACAGCCCGGCGGGAACCGTCGCGTCGCTCACGCCGGCCACCGTTCCGTGGATCGAGAACGTGCTGCGCAGCCGGTAGACGTCGCGCCGCCCACCGTAACGCGAGAGCCGCAGGAATTCGGCTTCCGCGGGTGTCGCACGCCCGCGGGAGAGCGACACGAACTTGCGCACCGGCGTCTCGCGCGTACCATCCGCGTTCACGAGGTTGAAGAAGCGGTAGTAGCGCCCCCGCCGGGCGTGCTCGGAGACGAAAGTTCCCTTGCCCTGCCTGCGCGCGAGTATTCCTCCCGCTTCGAGCTCGCTCACCGCGGCACGCACCGTCGCAATGCCGACCCCGAAACGTCGCGCGAGATCGCGTTCGATCGGTATTTTCGCTCCGGGCCGCCACTCACCCGCGGCGAGCGCCTGGATGAGTTTCTCCTTTACTTCCCGATACAGGGGGAGCCGCGGCATGCCGGCACTCGTCAGTCGAGCTTCACCGCGCCGGACTCGAAGATCTTCCGGTATTTCGCGATCTCACCCGAGATGAGCTGCGCGAAAGCGGCCGGCGCCGTGCCGACCGCCTCGGCGCCGCTCGCGGCGTAGCTGCGCCTTACGTTGTCTCGCGCCAGCGCTTTCGCGATGTGCGCGCTCAGCGCGGAGACGATGATCCCGTCGGTTCTCGCCGGGGCGAGCACGCCGTACCATTGCGTGACTTCGTAGCCCGGCACGGTCTCGGCGACCGCGGGGATGTCGGGCGCGAACGGGGAGCGCTTCGCGCCGGTGACCGCAAGGATTCTCAGCTTGCCGTTCGCGCGAAACGGCATGACGCTCGGCAGCGTCGAGAACGACATCGCGACCTCCCCGCTGAGGAGCGCGGTCGTGACACCGGCCGCTCCCTTGTACGGGACGTGGTAGAGCCTGATCTTCGCTAGGGCGTTCATGAGCTCGCCGGCGAGGTGCGGTCCGCTGGCGATGCCGGTCGAGCCGAAGGTGATCCTGTCCCGCCGCGTCCTCGCCACCGCTATCAGTGCTCCCAGGCCCCTCGCGGGAAACGACGGGTGCACCGTCACGGCATATTCGGAAACGGCGACGAGACTCACCGGCGCGAAATCGGCGACGGCATCGTAGGGGAGGTTGCCGCGGCTCGCCGGCAGTATCGCGTTGGGGCCGACGTTGCCGAGCAGCAGCGTGTAGCCGTCGGGCACTGCGCGCGCGGCGATCTCGGTGCCGATCTGCCCGGCCGCGCCCGGCCTGTTGTCAACGATGAACTGCTGGCCCGTGACCTCGGAGAGCGCCTGCGCGATGATGCGCGCCGAGGTGTCGACGCCGCCGCCCGGCGGGTAGGGCGCGACGATGCGCACGGGCTTCACCGGGTAGGTCTGGGCTCCTGCCGACGCCGATAGCAGTATCGCCAGCAGCGCGGCGTGCGCCGGGGCGCTGAAGCTCGCTCTCAAATTCCTCTCCTCGTCGCCTCCGCCGGCTCATCCTGCCGGCCGGACGTTCCGCCGTCAGGCGCGGCTCGCCGGGCGACGCGGGTCATCCCTTGGTGGCTAGATGCATATCATTCGAATGATATGGTAGAATACTTCCCGGGCCTCGTCAAACCCGGCTTTCCGCGAGGGCAATGCAGATGAGCACGCCGAAAACGCGAGTCCTCGAGGACGCACGGGGGCGGCGCGCCGCGTTCGAGGACATCGAGGTCGGCCACAGCCTCGGCGAGATGGAATGGCGGATCACCGACGACCTCGTGGATCTCCAGTGCCAGCTCGATCAGGATTTCGATCCGATGTACTTTCCGCAGGGCGCGGACGCTCCCCGTGTCGCGCCGCCGCAGATCACGTATCGGCCGCCGCGCTGGCTGTTCTCGCGTGCCTTCAACGTGCGGGGGCTCTTCGTGCGCTGGGAGAGCGAGTCGTTCAGGGCGATCGAGCCGGGCATGACGCTCAGGGTCACCGGTAGTGTCGTCGGGAAATACGTCAGGAAGGAGCGCGAGTTCGTCGTGTATCAGGCGCAAGGTCGCGACGCCAGCGGCAATCTCGTCTTCCGCACCAGGCGAACCCATGTGCTTGATTTCGTCGAACGTTCGGCGCCACGCGAGGGCGCGGGCATCGATTCGGGCATCAAGCCCGAGAAGATCTGAGAGATCCGCCGGAGCGCATTCCGAGGGACGGCAGACATGGGAGTGATCGATCACAGGGTCAGCGCGGGCTGCGTGCTGCCGACGGTGTCGAGGAAGTTCAGGCTCGAGGATTTCAAGCGCGGCGACGAGAAGACCATACACACCGATTACGATGCCGCCGCGCGGGAAGGGCTCCCCGCGCCGGTTGCCATCGGCCCGCAGGTGGCGGCGTTGACGTTCCGGCAGCTGCGGCTCTGCTTCGGCGCGGGCTGGGTGGTGGGAGGCAGATACGATCTCTCGTTTCGCAAGCCGGTGTTCGTCACCGACTTCTGCGTCGCCCGAGGCAGCGTGACCGGGGTCGAACCCGAGGGCGACATGCTGCGCGTGCAATGCGAAGTGTGGATAGAGAACCAGAATCGGGAGAAGGTCGTCGCCGGCACCGCGAGCGGCCTCGTCCCGGCGACCGGCGTGAAGATCTGACAGATGGCGAACACCAGTCGCAGGCTGCCGCTCGCGGGCGTGCGCGTCGTCGATTTCACGCAAGTGGTGGCCGGCCCGTACTGCACGATGATGTTGGCCGACATGGGGGCGGAGGTCGTGAAGATCGAGCGCGCCGGGCACGGGGACGACCTGCGTCGCACCGTTCCCTACCGGGGCCGCGAAGGCCACCAGGATTACTTCAATGCGCTCAATCGCTCGAAGAAGAGCGTCGCGCTCGATCTCAAGGACGACGAGCAGCGGGCGATCGCGCTGCGCCTCATCGCCAAGGCGGACGTCGCGGTCGAGAATTTCTCTCCCGGAACGGTGGATCGCCTCGGGGTCGGGTGGGAAGCCGTGCGCGAGTCGAACGCGAGGCTCGTTTACTGCTCGCTTTCCGGATTCGGTCAGACCGGACCGTACCGCAACCGGCTGGCGCTCGATCCCATCATCCAGGCGGTGAGCGGTATCATGAGCGTGACCGGATTCACCGACGGGGAACCGACGATGGTCGGCGCGCCTCTCGCGGACGTCATCGCCGGCATGTTCGCGGCCTACGCCATAGTCAACGCGCTGCGGCTCGTGACCGACGCCGGCGGAGGGCAGTACATCGACCTGTCGATGCAGGACGCGCTGCTCGCCTCGGTCGGCACGCGCATGGGAGAGACGCTGCAAGCGAGCATCGCCCCGCCGCGGCTCGGCAACGAGAACCCCCTGCGCGTGCCCGCGAATACCTATCGCACCGCGGACAACGACTACATCGCGGTCATGGTCCACGATGAGGAACAATGGCAGCCCTTCTGCGAGGCGCTCGCAGCGCCGGAATGGCTGGACGATCCGCGCTTTCGCACGATGGCGTTGCGCGTGCGCAACCGGCACGAGGTGAACGAAGCGGTGGCGCGGCGCTTCGCCGAGCACGATACCGCGTACTGGGGCGCGCGGCTCGACGAGTATCGGCTGCCCTATGCGAGGGTGAACGACTATGCGCAGGCGCTCACCGATCCGCAGGTTGCGCACCGCGGACTGTTGCGGGAAGTCGAGCACCCGGTTTCCGGCAGAATCCGCCTGGTCGGGCCGCCGTGGCGGATGTCGGAAACCGGAAGCGAGATCAAGCCGCCCCCGCAGCTCGGCGAGCACACGGACGAAGTTCTGAGGGATTGGCTGGGAGTGACCGGGGAGGAGCCGTGCCGCCAGGCCGGCTGAAAGCACATGGCAGATGATCTCGAAAAGCTGCGCGACTGGGTCGGCAGGAAGGAAACCAGGAACGATCTCGTGACGGCCTGGCCCGTCACCGCGCTTGCCGCGACCGTGGACGATCCGGGCGTCTCGGCGCAGAACGGCGCACCTGTGCCCGCGGGCTGGCACTGGATCTTCTTCCTCGAAGCAAAGCCGCCCGCCGAGCTCGGCCCGGACGGCCATCCCCGGCGCGGCGGCTTTCTGCCGCCGGTGCCGCTGCCACGCCGGATGTGGGCCGGCGGACGCCTCGAGTTTCCCGGGACGCTCGCGGTCGGCGAGAGCATCGTGCGCGAATCCGAGATCATCTCGGTCGAACCCAAGTCGGGCCGCAGCGGCGCGCTCGTCTTCGTCAAGGTGCGCCACACGATTCGCGCCGGCGCGCGCATCGCGATCGTCGAGGATCAGGACATTGTCTATCGGGAAACCGCGAAGAAGGGCGATCCGTTGCCGCCCGCGCAGCAGGCGCCCGCCGAATCGCCGTGGCGGCGCAAAGTGGTACCCGACTCGACCATGCTGTTCCGCTACTCCGCTCTCACCTTCAACGGTCACCGTATCCATTACGACCGGGATTACGCGGTCGGCGAAGAGCACTACCCCGGGCTCGTGGTGCACGGTCCGCTGCAGGCCACGCTGCTCCTTGATCTCTGCCGCCGCGAGAGCGGGCGTCCGGTGAAGACGTTCGAGTACCGCGCGCAGCACCCGCTGTTTGTCGGTGCGCCATTCACGGTGAACGGCAGGTTCGACGCCGCGACTTCCACCGCCGAGGTGTGGACCGCAAATGAAGCGGGCGCGTACGCGATGCGGGCGAAGGCGGCGTTCTAGGATTCCCCGTGGAGAACGCGCCCCTACACAGGTCCTATCTTTTCGTGCCCGCGACACGCACCGAACGCGTCGCGAAAGCGTTCGCCGCGGGGGCGGACGCGGTAATCGTCGATCTGGAGGACGCGGTTGCTCCGGCGGACAAGGCCGCGGCCCGAGAAGCCGCGGCGCGCGGCCTGGCATCCGGCGCGGGCTCGATTCTCGTCCGCGTCAACAGCCCCGAAACGCAATGGTTCGAGGAAGACCTGAAGCTCTGTGCCGCGCTCGGGGTCGGGGGAGTGGTGCTCGCCAAGGCCGAGCGGGTCGATCACGTGCGCCATGCCGTCTCGCGGCTGAAGGCACCGGCGCCGATCCTGCCGCTGATCGAGACGGCGCGTGGCTACTCCGCCCTCGCCGCGCTCTGCGAGGCGCCGCAGGTCCGGCGCCTGGTGTTCGGTACCCTCGACTTCCAGCTGGATCTCCGCATCGATGGCGAGGGCGAGGAGCTTTCCTGCTTTCGCTCGGGGCTCGTGCTCGCCTCGCGCGTGGCGGGCATCCAGCCGCCGGTAGACGGCGTCACCGTCGAGATCGAGGATGTGGAACGCGTGCGCAGCGACACCGCGAGGTGCCGGCGCTGGGGCTTCGGAGGCAAGCTCTGCATCCATCCGCGGCAGGTCCCGGTGGTGAACGAGTGCTTCCGGCCCGGCGCGGACGCGATCGCGTGGGCGCGGCGCATCGTTGCCGCCGCGCAAGCCGCGCGCGGCGCCGCGATCTCGGTGGACGGCAGGATGGTCGACCGGCCGGTTATTCTCAAAGCCGAAGAGATCCTCGGCGAAGCGGCGAAAACCCGGTACTGATGAGGGATACGGTGTCGATGCGTGGTGTACTGATGGCGCGTAGACGGGGGCGTATGCACCGCATCCACGCGGCAGTGATACGCTTTCTGCCGGTTGCCGCGGCGGGCATCGCGTTGCTGCCGGTGGCCGCGCCGGCGCAGGTGCCGCCCACCGGCGCGGAGGTTGCGACCTACCGTGGACTCCACGCCGCGGCACACCGCGGCGACGCGGTGGAGATCGCGCGGCTCGTCGCGGCCGGGGCGCGCGTGGACGATCGCGAGGGAAGGGGGCGCTCGCCGCTGCATATCGCCACCTTCGCCGGCCGGCAGGATGCGATACGCGTGCTCGCGCGAGCGGGCGCCGACCTCGGGTTGCTCGAGCGCGACCGCTACGACGCCCTGACCATTGCGGCAGTGGCGAACGACGAGGAGACGCTGCGGCTCCTGCTCTCGCTCGGCGCGAGCGCGCGCCTTGTGACGAGCCGCTACGACGGCACGGCACTCATCGCCGCCGCGCACCTCGGCCACGCCGGCGTGGTGCGGCAGCTCATCGCCGCCGGCGCGCCGCTCGACCATGTCAACAACCTGCACTGGACCGCCGTCATCGAGGCGATCGTCCTGGGCGATGGGGGCAGGAGGCATCAGGAGACGCTCGCCGCGCTGATCGCCGCCGGCGCGAACCTGCAACTCGCGGACCGGCAGGGCAACACGCCGCTCACCCTCGCCCGCTCGCGCCGCTACCGCGAGATGGAGCGGATATGCTCGAGAAAGCGGGCGCGCGGCCATAGGCATCGCACGGTGGCGTGGTCGAGTCGAATCACGCCAGGAGCTGGCCGGCCCTTATTCCGATGAACTTCTCCGGCGACGCGGTCCGCGGACAACGGGGGTGGGTCGCGGTCCCGGAAATCCGGCAGGCCGTCAGCGTAGCGCCAGCGACACGACCCGGAGCGACACGAGTGCGGCGGCCCGGACCGCCGACGCGAGAGCGCTTCCGGTCGCGCTCCTCGGTGTTCACGCTGACGTGGTGGCGGTTTCCCAGCTACGTCTGAAAGAAAAGCGGACCACAAACGTGGCCGGCTCTTCCTGTTGGCTCGCCTCGCCGGGCAAGTCCGGGCACTGGACCGAGGTCGTTTCGCTATCCTGAATGGCCGTTCCTGCGCCTGCGGGCGACTGCCCGCGGTGGCGTCAATGATTCGGTTCGGCCGGCATCGGACAGCAGCAGTTGCTTGAGGGAGGGGCGGGCTGTGGCGCTCAGTCGCCGCCACTCCGCGACGGGCACCAGTACCGCGGTTTCTACCCCGCGCCTGGTCACCAACTGCGGCCCATCGGTGATACAGGCTTCAAGCAGTTCACTGAAACGGGCTTTTGCGTCCTGAACCGGCCAAGCCTTCATGATCGCTTCGACAGACTTCGTTCTAGCACACGATCTGCGTTATGGCCTTCCTGAGCGCTTGCTGGTCTTGTTTGTTGAGCTGCCCGAGGCGGCGGAGGACGAGCGAGGCCTCGATTGTGGTGATAACGGCCTTGATGACGGAGGGCTTGATGAGGCCGGCGCCCTTCCAGTCCTTGACCTGAACCTCGCCGATCGCGCCGACCGGCCGGGCATGACTGGTGACGGCCATGATTACAACGTCGCGTCGCGCCGCATTGTAGGCGGCGCTGCTGACGATCACGGCGGGGCGTTTCTTGATGCCGGTCTGGTCGGTGAAAGGGAAGGGGACTAAAACGATCTCGCCGAAGCTATAGCTTGTCGTAGCCGGCATCGTCTTCGTTGTCCCACACTTTGGCGAACGCAGGCTCGGCTGCACGGGTGGCGGCACGTACGAGCGCGCGCTCCCCGTGGCGCGTGCGCAGGAAGTCGACGAAATCCTCGACCTCCGACACGCGCTCGGGCGGGAGTGTCTTCAGCTTCTCGATGAGGCCATGCGGATCGCGTGTATTCATGGTATCGCTTGCATGCTGAGGCGGACCTTGGAGATTCTACGCCTGAGCGGAAAAAAGCGCTTCCAAGGCCAATTCGGGTGCGCACTGGTGCCGGAAAGCGACCGCACGCTGAACTGCTGTTTATGAATCTGTCCCTCGCCGAAGCTTCGATGAGCGGGCCGGATAGGCAGGCTTTTGCCGACCGGGCGCGCCATCTCGCCCGCCGGCTGGGCGAGTACTCACAGGACAACATGGCCGCAGGCTGGCTGGAGGACCTGGAATTCATGGTCTGGCAGGACTTGACGGACCGCCGCCTGGTCGAGGACCTGCTTGTTTCACCGGACGGTTGCGTGCTCCCGTGCCTCTACCCGGAGGAAAAGGACGAGTTTCGGCGGCTATCGGAGGCGATCGGCGGCTGGGTCGTGTACGACGGGGATGACGCCGAGGATCAGGCCGCGTTCGTGCCGCTGCGGGACTGGACCGTGTGCTTCGAGGCCTGGTTCGAACGGACGCGGATCGCCGTATCGGAAGTCCAAGTCGCGCAGGATGCGCGGTCCTGACTCCGTCTATTTTGCGGAAGCCACCGGATAGTTGGGGTGATCGGGATTGACCGCCAACCGCTGGGTGCGGGGGTCCTCCACCAAGTCCATGGCCTCCATCGGCAGCATGCCCATGAGCGGTTGGTCGCCCAGCACGACAGCCTCGGTAACGTAGGTGCGGTTCCCGAAAGAAATCTCCACCGGGGCGATCTTGGGGACTCTGATTTGAAGGCCGTCGGCAGTGCGGACGAGCTGCTGGCTTACCTCGGTCGTGTCGAAGCCCAACTGATGCGCGATCTCCTCGGTTACGCACATGAAGGTCGCGCCGATGTCCACCAGCGCGCGCACCTCGACTCCCTGACCAGACATCAGGTTCCTGAGTTTCAGATCTGCGTATACCAGTCCCATTGGCGATTACCGGCTGAACTCAGCTATGAGGACCATCGCGGCCGATCAGAAGCGCGGAGCGCGGAGCTTGCGCGCGTAGCCTTCGATGTCGGCCATGTCTTCGCGGTCGCGCCACATGCCGAAGAGTGGGTCGTCGGCGGTTTCCTGCGTCACTGGCGTGTCCCGGGCGTCGGTTTCCTCCTCGATGCACACGGTCACGCGCGCGTCGGAGGGCTTTGCCAGCCGCTCGCGCCACGCCTCCGGCAGATCGCCTACCTTCACGTGCTCAATTATCACTGCGCCCATGGGCTCGACTCGGTGTCCTGGCAAAGGCGGCCTTGTGCTCGGTGAAATTCCGCATGACTACCTCGGTACTGAGCCAGCCCTCGCGGGTTCCGGAGGCAAAGCCCTCGTCGATCGCCTTGGCCCGCCATTCCAGGTAAGCGAGGTGCTCAGCCAATGCTGTACGGGCGATTGCGTCAGGCGACCGGCGCGTCTGAATCGCGACGCTCGTGAGCCTCTTGGCGAGAGGGTCCGGAATTTTGATGACTACGGCCATGGCTCGACTCTGTGTTGCGGATCATGCATTGATTGTACTGCAGCGTGACTAACGGCAGAAGCTGCCGGAGTATGCCGATGAAGAAGCTGGAACGCATCACGTTCGATCGCGCGGTCATGGGCGGGCGACCGTGCATCCGGGGATTGCGCGTGACGGTGGGAACTCTGGTCGGGCTGCTCGCCGCCGGGAAGTCGCGCGAGGACATCCTGCGGCTCTATCCTAAAAAAAAGTCCCGGCGCGAAGGGCGAACCATCGTCTTCATAGACGAATCCGGTCTGTCGGAGAAGTGCCCGGTCACCCGCACCTGGGCGCTGAAAGGACACACGCCGATCATCCAGCAGAGCTTCACCTGGAAGCAGATGTCGGCCATCGCGGGCTTGAGCTGGTGGCGCTTTTACTTCCGCTTCGTCGAGGGCGCAATCAACAGCCGGTGGATCATCGAATTCCTCGGCGCGTTGCTCAAGAACATCGGCAAGAGTCTGCTGATCCTCTGGGACGGCGTCGGTGCGCACAAAAGCCGTTTGGTCAGAAACTGGGTGGAAAACCAAAATGGGCGCATCGCCATCGCATTCTTGCCGCCCTATGCACCGGAACTCAATCCGGTCGAAGCGATCTGGGCTTATCTGAAAAAGCACGAGATCGCCAACCTGTGTCCGACAAATCTCGCCGAAGTCAGCGACTTCGCGCGACGCCGACTCAAATCCATGCAACGCAGACCGAAACTGATCCCAGCCTTCTGGCAACAAGCCGAACTGAGCTTTTGAGATGTCAGCCATTTAGCGAAAGATCAATAGTGGGTCGCGTTCGTTGGGTGCTCCCTGCGCCCTGGGGGCTGGCCTGCGCCGCGGCACTTGCATTCGACGATCCACCGTTCTGTTTCGGAGGCCGCTGAGAATGTCGGCCTCATTGCCAATAAACACAGTGCTTCGGTAAATTGCTTTGAAAGCAGCGCGAAGTCGGCAAGTAGCACCGACGGAGTCGATTGTGCGACCTGCCGGCCACCAACAACGGATACGGAGTGATCCCGCGCACGATCATTAAGACCGTTGCCGCAAGGAAAACGTCCAGGTTCGAGACGATGATGTCTGCGGCTATATCCCCGGCCCACGCGCTTGTGTGCCAGTGCCAACGCCTGCTTGCTGAATAACTCAGGGTGGTCGAGCACGACATCTCCTAACGCTAATCAACGTGCACGCTTTGGGCCAGGCCGAGTTCCTGCAATATCTGTCGAAGCTCCGTCGCTAGCCCACCAGCATTCTCGGCCCTCACGGTCACTTCAAAATCCAGGCCGATCTTCAGGTCGGAACCTGATCGAAGTTTGGGAAGAATCTTGGTGCCGAGCCTATTCCACACCTCGGGGGGCACATTACCGCTGAGGCGCAACGTACGGGTCGCCTGCGACGGGGTCGGCGCGGGCTCGGGCCCTGGGCTGGCGGGCGGCGTCGGCGCCGGTACCGGCGCAGGGTCCGGGCCCGGCGTCGGGACAGGAGGTAAGCCCGCCTTGAGCGCTTCGGCAGTGGATTTTCTCAGCAGGAACACTCCCGCCTCGAAGGCGACCTCGTCAGCGGCGACGGATTCCTGGAACCACACCCGATCAAAGCTGCCGTCCGGCTTCTTGCCTGACGCCAGCCCGAAATCGCCTCGATTCACGAACTCGACGATCTTCGCCTTCAGGATTGCATCAGGGTCCACGAGCCTCGTGAGCGATCCATTGAGGAAGCTTTGCCTCAGGCTTGCCAGTGGCCACGCACCCTCGGCCTTCAGCGCTGGCGGCCAGTTGCGCTCGATGTAGCCGGATCCAACCGATTCGTTCAGCAGCGCCTCGGACTTGAGCGCCGTGAGCACGCGCCCGCACAGCGTCTCGCCACTGGAAGAATGTCCGGCACCGAGGTCAATGACCTTCAGACCGTCAGACTCCTGAGCGTCCGCAACGACAGCGAAGCGGAAGTCTCCCCACACTTCGTCCTTCGCCGATTCTTCGGCGTCCCGGACCTTCGCCTGAAGGTCGGCGCGGTCGTTTCGGTCGAATTCCCCGCCGAGCGTGCCGTCCGCCACCTCGCGCGCCACGCGTTTCCACGCGAGCGACATTTCGACCTTATCCCGAAGATCCCGCCCAGGCTTCTTGAGACACCAGACGAGCGCGCCAGGGTACAGTCTCGGCGACTTTCCCCGGTTCCGGGTCCAATCCGCAATCTGTGCCCGGAGCGTCCCGCTGGCAGTCCACTCCGATTCGGGCTCTGCAACAACAAGGGTGAGCCGCGGCGTGTCAGGAATCTCCGTCCCGTCATTTGGAAAAGCGATGACCGGGACGCTCGCGCCGCGTCGGAACTCGTCCTCCACGAGTTTTCGCATCGCAGGCTTGACCTCGGTTTGTTCATCGAGCGACGCGCGCCGGTCGCTCACGACCTTCTTCATGGTCGGTTGATAACCGATGCGGAAACCGTCGGAGCCGACCTTCCGCACGAAATACGACCGGTCCTCCAGCGCGAGCGCCGCGTTGTCGATGGAAGTGGTGTCCAGCTCGGGTTCGCC
Source organism: Burkholderiales bacterium (assembly GCA_020854035.1). Lineage (GTDB taxonomy): Bacteria > Pseudomonadota > Gammaproteobacteria > Burkholderiales > SG8-41 > SG8-41. Next base: position 1,761 of record JADZGE010000021.1, on the reverse strand, counting down.
CAGAGCAAACCGCAGCTCCGGGAGGTGTGCGACCTTGTCGGTCTGCCCGCCGGACGACTCGAAGAGGATCGCCGTGCCGACTCGCCGGTGGATGTCCCGCAGCGGCCCCTTGGTATCGGCGTCGAGGGCCCTGCTGTGCGACTGTTCGCTGGCGATGTCGGTATCGATCGCCGCGACGAGCCGGGACTCACCGAGCTGACCCAGCACGATGCCGCGGAATCCCGGTTCGGCGAGCAGTGCCGAACCAAGGGTGATCAATGGCTCCGTGCGCGCCTTGCGGTAGGCGTCCTGCGCCGCGAGCGAGATCCACTGCGCGAGCATCGCCAAGGTCCCGCGTGTCTGCTGGTATTGAGGCAGCGACTGCCATTTTCGCTGGAACACCGAGAGCGTCGCGGGATGGAACGGGTAGCATGCCTCGAAGCGGCGCTGCAGGAACTCGCGCGCCTTGGCCTCGGTTGCGGCCGAGTCCACTGCCGTCCATTCGGGCGGAAGCTGGGCGCGGCGCTCGAAGCACCAGTCGCCGAACCCCCTGGCGACGTTGCGCCGGATCTTCTCGCTGCCCAGGTCCTGGAAGAGGCGGCGCCGCACGACCTCGCTGATCTCGGCTTCGTCATTGGCGATCAGGTCCTTGGCGACGCGGCGCACCAGCTTGGCGATCCTGTCCTGCCACTCCTGGTCCCAGTCGGTCATCTCGACCTGGCTGCGCGGCAGGGAGATCACGCACGCACCGTGCGTCGTGCCGGTGGTGGCGACGGTCAGGTTTTGGATGAAGGCGTGGAAGGCGTCGGCGCCGCCGCGATGCCGGTTCAGGTAATTCAGCACCTCGTCGAAGAGCAGCAGCACCGGCGCGCCCGCGGCCTGGAAGACGCGCGCGATGGAATCGGTGCCCGGCGGCGTAGTCCTCGCTGCTGAACCGAGCGCCTCGACCCCCTTGTCGCCCGCGAGCTGGCGCGCGACGTCGATCCACGGTGTCTCGCGCCCCGCCTGCGGATCCCAGGCGTTGCCCACGAAAACGGCCACCTTCGCCAATGGCACGGACGGGATACCCGCCTCGCGCACGAGATCGGCGACGCCGTTGTGGCCGGCCACCGTCTCGCCATTCTTCGCGAGGTGGTAGAGCGTGGTCAGCGTGTGCGTCTTACCGCCGCCGAACTGGGTGATGAGGGTCAGCACCGGTGCGGTGTTGTCGGTGCGGCCAGAGAGCCGGCGGAGCACCATGCCGGCGTGCTCCTTGAGCGCCCGCGTAAAGCAGGTGCGAGCGAAGAACTGGTCCGGCTTGCTGTAGTCTTCCGGCGCCGTTCCGGCTACGACCTGCTCCAGTGCGATGGCGAACTCGTCCGGGTTGAACGAGCGTCCTTCGCGGACTTCCTTGCGCGGCGTGGCTACCTTGTACCAAGGCTCCATTTCAGATCCTTTCACCACAGAGACACAGAGGGCACAGAGGATTCACAGAATCCTCCGGCGGATGCCATCCTTCAGGACAGGGACATTGAAGTTGATCAGCAGCCCCACTTTCCAGCCGCCGAGTTTGAGGTAGGTCAAGAGCTGGGCCTCATGGATCGGCTCGATGGATCCGACAGCTTTGATTTCAACAACGACCGCATTGGCAACCAACAAGTCGAGACGGTATCCGCAGTCAGTAGTGTCCGACACATTTGAGGCCGATCGATCGTAACTCTAGCGCGAGCACGGGTTTTTATGACTTTTCGGGGTGTTAACGACTTGAATTGCGAACCCCGCTTCGGGCAGCCTGCCGGGATT
>JADZGE010000020.1 GCA_020854035.1 Burkholderiales bacterium | reverse complement strand
CGCTGAAGCTCGCCGTGGCCGGCGGCATGGCGTTAACGCGCTCTGTCGCGGACCGGTGGCAGCAGGCCATGGGCGTGCCGCTTATCGAGGGCTACGGGCTGACCGAGGCCTCGCCGATCGTGTGCGCCAATCCGATGGACCTGCGGCAGTACTCGGGAAATATCGGTCTGCCGCTGCCTTCGACGGAGGTCGCGATCCTCGACGAGCACGGCCGGGAGCTCACTCCCGGCGAGGTCGGCGAGATCTGCGTGCGGGGACCGCAGGTGATGCGCGCCTACTGGAACGCGCCGGCGGAAACCGCCGAGGCGTACACCGCGGAGGGGTGGTTGCGCACTGGCGACATGGGCCGGATGGACGAACGCGGCGCCTTCTGGTTCGTGGATCGCCGCAAGGATGTCATCGTGGTGTCCGGATTCAAGGCCTGGCCCACCGAGATCGAGGACGTCATCATGCTGCATCCCGGCGTGCGCGACGTGGGCGTGGCGGGGGTGCCAGACGAGGCGAGCGGCGAGGCGGTCGCGGCGTTCGTCGTGAGGAAGGACCCGGCTCTCACCGCGGCCTCCGTGCTGGAGCACTGCCGCGGCCGGTTGACCGGGTTCAAGCTGCCGCGCGTGATCGAGTTTCGCGAGAGCCTTCCCAAGACGCCGATCGGCAAGACGTTGCGCCGGGAACTCGGGCCGGCGCGACGCGCGCTCGCGCGCGGTCGATCCTGATCGACCGCCCGCCCGCGGGGCGCGCCTGGACCGGTTCGCGGGCGGTGGTGGCGAGGGGGAAGTCCGGCGGCGATCCCGGCGCGTCCCGCCATTCCTCCCTCGTCCCGTTGTTGTTTGGCCCCGGCGCGTGTATTCTCCGGGGCGACAGCCTGAAGGCATCGGCGCGCGGATTCCTGGTTACCGGTCAAGGACGGGCAATGCCACTTTTCCTCTCGAAAGCATCGTTATTCGTGTTCGCGTTGTTGGCGGCGACGGCGGGCCTGGGAGCGAGTTATCCGCAACGCCCCGTCAGGCTGATCGTGCCTTATCCCGCGGGCGGGGCGGCGGATGTGCTCTCCCGGGTTGTCGCGGAGCCGCTGCGCGAGGAGCTCGGGCAGCCGGTGGTGGTCGATAACAGGGGCGGGGCCGGCGGGAACATCGCGATGGAGACGGTGGCGGCGGCGACGCCCGATGGCTACACGCTCGTCATGGCGAATGCGCCCACGCTGGCGATCAACCCGACGCTCTACGCCCAAGTCCGCTTCGATCCGGTGCGTGACTTCGCGCCCACGAGCCTGATCGCCAAGGTGCCCCTCTTTGTCCTCGTTCAGGCGTCCTCGCCCGTGAAGTCCGTCAAGCAGCTGATTGCCCTGGCGAGGGAGAAGCAGGGCGCGCTCTCCTACGCGATCGGCGGCAACGGAAGCGTTACGCACCTGTCGCCGGAACTCTTCGCGCAGCGGGCGGGAATCAAGCTCCGCGGCATTTCCTACAAGGGCAGTGCCCCGGCGCTGGTGGGCCTGATGAGCGGAGAGACGGATTGCATGTTCGACCTGATGCCATCGTCGATGCCCTTCGTGAAGTCCGGCCAGCTCCGGCCGCTCGCGGTCACGAGCACGAAACGCTCGGCGCTCGCGCCCGAGCTGCCGACGCTCGCGGAACTGGGTCTGCCCGGCTACGAGGCGAGTTCCTGGTTCGGCGTGATGGCACCGGCGAAAACCCCGCCGGACATCCTGGAACGGTTGAATCGCGTCATAGTGAATGTCGTGAAATCGCAGGCGTACCAGCAGAAGCTCGTCTCGCTCGGCGCCGAAGCCGCGTGGAGCACGCGGACCGAGTTCGCGGACTACATCAAGTCCGAGGGCAAGAAGTGGGGGGCGATCGTCAAGATGCTGGGTCTGCGGATCGGGTAACGCTGCGCCTTCGAGAGGCCGCCACGGGCAAGAGCGCCCGCGGGCGGTTTCGCTGGAGGAGTTCGTCGGAACGAAGTCCGGCGAACTCCTAGTTGAACCCGTATTCCTTCCAGCGTCTGAGGACCTGCTGCTCGTGCTCGGGGGCAGGCGCCACCGTCGGCGGAAAGCGCTCCCCGCCCCACTCGGGCCGGCGGGGAAATTGCCAGTTGCGCGTGGCGTCGATCAGGACGCGATTCCAGATCCCCGAGCCGAGTTGCGCGATGTCGCGTTCCTCCAGCGGGGTGCTGGGATCGAGCGGGTGCCCGAACGAGCCGGGGAAAACCACGATTCCGCCGTGCCCCGCGTTGACGCGGTAGGCGATCGCCCAGTCGATCTGCTCGTAGGAGGTCACGTCGATGTCGTCCTCGACGACGAAGACGTGCTTGTAGCGTCCCTGGCCGGCGCTCGCTCCCCAGAGCGCCGACGCGATCTGCTTCGGCTGTCCCTGGTATTGCTTGCGGATCTTGATGTAGATGTTGATTCCGCAGGTGATGGGATCGGCGTACACGTCGAGTATGCCGGGTATGCCGGCTGCGGCGAGAACGTTCCAGGCGATCGCCGCGCGCTGCGCCGAAGAGATCACTGCGTTCTCGCTGTATGAGCCGGGCATGTTGCCCTCCTGCGTTCCGCGCAGGATGGGGTCGTTCCGGTGCGTAACGCACGTCACCTGGATGGTCGGTCGCGGGGTCGGAATGTCGGACACGTAGCCCGTGAACTCCGCGAACGGCCCTTCGGTCTCGTAGGTTTCCGGGTCGGGATCGATCAGGCCCTCGATCACGATTTCGGCGCTCGCCGGCACTTCGAGATCGACGGTCTCGCACCTGACGAGCGGCACCGGTTCGTCGCGATACGCGCCCAGCACGTCGAACTCGCACACGCCGGCCGGCAGGGGGCTGCCGCCGAGGAATCCCATGACGGGATCCCAGCCGATCACGCAGGCGACGGGCATCTTCTCGTTGCGATCGGCGTATTTCGAGAAATGCTGTCCCCAGTGCTGGCCGCCCTTGATCAGCAGGGACGGTATCGTGTTCCTCCTGCCGACCATGCCCCGGTAGATGCCGACGTTCTGCACCCGCGTGTCCGGGTCGCGCGTGACGATGCAGGCGTAGGTGTTGATGTAACGACCTCCTTCGAGAAAATGCCACTTGGGCACGGGGAACTCCAGCAGATCGACATCCGGCCCCATGATGATGTTTTCCTTGACCGGGCCGGTCGGCACGATGACCGGGGCGAGCTGCTCGCGGTTCTTCCGCATGACGAACTGGACGATTTCCCGGTTGCTCACGTCCCCGGGAAAACCGAGCGCGAGCGCGAGCCGCCGGCGCGTGCCGATGCCGCCGGTGAACACTTTTCGTCCCCGTGTCCTCTCGTAACCGACGACGTTCTCGAACAGCAACGCGGGCCCCTTGCGCTCGAGCACCTTGCGCGAGAGCGTCCCGATTTCGCAATCCCAGTGGACCGGCACCGTGATGCGATGCAGTTCACGCTCGCGTTCGAGTAGCGCAATCCATTGCCGCAGATCCATGCATCCCATGCCGGTTCCCGTCCCTGTCGCGGTCGCGCGGGGATGATATCAGAGTCGAAGTGGATCTCGCCCGGCGCCATCGGGCGCGCCCGCGTTCTCGCCTGCGCCGGTTCGTGGTAGAGTGCGCCACGTGTCGCGCGCCCGGTTGCGTCGCGGCGCCACGCCGGAAGCAGGTGACGGAATCGTTCGCTGAAGCGCTGGTCGGGAGAGTACATGACGCAAGAGGCATCGCGGCCCGCGCACGTCTACTTCGACGACTGCGCGCGCCTGCCCGACGGGCGGCTCGCTCACGCGGCGCTCGGCAGGCTGCACGATGTAAAGCTGCGCACGACCCACGGCGTCCTGCTCGCGCTCGACATGGAATCCACGGACGAGATGAAGCGCGTCGTGGAGCGCACGACACGGATCGAGGGCGTCGTCGGCTACAAGGTGGGGCTCACCGCGGCACTGAAGCTGGGCCTCGGCGGCGCCGTGCGGCATCTGCGCGCGGTGACGGATCTGCCGCTGGTGTACGATCACCAGAAAGCCGGGCCGGATGTGCCGGACATGGCGGCGAAGTTCGCGTCGACGTGCCGGGAGGCGGGAGTCGACGCGCTGATTCTTTTCCCGGTGGCGGGTCCGCGCGCCGTCGTGGAGTTCGCGGGCAACGCCTACAGGCAGCGACTCCTCCCGATCGTCGGCGGCGACCTGCCCTTCGCGGATTACAACGCCTCGGGCGGGGGATACGTGGTTGACGACGCGCTGGAGCGGATCATCCGCAAGGCAGTCGAAATCGGCGTCGATCACTTCGTCATTCCGGCGAACACTCCGGACAAGGTTCGCCGCCACGCACGCTGGCTGGTGGAGAAGCTGGAGCAACCCTGTCTTTTCGTCCCCGGCATCGGTCCCCTGGGCGGCAACATAGCGGACACGTTTTCGGCCGCTCCGGGCTGCCGCATGTACGCGGTGATCGGCCGCGCCATCTATGCCGCGCCGGATCCCGCGGCCGCCGCCCGCGAGCACGCGGCGCAGGCGTTGCGCTTCGCGTAGTCGGCGTTGTTCAGCCGGATGACGAACCGTCGAGACGTCCCAGCCGCGATTCTCTTCGACTGGGGCGAGACCCTGGTCCGCATCCCGGGCATGATCCACAGCGCGGAGCGCCATCTCCGGTGCGTCGAGAAGATGTACTGCGAGGCCGATCACGCATCGTCCTTCGTGCCGGCCGGGCGATATGGCGCCGGCTGGGCGGAGTTTCGGGCTGCGTACCTGGCGGCGGCCCACCGGCACATCGCGCGGTCCGCCGAAACGGGTCGCGAACACTCGTTCGGGGACCGCCTCGCCGCCGCGTTCGCCGGCGTCGGCGTGGACGATCCGCCGGAGACGGAGCTCGCGGAACTGGTGACACGCCTCGCCGGGCACATCGTTGCCGACGCCGTGATGGTCGAGGGTGCGCAGGAAGTCATTCCGGCTCTCGCCGCTCGATACCGACTCGGCGTCGTCTCCAATTATCCCTGCGCGCCCGTGGTCGCCGGCACCCTCGAGCGCTTTGGCTTGCTGCGGTTCTTCGGCGGACTCGTCGTGTCGGGCGAATTCGGGTGGCTGAAACCACACCCGGTCGTGTATCGCGAGGCGCTTCGGCGCCTGGATGCCCGGCCCGAGCGCACGCTTTTTGTCGGCGACGATCTGCGCTGTGACGTGAAAGGGGCGAAGGGATCGGGATTACGGACTGCGTGGTTCGCACCCCACGCGCATCGCGCCACGGACCCGGATATCGACGTTCACCTCGCGGATCTGCGGGAACTTCCGGGCTGGTGTCGCGACAATCTCGGGCCGCAGGATGCATTCGATGACGGGAATCGAAACCCGGTTGCTGATTGACGGCAGGTTCACCGATTCGCTTTCCGGCCGGACATTCGTCACGGAGAGCCCGATCGACGGCCGCGGGATCGCCGTGCTCGCCTGCGCCGGCACCGAGGACGTCGACCGCGCCGCGGTGGCGGCCCGCAGGGCGTTCGATGCCGGCCCCTGGCGCAGACTCATGCCCGCCGAGCGCGGGCGCGTGCTGCGCCGGATCGCGGAGGGCATCCGGGCGCGACTCGACGCCATTGCCGAGATCGAGACCCGCGACGGCGGCAAGACCATCGCGAACTCCAGGAACGAGGTCGAGGCGGCCGCGAACGTGTTCGACTACTACTGCGGCGCAATGGACAAGTTTTTCGGGGAAACCATCCCGATGGGACACGGCGTGCTCGACTTCACGTTGCGCGAGCCCGTCGGCGTCGTCGCGCAGATCACGCCCTGGAACTTCCCGTTTCTCGCCGCCGCCTGGAAGGTCGCGCCGGCGCTCGCGACCGGCTGCACGGTCATTCTCAAGCCCGCGAGTTACACGCCGTTGACGGCGCTCATGCTGGGGCGCATCGCCGTGGAGGCGGGCGTCCCGGACGGCGTGCTGAACGTGTTGCCCGGTCCCGGGGCGGAACTGGGCGAGCACATCGGGTGCCATCCGCTCATAGACAAGATCGCGTTCACCGGCGAGACGCGCACCGGCGCGGGGCTCGTCAGGGCCGCGGCCGGCGGGATCAAGCGTGTATCGCTCGAACTGGGCGGCAAGAGCCCGAACATCGTTTTCGCCGACGCGGATGTTCCGAAAGCGGCGGTCGCGGCCGTCAAGGCCGGATTCGGCAACGCCGGCCAGAGCTGCTCGGCGCGGTCCCGGGTGCTGGTCGAGCGGCCGGTGCATGACGAGTTCGTCGCGGCGTTCACGCGGGCGACTTCCCGCTTCAAGGTCGGTGACCCGCTCGATCCCGGAACCGACATGGGTCCGCTCGTCTCCGGCGCGCAGTGGCGCAACGTGAAGGCGATGGTGGAGGACGGCTCCGCCGCGGGCGCCCGTATCGTCTGCGGCGGTGATCGCCCGGCCGGGCTTGACGCCGGGAGCTACTTTGCGCCCACGGTCATGATCGGCGTTCGCAACGACATGCGGATCGCCCGCGAGGAAGTGTTCGGCCCGGTGGTCGTGGTGATCCCCTTCGACGGTGAAGACGAGGCGGTAGGTATCGCGAACGACAGCGAGTACGGGTTGAACGGGTCGATCTGGACCCGTGACATCGGGCGTGCGTTGCGCGTCGCCCGCGACGTGCGAACCGGCATGATCAGCATCAACTCGCACGGGAGCGCGAGTCGCTACGGCACCTACGCGCCGTTCGGCGGCTACCGGAAGTCCGGGCTCGGACGCGAGCTGGGAATGTACGCGCTCTCGCTCTACACCGAAGTGAAGAACGTCTTCGTGGACCTGGGCGATTGAGCGGGCGAGACCCGGATGATCGCGCACGCCTTCGTCGCGTTCCGCATTCCCCGGTACATTGGCTCCCGCCTGTTGCTGAGGTAATCTGCGTGACGACGGGGTTGCGGAAGGCGGGGGCGAGCACATGAGCGACGACACGGGAGCGCTGGCGCTCCTCGGCGGCCGGCTGATCGACGGCCTCGGCCACGATCCCGTCCCGAAGGCGGCCGTGCTCGTCGAGAACGGCCGTGTCGCCGCCGCGGGCAAGGCGTCGGCGGTACGCATCCCGCGCGGCACGCGGGTGCTTGATGTCGCGGGCTGTACCGTGCTGCCGGGGATGATCGACTGCCATGTGCACGGCACCTACCGTGCGCGCGACGTGCGCCAGCACCTGCTCAATACGCCCACCTACAACGTCCTGCGTTCGACGCACATCCTCCGGGAGACGCTCGCCTGCGGCGTGACCACGGCGCGGGACATGGGTGGCGCGGACGCGGGGTTTCGCGAGGCGATCCGGGAGGGTTACGCAATGGGCCCGCGATTGCTGATCTCGATCGCGATGATCTCCCAGACGGGGGGGCACGGTGATTCCTGGGTTCCCGCCGGCATCCGGCTTCGGAAGAGGGCGTGGCTGCCGAGCGCGATCGTCGACGGCGCCGACGAGATGCGCAGACTGGTGCGCACGCTGCTCATGGCGGGCGCGGATTTCATCAAGGTATGCACGAGCGGCGGCATCACGTCGGTGACCGACAGCTGGGACGAGCCGCAATTCACGCCGGATGAACTGCGCACCGCGGTGACGGAAGCGGCGGCCCGGCGAAAGCGCGTCGCCGTGCACGCGGAGGGCATCGAAGGCATCCGCAGGGCGCTCAGCGCCGACATTCATTCGCTGGAGCACGGCTGGTTCCTCGACGAGGAGTGCGTGCAGACCATGACGAAGCGCGGCATCTGGTGGGTGCCGACGCTCGCGCTGGTTCCGCTTTCCGTCGAGCGCCGCAAGGTGGACCCGGCGTGGAGCCGGCAGCAGCTTGCGAGCGAAGACGACAAGGATGCCGCGATCTATCGCGCGATGAAGAAACAGGTTCCGCTGTGGAAGGATGCCGTCAGGCGCGGCGTGAAAGTCGCGATGGGCACGGACCAGTCGCACCGGCTGCTGGTGGGCGAGAACCTCGTCGAGCTGGAGTTCATGGTGAAGTGGCTGGGCATGTCGGAAATGGAGGCGATTGTCGCCTCGACCAGTCGCGCGGCGCAATGCATCGAGCGCCCGGACCTGGGCGCGCTCGCGCCCGGGAAGATCGCCGACGTCCTCGTGATCGACGGCGATCCGCTGGAGGACATTCGCGTCCTGCAACAGCGCAGCCGCATCCGGATGGTGATGAAGGACGGCAGGACATGCCATGATCTGCTCTCCCGCTGAAAGGAGGTGGCCATGCAGCTCAACCGTTTCATGATCCGGCCGTTCGTCGAGCAGGGCTTGCGCGAGGAACTCGGACAGGGTGATACGACGGGGGGATTTCTGGTCGGAGACGACCCGGTACAGAGCGCCCAGATCTACGCCAAGGGCCAGGGCGTGGCGTGCGGTCTCCTTCTCGCGGACGAGACGATCAGACTGGTGGATCCCGATGCGCGGATCGAGCACGAGGTGAGGGACGGCGAGGAGATCGGTCCCGGCAGCGTCCTGCTCAAGGTCAGGGCGAGAGCATCGACCTTTTTCGCGGTCGAGCGCGCGGCCCTCGACTGGATCCAGCAGCTCTCGGGGATCGCGACGAAGACCCGCCGGTACGTCAACCTCGTCAAGCACACGAAGGTGCGCGTGACGGACACGCGCAAGGGATGGCCGGGCATCCGGGTTCTGCAGAAATACGCGGTGCGTGTCGGCGGCGCGCACAACCACATCTTCAGCCTCACCAACTGCGTGCTGGTCAAGGACAATCACATCAAGATCGCCGGGAGCATCCGCAACGCGGTGGAGATCCTGCGGGCCCGCGCGCAGCACACGTTCAAGTTCGAGGTCGAGTGCGAGACGCTCGACATGGTCCAGGAAGCGCTCGACAGCGGCGTGGATGTCATCATGTTCGACAACATGGACCTCGACGAAATGAAGCAGGCTCTCAAGCTCGTCGATGGACGCGCCCTGACGGAAGCGTCGGGAGGCATAAACGAGTCGACGATCGTCGCGATCGCGGAGACCGGCGTGGATATCATCTCGGTCGGGGACCTCACGCACACCGTCAAGGCTCTCGACGTGAGCCTGGACGTGCGCGACATCAAGCCGAGCGCGCAGCGCGTGATCGCGCGGTTGCGCGCGGATGCGCGCTAGCGTCGCCGCGGGACCGGGTTCCATGTTTCCGGACGAATTGCTCGAGCGGGCCGCCAGGGCTCTCGATCGGGCGAAGGCGATGAACGTGCGTATCGCGACCGCGGAAACCTGCACCGCGGGGCTCGTGTCGAGCTGTCTCACGTCCGTGCCGGGCGCATCGAGAATCTTCGAGCGCGGCTTCGTTCTTTACCATGATTCGGCGAAGGCGACCGGTCTCGGTGTCCCCGAAACCATCGCCGGCACGCACGGAGCGGTGAGCGCCGAGGTGACGAAGGGGCTCGCGGAAGGCGTGCTCGCGAACTCGACGGCGGGCGTTGCCGTGGCGGTTACCGGCTACGCCGGACCGGGGGGAGGCAATGCGCGGAACCCGGTCGGCACGGTCTACGTCGCGGCGGCGAGAAAGGATGCCGAGACCCTGGTCGAGCGCCACCAGTTCTCGGGCGACCGTGACGCGGTGCGACTTCAGGCGGTCGGGGCGGCGCTCGCCGTGCTTCTCCGGGCGCTCTCCTAGCGGAATTCGCCGGACTCTCTTCAGACGGACTCCTCCAGCCACGTAGCGGCCGGTCGGGCGCCCAGGGCGGGTGGGCTGACGCCGTGACGGCCCGGCGCCGCGCGTGAGCTGCGCCGGCAGGGGCGCGCGGGCGGCGCGCACGCCGGTTCGCGAACGCGACGCGGCGCTGCAGTTCCACGATGATCGCGCGACGCAAATCCCCTTAAGTTGCTCTTAAGCGTCGCGGGCGCAATATGCTCGCGCGATGCGACGATCAGGCCGCATCGAGCGTGTCAACCTCTTTCCGAAAGGAGAACATCATGAACGTGAAACACATCATCGCGACGACCTTCGCCGGGTCCTTCGCGCTGTGCACCCTCGCGGCTGCGGGCGATGCGACGCCCGTGCCGCCGGCATTCGTTGTGAGCCAGGACAAGGCGCAGCTTGGCGCCGACAAGGCCGCACTCGCTCGCGAAGAGGCACGGCTGAAGGCGGACGAGCGCACGCTCGACAGGGACCGGGCGTCCGGGCGCATGTCGGCGATGTCCAGGGACGAGGATCGTGTCTACCTGGACCGGCAGGCGATCAAGGGCGAACAGGGGGCGATCGCGCACGACAAGCCGGGCTCGCTGCAATCGAAGTCGGACACGGCCGCGCTTGCCCGCGAGCGCGCGCAGCTCAACGCCGACGAGAAGACGCTCGCCTCGGACACCCGGTCGGGGCGGATGTCCGCCATGTCGGATGACTCGGAGCGCGTGTACCAAGACCAGCAGGCCGTCAAGGCCGAGAAGAAGGTGATCCGGACCGACCGCACGACACTCCAGTCCGACGAGAAGAAGTAGCATGAACGCCGCCCGGTCCGGCACGGGGCACGCAGGTTCGTCCCGGGCCGGACGGCGTATCCCTCCGGCGGCGGCGCGAGCGCGCGAGGATGTTGCCGATCGCGATCGCCCCCGCTATCCTGATTCCCGCCCGGTGTGCTTAAGCAGGGTCATCTGACCTCGATTCGACGCCACCTGCTCGTCTGGCTGCTCGGTGCTCTGTCGGCCGGCGCCGTGCTGCTCGCGCTCGCCTCGTATACGCTCACTCTGAGCGAGCTGAACGAAGTCTTCGACAGGGAGCTGAAGCAGGTCGCGCTCGCGGCTCTCACCCATCACCAGGACGAAGTCGCCTCGCCACGACCCGGATGGACCGGTCCGGAATTCGCTTTCGTCACCCAGGTCTGGAGCGAAGACGGTGTGCGGCTGTTCGTATCGACCGCCACCAGCACCATTCCCTTCGTTCGCGAAGAGGGGTTCCAGACCGTACGGAGCCACGGCGAACCCTGGCGCGTCTACACGGTGCGCTCGGCGTCCCGGTTCGTGCAGGCGGCGCAGCCGCTCGAAGCGCGCCGCGAGCGGGCAGCCGCGAGCGCCGTGAAGCTCCTCGTGCCGAGCATGCTGGTCGTGCTGGTCATCGCGGCCCTCATCAGGGTGGCGTTGCAGCGCGGCCTTGCCCCCTTGCGCGTCGCGGCGGCGGATGTCGGGCGCCGCAGCGCCGCCTCGCTCGAACCGATCCCCGACGCCTCGTTGCCCGAAGAGATCCGCCCCCTCGTCGGATCGATCAACGCGCTCATGCAGCGCCTCTCGCAAGCCTTCGCCGCGCAACGGCGGTTCATCGCCGACGCGGCGCACGAATTGCGCACGCCGCTCACCGCGCTGAGGTTGCAAGTCCAGCTGGTGGAAGGCGCGGGCACCGAAGCCGACCGCGCCGAGGCGCTGGCCGATCTCAGGCACGGGCTGACACGGGCATCGCATCTCATCACGCAACTGCTCGACCTCTCGCGCCTCGAGCCCGACGGCGCCGAGCATCGCAAGCAGGCCATCGATCTCGCCGCGCTTGCCCGCGCCGTCGTGGGCGAGTTCGGCGCTCAGGCCGCGGCGAAGGCGATCGATCTCGGGGCCGAGGCCGGCACACCGGCGAAGGTGGACGGCGACGAAGCCGAACTGCGCCTGCTGATCGCCAACCTCGTCGACAACGCGCTGCGCTACACGCCGGCGGGCGGGCGCGTGGACGTGGGAGTCCGCGCCGGGTCCCACGCGACGATTCTCGAGGTGCGCGACGACGGCCGCGGCATACCGCCGGATGAATCGAGCCGTGTGTTCGAGCGGTTCTACCGTGCCTCGAACGCGGATCGGGGCGAGGACCTCATGCCCGGCACCGGCCTGGGACTCGCCATCGTCAAGGCCGTGGCCGATCGGCATGGGGCATGCGTCTCGCTCGAGCCGGGCATCGACGGACGCGGGCTCCGCGTCGTGCTGAGCTTCCCCCCCGGCGGCGCCGAGCGCCCTCGACCCGGGCAAGCCTTAAGCCGGACATAAGTTTTGCTCTTGCATGATGGGTCCGTGCGCTCGAAGCCGACGCGCAACTCGATAACCAGGAGACGCATCATGTCCATCCGGATTCCATTCAGGAAAACGACCATCACAGTCATCATCGCGGCCGCGCTGGGGGTGGGCGCGCTTGCGTATCACGAGTACGGCACCCACGCGTTCGGGTGGCGCGAGCCCGCCTTCCTGGCGGTGCACGCCGCGCCGGTACCGGGCGTTGCATCACGGTCCGGACTGCCCGACTTCGCCGCGCTCGTGGCGCGCAACGGCGCCGCGGTCGTGAACATCACCGTCGAGAGCCCGACGCGCGAGGTCGCGCTGCCGCAGGACGAGAATCCGTTCGCCGGCACACCGTTCGGCGAGTTTTTCCGCTTTCTGCCGCAGCCCGACGCCGCGCCGCGCCGCGGCCTGGGATCCGGCTTTCTCGTGAGCGAGGACGGCTACCTGCTCACCAACGCCCACGTGGTGGGTGACGCCGCCACCGTCACGGTCAAGCTCACGGACAAGCGCGAGTTCGAGGGCAAGGTCATCGGCCGCGACCGTGCCACCGACGTCGCGCTGGTGAAGATCCCGGCGACCGGGCTGCCCCACGTCAAGCTCGGCAACGCGAACGATCTCCGGGTCGGTGACTGGGTGGTGGCGATCGGCTCGCCGTACGGTTTCGACAACAGCGTGACCGCCGGCATCGTCAGCGCGAAAGGGCGTACGCTGCCCGACGATACCTACGTGCCGTTCATCCAGACCGACGTCGCGGTCAACCCGGGCAACTCGGGTGGTCCGCTCTTCAATCTCGAGGGCGAGGTCGTCGGAATCAACTCGCAGATCTACAGCCGCTCCGGTGGCTATCAGGGCCTGTCCTTCGCCATTCCGATCGACGTGGCGCAGAAGGTGGCCGGCCAGCTCAAGGTGAGCGGCAAGGTGACCCGCGGCTGGATCGGCGTCGCGATCCAGGAGGTCAATCAGGATCTCGCGAGGAGCTTTCACCTCGACAAGCCGCGCGGCGCGCTCGTCGCGAGCGTCGCCGACAACGGTCCGGCGCATGCCGCCGGCCTCAAGGCGGGCGACGTGATCGTGGCCTTCGACGGGCAGGCGATAGGAACGAGCGGTGACCTCCCGCCGCTCGTCGGCGCGGCCACGCCGGACGCCGGCGTGAAACTCGACATCGTCCGCGACGGCGCACCGATGTCACTCACGGTCAAGGTGGCGCGACTGCCGGACGAGCCCGGGGGCGCCGCGGCCGCGACGGCGGAAGCGACGGGCGCGCGTCTCGGCGTCGTCGTCGCCGACCTGTCACCCGGCGAGAGAAAGGAACTCGGCGTCGACCACGGCGTGCTCGTGCGGCAGGTCGCGCCGGGGGTCGCGGCGCGCGCCGGCATTCAGGCGGGTGACGTGATTCTGCAGATGAACGGAAAACCCGTGGGCAACGCCGCCTCGCTCAAGGCCGAAACCGCGCGCCTGCCCGATGGCAAGCCCGCGGCGCTGCTGGTGAAGCGCGGGGGAAATACGCTCTTCCTCGCCATCACTCCCGGACACAAGGCGGCCGGCTGACCGGGCGCGGTCGAGGAGCGGGGGGCGGCGGCGGCGCCGCCCCCGTTCTCGCGGAAAGTCGTCAAACGGCGGCGATCACGGTGATCTCCACCATGAGGCCGGGATCGGCGAGGTGGTTGACCTCCACCATGGTGCTCGTCGGGAGATTGTCCCTGAAGAACTCCTCGCGCGCCGCGACGATCTGCCGGAATTCCCGCATGTCGGTCGTGTACACGGTCGTCCACACCACGTCGGCGAGCGTCGCCCCGGCCGCGGCGAGGCAGCTCTCGATGTTGCGCAGGCACTGGCGCGTCTGCTCGAGCATGCTGCCCGGGCCGACCTGCCTGCCCTCGCCGTCGCGTGACACCTGGCCGGACACGAAGATCATGCTCTTCGGCTGATCCACGCGCACGTAGTGGTTGTAGACGCTCGCCCGGACGTTCTTCAGTCCCGGCGGATTGCCGCGTTTGATGGGCATGCGATGTACCTCCTGGATTCGACCCGGCGCGCGGCGCGCTGCGCGCCGCCGCGAGCACCACTTGTAGCGGCCTGTCGAGAACGTGCGGCCGAGTGTCCGTTAGGCCCGCCGGCCATCGCCTCCCGCGCGCCTCACCCACGTCTCGACCCGCACGGGCGTGGGGTGGTAGCCGCTCGCCGGATTGTATTTCTGCGGGCAGTTCGACAGCACGGCGAGCACATCGATGAGCGCTTCGACGTCCACGTGGTCACCGGCGCGCGACTGGCCGTCCGCGATCGCCATGCGCCCGTCGCGCGCAACGGGGACGCTCATGAAGAAATTCACGTTGGCCACGATGTCCGGCTCACCCATGCCGAACTTCGACAACTCGTGCAGGAAGTTCGCCCGGCAACTGTGGGTACGCTTGCGGTAGCGCAGCCAGTTCATCTCCAGGCTGCAGCAACCGCCGATGGTGTCGTGGTTGCGGCAGCTCGAGGCGGTGATGCGCATGAGCGGCGTGGCGTACTCGCCGTAGAGCACCGCGCCGGCGTTCAGGTAGACGCTCTCCGCCATCTTCATGGTGTTGGCGGCGTTGTAGCGGTCGCGCGGATCGAGCGCGTTGTAGCAGAGAAAATCGACCGCCTGGCGCCCCTCGAGATCCACGATGCGCACCCGCTCCCCGCGTGGCACGCGCGCGCTCCACGAGCCGCCGGGGTCCACGATGACGCTCGATGCGCGTTTGTAACCCCGCGAAGCGGCGGGCTTGCCGGCGGCCACGTCGCGCTTCCCCCGCCGCCTCAATCCGAGCTGATTCCCGCCGACCGGATGATCTCCGACCAGCGCTTCTGCTCGGCGGCCATGAGCTTCGCGAAGCGCTCGGGCGGGATGCCGGAGGGCTCGTAACCGAGCACGTCGAGCCGTGCCCGGGTGTCGGCGGCCGACAGCACCTTCGCCACTTCACCCGCGATGCGCTCGATCGCGGCGCGCGGGGTGCCCACCGGGGCGAGCAACCCCTGCCAGTTGGTCGCTTCGTAGCCCGGAACGTTGATCGCCTCGGCCACCGTGGGCAGGTCGGGCACCGCCGCGAACCGCCGCGAGGTCGTCACCGCCAGGGCGCGGAGCTTCCCGGCCTTGATGTAGGGCAGCGCGCCCTGCGTTCCGGAAAGTATCGAGGGCACCCGCCCGCCGAGGACATCCACGAGCCCCGGCGGGCCCCCCTTGTAGGGAATGTGACCGAGCTGGATGCCCGCCATGCGGTTCAGCAGCTCGCCGCCGAGGTGCTGCATGCTGCCCACTCCCGAAGACGCGAAGTCGATCTGGCGCGGCTTCGCGCGGGCGAGTTCCACGAACTCCTTCATCGTGCGCGCGGGCGAGGACGGGTTGACGAGCCAGATGTTCGGGGAAATCGTGAGCTGGGTGATCGGCGCGAAATCCCTGACGCCGTCAAACGGCTTGCGGCGGCTCACGATGGGCGCGGTGATCGTGTCGATCGCGCAGAGGAGCAGCGTGTAGCCGTCGGGAGCCGCCTGCTTCACCATTTCCGCGCCGAGCATGCCCGCGGCCCCGGGGCGATTGTCCACGACGATCTGCTGGCCGAGGATGTCCGCGAGACGCTGCGACATGTAGCGCGCGATCGTGTCCGATCCCCCGCCCGATGCCTGCGGCACGATGAGGCGTACCGGCCGCAGCGGATAGGCGGGCTCCGCGGCCTGCGCGCCCGCGCCGGCGGCGGCGCAAACGCCCAGCGCGATGGCGAGCGCCCACCGGCCGCCTTCCCGTATCGCTCGCCTCGTGCCGGCGGCAGGCTGGTCCATGTAGTGCTCCCCGATGGCTCGCAAGTCGCCGCGAGTATACCCGAAAGGAGCGCGCGCATCGCGTCGCGAGCGCCCGGCGCCCGCCGGACTTACTCGGTCCTGATGTTGGCGGCCCGGATGACTCCGCCCCACTTCGCCAGTTCGCTCGCGATGAATTTCTGGAACTCGGCCGGCGTGCCGCCGGTGGGTTCGATGCCCTGGCCGAGCATCAGGCTGCGTACCTGGGCGACCTTGAGCGCCTTGTTCACTTCTTCGGCAATGCGCACTGCGACATCGGGGGGCGTCCTGCCCGTCGCGAAGATGCCGTACCAGCTCGACATCTCGTATCGCGGCACGCCCGACTCGGCGATCGTCGGGATGTCCTCGATCCCGGGCAGGCGCTTCTTCGTCGATACACCGAGCAATCTCAGCTTGCCGGCTTTCGCGAGCGGCAGCGCCGGCGGCACCGCCGAAAAGATCAGGTCCACTTCCCCGCCCGCCACCGCGGTCAGCGCCGGCGCGTTGCCCTTGAACGGCACGTGCAGCATGTTGACGCCGGCGACGGACTTGAAGAGTTCGCCCGCGATATGCAGCGAATTGCCGTTGCCGCCGGAGGCGAAGGTGAGCGTGCCGGGATGCGCTTTCGCCAGAGCGACGAGTTCCTTCACGCTTTTCGCGGGAACGCCGGGGTTCACCGAGAGCACCGTGCCCGCCATGCCGACATGCGTCACGGGCAGCAGGTCCTTCGCCGTGTCGTATGGCATGTTCGTGCGCAGTAGCGGCACGAAGCACTGCGCGCCGATCGAGCCGAGCAGGAGCGTCGTGCCGTCCGGAGAAGAACGCACGACGGCCTCCGAAGCGATGATTCCCGCGGCGCCGGTGCGGTTCTCCACCACCACCGACTGGCCGAGGCTCTCGCCCATGCGCTGGCCGACCAGCCGCGCCAGCATGTCGTTCGCCCCGCCCGGCGCGAAACCCACCATCATGCGGATGGGTTTGCCGCCGCCGATCTGCGCTGCGGCAGCGGGCAATATCGCGGCGGCACACGCCGCCGCCAGAAAAATCGCGGGGATGCTCATGCTGTCGGCTCCGGGTGAACGGCCGCGGATCGCGGCCGCGATGGCGCGCTAGATTTCAACGGTATCGAAGTGGCGGGGTATGACCACGCGTGTGCCCGGCGCGGCCTTACGCACCTCGGCGAGGAAAGTCTCCGCCTGCGCGTAAGCGGCGTCCTGCGCCGCGCCGTAGGGCCAGGACTGCACGTCCCAGTGCGTCGCGATCACCACCGGCGGCAGCCCCAGTCCGCGAAGCAAGCGGCCGGTGTAGTCGTGGATTTCCAGCCGCGCCTTCGCCGCCGGGACGAGCGCCGCCGTGGGCTTCAGGCCGGCGATCTCGCGCTCGATGTAATTCATCGAGCAGAACACGATGACGCGGTGCTCGCCCAGCCGGAAGAAATAGGCGAGCGTGTTGCCCTCGACGTAATCGACCAGCCGCATCGGCGCCCGGATGTCGCGCGGCACCGTGCCCGAATCGAAATAGTGCTTGCTACTCAACGCCGAGTGCAGGCTCGGGATCACTTTCACCGAGAAGGCGCCGAACTCGAAATCCTCGCCGCCCTTCACCGTGACGAGCTGGCCCTCCGGCACGCCGTGGGCGCGCGCGATGTTGGTCGTGCTCTCGGTGCCCACCACCGTCGCCCCGGTCTTCTTCGCGATGCAGGGCATGTCCATGCAGTGGTTGAAGTGCGAATGCGACGTGAAGATGTAGTCCGCCCGTTCGACGTGCCGCTCCATCAGCGCCAGCGTCGCGGCGTCGGGCGAGAGCGTGTCGTTCGGCCCGAAGACCGGGCGCGTGTCCCCGGGCGCGGCCGGCGGCGTCGAGGTGCCGAAGCCCTTGTCCGCATAACGGATCCGGGAAAAAAAGGGATCGACGAGCAGCCGCGTCCCGCCGTCCGTGATCGACCACGCCGCCGCGCCGTAGTGGGTCAGGCGCAACCGGGTGGCGCCGCCGCGGCCGTCGCTGAGATCATGTACCTGGGGTGCCGTGCTCATATCCTGGATTCCCGAGTGACAATCGGGCAGGAACCGCCTTCACGCCGCGCAAGCTGCATGCCCGGCGGTGGCCGGTCCCGCCATGCCGATTCTCGTCAGCGCGTCCGGGAACGTCAAGTCAGGCGCGGCTCGACGGACAGGCGATCGGCACGGGAGGAGAACACATGATTCCCCGGGGCGTCGCGCGCCGTGCGGGCGGGGCGCCCGGAGAAGCGCTCAGCCGCGCGGCGGCACGAACCGCATCACCCGTTCGAGCAGGCGCGCGTCGAGCCGCGCCTCGGCCCGGAAGGTCCCGGCGTACGCCTCGCTCTCGGTGCCGAGCTCGTAGCAATTCGAACCGCTGATATCCATCAGCAACGCGGGAATCCCGGCGTCGGCGAACGCGCGGTAGCGCTTGAGAAAGAAGTTGCCGCAGCACATGCCGATGTAAGCGGGCACCGCGGCCTCCTTCATCACCGCGAGAACGGCGACGAGGTGCTCGTAGTTGGTGACCGTGGTGACGCGCATGCCGTGCGCGCGCGCGAGCCCATAGGCGGCGCCGGCCTCGCACAGACCGCACTCGGAGCAGCCGTCCCGGTGGCGCCACTTGCACCACGCCGGTTTGGCGCAATACGGCACCAGCATGACCGCTGCCCGCTTCAGGACCGCGGCGGTATCGGGCCCGTCGGCGCCCGCCACCGGCATGAGGGCGCTCGCCTGCGCCGCGTCGAGCCCGCAGGCGCGTGCGAAACGGTGCTGCTCCACCAGTTGGACCAGCAGGCGCTCGATATCGGCCGCTTCGATACCCGCGGCATCGAATCCGAGCCGCCCGGCGAGCGAGCCGACGCGATGGCCGATGCGGGCGGGCGCCTCGCCTTCGAGCGAACGCTCGAGCTCGCGCAGGAAGCACCCGGGCTCGAAATGCGCGTCAGTCGCGATTTCGACGGCGTCGAGGCAACGATCGAGCGAGCCGAAATCGGCGCGCGCGCGCAACGTGACCGCTCCGGCCTTGAGCCGCGTTTCAATCATCGCTCGCCGGGACGCGGACCACTTGCCCGCGGGATCGGGCGAACCGGCGCCGCCTGCCGGCGAGGCCACGAGGGCCGGCATGGGCACGGGGCGCACCGTCGCGTCGAAGCGTAACGCGAACACCCCCGCGAACGCGGCGACGAGCGCCCGCGCGATCTCTTCCGGGCCGGGCGGGAGCGCGCAGCAGCTCTCGATCGAGGTCAGCCGCTCGCGCGCGCCGGCAAGCCCGTCGGGCGAGAGCTTCTCGGTCGGCACCCGCAGCGCCTTGAGCATGGTTTCGACGTCGACCGAGCGCAGAAGCACCGCCTGCAACTGCGCCGCCCCCGCGCTTCGCGCCACGTACACCGAGGCGATCTTCCTGCCGCCGACTTCGACATCGTTGGGCGGCTTGATTCCCGCCGCGATGCCGAGCCGGCGCAGCCCGGAGGCGACCGCCTCGGCGGCGCGTGCGAGCACGCCCGCGAGTTTGCCCTCGAAACCGCGCTGCGGCCGGCGCACGGTCAGGGTGAAAGCGAACTGCCCCGGGTCGAGGTAAAGCGCGCCGCCACTGGTGCCGCGGCGCACCGTCTCGATCCCGTGCGCACGGCAGTACTCCACCCGTACCTCGCGCTCCAGTGCCTGATGCGCGCCGATGCTCGCTGCCGGCAGACTGGCGTGGAAGCGAAGCCGCCCGGCGCGCTCGCCGCGCGCGCACGCGGCAAGGTCGGCGGCATCGATCTCGGCGTTGCGGCTGGCGGCGGCGGTGCCGCTGTCGGCTACTTCAATGTCGCGGTCCTCCGGCGTCATGCGCATGCTGCTCCCGCGCCGCCCGACCTTCCGGCCGCGTCCGCACGGGCACGGCGCGCCACGACCGCGCCCGGCAGGCCCGTCACGCGTGGCCGTTCCCGCCCGTCAGCGTTTCGGCGCCACGCAGAAGCCCTGGGCCTCGACGCCCAGCGTCGGGTTGAACTTGCTGCGGAAGTTCTCGAACGCGACCGCGGCCGTCAGCTCGACGATCTGCGGCTCGGTGAAGTGCTTTCCGAGCTCGGCGAAGAGGACGTCGTCGACCTGCCGGTCGGTAAAGGTGATGCGTTCGGCATACTCGAGCGCCACGCGCTCCGCGACGCTGAAGAGACCGCTCTCGCGCCACTTCGACACTTCCGCGACCTTGTCCGGACCGCGCTCGGTTTCCGTCACACGGGCGGAATTGGTGTCGATTCAGAACGGGCAGCCGTTGATCGACGCCACGCGCAGGTAGATGAGCGGCAGCATTCCCTTCGGCAGCTTCCCGGACTGCTCGAACGACCTTCCCAACTGCTGGGCGGCCTGCAGGATCGGCGGGCAATGCGCCATCACCTTCGTCGGGTTGAGCAGATCGCCGAAGGTCTCGCGCTGCCTGTCGAAGATCGGCTTCAGCACCGGGTCGCCGCCGTCATCCGTGATTTCGCTCACTCGGGGCATCGTGTTCCTCCGTTTGACTC
Organism: Burkholderiales bacterium; assembly: GCA_020854035.1. Taxonomy (GTDB): domain Bacteria; phylum Pseudomonadota; class Gammaproteobacteria; order Burkholderiales; family SG8-41; genus SG8-41. The sequence continues at coordinate 158,085 of JADZGE010000020.1, read as the reverse complement.
AGGCACGCACGAGCTTCAACGCACTTCGTTCGCCAACCGCCACGGTATCGGTCGCCTGCGCGGCGGTCAAGCGGGCGGTCTCCCGCGTGCCAAGCCCCGAACCGACCGCCTGACGTGGATCAAGGAGAGCGCCGGGAAAACGAGGCGCATCGCCTGGTCCCGGCCCCGATCGACCCCGCCGAGTGTGCGCATGGAACTCTTGAACCGCCCGTTGTTGCTCTCCACCACTTTATGTCGGCGGCGCGTTCGGCGGTCGATCGCGCGGGGTGCGGCGGGTATGTTCCGTGCCTCGCGCCAGCGGATCCTCCAGTGCCGCGCCGCGGCGGGCTCGCCTCAAGCGGGTCCAACCCCGGCGCAGGCCGGCCGCAGGGCGAGGTGCGCCACGGCGAGGCTCGCGCCAGGCGCGGTTTCGACTTCCATGCCGCACTGGCGCGCGAGGGCGAGCATCGCCTCGTTGTCCGTCCGGATCTGGCCGATCAGCGTGGAATTGCCGCGCGCGCGGCAGTACTCGATCGCCTTGCGCAGCAGCGCCCGGCCCAGGCCGCGACGCTGCAGGTCGGTGCGCACGAGCAGAGCGAACTCCGCCGTGTCGCCGCCCGGGTAGGTGAAGATGCGCACCTCGCCGAGGATGTCCCCGCTGCCGTCCTGCGCGGCGACGAAGGCCATTTCGCGGTCGTAGTTGATTTGCGTGCAGCGGTCGAGGCCCCTTGCCGGCAGCGTCCGTGCCGGGGCGAAAAAGCGCATGCGCAGGTCATCTGCGCCGGTGCGCGCGATGAGATCCGCGTAGGCGGCCGCGTCCTCCGGCCGGATCGGGCGGAGCAGGAGCGCGAGCCCCGGGAGTTCGAGTCGCTCTTCCAGGTCCCGCGGACAGGGGCGGATGGCGAGGTGCTCCCCCGGCCTGCGCGTCGCCTGCGCGATTCGCTTGTGCCCCTCAGGCGCCATGGCGCCCTCGGCGCGGGCGAGCGGAGGATCGGCGGCCGGTTCGATGATCCGCGGCTGTGCCCACGCGCAGGGTACTCCTGAACGGAACGCCCGCCCGCGCAAGGCGTTCTTCCGCCGGGCGCAAGGTCCGCTCGAACGCCTCGAGATTCGCGAGCAGGCCCTTGCGCTTCTCCTCGCGGGAGCGTGGCCGCACCCGCTCGGGTTGCACATCGAGAAGGAGGACCTCGAAGGCGAGCCCGGCGGCCTTGAGCGCGGCGGCATGCCTCGCGGCCCGTTCGGACGCCGCGGAGCCATCCACCGCAACCAGGATCCTCAACCTCCGGCCCTGTTGCGGTACGCTCACAGGGTGGGCCGCGGCCCGTAGTGACCCGTCTTCTCGCGTTCCTGCTGGCAGGCGAGGCAGCGCTTCGCGGTCGGGTACGCGGCAAGGCGCGGATAGCCGATCCTCGCGCCGCAGTCGATGCACACGCCGAAGCGACCGGTACCGATGCGGCCCTGCGCGGCGACGACGTCGCGCAGCTCGAGAACATCGCGCCGGACTTCAGCCTCCGCGACATCGCGCAGGAGCGCGGCAACCGAGGCGTCCCCGGCGTCCCCGGCCTCGCCGACGAGGTCGGCGTAACGCTCGTTGCCCGAGCGCGCGAGTACGTGGCGGATCTCCTCCAGCAAGCGCTCCTTGCGCGAGGCGATGCGCGCGGTCAACTCCGCGAGCTGGTCCGACGACAGGGGAACCGTGTTGACCATGTCCGTCTCCTTGCGCATGGGTTTTTCACGTATACAGCACACGCGGCACCGGGGGCTTGATCCAGGTCAAACGCCGCCCGCGTGTTCGTGGTAAAAGAATTTTCCGACTTGCCATCCTTGAGTGCCCCTGCCATGCGCCTGAGCGAGATCATGAACCCCGGAGTCATCACCATCGGACCGGACGAGCCGGCGAGCGTCGCGTGGTCGCGAATGGAGCGCGAAGGTATACGCCATCTGGTCGTGACCGAAAGAGGGCGGCTGCTCGGCGTGCTCTCCGAGCGGGACCTCGGCGGCAGGAGCGGCGGCGCCGTGCGCGGCGGGCGCACCGTGGGCGAACTGATGTCGCGGCAGGTAGCGAGCGCGACGCCGTCCACCACGCTGCGCCAGGCAGCCAACCTGATGCGCGGGCGCCTCATCGGCTCGCTGCCCGTCGTGGAAGCGGGCCGCGTCGTGGGCATCGTTACCGCCACCGACGTGCTCGAGGAACTCGGGCGCGGATCGAGCCGCCCGGCCCTCCGCGCGAAGCGCCGGTCGATGCGCCTGCCGCCCGCGAGCGCCCGGCGGGCGGGAGCGGCAGCGCGCGGGCAAAGCGTGAAGAGACGCGGACAGACTCGAGGACTGCCCGCGGAAGGCGGGGGCGAGGACTCGCCCGTCCCGCGTGCAGCGAAGGTTACGGGCCGCATCGCGCCTGCGCCCGGGCGCGCGCGCGTGCGGCGGGCGGACAGCCCCGCGCGAGCCCCCATGCCGGCGCGGGTGGCACGGCCGGCGAAGCGGGCGGGCGCGGGCGCGGCCCCTGCGCATATCCAGTCCGCGGGATCGATGCTGGACGCGGCGGACCGTGACTACGTAAGGCGCAAGCTCGGCCGCAAGCTCGGCAAGTTCGGGACCGCCGTCGAGCGCGCGAGCGTGCGAATCGAGGACGTGAACGGCCCGCGCGGCGGCGTGGACAAGCGCTGCCAGGTCAAGGTGGTGCTGAGCGGATTGCCGAGCGTCGTGGTGGACGAGCGCCACCATTCCCTGCAGGCGGCCATGGACCGCGCGCTCGCCCGGGTGGGGCGCGCGGTGCGGCGGGCCGTGCAACGCCGGCGCAGGAAAGCAGGATTACAGCGGTAATCACGCGGACCCCGCTTCGGCGGGGTTTCTTTTTGGTGTATCCGGAACAAGGCGGGGGCGCTTCGTCCGGGAGGCCCCGATGGATCCCGCCTCGATTGCCGCTCGATCATCGCCGGCGTCTTCCCGGGGATGTCGGGCGCGAGGCGGCGGCTGCCGCGTGCCACGAGCGGGGCGTACGGCCACGGCATGTCGAACCCGGGTCCGCGCACGAAATTCGCGAACGGGGCGAGCCGCCGATTGCGGCGCGGGCAGGGATGGCGATATAGTCATGACACCGCACGAAGGAGGTTTCATGGCACGCGTGAGCTACGTCAGACCGGAAGACATCGAGGAACCCGACCTGCGCCAGGCGATGCGGGACGCGATGCTGAAAAGCACGCCCCGCCCCGAGATCCAGGCGATACGCGCGCATCAGCCCGAGGTCCTGCGCGCATTCCTCTACACGTGGGAGCGGCTCTTCAAGGGCGGCGTCGTCGATCGCCAGCTGAAGGAGCTTTGCCGCCTGCGCGTGTCCACCACCCTCGGCTGCAACTACTGAGGGAACCAGCGCGCTGTCCAGTTCGGGCAGCAGGGCGAAGTCACCCAGATTGCGAGCGAAGAGAAGCTCTCGAATCTCGAGAACTACGAGAAGTCGCCGCTTTATACCGAGCGCGAGCGCGTGGCACTGCGCTACACCGATGCGATCTGCTGGAATCCCGCGAGCGCCGACGACGGGATGTGGAGGGCGCTCCACGCGCATTTCACCGAGCCGGAGATCGTCGAGCTGGGCTCGTTCATCGGCTACATCGCGGGCGGCCAGCGCTGGATCAGCACGCTCGGCATCGGCCACGGCGAAGTGCTCGCCGGCACCACGGTCGGGCTGAGCCCCGAGGCCGTGAAGAAGATCACCGGGCAGATGGGGGCGGGGGCGCATGAACCGGCATGACCGGTCCGTCATGCGCGGAGCTTCCGGCACATCGCTGCTCTTCGCGCTGTCGCTGGCGGCGCTTCCCGCGGCGGCGCAGGGTTTTCCCGCGAAGCCGGTCCGCCTGATCATTCCCAACCCGCCGGGCGGCACGCTCGACATCACCGCGCGGGTCGTCGCGCCGAAGATGACCGAGCTCCTCGGCCAGTCGGTGATCGTGGACAACCGCCCGGGGGCGGATGGCAACATCGGCACCGAGTTCGTCGCGCGCTCCCCCGCGGACGGCTACACCGTCCTCTTCAACACGGTGCCGCTGGTGGTCAACCCCAGTCTCCTGCGCAAGGTGCCCTACAACGTCAAGCGGGACTTCGCGCCCGTGTCGCTGATCGTATCGAGTCCGTTCGTGCTGGTGGTCAACCCGTCGGTGCCGGCGAAATCGATCAAGGACCTGATCGCGCTCGCGAAAGCGCATCCCGACAAGCTCACCTACGGGTCGGCCGGCAACGGCAGCAACCTGCACGTCGCGGCGGAACTCTTCAAGTACTTGACCGGCACGAAGATGCTCCACGTCCTCTACAAGGGCGGCGGCCCCGCGCTCGTCGCCGTCATGAGCGGGGAAGTGGACCTGAGCTACCTCAACGTCGCGGCCGTGCTCTCCTACGCGAGGGCGGGCAAGCTGCGGGCGCTCGCCATGACGGGTACCCAGCGCTCGCCGCTCATGCCCGAACTGCCCACCGTCGCGGAGAGCGGGGTGCCGGGTTACGAGTTCGGGAGCTGGGTGGGCGCGCTCGTGCCCGCCGCGACCCCGGGAAATACCATCAAGGCGCTCAACGACGGTTTCACGCGGGTGACGCAGTCGCCCGATGTCGTGAAACGCTTCGGGGAGCAGGGCGCCAGCATCGTCGCGAGCACGCCCGAGGCTTTCGGCAAGTTCCTCGACGCGGAACTCGCGCGCTGGGCGAAGGTCGTCCGCGAGACCGGGATGAAGGCGGACTGAAACGCGGCGGCAGCCGCGCTCAACGCGGCTGGGCGTCGAGGAATTCCACGAGCGGCCGGCTGAACGCGGCCGGATCGTCGAGCGCTCCCAGGTGTCCCGTCGGTATGATCCGCTCCACGGCGCCGGGTATGAGCCGGGTGAGCTCGTTGGTCATCGTCACGGGGGTCGTCAGGTCGTGACGCCCGCACATGACGAGCGTCGGCGCCTTCACCTTCGCGCAATGCTCCGTGAAATCCGGCAGCAGTATGCCCCGCAGCACGTCGAGGTACGCCTCTTTTTTCGCGAGGCAGATCGCCGACACCATTTCGTCGATCGCCGACTTCGGCGTGTCCGGCAGCAGCCGTGTGGCGACGTACTGGCGGGCGTACTCGCGCATGGACATGTAGCGCAGGCACCGCTCGGATTCCTCGATCCGGGCCGCCGAGTGCGTGTGGTTCTTCGCGAAGGTGTCGATCAGCGCGAGCGAGCCCACCATCTCCGGCCACTGCGAGTTGAACGCAAGCGCGATCGGACCGCCCATGGAGTAGCCCACCACGTGCGCCTTTTTCACTCCCAGGGCATCGAGCACGCCTTTCAGCTCCCGCGCTCCGGTGGGCACGTCCCAGCGCCCGTTGAAGGTCGAGAACCCGAAGCCGCGATGGTCGTAGGCGATGCACGTGAAGCGGTCCTTGAGGGCCGCGATCTGGTGGCGCCACTGGTACGAAAAGCCCCCGAGAAAGTGCACCAGCGCGACGGCCGGTCCCGTGCCTTCCACGACGCAGTTCAGCGTCTCGCCGTTTACCTGGAGCTTCATGGCCTGATGGGCCCGTAGCGGCGGTAGACGCTCGCCATGAGCGCGTCGAACTGCGGTCGCGACATCGCCACGCCGTGGTCCTTGCGCGCGGCCGCCGCGATCTCGGGATACTCCCGCCCCTGTTTCACCATCCGGATGGCCGTGACGCAGGCGTCCAGCTCGGCCGGGACTTCGACCAGCCGGTCTCCCCACAGCGCGTAGCCGAACGGCACCTCGCCGCCGAGATACCGGCCATCGTCAGCCATCTGCAACTCGCTCATCGCCATTCCTTGTCCACGTGCGTCGATGCCCGGGCGGCATGTTGCCACATCCGCGCGGACGGAACCACCCGCCGCGCCGGCGGCACACCTCGCTCACCGGTCGCGCCCGGACCCGGGACCACATCTCCCGGGTGAGAGGACTAGCTCACGCTCCCGTCGGCGGCGCGCCGCAGGACCCTGCCCGGGGTCGCGCCGGTGTGCCGCGCATTTTCGACGACGAGCGTGCCGTTGACGATCACCGTCGTGCGCGCGCCGCCCGGATACTGGTGGGGATCGGCGTAGGTCGAGCGGTCGGTGAAATTGGCGGGGTCGAACAGCGTCACGTCGGCGCGGTAGCCAGCCTTGAGCAGCCCGCGCTCGCCCAGCCTGAGCGCGCGGGCCGTCGCGCCGGTCATCTTGTGGAGCGCCGCCTCGAGCGGCAGCAGCTTCTGCTCGTGCACGTAGCGGCCGATCACGCGCGGGAACGTGCCGTAGAAACGCGGGTGCGGCATGCCCTGGCTCGTGATGCCCTCGGTCGCGACGCAGTTGCCATCGGAACCGACCAGCGCCGAGCGCGAGCGCACGATCTCGCGGATGTCGTCCTCCGAGATCGAGATCACCAGCACGCGCGTCGCGCCCCGGTCCTCGACAAGGTAATCGCACACGACGTCGATCGGGTCCTGCCCGCGCTCGGCCGCGAGCTGCGCGATGGTGCGCCCCGCGTATTGCGGCAGGTGCGGCGAGATGGAAATCTGCACGCAGCCCCAGTCGGGGATGCGGCCCCAGTTGTTGAGGCCGTCGCGCGCGATATCGGCGCGGATGCGCTCGCGCGTCTCCCGCGCCGGCAGCCGCGCGAGCATCGCGTCCACGCCCCCGGCCTGCACCCATTGCGGCATCAGGTTCTTGAGCGGATTGCTGCCCGCGGTGTACGGATGCGAATCGCAGTCGACGGATACGCCTCTTCCGCGCGCGGCGTCGATACGTGCGAGCGCCGCGGCCGCCTTGCCCCAGTTGTCCATGCCCGAGCACTTGAGATGGACGATCTCGACGTGGATCCCGCAGGTCTCCGCGAGATCGATCGCCTCGTCCACCGCCTCCAGCACCTTGTTCGATTCGTCCCGGATATGCGTGAAGTAGGCGGCGTTGCGGCGCGCGAGCACGTTGCAGAGCGCGACGAGCTCGTCGCGGCTCGCGTGGGAACCGGGCGACGTGAAGAGCCCGGAAGACATGCCGAGCGCGCCCGCGGCGAGCGCTTCTTCGAGCATCCCGATCATGGCGTCCATCTCCCCCCGGGTCGGCGCGCGGTCGTCCATGCCCATCGCCATCAGCCGCAGCGTGTTGTGCCCGACCAGCATGCCGGCGTTCACCGCTGTCGCGGGAAACGAGTCGAGATACTCGGTGAAGGTGCGCTCGCGAAACGGCAGCCACGGCGCGGAGGGCGAGAGGTAATCCCGGATGAGCTGCGTCCTGCCCGGCAGCACCGGCGCCACCGAGAAACCGCAGTGGCCGACGATTTCGGTCGTCACTCCCTGGCGCACCTTGCTCTCGGCCCGCGGGTTGATGGGGAGCGTGAAGTCGGAATGCGTCTTGATGTCGATGAAGCCGGGGGCGACCGCGAGTCCTTCCGCGTCGATGGTGATGAAACCCGTGCCCGGCAGACCCGGGGCGATCGCCGCGATGCGGCTGCCGTTGATGCCGATATCGGCGCGCGCGCCCGGCGCGCCGCTGCCGTCGAACGCGAGCCCGTTCCTGACGAGGATGTCGTAATGCATGACGTTTCCCGTTTATCCGCTGTGCCGCGTCATTATTCCATGACTCGCGCTTCCCATGGCGTAAGCCGCCCCCTATACTCACGTGCACCGGAATTCCGCATAAGAGGAGGGCGTCGTGACGGCACAACGATCCGGGCTTGCATTCGCCGCCTGTATTCTCGGGCTGCTCTCGATGGCGCCGCTCGCCGCGCCCGGGGCCGAGGTCTTTCCCGCGCGGCCGGTGCGGCTCATCGTGCCGTATCCTCCCGGCGGCCCGAACGACATCCTGGCGCGAATGGTGGGCCAGAAGCTCTCCGACGCGTGGGGGCAGCAGGTGGTGATCGACAACCGCGCGGGGGCCGGCGGGAACCTCGCGGTCGGCATCGCGGCGCACGCGCAGCCCGATGGCTACACCCTCATCCTGCCGGCGATGGCCTACGCGGTGAATCCCAGCATCTATTCCAGGGTGCCTTATGCGTTCAACGAGTTTACGCCGGTCACCATCGTCGCCAAGGGGCCGCTCGTGCTGGTGGTTCATCCCTCGCTTGGCGTGAATTCGGTGCAGGAACTCGTCCGGCTCGCGAAAGCGAAGCCGGGCGGGCTGAACTACGCCTCGGGCGGCAACGGCTCGTCGCTGCATCTTGCCGCGGAACTTCTCAAGGTCGCGGCCGGCGTGAACGTGGTGCACGTCCCGTACAAGGGCACCAATGACCTCGTTCCCGACCTGCTCGCCGGCCGCGTGCCGCTCGCGTTCGTGAGCCCGCTCACCGCGCGCGACTTCGTCAATACCGGGAAGCTGAAGGCGATCGGCGTCACCTCGCTCGGGCGCTCGAGCGGATGGGCCGGCGTGCCGAGTATCAGCGAGGCGGGCGTGAAAGGCTACGAGATGGAGGCGTGGTACGCGATTCTGGTCCCGGCGAAGACGCCCGGGGGCGCCGTCGCTACGCTTAACCGCGGCATCGCGCAAGGCCTGAAGGCGCGCGACGTGCAGGAGAGGCTCGCCGGCCTCGGCATGGAAGCGGTCGGTAACGCGCCGGAAGCCGCGGCCCGGTACATCGACGGCGAAGCGAAGAAGTGGGCGAAGGTGGCGCGCACCGCGAACATCCGCGCCGATTGACGGGGGGAAACGGGGTCGGAGCAGCTTTTCCTTCTCCGGGTCGCCAGCCGACCCGCCGGGAAAAGTTACGCCGGCCCCATGTCCCGCTTGCGCGCCGGCCGGCCGGCGGCGGCTTTGCGGCCAAACTCGGCATTGGAAACGACCCATCCGAGGCAGCGCGCGATGTTCTCGACGCCCAGCCGATGCAGGTCGTCGCCGTACATGCTCGCGACGCAGTCTCGCAGAACGATCGTTCTGTAGCCACGGTTGTAGCTGTCGAATGCCGCGCATTGGACGCAGGTGTTGGTATTGACGCCCATCAACACGAGCGTGTCCACCTGCAACGTCCGCAGCAGCGACTCGAGATCCGTGCCGATGAAACACGACAGCGACTTCTTGATGCCGATCAGATAGTCGGTCGTTGCTCGTTCAAGTTCCGGCATCACTTCGGTCTGCACGCTCCCGAGTATGTTGTGCGGCGTGCCTTTACGCATGGCCGGAGTGACGATCTTGCGCTTGCTTGCGAGTACGCCGTGCGTCATGCGGCGCGGGTTTCGACGCATGTTCTCGATCGGCCGCACCCCGGCCACGACGTGAACGACATGCATGCCGGCTTTCCGAGCGATCCGCAGCGCCGCGCGGGCATGGACAAGCACCTGCTCGGCCTTGCGATGGGGTAGCGGCAACGTCGCGTTGACCGGATCGAGATGGCCGCGATGCATGTCGATCGTGATCACGGCGGTTCGGGCGGGATCGAACGTCAGGGACCGGTTAAGCACCGCATACTCGGCGGCGTGGTCTTCCACTTCGATCATCATGCGGAAATCGGTTTGTCGTGTTTTCAGTCTCATCCGACGAACCTTCCGGCCGTTCGGCGGGCGGCAACGCGATCGCCGGGCGCCCGTCACCGGTGGCCGATCACGGCTTCGGCCCGACCTGCGCCGGCGTGGGCTTGAAGTCACGTATGCCGATTCTCCCCGGCAGCCGGAAGCCGGGTGTATCGCGGTCGTATGGCCCGAGCCCGTCACGCTGACCGACGAGCACCTGCCGCTTGAGGTCCGGTGGCTTCCTGCCATCGAATACATCCCGCAGCCAGTCCGCGAGAAAGCCGAAGAAATCGAGCCCACCAAGGTTTTCCGCGTAACGCGGATTGTGAAAGTGGTTCTCGATTACCCAGATCTCCTTCGGACAGACAAGTCGTTCATAAACGTCCATCACCTCTTCCAGGTGCGCGACCGGATCGTACTCCCCCGTCACCAGAAGGCATGGGCATTCAATCTTCGACACGGCGTCGTCCAGCGTCATCTGCTGCGCCATCCGGTCGAATTCCGCCTCATCGTGAATGCCCGACATGTACATGTAGATCTGCTTGTAGCGCGGCGAGGCTTCCTCGAAGAGCGCCTGCTTCGGGCCGTAGCACGCGGCCGCGGCCGCCACACCCTTCACGCGGTTGTCATACGCCGCGATACGCATGCCCCAGTAGCTACCCATGGAGAAGCCCGACACCGCGATCTTCCCGCTGTCCACCTCGGGCCGCCGCGAAAGGTAATCAATGGCGGCCTTGCCGGCCCGCTCGTAGTTGTCCAGCGTCACTCGGAGCTTCCGGATGTTGCTCGTGCCCTGCCCTGGTCCGTCAATATGCAGGCAGTTCATGCCGCGCTCGATGAACGGATGCGCCAGCGGGTCGACGAACGACTCCTTGGTCATGTCCATTCCGGGGCAGAAAAGTACGGTCGGCGCCTTCTGCCGCCCCGGGACCATGTGCAGTATCCCTTGAACATGGTTTCCCTCGAACGGGATTTCGACCCGCTCTATCGGGTGGTTCGCAAGCGCCATGATGTGCTCGAAGCACTCGAGCACTTTGCTGTGCAAATAGATCTTTTCGGGATGGTCGTCCTGGAATATCGCGTGCTGCGCGTCGATGTAGAGTTCCGTCGCCTTCCAGAACAGGTCCGCGGCGGTGAGCCGGTGGTTCGCGGCCTCGGCGGCTCTCGCCATCGCCTCGATGCGGCGCGCGCGTTTTTCCAGCGCCCGCGGGATCATCCGGTACGACTTGATCTCGGGTGGCACCATCCGGGCGTCGTTGGCGAAGCCTTGCGTCCTGCCCGTCGTCTTGACCATCCAGTCCAGCATCCATTGCTGGTTGTCCCGGCGCCGTTCGGTCCCGATACTCATGTCCATTCCAGTCGTATGTTCGCCAGGGCTTCCCGCGGCGCTCGCTAGTCCACTTTGGCGCCCGACGCCCTGACGACCTGCGCCCAACGGGTGACTTCCTCCGTGACATACCGGGAGAAGGGCTCGGGCGCCGAAAAGAGTGGTTGAGCCCCGAGGGTGTCCAGCTGCTTCTTGTAACCGGGGTCGTTCGCCACGGCTTCAACGGCTTTCGCCAGGATCTTGACCGCGGCGCCGGGCGTGTGCGCCGGCGCGAACAATCCCCACCAGGGCGACACATCGTAGCGCGGCACGCCAGCCTCGCTCATCGTCGGTACTTCCGGGATGAGCGCGCTGCGTTTGCCGGTGCTGACAGCCAGCAGTCTCACCCGGTCCTGCCGGGCGAACGGCAACGCGTTCGGAATGGGGCAGAAAAGGAACTGCACTTCTCCGGCAAGCAGCGCCTGTACGGCCGGCGCCGCGCCGCCGTAGGGCACGTGCACCAGGTTGACGCCCGTCGCGGCGCGAAACACCTCCGCCGCGAGGTGCATCGAAGAGCCGTAACCACCCGATCCATAGTTGATCCGGCCAGGCCTTGCTTTCAGCAACGCGACGAACTCCTTGACCGTTGCCGCCGGCAGGCTCGGCGCGATCACGAGCACCAGCGGCGCGGTTCCTACGAGGCTGACGGGCGCAAAGTCGCGCGGAAAATCAAAACCGAGCTTCGAGTACAGCGTCACGTTGACCGCGTTTGCACTGCTACCCATCAGTATCGTATAGCCGTCCGGCGTACCCCGGGCGACCATCTCCGCCGCGATGTTGCTGCCCGCGCCAGGACGGTTCACAACCACGATCTGTTGGCCCAACGTGTGGGAGAGTGAATTCGCCACTGCACGTGCGAGGATGTCGGTAGGCCCTCCCGGCGCAAATCCGACGATCAACTGGATCGGTCTCGCCGGATAGCGGTCCGCGCCAGCGGCGAAACCCACGACAGCGCAGCCCCACAGCAATGCGATGGTCTTCCAGAGTTTCGCCACGCTCCCCCCCTTTCCCGCTGCTCCACGGTCAATGGCGGTTGAAACGCGATCCAGCTTCAACGCGCGACCCGCGAGCTTCTTCTCGGGCGTCCCGCGGTCGGTCAGGCTCGGATTGTCGCTTTCCGCAAGAGAGGTGGCAACCATCGGGGAAACGGGGTCGGAGCAGCTTTTCCTTCTCCGGGTCGCCAGCCGAACCGCCCGGAAAAGTTACGCCGACCCCATTTCCTCTACCGGACGGTCTTGCCGGCGCGCGGGCGGTTCCTGGCACTTTTGTAGTCGGGCTTCGACGCCGGGTCGGCCGGCGCGGCGCGCTCCGCCTGCGCGTGCTCTTCGTCAGCGCCTTCGTTCTCGACATAGCCCGGCACGCGCCGGCTCACGCGCAGCGTGAAAACGTCCGGCCGGTTGTAGTGTCCCGAGTAGTCGTGCACGAGCTTGGAGTGCACGCACAGCCCGAGGTCGAGCTCCGCCTCCAGGAAGCCTTCCTGATTCCCCGGCATGGGGCCCGCGATCACCATGGCGTTGGCGTCGACGATCGAGGATCCGCCGGAATGCCGCGGCGCCCGCAGGAATTCCCTGTCGGAGTCGGAAGTCGCGACCTCCTCGATCATCCGCTCGGAGACGGTGCCGCACGCATTGATGACGAAGCAGTTCGCCTTGTAGGCGAGCGAGCGGCTCGCCATCAGCACGACATCCGCCATCGCGTGCTCGTTCTTGGAGAAATGGTTGGGCCAGCTTGCGGCGTGCACCTGCGCGCTCTCCGTCGAGAGGGAGAAGATCGCGAGCGGGTTGGAGTTCTCGCCGCAGATCAGCCCGCTCACCCTGACCGGGCCGAAGTCGACCGCGTGCAGCGTGTCCCCCCATCCACCCGTGTGGACGAGTCGCTCGCCGACCGTCGGCATAAGCTTCTGGTGCTTGCCGGCGATCCGGCCGTTGCGGTCGATGAAGAGCTGCGTGTTGTACATCGTGCCCGACGTGTTCGGCCGCCGCTCGCAGACGCCGATCACCACGTTCACGCCGGCCGCCCGCGCCGCGGCGCACAGAGCGTCGGTCATCGGTCCCCCGATCTCGACCGAGTTTTCGAACAACTGCGCCGCCATGTCGAGGGCCTTGCGGCTCGTCGCCGGGATGAAGTGATACCAGACCGGATGCGCCGGAATGAAGCCTTCCGGGAACACGATGAGGTCGAGTCCTCGCTCTCCCGCCTGCTCGATGTAGTCGATCGCGCGCGCGGTCGATGCGTCCCGATCAAGGAAAACCGGAGCCGCCTGGACCGCCGCGGCGCGTAGTGGAGCTCGCTTCTTCATGGTCTCGTTTCCTCGAAAGAAAGGGCCGGACGACGCGCGGGCGCCGCGTTCAGCCCGAAGGAGGATCGCTCCGCCGTCGCTCGCGAAGACGTCGCGTCGCCTCCACGTCGATCTCGAGCCGGTCGGTGAGCACTACGCCATAGTCGCGTTCGGCGGCTTCGCGGCTGACGTAGCCGTCCACGACGTCATCGCGCACGCGCCAGGGCTCGCGCTCGAGCGGATCGCCATGGCCCCCGCCGCCCGCCGCCAGGTACGAAATCACGTCGCCCGGCCCGAACTCGCCGCGGAACATGCCGCAATAGACGTGGTTCTCCGGCTTGTCCTCGTAGAGATAGCCGTTGTCGGCATAGACGATGATGTCACGCCCCCAATGCGCGCGCCAGTCCGCGCGCGTGGTGTCGGGAATGAGAATGCCGACGTTGCGCGGCCCGGAGCGGCCGCCGTCGAGTCCCCAGCCCTCGGTGCGCGATTTCTTCACGATGGTGAGCGCGCCGAACGGCGCGAGGAAACGATAGTCGCGGATCGAGCCGAGCCCGCCGCGGAAGCGGCCCGGTCCACCGGAATCCTGGCGGAACCCGGCGCGATCGACCATCACCGGCAGGCGCGACTCGACCACCTCCACCGGGATGTTCTTCACGGTGCACATGGAAACATGCTGCGTGGTGTTGATGCCGTCCTGATCGCGCCGGGCGCCCCAGCCGACGCCGGCATTGGTCTGATGCCAGACCTGGCGGCCGGTGTAGGGCTCCTTGCCGTAGAAGCCGGGATCGCCGAGATCGCCCCCGGAGCCGGCCGGCATGCGCTCGGGCGCGGCCTTGGCGAGCGCGCGGTAGATCATCTCCATGCCGACGACGCCGGCCCAGATGGTGAATACCGGCGCAGGATAGACCGCGTTGAAGAGGTTGCCTTCCGGCGCGGTCACCGACAGCGGGCGGAAATGCCCGCCGTTCGAAGGCTCATGCGGCGTCGTCACCGACTTGAAGCAGATGCGCGCCGCCGAGATCGCCATGCCGAGCGAGAGGTTGATCGGCCCGTCGACCTGCTCGCTGGATCCGGAATAGTCGACCTCCATCCTGTCGCCCTCGACGCTGAGACGCACATGCAGGCGCACGAGATCGTCGTTCACGCCGTCGTTGTCCATCCACTCCTCGGCTTCCCACGCTCCGTCCGGCAGCGCGCGCACCGCGGCTCGCGCCTGTTCCTCGCCGGCGGCGAGGATGCGCGCGATCGCGGCTTCGACCGTCCCGGTGCCGTACTTGTGGTGCAGCTCGGTCACGCGCCGCACGCCGGTGCGCAGCGCCGCGACCTCGGCGTTGAAATCGCCCATGATGGTCGCGGGCGCGCGCGAATTGGCGCGCAGGATGCGCAACAGCTCCTCGTTCGGCTCGCCGCGGCGCACGATCTTCTCGCCGGGGATCATGATCCCTTCCTGATGGACCGTGCGCGAGTCGAGGATGTACCCGGGATCCTTGCCGCCGAGATCGGTCCAGTGCGCGCGTACCACCGCATAGGAGACGATCGCGCCATCAACGAACACCGGCGCGATCAGCACGCCGTCGTTGGTGTGCGCGCCGCTCCAGTAGGGGACATTCATGTAAACCACGTCGCCCGCTTCGAGCGGCGCGAACCCGCCCCTTGCGAGCGTCTGGCGCAGCGCGAACTCGTTGGCGCCGAGAAAGAGCGGCAGCCCGGTCGCGTCCGCCAGCAGGTTCAACTCGCGGTCGAAGATCGACAGGCCGAAATCGTTGATCTCGTAGATGATCGTCGAATACGCGGCACGCACCAGCGTGCGCTCCATCTCCGTCGCGGCGGAGACGAGGTAGTGGCGGATGACCTCGGTGGTCGCCGGATCGCTCGCCGGGCTCATGTCGAAGCCCTCCGGGTGACGAAGAGGTGCCCGTACTCGTCGACCCGCGCTTCCTGGTCGGAGTGGAAGACGAGGGTCGTGGTCGCTTCCTCCACGATCGCCGGCCCGGCAACGACGTCGCCCGCACAGAGCGTGTCGCGCTCGTAGACGGAGAATTCGACCATCTCGCGCCGCGCGAAGCAGAACGCCCGCCGCGGCGCGCGCCGCGCCGGAGCGCCCCCCGCGCGTCGAGGCGCCGTGCGCAGTCGCGGCCGCGGATTGCGACCGATGCCGCGCACGCGCAGATGCACGAGCTGCACCGGGTCGCTCATGGCGTGGCCGTAGCGACGCGCATGCGCGGCATGGAAGCGCCCTCGCAGCGCGTCGAGGTCGTCGCTCTCGTGGAGCGGCACTTCGAGCGTGTGTTCCTGCCCGAAATATCGCAGCGCCGCCTCCCATTCGATCGCGCGCTCGGTCGCGGCGAAGCCGCCCCGTTCGAGGTCGGACGCGGCCTTCCCGGCGAGCCCCGCCGCGGTCACCCGCATCGCATCGATGCCGACGTCATCGAGAAGACCGACCATGGTCTGCGCGTATTCCTGCACCAGATCCGTCATCAGCATGCCCCAGGCGGAGAACGCCGACGGCGCCTGCGGCACGATCACTTCGCGCACGCCCATCTCGCGACCGACGAGCGGCACGAACACCGGCCCGGCGCCGCCATAGGCGAGCATGCTGAACTCGCGCGGGTCGAGTCCTTCCTCGACCGTGATCTCGCGGATCGCGCTTACCGTGCGCGCGAGCGTCACGTCGAGCACGCCGCGCGCCGCCTCGATCGCGCCGAGGCCGAGCGGTTGCGCCACCTTCGCGACCAGTCCCGCGCGCGCGGCTTCGGCATCGAGGTTCAGTTCCCCGCCGAGGAAGCCCCCGGCATCGATGTAGCCCAGTACCACGGTCGCGTCGGTGAAGGTGGGCTGCGTGCCGCCACGGCCGTAGCAGATCGGGCCGGGCTCGGCGCCGGCCGATTGCGGCCCGACCTTGAGCAGTCCGCCCTCGACCCGCGCGATGCTGCCCCCGCCCGCGCCGATGGTGGAAATGTCGTAGGTCGGGATCATCAGCGGCAGGCGCGCGAGCGCCGCCTGGTACTTGAGCGCCGGCGCCCCGCCGCGCACCACGCAGGCGTCCGTGCTGGTGCCGCCGATGTCGACGGCGATGAGGTTCTCGCGGTCGATTACCCTGCTCAACCACGCCGCGCCGATGATGCCGCCGGCCGGGCCGGAAAAGATCGTGTGGATCGGCGTGTCGATCGCGTCATGGGCAAGCAGCGCCCCGCCGCCCGAGCGGGTGATGTAGAAAGCGCCGGAAAAATCCCGCGCCGCGAGCGCGCGCTCCAGCGAACCGATGTAGCGGCGGAAGATCGGCTGGACGTAGGCGTTTACCACCGTCGTGCTGGTGCGCTCGTATTCGCGATACTCGCGCACGATATCGCTGGAGACGGAGACCGCGAGATCGGGCCACCCGGCGCGGATGATCTCGGCGGTGCGGCGCTCGTGCGCCGGATTCCGGTACGCGTGCAGGTAGCACACCGCGATCGTCCGCACGCCCCATTCCTCGACCAGGCGCTTCACCGCGGCGCGCACCGCGGCTTCGTCGAGTGGCTGGATCTCCTCGCCCCGCGCGTTCATGCGACCGGGGATGCCGAGCCGCATCCGCCGCGGCACAAGCGGTGGCGCCACGTCGTATTCGAGCGAATACATCTGCGTGCGCTCGCGGCTGTAGCGGCCCATCTCGAAGATGTCCTCGAAGCCCGCGTTGGTGAGGATGCCGGTGCGCGCGCCCTTGCGCTCGAGCACGGTGTTGAGCCCGAGGGTGGTGCCGTGAACGAAGGAGCCGATCGTGGTTCCGTCGAGACCGAGCCGGCGGATGGCGTCGCCGACGCCGGTCGCCGCGTCGCTCGGCGTGGTGAAGCTCTTTTCGAGCCGCCATTCGCCCGTGGCGACGTCGAAGAGCACGGCGTCGACAAAGGTGCCGCCGATATCGACGGCAAGTCGATGGCGATGGGCGAGATTCGCCGTCATCCCCGCGCCCGTCAGTCGGCGAGCCAGTCGCGCAGCAGGGCGGTCGCCGCGTGCGGCCGCTCGATGACGCACATGTGCCCGCACTCCTCGATCACCGAGAAACGGCCGCGGGGCGCGAGCCGGGCGATCTCCGCGTGCGCCTCGTGGGTGCTCATTGCGTCCTGCCGGCCCATGATCGCGCGCACCGGAATATCGGCCGCGCGCAGGAGGTCCCGGCCGTCGAGGCGCGTCATCAGGGCGCGCTGTCGCAATACATACGTCGCGCCGCCGACGCGTTGCGCCATCGCACGCACGAAGTCCGCGAGCGGGTCGCGCTGGCGGTCGGCATGCAGGAGGATCGGCAGCATGTCCTCGATCACCTGCGCGTAGCGCCCGCCCTCGCAAAGGGCGATGACCCGCTCGCGCCAGGCGGTCTTCTCCGCCGTGTCGCCGCGCGCGGAAGTATCCAGCAGCGCGAGCCGCGTTACGCGCCGCGGCGCCTGGCGCAGCATTTCGAGCGCGACGTAACCGCCCATGGAGAAACCGGCGAGCGCGAACCGCGGCGGCGCTTCCGCCAGCACGCCGGCCGCCATTTCGGCCATGGTGATGCCGGCCGTCACCGGCGGCACCGTCATGCGCGCGACGTCCCGAAGGTATTCGACCTGATGCGCCCACACGGCCCCGTCGCAGACGAGACCAGGTACCAGAACGAGATCCTGCATGTTTCGCCGCTCCATCGAACAGCGTCACGGGCTCGCCGGATCCCCGCGAGAAAGATGCCGGTTCAACAGCCCATGAACCACCGGTCCGTTACGCGCCGCTCAGCTCCGTGCCGGTGGCGCGCTTGCAGCTCACGAAGCGGGTGCCATCCTCCAGGGCCTTCTGCTCGTGCACCACGCCCCCGGGGATGAGCGCCACTTCGCCCGGCCCCACCTCCCGCGTCTCCCCCGCGATCGTCATCCTCAGCCTGCCGGTGAGGACCAGTATGATCTGCTCGCTCGGGTGATGATGGGGATGGGCGCCGCTGCCCTTCGGCTCGGTGTAATACCCCATTTCGAGCTGCTCGCCCGTGATGGTGGGGCCGTTGGCGGTCGAATGCTCGGGAGAAATGACGGTACCCTGCATCTCCGCCAGCTTGAAGAACGGCATGGGCTCTCCTTGTCGGATGAAAACCGGCGGCACGCTGCGCCCGCCGCCGAAGTTGACGCCGTCGCGGGATCGCGACGGTAACGGCTACAGTATAGGCATGGACGCGTGCAAGTTGCAAACAATTACGTTACGATCCGTAAAGGAACATGAACGGGCGGGACCGGCCGGGAAGAGGGAACGGGGAGTGAAAGCCACGCGCGAGACGGCACCCGGAGGCCGGCAACCGGGCCGTCCCCGGTCGCGGGACGCGGACCGGAGGATCCTGCGGGCCACCTACCGGCTGGTGATCGAGCGCGGTTACCCGGAGCTCACGATGGAGGCGATCGCGCTGCGGGCGGGCGTGGGCAAACCGACCGTTTACCTGCGATGGCCGAACAAGGCGCGCCTGGTGCTCGCCGCGGTGCTGACCGAGATGGATCAGCGCATCGCGTTTCCGCCGTCGCGCTCGCTGCGCGACACGCTTCGCGTCCAGATGCGGCGGCTCGCGAAGTTCCTCGGCAGCCCGCAGGGGAAGTTGATCGCCATGATCTTCGGTGGCGGACAGGCGGACCTGGAGTTGCTGCAGGCGTTCCGTGAAGGCTGGGTCGCGCCGCGCCGCGCGTACGCCCGTGAGGTCCTGCGGCGGTTCGTGGAACTGGGGCAGCTCGACGAAAACGCGGACCTGGAGCTCGCGATCGACCTGCTCTACGGGCCGCTCTTCTATCGGCTGTTGCTCCGGCACGCACCCCTTGACGGCGGGTTCGTGGACGGGATCATCGACTCGGTGATGGGCGGCTTCGAGGCAAAGTCGAAACGGGGAACGCGAGGCGGAGGGCGCAAGGCCGGTATTGCGGCGCGGCCGCCACGAAAAACCGGGAGCGCGGCCGGTTGATCGCCACGAAACCGGACGCCGAATCCACCTACAGCATCGCCCCGGGCTCGGTCATCGCGTGCTCCACGAGGTGCCGCGTGACGATGCCGAACGCCTCGTCCACCGAGTCGGTCCGGTGGAAGAGCCCCAGGTCCTCGCGGTTGATCGTGCCGTGGCGAACGAGCGCGTCGAAGTCGATCACCTCGTTCCAGTAGTCCGCCCCGAACAGCACGATCGCGAGGTGCTTCCTCATCTTGCGCGTCTGCCGCAGCGTGAGAATCTCGAACATCTCGTCGAGCGTGCCGAAGCCGCCGGGAAACACCAGCAGCGCCTTGGCGAGATACGCGAACCAGAACTTGCGCATGAAGAAGTAGTGGAAATGAAACGACAACTCGCGCGTGACGTAGCGGTTGTCGAACTCCTCGACCGGTATGGAAATCGTGAGCCCGACCGACAGGCCCCTCGCCTCCGAGGCGCCGCGGTTCGCCGCCTCCATGATGCCGGGGCCGCCGCCGGTGCACACCACGAAGCGCCGCGAGTCGTCCTTCAGCCCCTTCGACCAGTCGGTGAGCCGGTGCGCCAGTTCGCGCGCGTCCTCGTAGTAGCGCGACATCGCGAGGCGCTCGCGGGCGCGCTCGAGCCTCGCGGGCTCGCTCCCCGCGGCGCGCACCTCGCTCTCCGCCGCCTCGCGCGAGACGACGCGCGCCGAGCCCATGAAGACGATCGTATCCTCGATGCGGTACTGATCGAAGCGGCTCCTCGGTTCGAGGTACTCGGCAAGAATGCGAAGCGGCCTCGCACCAGCGCTCGTCAGGAACGATTCCCTGAGATATGCCTTGACGCCGTGGTGACGCCGCGCTCCATCCTTGCTCATCGGAAATACCGGGAGGCCGGCCGGGAAACGATCCGGGCTCCCGCAATCTCCCATATTTCCGTGGCCACGGTCAAACGCGTGTAACCAGCGGCGTGCTCGATTCGATGTGAATACCGTCGAGCGAGGATCGTCATGCGGGGGGAATTTGCCGACGCGGTTACCGCCGGGCCGATCGTTCGCGCTCGCCGCGCCGGTGATATATTGGCGCACCGGCATCGCGGGGGATCCCGGCAAACCGGACGGCGGACGGCGGGCGGTGGGGCAGGCCCGGTTCGTGCCGCAGGCGAGATGACCGACTTCACACGGAAGAAACTGCACGCGGCCTTCGGTATCGAGCTTTCCGGCATCGAACTTGCCGCGATCGACTCCGCATCGGCCGGCGAACTGCTGGGACTGCTCGACGAGTATTCGCTGCTGGTCTTTCGCCGGCAACGGCTGCCGAATCCCGCGATGCTGGCTCTCGCGCGCCGGTTCGGCATCGTGACGGAGGACGTGACGCGATACGAGAGCGCGGGCCCGAGTGACGACCAGCCGTGGCACGCGGTAGGGCGGTTGGAAGGGGTTCCGGCGGTCGCGACCCTGCTTTGCGCCCGCGAAATCCCGCGGTCCGGCGGTGAAATCGAATTCTCCAGCACCCGAGTCGTGTACGACACGCTGCCGCGGGACGAGCGCCGGCGGCTTGCGCTTCTCGAGGTGGCGCACGAGTTCCGGCGTGATCCCGGTCGCCGGAGCACGCAGCCGCTCGTGCTGCATCACCCCCGTAACGGGAAGCCCGCGCTTTTCATCGGCTATCACGCGGCGCGCTGCGAGGGCATGGACGCGACGGAAAGCGGCGGGCTGCTGCGCTCACTGCTCGATCGCGCGACCGGCGATGGTTTCGTCCATCGCCATGCGTGGCGGCCCGGCGATGTCCTGCTGTGGGACAACTGGTCGCTCATCCACCGCGCTCGCGGCATGCCGGAAGGCTCGCGCCGCGCGGTGGACGAGGTGCCGGTGTTCGCCGGTCAGGCAGGCTCGGCGCGCAATCGCCGGATGCCGAACGGCGCCGGCGCTCGCCGGCAGTGCCTCAATCGACCCTGATCGCGGCCACGCGCGCGACCTTGCCCCAGCGGGCCGATTCGGTCTTGATGTGGCGCGCGAATTCGGCGGGCCCCACGGCGAGCGGCTCGGCGCCGTGGCCGAGGATGAACTTGCGCATGTCCTCGGTTGCCATCGCGCTGGCGATCTCGGCGTTCAGGCGCTCGATCACCGTGTGCGGTGATCCGGCCGGCGTCATGATCGCGGCCCACGAGCTGACCTCGAGATCCCGGACGCCCTGCTCGCTCGCCGTCGGCAGATCCGGCATGAGCGGCGTGCGCCGCTGCGTCGTTACGGCGATGAGCCTGATCTTTCCCGATTGCAGGCCCGGCCTCATCGTGGCGATGCTCGCGCAATACATCTGCACCCGGCCGCCGGCGAGATCGATCACGGCCGGTCCGCCGCCGCGGTACGGCACGTGCACCATGTCGATTCCCGCCAGCATCTTCAGCATCTCGCCGCACAGGTGCGGGGTGGAGCCGTTGCCCGACGATGCGTAGGTGAGCTGCCCGGACTTCGCCCTGGCGAGCGCGATGAACTCTCTCGCGTCGCGCGCCGCGAGAGCGCTCGGCACGGCGAGCACGTAGGGTATGGACGCAATCAGCGTCACCGGCACGAGATCGCGCTGGGGATCGTAGTTGAGCTTTCTGAAGACGTGGGGGCTGATCGCGATCAAGCCGTTCGTCGCCAGGATCAGGGTGTGACCATCGGGCGCCGCGCGCGCCACCAGCTCGCCGCCGACATGCCCGCCCGCTCCCGCCCGGTTGTCGACGATGACGTTGACGCCAAAGCGCCCCGTGAGCCGCTGCGCGAGCGCCCGGGCGAAGATATCGTTGCTCGCTCCCGGCGTGTAGGGCACGACGAGCCGTATCGGCCTCACCGGGAACGCGCCCGGAGCGGGCTGTGCCGCAACAGCGCCGGGGAGAGGCGACAATACCGCGACCACGATGCCACGAATCGCGAGGACCCACGCCCGCGGCAATCGGGAGTCCGGTATAACCTTCATCTGGATTCTCCCCGAACACTCTTGCGGTGAGAGCACGCCGCGCTCCCTGGTTGCCGCGGGCTACCCCGGTGCGGTCGCGCTTCGGCGGTCCACGGGCAAGGGTGCCGCATCGCAGGCGAAGATCGCGGCCGTCGGCCCCGGGCTGGAGACCGGTGCGGGCGGGCGCCGGCCCCGCGCGGTGCGCCCCGGCGCTTCAACGCTCCTTGAACTGGAACGGCCCGCCGTAGTGCTCCAGGATGCGCCGGTAATCGCCCTGGTAGATACGGTCGTATTCGCGCAGCCAGCCGTCGAGGCTGCCTTCCTCCCAGTAGCGGTAGTCGTAGGAGTACGGGCTCGGTTCCGCGAGCTCCCGGTAGAGCGCGGGATCGCGCTCGTAGATCTGCCCGGGCCGGCAGCCGATGGGACGCCAGTCGGGGTCTTCGGGCACCGACAGGTTCTCCTCGTCGAAGTTGCGGGTACGCAGGTAGCGCAGCCGGTCCATGTCGAGATCGACGAGCAGCACGCCGGGCTCGGAGCGCCGGCCTTCCATGCGCTCGGGCCCGGCCGCGATCGCTCCCGCCGACATCTGGGTGCGGTAGTCGAAATCCTCCGACACGTAGAGATTCTGGGTGGAGAGCACGTAGCACAGGTTCTCCGCCGCGCGCGCGCGGGCGATGCAATACCACGTGTCCTGCAGCGCGAGCCCCGTGCGGCTGTGGCGCCCGTGCACCGGGGAGACGATGATTTCCGCGCCGCGCAGCATCAGCATGCGCGGCAGCTCGGGACACCAGAGTTCGCTGCAGATGAGCAGGCCGATCCTGCCGAGATCCGTGTCCACGACCATCCGCTCGCGCCCGGGCAGCAGGTGCCCCTTGCCGCCGTAGAGGTAGGCGTTGAGGGGCGGGGTGTCGGGCTGCTGGCGAACGTAACGGGCGAGCTGCGCGCCGTCCGGGCCGAAAAGCCGCAGCGTCAGCAGATGCGCGCCGGCGACATCGGATGCGACGACGTTGCCCGCGATGATGTAGATCGCGTGCTCCTTCGCCTTTTTCTTCAGCTCCTCGACGGGGTCGAACGGAAACTTCGGGTTGTCGAGCGGCCCGGTCATCGGCCCGGGGTAACCTTCGGGATAGAGCACGAGTTGCGCGCCCTGTCGCGCGGCCTCGTCGGCGTAGGCGATCGCGCGCTCGGCGTTCCGCCATTCCGCCTCGCCGTAGTGCGAATGCGGCAGTACGATGCCGGCTCTGACGCTGGCTGGTCTGGACACGCTCGTTTCCTCTCCGATCGGTGACCTGCGGCGCGCGGGAACCCGTCGCAGTTGCGCTTCGTCCAATCCATGCGGTCCCGCGACGCTGCCGCATGTTGGCCCGGCGCAGTGTAACCACGATCGCGATCGCGGTAAATCCCGCGGAGCCGGTGATCGCCCGCTGCTTGATCTGCCTCAAGGAATCGCCGCGCGCACGAGATAGACTCCGCCGCGAGCGCGCGTCGACCGGCGCCGCGGCGGGCGGCGGGCCGCCTCAGGCGGAGCGCCGCGCGCGCGCCATGCCGAGCAACAGCAGCCCCGCGCCGGCGAGCGCCAGGGCGCCCGGCTCGGGCAGGACCACCCGCGCCGGGACCGGCCGTCCCGTGACTCGATCGGTCGCCGGAATCGGCGGGAGCGGCGGCAGCACGAGCTCGGTGAAGACGTCGAAAAAGCTGTCGATGTGGAACAGCCCGGGGCCGAGCTCGGTGACCGTCGTCTGGCCCATGGATGCGGACACTCCCGGCACCGAGCCCGGTGTCTCTCGAATCGGCAGGCCGACCAGGTCGAGCTGGAGGATCTCGGTCTCGAAGGGGTGGATGTTGTCGAGCAGATTGATGTCGATGTTCCTGATGCGAACGCTGACCGGCGCGTTCACCTGGAACGGCTGGGGCGGCAGGGACGGCAGCACGAGCGTCCCGGTGACGATCGAGCCGAAGTTGTGGATGATCTCCTCGCCGAATTCGTCGAGAGCCGGGTTGTTGACCAGGTTGACGCAACTCGTGAAGCCATAGTGAAGGACGTTGTCGACGAATACCGGTCCGCCCGGCGTCAGGTAGTGCAAGGGCGGCGGCAGCTTCGTGTACTTGTACTGGGGCAGGCAGGAGTCCGGTCTGATGATGCCGGCGGAAGCCGGCTCCGCGGCTGCGACCAGTATCACGATGGGACCGGCGAGCGACAGCAACCTCGACATCGCGCGATATGGGCTCATGGTAGCCTCCTCCGGCGCTTTCGGGCGAGCGGCTCCCGCCACTCCGGGCCCGCGTGCATTCCTCAAGCAAGAACCATGCCTTCGGCTGTCGAGTTCCCAATAATCAGATTGTTACGCGTATGACATCGGCAATAGCCACCTGGACCGGACCGCACTTGTAAATTTTCCCGACAAGACGAACCGCGCTCACCGCTTGGCTACCGCACCGCAACATGGCAAGACTCCCTGAAATTCAACGGATTGTTCCGCGGCGGCCGCGATATGCCATTGTAAAGTTTTCCGACACGCGCCATGGGCTCGTCAACCACCGCCTGCGCCGGCTGCCGAGCCCGCGGCGCCGCGTTGCGCCCGCGCCGCGGACCAGGGAATGCGATCGGTAACGAACAACGGATGGGGCATGACGTGAGAACGGGAAAGCGCCCGATCGCGGGCTGGTGTTTCGCACTCGTGACGCTGGCGGCTGCGGCGCCCTGCGTGGCGCAGCCGCCGGACGCGTATCCCCTCAAGCCGATTCGCTTCATCGTGCCCTTCGCTCCGGGCGGCGGCACCGATGTCCTCGCGCGCATCGTGGCGCCCCGCATGAGCGAACGGCTGGGGCGGCAGGTGGTGGTGGAGAATCGCGCCGGCGCGGGGGGCAACCTCGGCACCGAGTTCGTCGCGAAAGCGGCGCCCGATGGCTACACGATCCTGCTCGCCTACATCGGACCGATCTCCGTGGCGCCGAGCATCGACCCGAAGCCCGGCTTCGACCCGGTGAGGGATTTCCGCGGCGTGTCGCTGATGGCCACCATCCCGCTGGTACTGGTGGTACACCCTTCCATGCCCGCCGATTCGGTGCAGAAGCTCGTGGCCCTGGCGCGCTCGCAACCGGGCAAGCTTACCTACGGATCGGCCGGCGGCGGGACGGCGCAGCAGCTCGCCGGGGAGCTGTTCAAGCTCTTGACGGGGACGAAAATCGTCGGCGTGCCATACCGCGGCGGCGCGCCCGCATCGCTCGCGGTGCTCACGGGCGAAGTGGACCTGCTGTTCACGGGCGCGCTGGGCGTGTTTCCGCACGTGAAGGCGGGGCGGCTGCGCGCGCTGGCGGTCACGACGGCGAAGCGCCTCGCCTCGGCGCCGCATTTGCCGACGGTCGCCGAGGCCGGCGTCAAGGGCTTCGAGGTGGTGTCGTGGAACGGCATCCTCGTGCCCGCGGGGACGCCGAGCGCCATCGTGGAGAAGCTGCACGGCACGGTCACGGGGGTGCTGAAGTCGCCGGAAATCGAGGAGCGCCTGCGCATGCAAGGCCTTGAAGTACCCGCCAGCACGCCCGGGTACTTCGAACAGTTCATCAAGGACGAGACCGCGAAATGGGCGAAGGTGGTGCGCGCGGCGGGAATCAAGGCGGATTGATGGCGGCGGCGACGCACCCGGTGGACGCGGTCACGCGCGACATCGCGGAATACGCCGCGAACTACCGGGTCGATGACGAGGCGGCGCTCGACGCCGCGCACCTTTGCCTCATCGACACGCTGGGCTGCGCGTTCGAAGGCCTCGGCAACGCCGCGTGTCGGAAGCTCCTCGGGCCGCTTTTCCCCCTGGGCGAGGGCGCGCGCGGGGCGCGGGTGCCCGGCACGGCGCTTGACGTCGACCCGATGACGGCGGCGTTCAACATCGGCTGCGCATCGCGCTGGCTGGACTTCAGCGATACCTATTTCGGCGCGCAGGGCAGCCACCCGTCCGACAACATCGGGGGTCTCCTCGCGATTTCGGAGTATGTTAGCCGGCGCCGCCGCGCGGCGGGAGGCGAGCCGCTGCGCGCGCGCGAGCTGCTGGAGGCGCTCGTCAAGGCGTACGAAATCCAGGGCGTGCTGTCGATCGAGAACAGCCTCTACGACGCGGGACTCGATCACGTGCTACTGGTGAAACTCGCGACGGCCGCGGTGGCGACGAAACTCCTCGGCGGCGGCGTCGCGGAAGCGGCGGCCGCCGTATCGAACGCCTGGTTGGACGGGCACGCTCTTTCGACCTACCGCCGTTCGCCGAATGCCGGCACGCGCAAGTCCTGGGCCGGCGCGGAAGCCACGGCCAAGGGCCTTTTTCTCGCCGCGCTCGCCATGCGCGGCGAGATGGCTTACCCGACGGCGCTCACCGCGCCGGGCCGGGGCCTCTACGACGTCCTCTTCAGGGGCCGCCCCTTCGCGGTGCCGCGGGCCTACGGCGCCTCGATCGTGAAGGAGATCCAGTTCAAGGTGCAGGTACCGACCGTCTTCAACTCGCAGACCGCGGCGGAATGCGCCATGCACCTGCATCCGCAGGTTCGCGGCCGGCTCGACCGGATTCGCCGCATCGTCATCTCGGCGCACGAGACGACGCTGCGGCTGAACGCCACGACCGGTCCGCTCACGACACCTGCCGACCGCGACCATTGCGTGCAGTTCATCGTGGCCGCGGCGCTGGCGAGGGGAAGCCTCGGCGCGGAGGATTACGAAGGCGCAAGGGCGGCCGATCCCGTGGTCGAAC
This sequence comes from Burkholderiales bacterium, assembly GCA_020854035.1. Taxonomy (GTDB): domain Bacteria; phylum Pseudomonadota; class Gammaproteobacteria; order Burkholderiales; family SG8-41; genus SG8-41. The sequence continues at coordinate 131,446 of JADZGE010000020.1, read as the reverse complement.
GGCTCCGGCAGCGGACCGAAGTGGTGGAGGAGCGCCGCTACACCGACGCCTACCGCGACCCGGCCAAGCGGGCGAGCGCGAACGCGGTCCAGGTCTGGTTCGACGACGGTTCCTGCACGCCAAGGGTGGAATTGGAGTATCCGCTCGGGCACCCGGGCCGGCGGCAGGAGGCCGTGCCGCTGCTCATGCGGAAATTCGCCGGGAACGTGGCCAGGGTATTCCCGCGGGAGCGGCGGGGGCGGATCCTCGACCGGGTGTCGCGCCGGAGCGTCATGGAGCGGCTGCCGGTGGACGAGTTGACGGCACTCCTCGCGCTGTGACGCGGTGCGCTTCGCATCCGGGAACGGAACCTCGCGCCCCGGTTCGAGGTCAACGATGGCGGCAGCGAAGGAACGGCCGCGGGTAGCCGCGCATTTCAACGGCGAATGAAGCGGAGGCGATCGATGCAACTCGGGATGATCGGACTCGGCCGGATGGGCGCCAACATGGTGCGGCGGCTCATCCGGGGCGGGCATGAGTGCGTGGTGTTCGATGCGTCCGCGAACGCGGTGGCGGCGCTCGAGCGGGAGCAGGCGACCGGCGCGTCGTCCCTGCCGGAGTTCGCGAGGAAGCTTGCCAGGCCGCGCGCGATCTGGCTGATGGTGCCGGCGGCGGTGGTCGACGCGATGATCACCGACCTCCTGCCGCACCTCGCGCCGGGCGACATCGTGATCGACGGCGGCAACTCGTACTACGTCGACGACCTCCGGCGGGCAAAGGCGCTCGTGCCGAAGGGCATCCACTACGTCGACGTCGGGACGAGCGGCGGGGTGTGGGGCCTCGAGCGCGGCTACTGCATGATGATCGGCGGTGAGGACGCGGTGGTGAAGCATCTCGATCCGGTCTTCGTCACGCTTGCCCCGGGAGTCGGCGGCATCGAGCGCACGCCGGGCCGCGACCGGGCCGGCGGTAGCGCCGAGCAGGGCTATCTCCATTGCGGCCCGAACGGCGCGGGCCATTTCGTGAAGATGGTTCACAACGGCATCGAATACGGGATCATGGCGGCGTATGCCGAAGGGCTCGGCATCCTGCGCGCCGCCGGTATCGGCAAACAGGCGCGCGAGACCGACGCCGAGACGACCCCGCTTCGCGAGCCCGGGCACTACCAGTACGACTTCGAACTTCCCGACATCGCCGAGGTGTGGCGGCGCGGCAGCGTGATCGCGTCGTGGCTGCTCGACCTCACGGCCACGGCTCTCCTTGCGGATCCGGCGCTCGCGAACTTCGCCGGCCGCGTCTCCGACTCCGGCGAGGGCCGCTGGACGATCAAGGCGGCGATCGACGAGGGAGAGCCGGCGCCGGTGCTCACGACCGCGCTCTACGAGCGCTTCAGCTCCCGCGGCGGGGGCGACTTCCAGAACCGGGTGCTCTCGGCGATGCGCCACGGATTCGGCGGACACGTGGAGAAGCCGGCCGGGAAGTGACGGATCGAACCGAGGAGACCGTGGTGAACGGGGATCGCTCCGATGCGCTTGTCTTCTTCGGCGCAACCGGACAGCGAATCCCTGCGCGACGAAGAGGTGAAAGTCTTGGGAGCGTCGCGCCGCCCGGCGGCTGGCACGACCCGGTGCGGCTGGCACGACCCGGTGCTCGCGCGCGTGGCAAGCCGCCGGGGGTGAGGGTGCGACCGTCCGCCAGGCGCCACCATGGACTTTGAAGTGCTCGAGGATTGCGGCGCGGTCGCCGCCAGGGGTGCCGCGGTCGTCGCCGCGGATGCGCGTGCGGCGGTTGCGGCGCGCGGCCGCTTTGCTTGCGCGGTGAGCGGCGGCCGGACGCCGTGGCTCATGTTGCGGGCGCTCGCGGGCGAGGATGTGCCGTGGGCGCGCGTGCAGCTCTTCCAGGTGGACGAGAGGGTCGCGCCGGAGGGCGATGCCGAGCGCAACCTCACGCACCTGCGGGAGAACCTGCTCGAGCGCGCGCCGCTGCTGCCGGAGCAGTTCCACGCGATGGAGGTCGAGGCTCCCGACCTCGACGGAGCCGCGGCACGCTACGCCGCGGCGCTCGCCGCGGTCGCGGGCATCCCGCCGGTGCTCGACCTCGTGCACCTCGGGCTCGGCGCGGACGGACACACCGCCTCGCTCGTGCCCGGCGACCCCGTCCTCGATGTCGCCGATGCCGAGGTGGCGGTGACCGGGTTCTACCGGCGCCGGCGGCGGATGACCCTCACCTACCCGGTGCTCGGGCGCGCGCGCCGGATCCTGTGGCTGGTGAGTGGCGGCGAAAAGGCGGCGATGCTCGCGCGCTTGCGGGACGCGGATGCCGGCATTCCGGCCGGGCGCGTTCGCCGAGACCGGGCGCTGGTGCTTGCCGATCGTGCCGCCGCGGCGATGGCGCCGTCCGAGAGTTGATCGACGGGTGATGCCGCACCGCCGGTCCTGCGGCCGGCCGTCTCGATCGACCCGGTCAACTCGTGGCGCATGAGCAGGGCGGCAGGCGCCGGGTCGGGGAGGCGGTCCGGGGTGCCGGCGGGCGGCGCGAACACCACGCTCATGATCGCGAAGTCGTCGATGGGGTTGCAGGTCTCCTGCGTTGGGTTCGGAGCCGTGAACGGCCGGGGCTCGACGTCGCACACGCGCCGCTGATTCGTCGTACACTCTCTCGTCGTCCCCGCTGCCGCCCGCGCCCGCCCGGCGGGCGGAATCCGGGTAGCGGCAGGCTGCGCGGCCTGATCCAGATCAAGGTACGATCCGGCTCTCCCGGTAACGTTGTCCCGGCCGGGCGGGGCTCGGCTGCCGGAAACGGGAACGGCGACGCGCGCAGCGTTCACCCGGCAAGCGGCTCTCCAGGAGGAAACGAAGATGAAGAAGCTCGTCGTCGCACTCGCAGTACTCGCCGCGGCCATCCCCGCGGCCGCGCAGGACAAGGCTCTGCTCGACCGCGCCCGCGCGGAGGGCCGGGTGGCCTACTACGCCAACATCACCGCCATCGAACCCATCATGAAGGCGTTCACCGCCGACATGGGCGTAAAGGGCGAATACACGCGGATCTCGACCACGAAGTTCGTGGCGACGGCGATCACCGAGTTCGAGGCGGGCAAGTTCATGGCCGACGTCGTGCAGGGGCCGCTGCCCGTGCTCGAGATCCTCAAGGACAAGGGGATGCTCGCCAGGTTCAGTTCGCCGGTCACCGCCGGCTTTCCGGAGTGGACGCGCAAGGACGGCATCATCCAGCTCTTCGGCATCGAGTACATCGGCATCATCTACAACAAGGAGCGCATCAAGGCCGCCGAGGCGCCCAGGCGCTACCAGGATCTCGCGGACCCGAAGTGGAAGGACAAGATCGTCATGCCGAACCCGGCCAACCACGCCACGACCATCGCCTGGCTGATCGGGTTGCGCGACCATGTATTCAAGTCCGAGGCGGAGTGGCGGAAGTTCCTGCGCGGCCTCGCGGCGAACAACCCCATGTTCGTCGCCTCGCTCGGACCCACGCCCACGCCCATCGAGAGCGGCGAGAAGCCGATCGGCGTCTCGATGCCGAAGTACATCGTCACCAAGGCTCCGGCGCCGCTCGACTGGGCGCGCCTGCAGGAGCCGCTCATGGGCACGCCCCGGGCGATCGCGGTGGCCGCCAGGGCGCCGCACCCGGCGGCGGCGAGGGTGTTCATGGATTACTGGCTTTCCGGCAAGGCGATGGGCATGATGGCGAAGGACGTCGGCGAGTACGTGCTCGCCCCGGGGGTCTTCCCGCCCATCGACGGGATGGACAAGGCGAAGGTCATCGCGATACGCGAACTCTCGGACGAGGAAACCCAGAAATGGGGCGCCGAGTTCAAGAAGATCTTCGCCGTCAAGTGACCGCGGGCGCCGGCAGTCGGGCCGCGGCAGCCGGCAAAGCCGGGAACCCGCCTGCTCGTGACCGGCGTCCGGCCGCTCGCGAGGAGCGGGCATCGAGCGACGGACGACGAGCGACGCGATGGAGATACTGATCCGGGGCGTGTCCAGGCACTACTTCTCGGAAGGCAGGACCATCAAGGCGCTCGACGCCGTCGATCTCGTCATCCCGGCCAACAGGATCTTCACGCTGCTTGGCCCCAGCGGCTGCGGCAAGACGACGCTGCTGCGCTCGATCGTCGGCCTCGAATCGCCCGACGCGGGCGAGATTTCCATCGGCGGGCAGGTGGTCTACTCGAAGGCGGCCGGCATCAACGTGCCGCCGGAGAAGCGCGGCCTGGGCATGGTGTTCCAGACCTACGCCATCTGGCCGCACATGAACGTCTTCGACAACGTGGCCTACCCCCTGCAGGTGCGCGGCATGCCGAGGGAGGAGATCCGCGACCGGGTGGGGAAAACGCTGCGCTTCGTGCAGCTGGAGGGCTACGAGCGGCGGCCCGCGACCCGGCTCTCCGGCGGGCAGCAGCAGCGCGTCGCGCTCGCCCGCGCGCTGGTGGCCGAGCCCAAGGTGATCCTGTTCGACGAGCCGCTCTCCAATCTCGACGCGAAGCTCCGGGAGGAGACGCGCAAGGAGCTGAAGGCGTTCCTCGGCGAGTTGAAAATCACGGGGGTCTACGTAACGCACGACCGGGTCGAGGCGCTCGCGCTCTCCGATTCCATCGCGGTCATGCGCGCCGGGCGCATCGTCGAGATCGGGACCCCGCAGAAGATCTATTTCAACGCCGACACCGAGTTCGTGGCCGATTTCATCGGGCGGGCGAACCTCGTCAAGGCGCGCGTGCGGGCGCAGGACGCGGGCCGGACCGTCGTCGAGAGCGGAATCGGCGTGATCGCGTGCGAGCGGCGCGAAGCCGCGATCGGCGCCGAGATGACGCTTTGCATCCGTCCCGAGTTCATCCGCGTCGAGAAGGGCGAGGCCGCCGGCGAGAACGTCGTGAACGGCCGGGTCGAGACGCGAGTGTTCGTGGGCGAGACCTGGGAGTCCGAGGTCCGCGCGGGGGGCGAACTCCTGATGGTGCGCCTCGACCCGGACGCCGCGATCGAGGTGGGCGACGCGGTGAATTTCCGTCTCGATCCGGCGCACTGCCTGCTGGTGGCCGCCTAGCAGCGCGCCGGACTTCGAGGGGCCGAGAGCTGCCAGCATGCGATACCGCCCGCGGACCTGCATCCATGCGGATGAAGCTCCGTGGTTCCCGCCGTTGACCGGCACGAGCGCGACGGAGAACCGGTTTCTCGCGCCGTTTGCCGGCGGGCGGTCATGCTTGAGGAGTGTGTCGGGGCCCGGCCCGACACGCTCCTAGGGGCGCCCGGTGCTCGAAGCGCGCACGCGGCTCACCTGGGCGCTCGTCCTCGTCGTCGGGTTCCTCACGGTATGCCCGGTGGTGATGCTCGCGCTGGGGAGCCTCTCCGAGGGCCTGACGGCGTTCGGCAGGTTCACCACCGCGAAGTACGTCGCGGCCTACACCGACCCGGCGTTCTTCGGCGTGATGGTGAATACCGTGATCTTCGTGCTGGGATCCTCGGTACTCGCGACCGTGCTCGCGCTCTTCCTCGCCTACCTCAATACGCGCACCGACATCCCGTTCAAGTTCCTGTTCGGGGTGCTCTCGATCATCCCGATGATGATTCCGCATCTTCTGTTCTCGGTGAGCTGGGCGTTGCTCCTCAATCCTTCCAACGGCATGATCAACACGGTGCTGAAGAACGCGCTCGGGCTCGCGGGCGCGCCGTTCAACATCTACACGCTCGAGGGCATGATCCTCGTGGAGGCGCTGCTCGACCTGCCGATCGCCTATCTCATCATCGCGCCGGCGATGGCCTCCTTCGACGTGGCGCTCGAGGAGTCCTCGCGCGTCTGCGGCGCGAGCGCCTGGCGCACGCTCGTTCGCGTGACGCTGCCGATCCTGCGCCCGGCGATTCTCGCCGCCTTCATCCTGGGGCTGGTCCGCAGCCTCGCTTCGTTCGCGGTGCCGCAGGTGCTCGGCATGCCGGGCCGCGTCAACGTGCTGGCGACCTACCTCTACGAGATGATCTCGCTCGGATTCTCGACCGACTACGGCAAGGCCGCCGCCGTCGGCATGAGCGTGCTCGCGACCTCGGTGACGCTCATCTACATCTACCGCGCGTTCACATCGGAGAGCGAGAGGTTCGTCACCATCGCCGGCCGCGGCTACCGCCCGACCATGATCGAGCTGGGGCGGGCGCGCATTCCCCTGTTCGGCGTCGTGGCCGTCCTCTCGCTCGCCATGATCGTGCTGCCGGTGGCGGTCCTGCTCTACACCTCGTTCATTCCCTACAGCATGGTGCCGGGCGCGCGCGCGTTTTCGATGATGAGCCTGAAGCACTGGCAGGCCGTGCTGAACGACCCGCTGTCGATGCTCGCGCTGAAGAACAGCGTTTTCCTCGCGGTGGCGGGCGCGACCCTCGGGGTGTTCCTCTCCGTTTTCGTCGGTTACGCCATCGTGAAGGTGAAGTCGCGCGCCTCGGGGATCCTCGAGTCGCTCTCGTTCCTGTCCTTTTCCTTCCCGGGCATCGTGATCGGCGTGGGTTTCATGTGGTTCTTCGTGCAGACGCCCCTCTACGCGACGATCTGGGCGCTGCTCGTCGGCTACATCGCGACCTACCTCCCGTACGGCGTGCGGCCCATGGCGAGCGCGTTCGTGCAGATCCACTCGCATCTCGAGGAATCCTCGCTCGTGTGCGGCGCGAGCCATCTCACGACGATGCGCCGGATCATCGTGCCGCTGCTCGTGCCGGGGATCGTGGCGGCGTGGATCCTGATGGCGAGCATGTTCCTGCGTGAGTTGACGCTCTCCGTCGTGCTCTCCCGTCCCGGCACCGAGGTGCTCGCGATCCAGATCCTCAAGTTCGCCGACGACGGCCTCTGGGGCAAGCTCTCCGCGCTCGGCATCATCATGATCCTCATTTCGACCGCCCTCGTGGTGCTCGCGACGCTGGCGGGCAGGCGCTACGCGCGCGGGATGGCGGTCGCGGACTGAAGCCGCCGGCCGTCCCCGGTCCCGATCCTCGAGTCCCCGATCCCGGGTTGATCGATCGGGCCTTGCGGCTACGCCGGGGCAGGGCGGGAGGGCAGCCTGCCGTTCCGCCTCCCGGCTGAACGGCGCTTGCAGCATGGCGCCCACTCGAGCGTCTTGACCTGAATCAAGGGGCGGGTCCGCGGCGGTGCTAGAGTCGGGCAACAAGGCGGCGATGCGGTATTGCCGTCGTCACTTCGCCAAGGGAGGCCGGGTTGAAGCGCGCATTCTCCGTGAATCTCTCCTGGGTCGCAGTTGCGCTCGTGCTCGCGGGCGGGTGCGCAGCCGTGACGCCGGCGCCGCCCACCGAGTTGCCCGAGGTGAGACCGGGCTACGTGGCGGGATACCTCGAGCAGAACGAACTCCCCGACAGCCGGGCGCTCCTCCCGCCGCCGCCGGCGGCGAAGTCCGCGGCGCTCGCCGCCGACGAGGAAGCCTACCGCGCGACGCGGGCGCTGCGCACGACGCCGCGCTGGGAGCTGGCGGCGAAGGACGCCGAGCTGCGCTTCCCCAGGGCCACCGAGCACTTCTCGTGCGCGCTCGGCATCCCTGTTTCGGCCGAGGCAACGCCGCACCTCAACATGCTGCTGCGGCGCGTGCGCATGGATTCGAGCCGATCCGCGGACAGGGCGAAGGCCCTCTACAAGCGCATGCGCCCGTTCATGGTGGCGAACGACCCGATCTGCACGCCGCGCGAGGCATCCCGCTTCAAGGCCGACTCCTACCCCTCCGGACACTCGTCGGTCGGCTGGGCGTGGGCGCTGGTACTCGCCGAAGCCGAGCCCGACCGCGCCGATGCGCTCTTTGCGCGGGGGCTCGCGTTCGGCCAGAGCCGCGTGGTCTGCGGCGTGCACTGGAAGAGCGACGTGGAGGCGGGCCGGGTGATGGGTGCCGCGACGGTCTCGCGCCTCCACGCCAACCCGGTCTTCAACGCCCAGCTCGCGGAGGCGCGCAAGGAGATCGCGGCGGCGCGCGCAGCCGGCAAGAAGCCCGCGCTCGATTGCGCAGCGGAGGCACGAGCGCTCGCGCTCGACCGCTGAGCGCCCGGCCGTTCGCTGCGAGTGGCCGGAAGCGGGCCGCAGCGCGCGTTCAGGGCAATCGAGCCCCGCCCATCGAGCCGCAAAGCTCTTCCCACAGCGGAGCGCAGCAGCGCTTGAACTTCGCTCCGCCGCCGCAGATGCACGGGTCGTTGCGCCCCGGCCACTTCCTGCCGGCGCGTTCGTGGTCGATCAGCCAGCGCGTGCGCATGGCTCGCGCGAGCCAGGCGAGGCGTTCCCCGGCGTACTCGAAAAGCCGGCGATGCGCGGCGCAGAAATAGTCGGTGCCGGTCGCCCCGCCCGCCTCGTCCCGCGCGCGATCGCGCGGGCAGCCGCCGTGGCAGAGATCCCGGTGGATGCACCGCCGGCATGCCCGCGGCAACCGCGTTTTCAGTTGCAGGAAATCGCGATATGCCGAGCCTTCGACGATCTCGCGCAACGAGGCGGTATCGAGGTTCGCGAGGCGCCGCTCGGGCCCCATGTAGAAGTCGCAGGGATAGACGTCGCCGTTTTGCTCGAGCACGAGCGTTCGCCCGCAGCCTGGCCGGTGCTTGCACGATCCCGCTTCCCGCCCGGCGCGCACACTCAGCAGATCGTCGAACAGCCGCACCGACACTCGCGGCGCGCCGTCGTTGAACCAGATATCGAACGCCCGGCAGAGAAAATCGCCGTACTCCTCCGGCGTGACGAGGTAGCGGGCCGGCACGTCCGATTGCCGCGCGTGGAAGTCCATGCCGGGAATGAACTGCACGTAGTGGAAGCCCTCGCGCGCGTAGAACGCCATGAGCTCATCCGCGCGGCCGATATTGCCCTGGTGGAGCACCGTGAGGATGTTGAAATCGACGTCGTGGCGGCGCAGGTGCCCGATCCCGCGCATGACGAGATCGAACGTGCCCCTGCCGGCGCGCGTAACGCGGCGTGCGTCGTGAACTTCACGCGGCCCATCGACGCTGACGCCGACGAGGAAGCGGTACTCCCGAAAGAACCGGGCCCACCGATCGGTGATCAGCGTCCCGTTCGTCTGCACCGCGTTCCCGATGCGGGTATTCGGCGGCGCATGCCGGATCTGAAGCGCGACGACCTGCTCGAAGAACCCGAGCCCGGCGAGGAGCGGCTCGCCGCCCTGCCATGCGAATCCGACGGCCCCGTTCGACGCCTGCATGTATTCGCGAATGACTTTTTCGAGGAGCGCGCTCTCGATGCGATGCAGCTTCCGGCTCCGCGGCCCGCTGCCTGCGCTGTAATAACAATAGTCACACGCCAGATTGCAATCACTGGAAACGGTCTTCCACATGAGGCCCAGCATGCCGCCCGTTGCGGCGTTCGGCGCGGCGCTGATCGGTAGCGCGGTCATGCGGGAGAAGAAATCCGCGGAAACGGCCGGCGTGTCACGCGACCCCCACGCGCGGGGAGCGGCATGGCCGTGCGGCGTGACACCGGCATGCGCGGATTATACGGTTACAGGGCGGCAGTCGACAAAGCGCGCAGGGCGGCGGCGCCGGCCGGGGCGCCGGGTTCAATCACCGCGGCTTTCCCCGCGACCGCGTGCCGATCCCGCTCGGGCCGAGGGGAGGCTTCCCCGAGCGCGGGTCCGCCCGCTCACCCCGGCGGCTCGGCAGAGCTCGCTTGCGCAAAGCGGATCGCCCGCAGTCCGACGCTCTCGCGAGCTCCCGCTCTCACCCCGGACGGCTACAATGGGTTGGGCGGCCCATCATGATTCCCGCGAACTGTTTTTCGGTCACCGTCAGGCAGCGTAAGAACAGCGATCGCGGCGGGATCGATTTCCGGTCCCTCGTGTCCCGCCAACCGTAGGCACGCGCCATGGATGTCCGTCAGCTCAAGTATTTCATCACCGTCGCGACGCACGAGAATTTCTCCAAGGCGGCACAACAGCTCTTCATTTCCCAACCCGCGCTGAGCCGGCGTATTCACGCGCTGGAAGACGAACTGGGTGTACGCTTGTTCGAACGGCATTTGCGCGGCGCGACCCTCACCTCCGAGGGACGGCGCCTGCTCGATCGGGCGCGGTATCTGTTGCGCAGCTTCGATCAGCTGAAGAGCGATATCCAGGACAGCCAGGGACGGCCATCGGGGCCGGTGATTATCGGGATGACCCCGAACTACGTATCGGTGATCGGCGCGCAGGCCGCGCTGCAGATAAAGCGGGTCTTCCCCGACGCCCAGCCTCATGTCGTCCAGGCGTTCACGCCGGATCTGCACGACATGCTCCGCGACAACGTGGTGGATATCGCTCTGCTGAGCGGTTCCACGCCGGCTCCGCTGCCGGCTCACATGATCGCAGTGGAGCCGTTGTTCGAGGATCGGCTTTGTCTGGTCGGGCTCAAGCTGGATCCGTTGCTGAACTGTCCGGAAATGCCGGTGCGGCAGTTGCGGGGCCTGCCCTTGATTCTGACCGGCGTGTCGCGGGCCGGCATACGCAACGAGATCGAGGCTCTGGCAGCCCGCCAGCGCGTTCCGTTGCGGGTCAGCGCCGAAGCCGGCTCTTTCGCGCTGGCGGCGCAGATGATACGCCTGGGCCTGGGCTATACCATTTACGTGCCCTCGGGCGTGGCGCTCGAATCCGGGCTGGCCGCGGTGCCGATTTCGGGGCTGTGGCTCCAGCGCAGCCTCGCCTGGCCTGTTTCTCGTCCGTTGTCCCGTATCGCCAGCGAAGTCCTGCCCATCATCCGCGACTTGATCATGACGCAAGTCGAGCGCGGCCAGTGGAAAGGCGCGCGGCTCATGCGCCGAAAGCGATCTTCGCCGGCCTGAGTGCTGCCCGCCGCCGCCAGCCGGGACGCCATCGCCGCTTCGTCATAACCGCGCGGCATCGCGGGCATAACAATTCGGTAATTCGTTCGGCGCGCCCGGTCGTCCATGATATGCATGGAGCGGCGCATGGCGTACGACGGGCTCACGCGGTGGAGGGTCGAAAAATGAAGCTGGCAAGTTCCTGTCGGCGTGCGCTGACGGCACTGGTCCTCGTCTCCATGGGCGTGGCGTGGCAAAACGCCCGCGCCGCGGAAACCCGTTCCGCAGGGACTTATCCCACCAAGCCCGTGCGGGTAATCGTACCGTTTCCCGCCGGAACTTCGCCGGATATCGTGGCGCGGTACGTGGGCGGCAAACTGGCCGACCGCATGGGGCAGGCCTTCGTGGTGGACAACCGCGCCGGTGCGGCGGGCATGTTGGGCGCCGAAGCGGTGGCCAAGGCGGCGGCCGACGGCTACACGGTGTTCTGGATGGTGAATTCCATCGTGACGATGAACCAGTTCATCTACAAAAAGCTGCCGTACGACCCCGTGAAGGATTTTGCGCCGGTGACGCTGGCGGCGGCCGTCCCCTACGTCCTGATCGCCAACAAGGATTTCCCGTTCCGCACGCTTCGCGATTTGATCGGTGCGGCGAAGGCAAAGCCGAGGGCCATCAATTACGCATCCATGGGCGTAGGCGGAGCAGGTCACGTGATCATCGAACTGATGAGTTCGCTGGCCGGCATACAGCTTACGCACGTGCCGTACAAGAGCGGTGCGCTGGTCGATGTGATCGGTGGCCAGGTGCCACTCATCCTGCAGCCGACCACGACGGCCCTCGAACTCATCAAGGCGGGTACCGTGATTCCACTCGGCACGACGGGCACGCGCCGCCTGCCGGCGCTGCCGAATATTCCGACCATCGGCGAAGTCGTGCCGGGTTTTGAAGCCGATGGCTGGCAGGGCGTCGAGGTGCCGGCCGGGACCCCTCCGCGGATCATCGACCGCCTGAACAAGGAAATCGCCGCGGTGCTGGCTCTCGCCGAAACCGCCCGGCGGTTCGAGATGCTCGGTATACAGGTCTGGCCGTCCACGGCGAGCGAAATGGCGTCGATCATCGCGGCGGACATCGTCAAGTGGGGTCGCGTGATCCGGAATGCCGGAATTGAAGCCAACTAGGCGCAAGGGGAGAAGATCCTGATGGAAGACATGTTTGTCCTTGGCGGCGATCAGCGCGCGATTCTGCAGACCGTGGAGCGCTTCGTGAAGGAGGAAGTGGCGCCGCGATCCCCGGTGCTGGATGCGCACAAAGACCCGCAGGATTGTTTCTCGTGGGAGATAGTCGAGAAGGCGCACGAGGTCGGGATACGCACCATGACGCTTGCCGAGAAATGGGGCGGCCTCGGCGTGGATTCCCTGACCACCGCCATGGTCGTCGAGGAACTCGCCACGGGCGACATGGGTGTTTCGGTCGTCATGGCCCAGACATTCAAGATCGCCCAGATCATGCAGAAGGCGTTCAGCGAAGAGCAGCAAGCCCGCGTCTTTCCGGCGTTCGCGAAGGACCCGCGAGGCGTGCTCGCCATCGGCGCGACCGAGCCCGGGAACGGTTCCGACAAGAACACTGCTCAGCCGGTCCCGTACCGCACGAGCGCCGCGAAAGTCACGGGCGGCTGGAGCATCAATGGACTGAAGCATTTCATTTCCAACGGAAACCGGGCGAGCCATTACCTCTTGCTGGTGCAGACCGACAAGACAAAGACGATGGCCGACGGCTCGACGATGTTCCTGGTGGAGCGGGATCGTCCGGGTTTTACCATTGGTCGCGTGCACGACAAGATGGGGGAACGTCTTGCCAACAATGCGGAGCTCGTTTTCCAGGATTGCTTCGTTCCGGACGAGAACGTTGTCGGTGGTGTCGACAAGGGCGCGAGTGTGCTGGCCGACTTCTCTCCGCAGTCGAACGTCTATGCGGGTGCGTCGGTTCTCGGCGTGGCGGTCGCGCTCCACAACAAGGCGGTCGAATGGGCGAAGCTCAGGGTTCAGGGCGGCAAGCCGCTGGTGGAGCACGACGGCATCCGCGCGCAGCTGGCGGAAATGCGCATGTTGATCGATGCATCGCGCTCCTACATTCACCGCGCCGCCTGGCTCGCCGACCACAAGGAACACGGTTGGGACAGGACGTGGGGCGCGTTGCCCAAGGCGATGGCTGCCCAGGCCGCGTGGAAGATCGCCACGTGGTGCCTGGAAATACACGGCGGTTACGGCTATATGAAGGAAACGGGCGTCGAGAAGCTGGTGCGCGACGCAGCCGCGTTCCTGCATTCCGATGGCGTCAACCGGACTCTGTTCCTGAAAGCCGCCAACGCCATGTTCGGGCTGCTGCCCAATCCCGGGGGAAAAGCCTAGCGCGCGGCCCGTTCACGGCACGGCGGGCATTCCATTCGAGCGAAACGGCGGCGTCTGATCGGAGCCGCGATGGCGCGACCGCGTGGCACCCGGAGCCGTTCGAGGGCCGGGACCGGCTGCTGACAGGGGACGATACTTGTGAAAGCAATGGTTCTCAAGGGACCGAAGACCCCGTTCGAACTCGTCGACGTTCCCGATCCCGTCGCCGGACCGGGGGAGGCCGTGGCGCGGGTGCTCGCTTGCGGCTCCGGTCTTACCATCCAGCACATGAAGGCTGGCCGCGTAGCGGCGTCGTTTCCGCGCATCATCGGCCACGAGATCACCGGCGAGATCGCCTCGGTCGGACCCGGCGTCACCGGGTTTTCCATCGGCGATGGTGTCACCGCGTATTACTATCTCAACTGTGGTTATTGCCGGTGGTGCCTGGCGAATCTCGAGCCACTGTGCGAGAACTCCGCCGGCAACGTTGGGCGTGATTGCGACGGCGGCTACGCCCAATACATCAAGCTTCCCGCGCACAACTTCATCAAGTTGCCGGCGGACCTGGACTACAAGGCGCATCCGGCCGAAATCGGCGTCATCACCGATGCGCTCGCGACGCCCTACAAGGTGCTGCGCCGGGCGCGCGCCAAGGCTGGCGAGACGGTCGCGGTATTCGGCGCCGGCGGTGGCCTCGGCATCCACCAGGTGATGATGGCGAAATGGGCGAGGACCCGGGTCATCGCTGTCGACATTGCGCGCGATAAGTTCGATGCGTGCCGTAAGGCAGGGGCGGATGAGGTAGTCGATGCCTCGGCTGGCGACGTGGCCCAGACGCTGCTGGGTCTGACCCGAGGACGGGGTGTCGACGTCGCGATCGACTACGTCTCCACTGCTGCAACGCTGGAAGCCGGCGCGGCCGCGCTCGGTCGCCATGGACGCCTGGTGACGCTCGGCGCCGCCGGACAGTCGTTCGTGGCCTCGTCCAGGGACATGCTGCTCAAGGAGCAGGAGCTGCTGGGCAGCCGTTACGTTACTCGCAGCGAGATCGTGGAGACGCTCGAGCTCGTCGCACGCGGCGAAGTCTGGCCTCTCGTCACCGAAATCCGTCCGCTGCATGACGCCGAGGCACTGCACGAGCGCCTGGAACAGGGACGGGTTACGGGACGGGCAGCCCTCCTTGTTGGCTGAGGATGTCCTGCCTGCTCGCGGCGGCGGGCATCCGGGAGTTGCTTGACGCTACCGGGTTCCCGCCTTCGCGCGAGCGGCGAAACAGGGAATTTCCAGCGATTCGCTAACGCTTGCGCACGAGCAGCACCGGCACGGCCGCGCGCCGCGCCACCCCCTCGGCGACGCTCCCGAGGAAGAGATGCTCCACGCCTTTCCGCCCGTGCGTGCCCATCGCGATGAGATCCGCGCCCGCCGCCCTTGCTTCGTCCACTATGGCGGCGGCAACGCGGCGATCGCCGGCCTGGACGAGGATGGTCGTCGCCGCGACGCCGTACGCCCTCGCCCGATCGGCCGCCTGCGAGAGGACCAGTGCGCCCTGCTTCTCGATGGCATGGGCGAGATCGACGACCCCCTCCATGACGACATGCCGGGCGGGCTCGCACACGTAGACGAGACGCGCCGAGGCTTTCTGGTCGGCGGCGAGGAGGAGCGCCTCCTCGAGCGCCTCGCGCGATGCTTCGCTGCCGTCCACCGGCACCAGGATGAGCTTGTACATGGAACGCCCTCCGTGTTCGATCGGGTAGCAATCTACGGTAGCCCCGCGCCCGCATGTTGATTCAGATCAAGCGCCCGGCCGCGGCGGGGAAATACGATCGTCTTCGTGGTTTCCCGAGCGGGAGCGGCGGCCGGAATGACGAACGGGCCCGATAACCTGACGGCCCTGCTGATCGTGGACGTTCAGCGGGATTTTGTCCCCGGGGGCGCGCTCGCCGTTCCGCGCGGCGACGAGGTGGTGCCGGTGCTCAATCGCTACATCGCGGCCGCGCGGGCGCGCGCCCTGCCCATCATCGCGAGCCGGGACTGGCATCCGGCCGGACACTGCTCGTTCCGGGCGCGGGGCGGCCCGTGGCCGCCGCACTGCATCGCCGGCACGCCGGGCGCCGAGTTCGCCGAGGGACTCGCCCTGCCCGCCGACGCGCTCGTCGTGAGCAAGGCGACGGGCGCGGACGCCGATGCGTATTCCGCGTTCGCGGGGACCGGTCTTGCCTCACGTCTTTCGGCGCTGGGCGTGAAGAGAATCCTGGCGGGGGGGCTCGCCACCGACTACTGCGTGTTGAATACCGTGCGCGACGCGCTCGCGGCGGGCTTCGAGGTGCTGCTCATGACCGACGCCATCCGCGCGGTGGACGTCCGTCCGGGCGATGGCGCGCGGGCGGAGGCCGAGATGCGCGGGCTCGGCGCTACCCCCATCACGCTCGCGGAGTGGCTCGCATGAATCCGGCGGAATCCCCGCTGCTGACCGACCTCTATCAGCTCACGATGCTCGATGCCTACCATGCGCGCGGCATGGAAGCGACCGCGGTCTTCGAGCTGTTCGTGCGGAAGCTCCCGCCCGGGCGCAACTTCCTCGTCGCCGCCGGGCTGGAGCAGGCGCTCGCCTACCTCGAGCAACTGCGCTTTTCGGCAGGTGACCTGGAATGGGTGCAGCGCTCGGGGCGCTTCTCGCCGGGTTTCGCCGCCTGCCTCGCCCGGCTGCGCTTTACCGGCGAGGTGCACGCCATGCGCGAGGGGACGGTGTTCTTTCCGGGCGAGCCGGTACTGCGCGTGACCGCGCCGCTGCCGCAGGCGCAACTCGTCGAGACGCGGGTCATCAACGTGATCCACTACGAAACGCTGGTCGCGTCGAAAGCGGCGCGTTGCGTTCTCGCGGCGCCCGGCAGGTGCCTGGTCGATTTCGGACTGCGCCGGGCGCACGGCGCCGAAGCGGGGATGCTCGCCGCGCGCGCGAGCTACATCGCCGGCTTCTCGGGCACCGCGACCGTGCTGGCGGGGCGCGAGATGGGAATCCCCCTGTTCGGCACGATGGCGCACTCCTTCGTGCAGGCCCACGACGACGAGGCCGCGGCGTTCGAGCACTTCGCGGCGCTCCACCCGCAGGGGACCACGCTCCTCGTCGATACCTACGATACGGAGGCCGGCGCGCGCAAGGTCGTGGCGCTCGCGGGGAGGCTCCGCGAGCGCGGGGTGCGCGTGGG
Source organism: Burkholderiales bacterium (assembly GCA_020854035.1). GTDB lineage: Bacteria > Pseudomonadota > Gammaproteobacteria > Burkholderiales > SG8-41 > SG8-41. The sequence goes on along the minus strand of JADZGE010000020.1, from coordinate 115,095 downwards.
CGGCGTGCGGCTCGACAGCGGCGAGCTCGGCGCGCTCGCGGTGTCCGTGCGCCGCATCCTCGACGAAGGCGGGCTCGGGGACACGACGATCTTCGCGAGCGGCAACCTCGACGAATACCGCCTGCGCGAATTCACCGCGGCGGGCGCGCCGATCGACGGCTACGGTGTGGGCTCGAGCCTCGTCACCTCCGGCGATGCGCCGTACCTCGACGCGGTGTACAAGCTCCAGGAGTACGCCGGGCGGGCCCGGCGCAAGCGCTCGACCGGGAAGGCGACCTGGCCGGGCAGAAAGCAGGTCTACCGCCACCGCGATGCGCGCGGCCGGCTGGCGCACGACGTGGTGTCGGTGGAAGGCGATGAGCAGACGGGCACGCCGCTCCTCGTGCCGGTGATGCGGAAAGGCCGGCGCCTGCATGCCGCCGAGAGCCTGGAGGCGATGCGCGAGCGGGCGGCGGCGGAACTCGCGAGCCTGCCCGAGCGGCTGCGCGCGCTGGAGGATTCCGCCGAGCCCTACCGGGTGGAGATCGCTCCCGCGCTGCGCAAGCTCGCGGCGGAAGTGGACCGGGCGGGCGGGGAGATTCCGGCGCTTCTCAAGTAGCGGCCAGCCGCGAGACGCCAGCGAATACGAAAGTGGGCCCGAAAACATCGATGCGTCCGTGTGCTTCCGTGGCTGACATGCAACTAGACCAATCGGCGTTCATCGGCGGCTCAAGACTGAGTACGCGGCCACCTCACGGCTGACCGCTGGCGGCTGGCGAGAGCGTGGTTGACCGCGGGGGTGGACTGCCAACCAACACCGATACCCTTGATCTGCGTCAACCGGTGTGGTCGCAGAACCGGGAAACTGCCTGCTCATGGGGTCCGACCGCCCTCCACTCGCGAGCGCCCGCATCGGGGTTCCCGCGTGATTCCCGGGATCATCAGGAAAGAACCGATCCCGGGGCGCCTCGCGCCCAACCTGCGCGACTACGCGAGCGAGCGCGCGGCGTTCTCCTGGCGGCGGGCCGGGCGGTGCCTCGCGGGGCTGCTGGGGGGCGGGCTTAACATCGCGCACGAAGCACTCGACCGGCACGCGGCGGGCCCGCGGGCCGGGCAACTTGCGCTCCGCTGGCTCGGAAGGGATGGCGCGCGGCGCGATTTCACCTACGGCGATCTCGCGGGGCTGACCGACCGCTTCGCCAACGTCCTGCGCCAGCTCGGCATCGGCGCGGGGCAGCGCGTCTTCGTGCTCGCCGGCCGGATTCCCGAGCTCTACGTCGCCATCCTCGGGAGCCTCAAGAACCGCTGCGTTGTCTCTCCGCTCTTTTCCGCGTTCGGACCCGAGCCCATCCACACGCGGCTCTCCATGGGCGCGGGGGCCGTTCTCGTCACCACCGGGAGCCTCTACCGGCGCAAGCTCGCGGGCATGCGCGAGCGGCTGCCGGAGCTGCGCTACATACTCGTCGTAAACGAAGGCGGCGCGATACCACGCGCCCCGGGCGTGCTCGACTACGACCGCCTGATGGAAGGCGCGGGGACGAGTTTCAACATCCCGCCGACCGTTGCCGAGGACCCATCGCTGCTGCACTTCACGAGCGGGACGACCGGCAGACCCAAGGGCGCGGTGCACGTGCACGGGGCGGTGGTCGCGCACCACGTCACCGGGAGAATCGCGCTCGACCTTCACCCGGGCGACGTCTACTGGTGCACGGCCGATCCGGGCTGGGTCACGGGCACTTCCTACGGCATCGTCTCGCCGCTCACGAACGGCGTGACGAGCATCGTGGATGAAGCCGATTTCGACGCCGAGCGGTGGTACTCGATCCTCGAGGGCGAGCGGGTGAACGTGTGGTACACCGCGCCGACGGCGGTTCGCATGATGATGCGCGGCGGGGCCGGGGCCGCGCGCCGGCGCTCGTTCCCGGATCTCCGCTTCATCGCGAGCGTGGGCGAGCCGTTGAATCCCAGCGCGGTGCTGTGGGGCATGGAGGCGTTCGGCCTGCCGATCCACGACAACTGGTGGCAGACGGAAACCGGCGGGATCATGATGGCCAACTACGCCGCGATGGACATCAAGCCCGGCTCGATGGGCAAGCCCCTGCCCGGCATCGAGGCCGCGATCGTGCGCCGGGTCGGCGAATCGGTGGAGCCGGTTCCCGAGCCCGGCATCGAGGGGGAGCTCGCGCTCAAACCGGGCTGGCCTTCCATGTTCCGCGCGTATCTCGACGACGAGGAGCGCTACCGCAAGTGCTTCGCCGGGGGCTGGTACCTCTCGGGCGATCTCGCGAAGCGGGACGCCGACGGCTATTACTGGTTCGTGGGACGGGCCGATGACGTCATCAAGTCCTCCGGCCACCTGATCGGCCCGTTCGAGGTCGAGAGTGCGCTGATGGAGCATCCGGCGGTGGCCGAGGCCGGCGTGATCGGCAAGCCCGACCCGGTGCAGCTTGAAACGGTGAAGGCGTTCGTGTCGTTGAAACCCGGGCACGCGGCGGGCGAGGCACTGCGCCGCGAGATTCTCGGCTTCGCGCGGAAGCGCCTCGGCGCCGCGGTGGCTCCCAAGGAGATCGATTTCCTGCCGGCGCTGCCGCGCACGCGCAGCGGCAAGATCATGCGGCGGCTGCTGAAGGCCCGCGAGCTGGGCCTGCCCGAAGGAGACACCTCCACGCTGGAAGGGGCGCCATGAGCGGCGAAGAGCTTCCCGATCGCGCGGTGGCCCTCGAACTGCTGCGGGATATGGTGCGCGTCCGGCGTTTCGAGGAGAAGTGCGCCGAGCTCTACAGCGCGGGCCGCATCCGCGGCTTCCTGCACCTTTATATCGGCGAGGAAGCCGTCGCGGCGGGGGCGATGCGGGCGTTCGGCGGCGAGGACGCGATACTGGCGACCTACCGCGAGCATGGCCACGCGCTCGTGCGCGGCATTGCGGCCGGGCGCATCATGGCCGAGATGTACGGCAAGTACGAGGGCTGCTCGCGCGGGCGCGGGGGATCGATGCACATCTTCGACGCGGCGACCCGCTTCTACGGTGGCAACGCCATCGTGGCCGGCGGTTTGCCGCTCGCCGCGGGATTCGCGCTCGCCGACAGGATGCGGGGGCGCGCGGCGGTGACGGCGTGCTTCTTCGGCGAGGGCGCGATCGCCGAAGGCGAGTTCCACGAGTCGCTGAACCTCGCGGCGCTGTGGAAGGTGCCGGCGCTCTTCCTGTGCGAGAACAACCTCTACGCCATGGGCACGGCGCTCGGGCGCTCCGAGGCGAACGTCGATCTCTGCGAGAAGGCGAGAAGCTACCGGGTGAAGGCGCGCTGCGTCGACGGCATGGACGTCGCGGCCGTGATGCGGGCGACTGCGGCGGCGGCGGCGGAAGCGCGGGCCGGGGGCGGCCCGCAGTTCATCGAGTACCGCACCTACCGCTTCCGGGCGCACTCGATGTTCGATCCCGAGCTCTACCGCTCCCGGAGCGAGGTCGAGGAATGGAAGAAGCGCTGCCCGATCGCGTCCTTTACCCGGCGGCTGGAAGCCGAGGGCATCGCCGCGACCGGGGCGCTGGCGGCGCTGGAGGCGGAAGCCGACGCCGAAGTCGCCGCGGCGGTGAGCTACGCGGAGGCGGGGAGTTGGGAGCCGGTGGAGAACCTGACGCGCGACGTCTACACGGAGGCGGCATGAACGACGAGCTGACCCGGCGGACGACCTACCGCGACGCGCTGCGCGAAGCGCACCGCGAGGCGCTCGCCCGCGATCCGCGCGTCTTCCTCATGGGCGAGGACGTCGGGCGCTACGGCGGCAGCTACGCCGTCAGCAAGGGGCTCCTCGCGGAGTTCGGCGAGGAGCGCATCCGCGACACGCCGCTCTCCGAGTCGGCGTTCGTCGGCGCCGGCATCGGCGCGGCGCTGAACGGCATGCTGCCGATCGTGGAAGTGATGACCTGCAACTTCAGTCTCCTCGCGCTCGACCAGATCGTCAACAACGCCGCGACGATACGCCACATGTCCGGCGGGCAGTTCAGCATACCGCTCGTCATCCGCATGGCGACGGGCGCGGGCCGGCAGCTCGCGGCGCAGCATTCGCACAGCTTCGAGGGCTGGTACGCGCACATTCCGGGCATCCGCATCGTCACGCCCGCCACGCTGGAGGACGCGCGCGGCATGCTGTGGACCGCGCTAGAGGATCCGGACCCCGTGATCATCTTCGAGAACGCGCTCCTCTACAACCTCGAAGGCACGCTCGCGCCGGACGCGGGCGCGGTCAACATCGACCGCGCCGCGGTGCGGCGGGAGGGCGGCGATCTCACGCTCGTCACCTACGGGGGCTCGCTCCACAAGACGCTCGCCGCGGCGGAGGAACTCGCCCTGAAGGGCATCCAGTCGGAGGTGATCGATCTCAGGACGCTGCGCCCGCTCGATATGGGGACCGTTCTTGCCTCGCTCGCGAGGACCCACCGCATGGTGATCGTGGACGAGGGCTGGAAGACCGGGAGCCTCGCCGCCGAGATCATGGCGCGCGCCATGGAGGAGGCGTTCTACGACCTCGACGCGCCGATCGCGCGCGTGTGCAGCGCGGAGGTGCCGATACCGTATCCGAAGCACCTCGAGGACGCGGCGATACCGCAGGTCCCGAAGATCGTCGAGGCGGCGCTGCGCACCTGCCAGGCCGGGTCGTAAGGGCCGCACCGAGCCGCCGTGGCCGACAATACCGCGCCGACCATGAACGAGTTCCTCATGCCCTCCCTCGGCGCCGACATGGACGCCGGGACGCTCGTCGAGTGGATGGTGAAGCCCGGCGACGCGGTGAAGCGTGGCCAGGTCGTCGCTGTCGTCGAGACGCAGAAGGGCGCGATCGAAGTCGAGATCTGGGACGAGGGCGTGGTCGAGCGGCTCGTCGTCGAGCCCGGCCGGAAGGTTCCCGTGGGCGAAGTGCTCGCGCTCCTCCGCGGCAAGGGGGAGGCCGCGCCGCCGCTCCCGCCACCGGGTTCCGCACCGGCCAGTGCGGCTGCGACCCCCGTCGCGCCGCGGCCGGCGCCGGTCCGGCCCGGCGTAGATGCCGCCTCGCGCGCGCGCGTCTCGCCATCGGCGCGCAAGCTCGCCGAAGACCTCGGCATTCCGCTCGAGTCGATCAATCCCGGCGCACCGGGGGGTGTCATCTCGCGCGCCGACGTGGAGCGCGCGGCGGGGGCGCAGGGTCCCCGTCCCGTCCCCACTTCCCGTGACGGAAGGGGAAACGCAGTGCCCGGCGAGGAAACTCGCGCCGTCGCCGCCGGCGGGAGACGGCCCGACTGGCACGGCGAGATGCGCAAGGCGATCGCCGCCGCGATGAGCCGCTCGAAGCGCGAGATTCCGCACTACTATCTGTCGGCCGACATCGACGCGACCGCGGTGATGGAATGGCTCACGGCGGAGAACCTGAAACGCGGAGTGGCAGAGCGGCTGCTGCCGGTGGCGCCCTTCATGAAGGCGGTCGCGCTCGCGTTGCGCGAGACCCCGGAACTCAACGGATGCTGGACGCCCGCCGGATTCAAGCCGTCGGCGGCGATCCATCTCGGCATGGCGATCGCGATGCGCGGGGGCGGGCTGGTGGCGCCGGCCATTCACGACACCGACCGGCTCGGCCTCGATGAGCTGATGGCGGCGCTGCGCGAGCTCACCGGGCGGGTGCGGGGCGGGCGCCTGCGCAGCTCCGAGATGTCGGACCCGACCGTGACCCTGACGAGCCTCGGCGAGCAGGGCGTGGAAATGGTGCTGCCGGTGATCCATCCGCCGCAGGTCGCGATCGTCGGTCTGGGCAAAGTCGCGGACCGGCCGCGGGTCGTCGGCGGCGCCGTGCTCGCCCGCAAGGTCGTCACCGCGACGCTTGCGGCCGATCACCGGGCGAGCGACGGCCACCGTGGCGCGCTCTTTCTCTCCGCGCTGGCGAAGCTCATCAACAACCCGGAGAAACTGCGATGAGCGATGCAAGCCCCGAGGCGATCCGCGCGACGATTCTCGAGACACTTTCCTCGATCGCGCCGGAGATCGACGCGAACGCGATCGTCCCCGACGAGCCGCTGCGCGAGCAGGTGGATCTCGACTCGATGGACTTCCTGAACGTGATCATTCGCCTCCACGAAGTGCTGAAGATCGACATTCCCGAGAGCGATTACGGCAGCCTCGCCACGCTCGACGGGGCGGTGGACTACCTCGCGCGCCGGGTGGCGTCGCGGCCGTGACCCCGGGAGTAGCCGCGGAGCCGCGGAGGCCGCGGCGAGAGACTTGACACAGATCAACCCCGGGATCCCGGCGCGGGCCGATCATCTGTTCGACAGCGGTCGCGGCGGCACAAACGCCGCGGTCGGGCAGCGGGCAGGGGTGGAGAGCGTGCGGGGTGTCCCGGGGCTCGCCCTTCCCTGCGGGCTCTGCGCCTCCGCGACAGATGATCGTTACCGAAATCAAGGAGACAAGAACGCATGGAAACGCCATTGCAGATCACGTTCCGTGGCCTTACGCACTCGGACGCGGTCGAGACGCGGATCCGCGAGCGCGCCGACCGGCTGGAGCGCTATTACGACCGGATCATCGGTTGCCGGGTCGTCGTCGAGGAGTTGCACCAGCACCACCGCAAGGGCAACCACTTCCACGTGCGGGTGGACGTAACGGTGCCGGGAACCGAAATCGTGGCCAACCGCGAGCCGGACGCCAACCATGCCTACACCGACGTCTACGTCGCGATTCGCGACGCGTTCGACGCCGTCGGCCGGCAGCTTGAGGATTACGCGCGGCGGCAGGACGGCTGCGTGAAAACCCACGCATCGCCGCGGGGCGGCGAGCAATAGCGCGCCCGGCCTTCCGGCCGGCCGGGAACATCGCAAGGGGGAACGCGCCATGTTCAGGGACCGCCAGGATGCCGCCCTCCAGCTCGCGCAGCGCCTGAAGGCGCGCGCCCTGACCGCACCGGTGGTCCTGGGGATTCCCCGTGGCGGGGTCGTGGTCGGCGCAGTGCTCGCGCGCGAGCTCTGCGCCGACCTCGACGTCGTGCTCGCCCGCAAGCTCCGCGCACCGGGGCAGCCGGAGCTCGCGATCGGCGCAATCGGCGAGGACGGCGTGGAGTACCTGAACGACTACGGCCGGCGCGTCGCCCGCGAAGAGTGCGGTTACCTCGCGCGCGAGCGCGAGCACCAGTTATCCGAGATCCGGCGGCGGCGCGAGCTCTTTCGCGCCGCGCGCCCCGCGGCGCCCGTGGCCGGGCGCTCGGTCATCCTGACCGACGACGGCATCGCGACGGGCTCCACCATGATCGCGGCGCTGCACGTGCTCAAGGCCTCGCAGCCCCACGAGATCGTGATCGCCGTTCCGGTCGCGCCGCCCGAAACCCTGGAGCACTTCCGTCCGCTCTGCAGTCGCGTGGAGTGCCTGCTCGCGCCGGAGGACTTCGGTGCGATCGGCGCGTTCTACCGCGACTTCGAGCAGGTCGAGGACGAGGAAGTGCTGCGGCTGCTGCGGGCGTACCACTGCTCCCCGTCCGTGCGGCGGGGGGACGCCGCGGCCCCCTGAGCGGAGTCCGAAAAGGAGGCTTGCATGCCGGTGAAGAGGCTCAAGGATTTTCTCGATCGCGAGGGCGTCAAGTACGAGTGCATCGCGCACCCTCCGGCCTTCACGGCGCGGGAAACCGCCGAAACGGCGCACGTTGCGGTGAAGGATTTCGCGAAGACCGTTATGGTGCGCATCGGCGACGTGTTGGCGATGGTGGTGCTGCCCGCCTCCGAGAAGCTCGATCTCTCGCGCCTGAAGCACGTCGCGGGCGGCAAGCACGTGCGCCTCGCCCTCGAGTCCGAATTCGACCGCAAGTTTCCGGGCTGCGAGCCGGGCGCCATGCCGCCCTTCGGCAACCTCTACGGAATGCCGGTTTACGTCTGCAGTTCGCTCACCGCCGACGAATCGATCGCCTTCAATGCGGGCACGCACGCGGAGCTCGTCCGGATGTCGTACGGGGATTTCGCGCGCCTCGTGGAGCCGACACCCATCTGACGGGCGCCGGCGGGAAGGCGGCTGCGGCGCGAATGCAGCACGGGACACCGGCCGGACGCGATCATGCGCATCACACACCTTGCGCCCGACGAGGCGTTCGCCAGCCTGCGCAGCCGGCCGGCGGGGCTGACGGAATCCGAAGCGCGACGACGCCTCGCCGAGTACGGCCCGAACCGCATCGAGGAGGCGCGGCAGCGTCCGCTCGCCCTGCGCTTCGCCGGCGAGTTCGTGCACTTCTTCGCGTTGATCCTCTGGGTCGCGGCGGCGCTTGCCTTCGTCGCCGAGCTGACGAGTCCCGGGCAGGGGATGCGCACCCTCGCGTGGGCAATCGTCGGGGTGATCGCCGTCAACGGGTCGTTCTCCTTCTGGCAGCAATACCGCGCCGAGCGTGCCATTGCGGCGCTCAAGAGGCTCCTGCCGCGCCAGGTGACCGTGCTGCGGGACGGGGCCGCGGTTCTCGCGCCGGCCGACGATCTCGTGCCGGGCGACCTGATCATGGTCGGCGAGGGCGACAGCGTGCCGGCCGACTGCAGGGTGATCGAGTCGGCAGGGCTGCGGGTGAACCTCGCCTCCGTCACGGGAGAATCGCTGCCGCAGTCCCGGCGCGCGCCGCCGAGCACCGAGGACAATCTCCTTGCGGCCGACAACGTTCTCCTTGCCGGCAGCGCGGTCGTGGCGGGCGAGGGGCGCGCGCTCGTCTTCGCCACCGGCATGCGCACGGAGTTCGGCCGGATTGCGAGCCTCACCCAGGCCGACCGGGAGACGCCGTCGCCGCTGCAGCGGGAGATTGCGCGCCTCTCGCGCATCGTGGCGGCACTCGCCACGGGGCTCGGCGTCGCGTTCTTCTTCGCCGGGCAGCTCCTCGGGCTCTCCTTCTGGGAGAACCTCCTCTTCGCGATCGGCATCATCGTGGCGAACGTCCCGGAGGGGCTGCTGCCGACGGTCACGCTCTCGCTCGCGATGGCGACCCAGCGCATGGCGAAGCGAAATGCGCTCATCCGCCACCTGCCCGCGGCGGAGGCGCTCGGGGCGGCGACGGTGATCCTCACCGACAAGACCGGCACGCTCACGATGAACCGCATGAGCGTCGCACGGCTCTATTTCGACGGGCTCGCCGGTTCCGTCGCGGCCGCCGGATGCGACGACGCGCGCTCGGCCTCGCTCTACGAAACGGCACTCCACTGCCACAGCGTGCGCGAGGTGAACGAGAACGGGCGCGCGCGCCTGCTGGGGGACCCCATGGAGGTCGCTCTCCTCAAGGCGGGCCGGCGCGCCGGCATGCGAGAGTCGAACGAGCGACTGGCCGAGCTGCCCTTCGACGCGGAGCGCCGCCGCATGTCCACGGTGCACGCGATCGGCGACGCACGCGTGCTCTACTGCAAAGGGGCGCCCGAGGCGGTGCTGCCGCTCTGCGCCGGCATCGAGACAGCCGGGGGTGTCGAGCCACTCTCGGACGAGGCGCGCGAGCGGTTCACCCGAGCGCAGCAGGCCATGGCGGCGGAGGGGTTGCGCGTGCTGGCCTTCGCCCGCCGGGTGCTGCCGCCGGGCGCCGCCCCCGGCGACTGGGAGGCGGAACTCGTGTTGACCGGGCTCGTGGGTCTCAACGATCCGCCGCGCGCCGAAGTGCCGGACGCGATCGCGAAATGCCGCACGGCGGGAATCACGGTGATCATGGTGACGGGCGATCATCCCGAAACCGCGCGTGCCGTGGCGCGGGAGATCGGGCTCGCGGGAGATCCGGCGGTGATCACGGGCGGCGAACTCGCGCGGATGTCGGACACGCAGCTCCAGCTCGCGCTCGATCACCCGGAGCTGCTGTTCGCGCGCGTCGCGGCGGACCAGAAGCTGCGGATCGTCGTCGCGCTGCAGCGCAAGGGGCACGTTGTGGCGGTGACGGGCGACGGCGTGAACGATGCCCCGGCGCTCAAGCGCGCCGACGTCGGCATCGCGATGGGATTGATCGGCACGGACGTCGCGCGCGAGGCCGCCGACGTGGTGCTGCTCGACGACAATTTCGCCTCGATCGTCGACGCGATCGAGGAGGGACGCGCGGTGTTCCGGAACATCCGCAAGTTCCTGACCTACATCCTCGCGTCGAACATTCCCGAGGTCGTGCCCTACCTCGCGTTCGTGCTGGCGCGCGCGCCGCTCGCGTTGACGATCATCCAGATACTCGCGGTGGACCTCGGCACCGACATGGTTCCCGCGCTCGCGCTCGGCGCGGAGAAGCCGGATCCGGGGGTGATGCGCGAGCCGCCGCGCGGCCGCGGCGCGCGGCTCATCGACTGGCCGCTTCTCGCGCGCGCGTACCTCTTTCTCGGCGCGATGGAGGCGGTCGCGGGCATGGCGGCGTTCCTGTTCGTGCTGCGTCTGGGCGGCTGGGAATACGGCGCGATCCCGGCGGCGGGCGACCCGCTCTACCGGGAGGCCACCACCGCCTGCCTCGCGGCGATCGTGGCGATGCAGGTGGTCAACGTCTTCCTGTGCCGGCATCCACGCGAGTCGCTCGCCGCGACCGGCATCCTCGGCAACCCGCTGATCCTCTGGGGCATAGCCGCCGAGCTGGCGATCCTCGCCGCGATCGTCTACAGCCCCTGGGGCAACGCGCTCTTCGGCACCGCGCCGCTCGGGGGGGAGGTCTGGGCGTTCGTGCTGCCGTTCGCCGCCGCGATGCTCGGGCTGGAAGAGGCGCGCAAGGCCTGGGTGCGGCGGCGCGCCCGGCGCCCGGGTTGATGCAGATCAAACCCGGGCCCCGGGCGCCGCGCACCGCCGGGTGATCTGCGTCAGAATAGCCTCGTCGACGCGACGACGGGCTGCGGTCCCCGCCGCGGGGAGATCACGAGGGAGATCATGTTCGAATCCGCCGAGATCGGGCACAAGCTTTCGAAGGGCGAGTACAAGCGCATCGAGCCGCGGCTGCGCGCGGACCTCCTAGACGCCCAGTACGACCTCCACAAGAACGGCAAATTCCCGGTCATCGTCCTCATCTCCGGGGTGCGCGGCGCCGGCAAGGGCGAGACCGTGAATCTCCTGAACGAATGGATGGATCCGCGCCACATCCACGCCCACGCGTTCGACAACCCGTCGGACGAGGAGCGCGAACGCCCGCCGATGTGGCGCTTCTGGCGGGCGCTGCCGCCGCGGGGGCGCATCGGCGTCCTGTTCGGCTCGTGGTACACGGCGCCGATCATCGACCGCGTGTTCAAGCGCATCAAAGGGAAGGACCTCGCGCAATCGATCGAGGAGATCAACCATTTCGAGCGCATGCTCGCCAACGAAGGCGCGCTCATACTGAAGTTCTGGTTTCACCTCTCGAAGAAGCGCCAGAAGAAGCGGTTGAAGGCGCTCGAATCCGATCCGGAGACGAGCTGGCGCATCACGCGGCGCGACTGGGATTTCTTCAAGCTCTACGACCGCTTCTACCGGGTGAGCGAGGACACGCTGCGCGAGACCAGCACCGCGCACGCGCCGTGGATCGTGGTGGAGGGCTCGGACCCCGAGTACCGCGCGGTGACGGTGGGCAAGATCCTGCTCGAGGCGATGCGCCGGCGGCTGCAGGAGCCGCCCGAGCGCCGCAAGCCGAAGAGCGAGGCCCCGCCGATCGTGCGCTCCGTCGACCGCATGCACATCCTCGACCGGATGGACCTCACGCAGAAGCTCGAGAAGCGCCGCTACGACGACGCGCTGGACAAGTTCCAGCGCCGCCTTGCGCTCGCCACGCGCAATCCGCGCTTTGCCGGGCACAACGTGGTGTGCGTGTTCGAGGGCATGGATGCCGCGGGCAAGGGCGGCGCGGTGCGGCGGATCACGGCGGCGCTCGATGCGCGGCTCTACCACACGATACCGGTCGCGGCGCCCACCGATGAGGAGCGCGCGCAGCCCTACCTGTGGCGATTCTGGCGGCACGTGCCCCGCCGGGGCCGCTTCACCATCTACGACCGCAGCTGGTACGGCCGCGTGCTGGTCGAGCGCATCGAGGGCTTCTGCTCGGAGGCCGACTGGATGCGCGCCTACGGCGAGATCAACGATTTCGAGGAACAGCTCGCGCGAAGCGGCGCGATCATCGCCAAGTTCTGGCTGCAGATCTCGAAGGAAGAGCAGTTCCGCCGGTTCAAGGAGCGCGAGAAGACGCGCTTCAAGCGCTTCAAGATCACCCCGGAGGACTGGAGGAACCGCGAGAAATGGGACGCCTACCAGATCGCCGCCTCCGACATGATCGAGCGCACCAGCACGGCCTACGCCCCGTGGACGCTCGTCGAGGCGAACGACAAGTACCACGCGCGGGTGAAAATCCTCTCGACGCTGGTGAAGGCGCTGGAGGCGGCGCTGTAGCCCGCGCTCGGGCGCGGCTGAACGCGTGAGGCCGGATTTGCCGCAGAGGCGCAGAGGCCGCAGAGGCGCACAGTGATCGTCCGTTGTCGTGATCCTCTGCGCGCTCTGCGGCTCCGTGGCTGAATCCTAGTCTGAACAGCCCTGATCACCGGTGGTGACCGTGATCGAACTCGCGAGCGGCGCCTGGCGGATCTTCTGGCGCGACGAGCTCTGGTGGCTCCTCGTGGCGGCGGCGTTGACCGCGCTGCTCCTCGCGCGCATGCTGCGCACCGAGCGGCGCGCCCTCTGGAACACGCTCATCTTCCTCGGCCTGTCGCTCGTCGCCGAATTCGCGGGCGCGGCGCTCGAGGCGGGCGGCGCCGCGCGCGCGGGCGTGATCGTGCGCGACGCGGCGATCGTCGCGACCGGGCTTGCCATCATCCGGCTGACGGGCCTCGCGGTGTTCCGCGCCGTGCTCCCCGCGCTCGGCATGAAAACGCCGCGCATCGCCGAGGACGTGGTGCTGGTGCTCGCGTTCTTCGCGTGGGGCATGCTGCGGCTGCGCCTCGCGGGGCTCGATCTCGCGAGCCTCGTCACCACCTCCGCCGTCATCACCGCGGTCGTCGCGTTCGCGATGCAGGACACGCTCGGCAACGTGTTGGGCGGGCTCTTCCTCGAGCTCGACCGCTCGGTGTCGATCGGCGACTGGGTGAAGCTCGACGACGTCTCCGGGCGCGTCGCCGAGATCCGCTGGCGCCATACCGCCATCCGCACCCGGAACGGCGAGACCGTGATCGTGCCGAACAGCGCCCTCATGAAGTCGCGCTTCACCGTGATCGGCGATCCCGACGTGGAGGAGGTGCGCTGGCGGCGCTGGGTCTGGTTCGACATCGGGGCCGACGAGCCCCCGGCGCGCGTGCTGGCGGCCGCGGAGCAGGCGCTCGCGGGCGCGGAGATCGCGAACGTCGCGCGCGAGCCCGCGCCTTCCTGCGTGCTGATGGATTTCGGGCCGGGGCTCTGCCGCTACGCGCTGCGCTATTTCCTGACCGACCCGCGACTGGACGACCAGACCGACACGGCGGTGCGCACGCATCTCCTCGCTTCGCTCCAGCGCGCGGGCATCCAGCTCGCGCTGCCGCAGCACGTGGAGCACCGCATCAAGGAGGGCGAGGCGCGCGAGGCCGAGCTTCGCGCGCGCGAGGTCGAGAGGCGGGTGGCGGCGCTGCGCGGCGTCGAGCTCTTCGCCTTCCTCGCGGCGGACGAGCTCGCCGCGCTCGCCGGGCGGCTCGTTCCCGCGCCGTTCGCGGCGGGCGACGTCATCACGCGGCAGGGCGCGGTCGCGCACTGGCTCTACCTCCTCACCGGCGGCGAGGCGGATGTATGGGTCGCCGCGGGGGACACGCCGCGCAAACTCGTGGCGACGCTCGGGCCGGGTACCGTGTTCGGCGAGGGGGGGATGATGACCGGCGAGCCGCGCCGGGCGACGGTCATCGCGAGGACCGACGTCGAGTGCTACCGGCTCGACAAGGCGGGCTTCGAGGGCATCATCCGCTCGCGTCCCGCGATTGCCGAGGAGATATCGCGCGTGCTGGCGGCGCGGGCGAGCGGACTGCAGGAGACGGTCGCCGCGGCGGCGGCCGAAGCCGCCGCCGCTCGCGAGCGGCCCGAGACGCTGCTCGAGCGTATCCGTGCCTTCTTCGGGATCGAGGAGCCGCCGGCGAACGCCCGCCCGTAGCCCACAGCCCACAGCTCATTGCTCGCAGCGCGCAGCTCGTGGCTCGCAGCTCACAGCTCATAGCTCATAGCCCACAGCTCATAGCTCGCTGCCCGTGTCTTCCCGCTGAGTGCCGTCGCAATCGGTATTCGATCGGTCGCGTCGCTCGTATTCCTTCACCCGGAGCGGCTAGAATCCCGTATCGCGCGTCTTGAACCCCGGTCTCCCGTCCCCGATTCCCGGTCCTTCCTCATGAAAATCCTGATAATGGGCTCCGGCGGCCTCGGCGGCCTCTACGGCGGGCTTCTCGCCCGCGCCGGCTGCGAGGTCACGTTCGTCGCGCGCGGGGCGCACCTCGCCGCGTTGCGCGAGCACGGCCTCACGATCGAGAACGCGGCGCGCGGCGATATCCGCCTGCCAAAGGTCAGCGTCACGGACGATCCGGCGGGCGCGGGCGAGGCGGATTTCGTCCTGATCGCCGTCAAGCTCTGGGACACCGAGGCGGCGGCGCGCGCGGTGAAGCCCGCGCTCGCGCCGGACACGGCCGTCATCTCGCTCCAGAACGGCGTGATGAAGGACGACATCCTGCGGCGCGAGCTGGGCAGCCGCGCGGTCATGGGCGGTGTCGCCTACGTCGGCACGCACATCGCGAGGCCGGGCGTGATCCACCAGGCCGGAACGCTGCAGCGCCTCGTGATCGGCGAGTACGACGGGCGGCGCTCGCCGCGCGCCGAGCGGCTGCTGGAGGCGGCGGTCCGCGCGGGCCTGCAGGCCGAACTCTCGGCCGACATCCGCCGCGCGATCTGGGAGAAATTCGTCTTTCTCGTCGGGCTCTCCGGCGCGACGGCCACCGTGCGCGCGCCGATCGGGCGCATCCGCGAGAACCCGCGCGCGCGGGCGTTCCTGCGCGAACTCATGAAGGAGGCCGTGCGGGTGGGAATCGCTCACGGCGTCGCTCTGCCGGAAGACTACGCCGACGAGCGGCTCGCCTTCGCCGACACGGTGCCGGCGGACATGGTCTCCTCGCTCTTCGTCGATCTCGAGCGCGGCAACCGGCTGGAGGTCGAGTGGCTCGCGGGGGCCGTGGCGCGGCTGGGCGAGGAGAAGGGCGTCGCGACGCCGGCCAACCGGGCGGTGTGGGACATCCTCGCGCTCCACGCGGCCGGAAAGACGTAACCGCCGGTGCGGCTCAATTGCCGTTTCCAGCATGATCGAGGGTCGACCGCGCGGCCGTACGCGGGCTTGAGCCGATCCGGTTGCGCCCGTCCTTGTCCGTGATCATCCGTGGCTGACTCTTGTCTGCGGCGCCGGCGTCCAGAGCGCGAATCGTGTCGCCGACGCTGAAGGGCATGGCCGCCGCGGCGGGCGGGATCGCGCTGCTCACGCTGAACGACGCGGTCTCCAAGCATCTCGTGCACTCGTTTCCGGTCGGGCAGGTAGTGTGCATCCGGCAGGCGGCGACGCTGATCGTGATCGTTCCGTACGTGATGTTCGTCACGGGATGGGGGGCGCTGCGCGTGGTCTCGCCCGCGGGGCAGCTCGTGCGCGGGCTGCTGTTCGTCGCCGGTGCGGCGCTCATGGTGTGGGGCCTCTCGGTGCTGCCGCTCGCGACGGTGATCACTCTGCTCTTCGTCGCGCCGTTTTTCATCGCGGTGTTCTCGGCGCCCATGCTCGCCGAGCGCGTCACAGCGGACCGCTGGATCGCGATCGGCGCCGGATTCGCGGGCGTGCTGATCGTCATGCGCCCGGGGGGGACCGGCTTCGCGTGGACGCTCCTGATACCGGTCGCGTGCGCGCTCACGAACGCCCTGCGCGATCTCCTGACGCGGCGGCTCGCGCGCACCGAGACCTCGATCTCGATACTCTTCTGGTCGACGATCATCGTCGCGGCCGCGGGCGCGACGACGGCGCCGTTCGGGTGGCGTCCCGTGGACACGACCGCCGCGGCGTGGTTCGTCGCCGTCGGGGTGCTGAACGCGGGAGCGCACTTCCTCATGATCGAGGCCTATCGGCTCGCGCCCGCCGCGGTGGTCGCGCCCGTGCGCTACATCGGCCTCGTCTGGGCCATCCTCCTCGGCTACCTCGCCTGGGGCGAGCTGCCGGACGCCTGGGTGTACGCGGGCGCGGCGGTCATCGTCGCGAGCGGCATCGGGATGGTGCGGGCCGAATCGCGCGCCAGCGCGGCCCGGTAGTCACCGATGAATCGCGGCACGGCCGCCTTGAGGTAAACTGGGCGGGGGTTTCCGCCGCCCGCGGCGGCGGGGAGAACGACGATGTCGATGGCGCTCGCCGGCAGGTTGAAGGGCGTGATGCAGGCTCCGGTCACGCCTCTCAAGGATGATTTCAGCTTCGACGCGGACGGCTTCGCGAAGATGGTGGACTTCCACGTGCGCCACGGCGCGCCCGCGATCGCGTGGCCGCACCACAAGGCCGAATCGCTCAATCTCACCGTCGCGGAGCGCAAGCTCGGCGCCGAGATCGCGGTGAGGACGGTCGCGAAGCGCGTTCCGGTCTCGATCTTCCTCGGCACGCTCTGCGAGGAGGACTCGATCGACATCGCGCGCCACGCGGAGAAGATCGGAGCCGACATGGTGCTCGCGATCTCGCCGTACGTGCGCCGGCCCACGCAGGACGAGATATTCGATTCCGTCGTGCGCCTCGGGACCGCGACGGGACTGCCGATCCTCACCTACAACTCGCCGTGGCGCAACGGCGAGGGCGTGGAGTTCACGGCCGATCTCGTGAAGCGTCTCGTCGAGCGGCTGCCCAACTACATCGGCATGAAGGACGCGAGCTTCCACAGCGAGAAGTTCATGGAGATTTCGCGGGTCGCGCTGTCGATGCGCCCGGGTTTCGCCATCATCCAGGGCGTCGAGCACCTCCTGGCGGCGTACCCGCTCGGCGCGGCCGGCTCGTTCTCGTCCTCGGGCGCGATCGCCCCCAACCTCTGCAACCGTTTCTTCGCGTCGCTCGAGGCGCGTGACTGGGAGAACGCGCGCGAATGCCAGTTCCGAATCTCGCGGTTGTGGAAGCTCTTCAAGGAGCAATACCCGTCGTCGTTGAAGGGCGCGATGATCATGATGGGGCGCCCGGTCGGGCCGACGCGCCTGCCGCTGCCGACGGCGACGAAGGAGCGGGTCGAGTTTCTGAGGACACAGCTCGACGAACTCGGCATCCTGCAAAGCGAGCCGCAGGGCTGGTGAGCGGCCGGCGGCCGCGAGTATCCAGCCGCCGGTAGTCGGTATCCGGTAGTCGGGATTCGTGGACCGCTGGCAACCGGCTGCATCGCGCTCGGTACCGCGTACTGAATACTGATTACTGCTTACTGGCAACCTTGTCTATGTCTGCTTTCCATGCCGGCCTCGTTCATTGCCCCGTCACGCCGTTCCGGCGCGATCTTGGCGTCGACTACGGTAGCTATGCGAAGCTCATCGAGTTCCACCTCCGGAACGGGGCCGACGCGCTCGCGTTGCCGATGCCCGAAGGCGAGGACCTGAGCCTCACCGACGCCGAACAGCGCGAGGTGATCGCCTTCGCGGTGAAACAGGTGAAGGCACGCGTGCCGGTGATCGCGCACGCGAGCGACGCCGGAACGATGATCGCGGTCGAGCGCGCGAAGTTCGCGGAGAAGGCCGGCGCCTCGGCGATCGTCACCCATCCGCCTTATTTCTGGCATCCGCGCCCGGCCATGGTCGTCGAGCACGTCGCCGCGGTCGGCTCGGCGACGAAGCTGCCGGTGTTCGTGTGCACGCCGCCCGTCGAGAACGTCGGCACGCACCTCACGGCCGACATGTTCATGCAGATCGTCGATCGCGTGCCGAACCTGCGGGGCGTGGTGGACGCCGGGATGGATTTCGTGTTCATGGAAGAGATCATGTCGAACCGCAGGGCGCGCAAGGCCGACTACGATCTCGTTTCGGGCGCGGATTACATGGTGTCGCCGGCCGCGTGCGGCGGGCGCGGGGCGTTCTCGTCGCTCGCGGCGATTGCGCCGAAGCTCGTGCGCGAAGTCCACGAGCGCTGCGCGAGCGAGGATTACATCGGGGCGCGCAAGGGGCAGGAGGAACTCGCGGCGCTGCGCCAGCTCGTCAAGCAGCCGCGGCTCGAGACCGGTTTGAAGGCGGCGCTGCGCGCGCTCGGCCGCGACTGCGGCGAGCCCCGGCCGCCCGCGAGGCCGCTCACCGAGACCCAGCAGGGCGCGGTCGCGGAGGCGATCTCGACGCATCCCGCGCTGCGATCCGAGCCGCGCGGCTGGTAGGCTGGCGCGGCACTTTACGCCGCCGGGACCGCGCCGGCGTCCGACTTGCGGACTCGCCCGCACGGGCCTCATGCCGGCTGTAGAATCGACCCGCCCGCACGGCGGCGTGCCGCATCGAATTCATTACAGGTGAGAAATGGCCAAGCCCCGGTACCAGATGTCCCGGCCCAGGAAGTACAGGCTCGTCGTGGAGAAGGACGTGAAGGTCCCGATGCGCGACGGCACGATCCTCTACGGCGACATTTTCCGCCCCGATTTCGGGAAGGGCAGCACCGAGAAGTTCCCGGTGATCTTCACGATCGGGCCGTACATGAAGGACAAGCTGTGGGTGCCGCCCCCCGACCTCGAGGAGAAGCCGAATCCGTACATGAACTGGGAGACGGTGAATCCCCTGTGGTGGTGCCCGCGCGGCTACGCGCTCTTCCGCGTGGACACGCGCGGTTCCGGCAAGTCGCCCGGCAAGTCCGAGCCGAGTTCCTACGCGGAAGCGGTGGACGCCTGCGACTGCATCGAATGGATCGCGAAGAAGCGCTGGTCGAACGGCAACGTGGGCTGCTGCGGCATTTCCTACCACGCTGCCTTCCAGTGGCGGGTCGCGGGGCTGCAGCCGCCGTCGTTGAAGGCCATCATGCCGTGGGAGGGCCGGGCCGACCAGTACCGCGATCAGGCCTATCATGGCGGCATCTTCGCGATGGGCTTCATCGCGCGCTGGGCGAACAACAACACCGCGCTGCATCTCCTCGGCGAGCCGCGCTCCTACAACCCGGACGCTTTCGACAACAATCTCCTGTGGAACTACATGGCGAAGGATCTCGATTCCCAGTACTGGCGCCTGAACAGCGCCCGCTGGGAGCGGATCAAGGTGCCTCTCTACACGGTGGGCAACTGGGGCGGGAGTTCGCTCCACCTGCGCGGCAACACCGAGGCCTACCTGTGCGCGGCTTCGGAGCACAAGAAGCTGCGCATCCACACCGGCACGCACTTCCATGCCTTCTACGCAGAGGAAGCGAGAATCGACCAGTTGCGCTGGTTCGACTACTGGCTGAAGGGCATCGACACCGGGATCATGGACGAGCCGCCGGTGAAGCTCGAGATCCGCACGGGCGGGAGCACGAAGCCCTACGGCTTCCGCTTCGAGAACGAGTGGCCGCTCGCGCGCACCGAGTGGACGAAGTACTACCTCCGCATCGACCGCGCGGGTTCCGAGGACCCGAAGGCCGTGGAGGGGCAGCTCGTGACCCAGCCGCTGAGGCGGGCGGCGAAGGTGAGCTATCCCCAGGGACCCGCGAGCCGCCCGGCGAAGACTCCGCGCGGCGTGTCGTTCGAGACCCCGCCGATGAAGGAAGACACCGAAATCACCGGCCCGATCGTGCTGAACCTCTGGGTGTCGAGCACGGTGAAGGACCTCGACATCTTCGCGACGATCCGCAACATCGGTCCCGACGGAGGAGACCTCTTCGAGGTGGGCCAGCAGGGCGAGCCGCTCCAGTGCGTCACCAAGGGGTGGCTGCGCGCCTCGCACCGCAAGCTCGACCCTGAGAAGTCGCTGCCCTACCGACCGTATCACGCGCACGACGAGCGGTGGTGGCTTGCGCCGGGCGAGATCGTGGAGTGCCAGGTCGAGGTCTGGGCAACCAGCATGGTGTTCCGGAAGGGGCACAAGCTGCGCCTCGACGTCTCGCCGATGGACGGTGTCGGCACGCAGCACTTCACGCATTTCCACGCCGATTACAACCAGGGCGGCACCGGGACCATCCATTCGGGGGGCAAGTACGATTCGTACCTGTTGCTGCCGGTCATTCCACCGAAGGAGTGACCGCCTTGCGATGATGGCTGCGCGGCGGCGGCGCGGCCGGGCAGGCCGCCGCCCGCGCGGCGCCCTCGCGCCTCAAGTCAGATCGATGCCGCGCAACCGGCCCGCCGCGATCCCGTTTGACAGCGGCTTTCCGCCACCGCGGTGAACGCCATGCGGGAGACACAGGCGCTCGCGAAGTTCGTCGCCGACACCGGCTACGCGGACCTGCCGCCCTC
This sequence comes from Burkholderiales bacterium, assembly GCA_020854035.1. Lineage (GTDB taxonomy): Bacteria > Pseudomonadota > Gammaproteobacteria > Burkholderiales > SG8-41 > SG8-41. The sequence goes on along the minus strand of JADZGE010000020.1, from coordinate 94,808 downwards.
CATGATCGCCGAGTTCCGGGTCGCCGTGCTGGACGCATTCGCCGCCGCTTTCGTGGGCTCGGCGATGCCGTGGGCCCGCCAGGTGGTCGAGATGGTGCGCGAGTTGGGCGGCACGCGGGAGGTCTCGGTCGCCAACCAGCCATGGCGCACGGACATATCGCGGGCGGCGTTTGCGAACGGCTCGCTCATCGGGGCTTTCGAGTGCGAACCGCTCACCGGCTCGCACGCCGCCGGCACCGTGCTGCCGGCGGCCCTCGCCGTGAGCGAGCGCGAGCATCGCGACGGCAAGTCGTTTCTCCTCGCGCTCGCGGTCGGCTACGAGCTCTCGGGACGCCTGCACCGGACGGCGGTGGGCCTGGAAAGCCGGCGCGGCTTTCACAACCCGGGCGTGCAGGGGCCGTTCGGCGCCGCCGCGGCGGTGGCGAAGCTCTACGGTCTCGATGCCGGCACGATCGCGAGCGCGCTCGGGCTCGCCGGCTCCTGCGCGGCGGGCCTGCTCGAATTCGCGTGGGCTGGCGACGATACCAAGCGCGTGCACCCCGGGCGCGCGAGCGCGCTGGGGCTGGAAAGCGCGCTTCTCGCCCGCAAGGGCCTGCAGGGCCCGGTCACCGTGATAGAAGGCCCGTACGGCTACTTCAACGCCTTCTCCGAACCGGCTGACCTCGCGAAGCTCACCGAGGGGCTCGGCAGGAAATGGGTCATCCAGCCCGCGTCGCACAAGGCGTTCGCGACGCACGTGACGCACCAGGCGGTGGTGCAGGCGATCCAGGACCTGAAGCGCGAGCATACCTTCGATCCGCGCGCGATCACACGGGTCACGATCACCGGCGCCCATCGCATTCTGGAGGACCGGCACACCGTGCGCGAGCCAATGACGGTGATGGGCGGCCAGTACAGCCTGCCGTTCACCGCGGCGGTCGCGCTTACCCGCGACATGTCGAATCCGCTCGTGTACGACGATGCCGCCGTCCGGGACCCGCTGGTGCGCGGCCTCGCGAAGAGCATGGAACTCGTCGTGGACGAGACCGTGCACGACCTCGTTCCCGCGCGGGTCGAGATCGCCTGCGGGGGGCGGACGCTCGCGAAGGTGACCTCGCCCCACAAGGGCTCCCCCGGCAATCCGCTCACATGGGAGGATGCGTGCGAGAAGTTCCGGCGCTACACGCGCGGACTGCTGAACGAACGGCAGGCGCGGGCGATCATCGACGCGGTGGGCGATCTCGAGAATCAGAGGGACATGGCGCGCGTCGCCGAACTGATACGATGTCCCGGCCACTGAGACTGGAGTTCGCCGGCTCGTTCTACCGCGTGACCGCGCGCGGGGATCGGCGCGAGGCGATCTTCGAAGACAATGCGGACCGGGAGGAGTTGCCCGGGGTACTCGCGCAGGCGCTGGCGCGGTTTGACCCGGGTTGCCTTGCCTGCTGCCTGATGCCCAACCACTGCCACCTGGTGATCGAGACCCGGCGCGCGAATCTCTCGCGCCTGATGCGCCAGGTAACGGAATGCGGGTATGGCGAGGGCACACCGCGAGGGGGGGCTACACGCAAAGCGCCGTTGCGCGCGCCGCGGTGCTGTCGGTCCCACGGCGAGCCGGATCATCGCCGCACACGAAGCAAGAAACAAGACCTGACCCCAATGTGCGTTCATGACCCCAATGTGCGTTCAGAAACAAGACCTGACCCCAATGTGCGTTCGACCCCAATGTGCGTTCAAGCGGGCGCTGGGGACGACGCCGGCGGCCTGGCGGCGCCAGGGGGCGGCGAGCGTGCAGTAATCGGCGGGCAGTGGTCGGCAGGCTATTGCCGATGGGGGCCGACGCCGTCGCAGCGATGCTTCCGGCCCGCCACCGCAAACTCGTTACCGTCAACCGGTTGCTTCGTCATACCCCGCGCGGATTTCCGCCCAGCTTCGCGGCGGCCCAATCTGTCATGTAATCCACGACCAGCGGGCCATTGTCGGCGCCGCAGTGCTCGGCGCCGCCGTCGGCGAGCGTGCAGACCTTCAGCTCGCGTCCGGGGCTGTTCACCGCGGCGGCGTAGGTCCGCTCGGCGTGCCAGAGCGGCACCTGCCGGTCGTTCTCGCCGTGCACGATGAGCAGCGGACAGGTGATCTTCTCCGCGACACCCTCGAGCGTCATCTGCCTGACGATCTTCAAGGTCTCCTCGATCGTCTCCCGGCCGAACACCCAGTTCACGTGCTCGGCGTAGCCGGGCACGGACGGCTCGCCGCGCCCGCCGATGCGCTCGGCGACGCATTGCCCGTAGTCCCAGATCGCGCCCCACGCGACGGCGCACTTGAAGCGCTTCTCGAAGGCGGCGGCGCGCGGCGCGTAGTAGCCTCCGAGCGAGAGCGCCATGATGCCGATACGCTCCGGATCGACATCGGCGCGGGTTTCCAGATAGTCCACGGCGGCGCCGGCGGGCTTCTCCGTATCGGGACCGCTCGGCAGCCCCAGCAGGCGCAGCGCCGCGCCGGTGCCGGGGTGATCCACGATCAAGAGCGACACGCCGCGGCGGCGAAACTCGTCGGCGACGGCGGAATAGATGATCTCCTTGGTGACGTCGAGGCCGTCGAAATGCACGATGCACGGCGCGCGTCCCGCCACGGGGGCCCGGGAAAAGAGCGCGGGCAGGCGCTGCCCGGCGTACGGTACCTCCACGAACTCCACCGGCTCCCTGCGGCACACGAGCCCGTTCCGGTAGACCTCGATGCCGCGCTGGTAGGCGGCGAGCCGGCGCGGGTCCTTGTGACTCGGCATGCGCTCGGCGAGCAGGTAATAGATGCCCGAGCGCAGGTACTTCCGGCCGGCGGAGAGCGTGTGTCCCGCCTGCTCGTCCGCCCGCCCGAGGCGCTCGACGCGCTCGGCGAGCTTCATCCAGCTCTCGAACCAGGCGTTCTGCTGGATCCTGTCGCCCTGCAACGCCTTGATGCCGGCGATCTCCCTCAATGGCCGGCAGGCCTCGTCGATCTCCGAAATCTGGCCGCCGCGGTTCAACGCCGACATGACCGCGAGGCTCCACGTGTAGTTGTTTGGGAAGTACTCGAACATGGGGTCCTCCCGAACGATCGATCAAGCCGCTGGATGTCCGCTGCCGTTCACTTGATGGAAGGAGCGCGGCGCGCTTCGTTTATTGCGGCTCGATCTTCGCCGCTCGCGCGATTTTCGCGTATTTTTCCAGGTCCGTTTTCAGGAAGGCGGCGAATGCCTCCGGCGTGCTGCCCACCGGCTCGAGGTTCAACTGGGCGAAGCGCTCGCGGATGTACGCCGTCGCGACGACCTTCTTCACAGCGGCGTTCAGGCGCTCCACGATGTCGCGCGGCATGGCGCGCGGGCCGTAGAGCCCGTACCAGCCGCTCGCGACGTAGCCTTTCACGCCTGCCTCCTCGACACCTGGAACATCTCCCCCGCGATGTGCGTGAGATTGCCGAAGCCCGCCGAGCCGTAGTTGACGTCCCCGGGGCGCTTGCGGGCGAGCGCGATCAGATCCTGGAGGCTGTATACCCGCACGGAAGGGTGCACCACGATCACGAGTCCGCCGGAATCGGCGATGCGGGAGATGGGCGTGAAATCGCGCAGGGCGTCGTAGGGGAGCTTCCGGTACACCGCCGGATTGATGGTGTGCGACCCGGCGGTGGTTAGAAGCGTGTAGCCGTCCGCGGGCGCGCGGGCTGCGATCTCGGTGCCGAGGATGTTGTTCGCGCCGGCGCGGTTCTCCACGAGCACGTGCTGGCCGAAGATGTCCGTGAGCCGGTTGGCGACGATGCGTCCCACGACGTCGATCGCCCCTCCCGGCGCGGCGGGCACGATGAGGCGCACCGGGCGCTCCGGGTATTGCTGCGTCATCGCCGCGTTGCTCGCCGGCAACGCGGCGATCATGACGGCAACCCCGAGGCGGAAGACGATCACCTTCGCCGTCAGGCGGGCGCCCACGCCAGCGGCGCCTGCATGCCGGGATCCGTCTTGACGTCGATCACCGCCGGCAGGGGCGAGGCGAGCGCGGCTTCGAATGCCTTGCGGAACTCCTGCGGCTTCTCCACCGTCGCGCCGAAACAATCGAAGGCCTGGGCGATGCGCGCGAAATCCGTGTTGCTGTATTCGTAGCATTCGCCCATGCGGGTCTTGTCGTGGCTGCCGTAGGCGAGCGTGAGGTTCCTCACGCCCTGCGCGAGGCACCGGTTGTTGTTGACGATGGTGACGGTCTTGATGCCGCGGCGGCGCGCGGTTTCCAGCTCCGGCAGGTGATAGTAGAAGCCGCCGTCGCCCGTGAAGCAGACGACCGGGCGATCCGGCGCGCCGCACTTCGCGCCGAGGGAGGCCGGGAAGGACCAGCCGAGCGATCCCGCCGCCCGGACGTAACTCTGCGTCGCGTGCGTGAGGTAGACGAGCGTCCCGGTCCAGACCGCCGCGTAACCCGTGTCGGCGACGAGGATCGCATCCCGCGGCAGGCAGTCGGTCACCTCCCTGCAGAGGCGCTGCGGGTGCACGGGCACGGCGTCGGAAGCGCGCGCCGCTTCCGCCTCCTCGCGCCACGCCTCCACGTGCTTGCGCGAGGCGGCAAGCCACTCGTCGTGCTTCATCGCCGGCGCGCCCGCCGCCAGCGCCTCCAGCGCGAGGCGCACGTCGGCCTGTACGCCGATCGTGCCGGGATAGTTCCTGCCGAGTTCGACGGGGTCGAGCTCGATATGGATCACCCGCGTTCCGGGCGCGGGGATCTTCCAGTTGGCGGTGGACTGGTCGCTCGTGTTGCCGCCCGCGTAGATGACGAGGTCCGCGTCGGCGACAACGTGGTTCGCGCAGCTTCGCCCGTACGTTCCGAGCGTCCCGCGGAAAAGGGGGTGCTCCTCCAGCATGATGGCCTTGGCATCGAGCGTGGCGACGACCGGGGCCTGAATGCGGCCCGCGAATTTCGCGAGCGCCTCCCGTGCGCCGCAGATCTCGGCGGTGTGCTCCGCGACGATGACCGGACGCGCCGCGGACCCGATCGCGGCGACCGCCTTTTCGATCGCCGCCGGATCGGGCGCCGGCCGGAACGCGGGGTAGCGGGTATGCGCTTCGTCCGCGGCGACTTCGAACGCTCCCTCCTCGGCGGTCACCGCGTCGCCCGTGTAGCCCGCCATGTCGACGTGCACCGGCCGCGGCGTGCCGGTCGTCGCCTCGCGGAATGCCTGCCGCAGCACGTGCGGAATCTGCTCCAGCACGTCGACGCGACCCTGCCACTTGGTGACCGACTGGTAGAGCGGTTCGTGCGGTACTTCCTGATAGGCATTGCGGTACTGGCTGGTGGCCACGTGGCGGCCGGAGAACGCGACGACGGGAGAGTGCCCGAGGTACGGGTCCTGCAGACCCGAGGCGAGATTCGCGGCGCCCACGGATTGCGCCATGCACACGCCGGGCCGCCCCGACGCGCGCGCGTAGCCGTCGGCCATGTAGGCGACCGCTTTTTCGGAGTGGCCAAGGATGCGCCTGATGCCCACGTCCTCCATCTCGGCGAGCGCGCGCCGCAATATCGCGTCCATGAAGAACACGTGCGTCACACCGTAAGCCTTCAACATGCGCGCAAAGAGCCGCGCCCCGGTCATTTTCTCGGCCATCCTGTTCCTCCACGTCAAAGACGTCACGCGAACGCGAGACCTTCGTATCCTACCAAGAATCGCGCTCGCGATCATGGGTAGAATACTCGCGCGGCGCGCGGGCGGCGCCATGTCGTGGAAGCAAGGAATGCGCTGGCGGCGAGGCGGTCGTTTTTCGACGAGCAAGGAGTCCCGATGAGCCCTTTTCATTTCCTGGCGGCGCTGGTGCTTGCCGCCGCCGCAAACGCCGCCGGCGCGCAGGGCTGGGCGCCGCAGAAGAACGTGGAACTGGTCGTGCCGAATCCGCCCGGCGGCAGCAACGACAAGACCGCGCGCACCATCGAGCACGTGTGGAGCGCGGGCAGGATGCTGCCGGCGACATTGACCGTCGTCAACCGCGCCGGCGGCGGCGGCTCGATCGCCTATACCTACGTCCAGCAGCACGCGGGTGATCCCCACTATCTCGTGGTGGCGGGGCCGGCGCTGCTCACGAACAACATCACCGGGGCGAGCAAGCTGCATCACTCCGATCTCACGCCGATCGCGGCGCTCTTCAACGACTACACCGCGTTCGCGGTGGCGGCGAATTCGGCGCTGCGCACCGGCAAGGACCTCGCCGACCGGCTGCGCAGGGACCCGAAGTCGGTGACGATCGGCTTTTCGCCGCTGCTCGGCAGCCACAACCACATCGCGGCCGGCGTCGCGATGAAGGCGATGGGCGGCGCGGCGCGTGAGCTCAAGGTGGTCGCCTACAAGGGCTCGGCCGATGCCCTGCCCAACCTCATGGGCGGCCATATCGACCTCGTGACGACCGCATCGGGCAACGTGGCGCCGCATGTGACGGCCGGTCGGCTGCGCGTGCTCGCCATCACCGCGGACAGGCGCCTGCCGGGAGCGCTCGCCGACGTTCCCACGTGGCGCGAGCAGGGCGTCAACGTCGTGTTCGGCGCGTGGCGTGCGATCTTCGCCCCCAAGGGCATCACGCCCCAGCAGGCGGCCTACTGGGCGGGGCTGCTGAAGAAGGCCACCGAGGTGCAGGAGTGGCAGGACGACCTCCGGAAGAACGTCTGGGCCGACTCCTTCGTCTCCGGGGATGCGTTCCGCAAGGAACTCGACCAGGACTACGCGGAGATGAAGGCGGTGCTCACCGACCTGGGGCTCGCGCGCTAGCGGGAGGCGCGAACCGGGGAGCGACCGCGCTTCACCGTTCCGCGACACCAGGCGGGTCGGGACCCGATACCGGAGACGAGGGGGTGGCGCCGGTGACAAGTCTTGCCGAAACGGTTCGTGCATCGCTCGCGGGTGTCCCCGATCTCGGCTACGAGCCAGCGCCCGATCCTTTCAAGCTGCCGCCGGGCATGAGCTTCGGGCCGTGCTCGGGCGTGGCGGTCAATTCGAGGGGCCGCATCCTCGTGTTCCATCGCGGCGCGCGCGCGCTGCTCGAGTTCGACGGGGCGGGGAAGTTCCTGCGCTCGCTTGCCGACGGACTCTTCACGCTGCCGCACGGGCTGCGCGTCGACGCCGAGGACAACGTCTGGGTGACCGACACCGGATCGCACGTCGTCGTCAAGCTGAGCCCGAGAGGCCGCGTGCTCATGGTGCTGGGGGTGAGGGCCAATGCCGGGGAGTGGCACCAGGCCGGGCACCTGCGCTGCTTCAACGAGCCGAACGATCTTGCATTCGGCCCCGGCGGCGAGATCTTCGTGACACAGGGACACGGGAAGGGGGAATCCCGGGTGCTCAAGTTCGCGCCGGACGGCGAATTCATCGGCACCTGGGGCGGCGACGGCAAGGGGTCCGGGCAGTTCAACGTGCCCCACTCGATCGTGGTCGACGGCCAGGGGCTGATCCACGTCGCGGACCGGTCCAACGCGCGCATACAGGTCTTCGACCTCGAAGGACGTTACGTGCGCGAATCGGGCCATCCCGGCACGCCATGCGGGCTCGCGCTGTGCCAGGACCGCCGGCACATCATGATGGCGCACGGGCACACCGGGATGATCATGAAGCTCGATCCGGCGGGCAAGGTGCTCGGTGCGAGCGGCGGGCAGGGCAAGGCGCCGCACCGCTACGGGGAGGCCCACTTTCTCGCGCTCGATCGCAGGGAGAACATCTACGTGGCGGACACCCTCAACTGGCGCGTGCAGAAACTCGCGAGGCGGTGACGGGCGAGGGGTGTCGAGAGGGGGGTGACGCGGTAGACTGGTGATCGTGAACATGGCGCTCCGCGACCGGATGGGCGTGCTCGGATCCCTGCTTCTGGGCTTCGCCCTGGCGCCGTGCGCGGCGCAGCCCACGCCCGCTCTCGCGGAATTCCCGGCCCGGTCGATCCGCATCATCGTCGCGAACCCGCCGGGCACGGCCGACGACGTTTTCGCGAGGCTGGTGGGCGAGGACCTCGGCGCCTTCTACCAGCGCCACGTGGTGATCGAGAACCGCGCCGGCGCGGGCGGGCTCATCGGCAATACCGTGGTGTCGAGGGCGAACTCCGACGGGCATACCCTCGCCATGGTCGGCGTCACCCGTCTCATCACGGAACTCGTCCGCGACCAGCCGCCCTACCGGGCGCTCGCCGACGTCGTCGGCGTGGCGCACGTCGCGTCGATCACCAACGTGCTGGCGGTATCTCCCGCGATTCCGGTGCGTACCGCTGCGGAGTTCGCGATGTATGCGCGGGTGCGGCCGGGCGAGCTCAATTTCGCCTCCCTCGGCATCGGCTCCGCGTCCCATCTCGCCGGAGAGGTGTTCACGCGCACCGTGGGCATCGATGCCGTGCACGTGCCGTTCAGCAAGCTCTCCGATTCGCTCGTCGAGAAGGGGCTCGGCCGCGTGCACTTTTCGGTTCACACGCTACCCGCGGTGCTCGTGCCGGTGCGCGAGGGTCGCCTGCGCGCGCTCGCGGTCATGACGCCGCGGCGCAGCCCGACGCTGCCGGCGGTGCCGGCGATCGCGGAGGTCGGGTTGCCCGAGGCGCAGATCGACAGCTGGTCGGGCGTGGTCGCGCCGGCGGGAACGCCGCGCCGCGTCGTCGAGCAGTTGCACGGAGACATCGTGCGCGCGCTGCGCAAGTCGAGCGTGCGCGTGCTTTTCGCGAGCCAGGGCGCGGAGTCGGTACCCGACAGCACGCCCGACGGCTTCAGCCGGATGATGCGGGAGGAGTACGTGCGCTACCGGGCGCTCATCCGCGACGGCGGGCTGCGCATGTCGTACTAGGAGCGGGTTTCACGCGGAGAAGGAGGCGGTCGATGCCGGCGGGTTGGCACGGCCGGCGGTCATGGCTCGCCGTCACGGGGATTTCGCTCGCGTTCGCCGCGAGCGCGCGGGCGGTGGATTCCTATTGCTGCTGGATCCCCGCGTCCTTCACCACTCCCACCCAGCGCTTGATCTCGCGCGAAATCAGCGCGCGGAATTCCTCCGGCGTGTTGGGCGCGGGTTCCAGCGCGCTGCTTGCAAGGCGCTCGCGCATGTCCGTGGAGTCGATCGCTCGCAGCACCGCGCCGTGGAGCTTCTGGATCACGGGTTTCGGCGTGCCGCCCACCGACATCACGCTGTACCAGTTGGAGACATCGATGCCGGTGAACCCGTTCTCGGCGAAGGTCGGCACCTCCGGCAGGAGAGGGCTGCGCTTCGGCGCCGCCGCCGCGAGTATTCTCAGCCGTCCCGCCTTCACGAGGGGGAGCGAGGTCGGGGGCGTGGAGAACGTGGACTGGATCTGGCCGGCGACGACGTCCGCCATGGCGGGGCCGACGCTCTTGTAGGGCACGTGCGTCATGGAAATCCCGGCGCGCAGCCGGAAGAGCTCCCCCGTCATGTGCGTGCCGCTGCCGCTGCCTGCGGAACCGAGAGCGAGTTCTCCGGGCCGGGATTTCGCCGCGGCGATGAACTCCTTCAGGCTCCTCGAATAGGGAAGCTGCGGATTCACCACGAGTATGTAGGGCGTTCCCGCGATGACGGATACCGGCTCGAAATCCTTCGAGGCGTCGTACTTCGGGTCCCGGAAGAACGCGATGTTGATCGTGAACCCGGCGTCCGCGAGGAGCAGGGTGTAGCCGTCCGGCGCGCCGCGCGCCGCGATCTGCGTCCCCACGAGCGAGGCGGCGCCCGGCCGATTGTCCACGATGACCTGCTGGCCCAGCAGTTCCGTCAGCTTCTGGCCGATCAGCCGGCCGACGAAATCCGATCCACCCCCCGGGGCGAACGGCACGATCAGGCGGACGGGGCGGTTCGGGTAGTCCTGCGCCTGAACCGGGCCGACCGCGGGACCCGGCACGGACGCGAGGGCAACCGCGGTCAGCGCGCAACAAAAGGAAGGCCGCAGGGTCATGGCGTACTACCTCCCGCGGGAATGCTAGCACGGCAGCATGCGGCGTGGGGCTCGACAGACTCCCACCGTCAGGGCAACATGATCACCTCCGGCCCGCGGGCTCCGGCCCCCGGGCCCGGAGCGAAACGGGAGCGATGCCGCCGTGAACGGCCGTCCGGCCGGCGGCACGGGACGAAGCCGGGGAGGAGCGATCATGCTGAAGCGACTGACCGTGGGCGCGCTGCTCGTGCTGGCGGGCGCCGCCCTGGCGCAGGACATCAAGCTGCCGGCCACGCTCACCGTCACCGCCTACGAAACCGGGTCGAGCGGGTTCAACATCGCCGTCGCGATCGGCAAGGCGATGAAGGACAGCCACGGCACGGATCTGCGCGTGCTGCCGGCTGGGAACGACGTCGCGCGACTCGCGCCGCTGAAGGGCGGGCGCGCGCAGGCCTCCGCCATGGGCATCGGTGTCTATTTCGCCCAGGAGGGGGTCTTCGAGTTCGCCGTGCGGGACTGGGGACCGCAGCCGCTGCGCCTCATCCTTTCCTCGAGCGCCTGCAACGCGATCTCGCTCGGCGTCGCGAAGGACACGGGCGTGCGGGAGATCCGGGATCTCAGGGGCAAACGTGTCGGCGTCGTGGTCGGCGCTCCCGCGCTCAACCAGAACGCGTTCGCGGTTCTCGCCTTCGGCAATCTCACGCGCAACGACGTGAAGCTGGTCGAATTCTCGAGCTACGGTGCGATGTGGAAGGGGATACTCAACAATACCGTGGACGCCGCGATCGCCTCGACGATATCCGGGCAGGCGAAGGAGGCGGAGGCGTCCCCGCGCGGGCTCCTTTACCCGCCGACCCCCGCTGCCGACAAGGCGGGCTGGGCGCGCCTGCACAGGCTCGGCCCGTACTACGCGCCGCACACGGCGACCTGCGGGGTGGGACTCACTCCCCAGAATCCCGTCGAGCTGCCGACCTATCCCTATCCGATCGTGATGGCCTACGCCGGGCAGCCGGCGGATCTCGTGTACGGCATCGCGAAGTCGATGATCGTGAACTATGCCGCCTACAAGGACGGCGCGCCGGGCGCCGATGGCTTCGAGCTCTCGCGCCAGAACTTCCAGTGGGTGCTTCCCTACCACGAGGGGGCGGTGCGTGCGTTCCGGGAGGCCGGCGCCTGGAAAGCGGAGCACGAGGCGCACAACCAGTCGCTGGTGAAACGCCAGGCCATACTTGCCGAGGCGTGGGGGAGGTTTCTCCGGACCAGTCCGCCCGACGAGAAGGAAGCATTCCAGAAGGGATGGGGCGCCGCGCGCTCGGCCGCGCTCGCGAAGGCGGGCCTGCCCGCGATATTCGACTGAGCCGGCGGCGCTTTGCCGCGTTTCGGCCTCGTCCGGATGGCGACCACTGCGGCAGGCGGCCCGGGTCGCGATCCACCGCCGGCGGTTGCACCCGCCGAGGCGGAGGGCCTGCGCGCGCGGGCGCTCACCCGCGGGTGGCGCTGGCTGCTCCTAGTCGCCACCACGCTCACGATTTTCCTGTGCGTCAACCAGCAGTTCGTGCTGCGGTTCTTCATCGGCTTCACGCCGCTCAACACCGAGTACTACTACGCGCTGGTGCTGGTGATGCTGCCCTTCGTGTTCGTGATCTTTCCCGCGAACCGCCGCGCGCCGCTCGACCGGGTGCCGTGGCCCGACGCGGCGCTCTTTCTCCTGACCGTCGCGGTTGCCGTGCTCCTCATGTCGAACATCCGCAAGGCCGCGGAGCTCGGCTGGGAGTTCGGCGGCGCGCCCGGCTGGATCGTGTGGTGCGGCTACGCGATGTGGGCGCTACTCATGGAAGCGCTGCGCCGAACCGGCGGCTGGGGGCTCATGCTGTCGGTGGCGCCCGTCACGGTCTATCCACTCTTCGCCGACTCCGCGTGGCTGGGCCCGCTCAAGGGAACGCAGTCGACCGCCGCGCAGGCGAGCGCCTACCACATGCTCTCGGTCGAGAGCCTGCTCGGCATACCGCTGCAGGCCTTCGCCGAGACGGTGATCGGCTTCCTCGTGTTCGGCACCGCGCTGATGCTGACCGGGGCGGGGCGCTTCTTCATCAATCTCGCTTTCGCGCTCTGCGGCACCTTTCGCGGCGGCGCCGCCAAGGTCGGCATCTTCGCAAGCGCGCTCCTCGGCATGATGTCCGGTTCCATCGTGAGCAACGTCCTTACCGCGGGCACCATGACCATACCGGTCATGAAGCGCACCGGCTTTCGTGCCTCCTATGCCGCGGCGATCGAGGCCTGCGCCTCGACCGGGGCGGTGCTCGCGCCCCCGGTGATGGGCGCGACGGCGTTCGTCATGGCGCAATTCCTGAACGTGAGCTACGCGGCGGTCGCCGCCGCCGCGGCGATCCCGGCGTTCCTCTACTACTTCGGCCTGTTCATGCAGGTCGACGCCTACGCGGCCCGCCACGGCCTGAAGGGCCTGCGCCGCGAGGAGCTGCCCCGGCTCGGCGCGACGCTGCGCGAGGGCTGGTACTACGCCTTCGTCATCGCGCTGCTCGTCTTCATGCTGCTCGTGATGAAGCGCGAGAGCCACGCGCCGTTCTACGCGACGGCGCTCCTGCTCGCGCTGAACCAGGCCTTCAGTCGCGAACGCTGGAACCGGGGGACGGTCCTGAAGTTCCTGGAGCTGAACGGCCGGACCTTCGCCGAACTGATCGGCATCCTCGCCGGCTGCGGCCTGCTGATCGGCGCGTTCTCGCTGACCGGCGTCGTCTCCAGCCTCGCGAACGACATGCTGCGACTCGCGGGTAACAACGCGCTGCTGCTCCTCGCCATGGCCGCGCTGACGAGCCTCGTGCTGGGACTCGGCCTCACCACGACGGCGTGCTACATCTTCCTCGCGATCCTCGTGGGACCGGCGCTGGAGAAGGCCGGCCTCAACCGGATGGCGATACACATGTTCGTGTTCTACTGGGGGATGCTCTCCTCGATCACGCCGCCGGTGGCGATCGCCTCGTTCGCGGCGGCGGGGATCGCCGGCGCGCCGGCGATGAAGACGGGCTGGGAATCGATGGTGGTCGGATCGATCATCTACTTCCTGCCGTTCTTCTTCGTGCTGAATCCCGCGTTCGTGCTGGAAGGACCCTGGTGGGAGACGTTCTATCTCACGGTGTCGACGATGGCGGGCGTGGTGTTCATCTGCGGCGGTATTCAGGGATACCAGGCGGGCGTGGGCGACCTCCGGCGCGCCGGTTCGCTCGAGTGGCCGTTGCGCCTCGCGCTCATCGCGGGCGGCGCGGTGCTCGCGACGCCGGGCGGAGGTCTCATGCCGCTCACGCCCGGGGAGATGGAGCTCTCCGGGGCGGCCGTCCTCGCCCCGGCGCTCGCGCTCGCGTGGTGGCGCGTGCGCGCCGGATAGAATCCCGGACATGATGACGAAGGAAAGCATCGACGCAATGGTCGCCCGCATCGTTCACGCCTGCGGGCACGACGTGCACACCGCGATCGCGATCGGCGTGCGCGGTAACGAGGGTGGCCCCGAGGTTGCTCGAGCAGGGTGCGCCGGGGTCCGCGCCGTTCGCGCCGTCCATGGGTTAAGATGATCGCGTAACGATGAGGGGAGTTCGTGTTCCGACGAGGTGCCGGAAGGTTCCTTGCCTTTCAACAACATGACCGACGACGGCTGGAGGAGAATCGCATGAAGAGACTGGTAGCGGTCGCTGCCTTGACGCTCGTCGCGGCGACGGGCGCGTGGGCGCAGAACTATCCGGCGCGATCCATCAACCTGATCGTGCCGTTTCCGCCGGGTGGCCTGACCGATGTCGTGGGCCGGGCAGCGGCCGAGGGAATGCAGGGACACCTGGGGCAGGGGGTCGTGGTCGAGAACGTGACCGGCGGGGGCGGATCCATAGGCCTGGGGCGCGTCGTGCGCGCGGCGCCGGACGGCTACACGCTGATTGTCGGCATCTGGAATACCCATGTCGCCCTCGCGAAGCTCCTGAAGCTCGACTACGACGTGGTGGAGGACTTCGCGCCGGTCGCCTTCATGGCGGATGCCCCGATGTTGCTCACCGTCCACAAGAGCATGCCGGTCAACACGTTCAAGGAGCTGGTGAGCTGGCTGAGAGCCAATCCCGACAAGGCCTCTTCCGCCAGCGCCGGAATCGGCAGTCCGTCGCATCTTCTCGACGAGGTGCTGCGAAAACAGACGAACACGCAATTCCAGACGGTTTTCTATCGCGGCGCCGGGGTGATCATGCAGGACCTAATGGGCGGGCAGGTCCAGTTGGCATATATCAACCCCGCCACCGCCGCACCCCATGTACGCTCCGGCGTGCTCCGGGCGGTGGGCGTGACGAGCACCCAGCGCCTGAAGATCATGCCCGATGTGCCGACCATGGCGGAGGCGGGATTCCCGGGGGGGCTGGAGTTCTCGCTCTGGGCGGCGATATTCGCCCCCAAGGCCACGCCGAAGGAAATCATCGATACCGTCAACCGCGCGGTGGTGGCTGCTCTCGCCAATCCGAAGGTGCGCGAGCGGTTGATGGGCCAGGGCGTGGAGATTGCCGCGCGCGAGAAGCAGGCCCCCGCAGTGCTCGCCGCGCTCCAGCGGGCGGAAATCAGGAAGTGGTGGCCGATCATCGAGGCCGCGGGAATCAAGGCGCAGTAGCACCCGCCCGCGCTTCACGTGCGGTACCGTCCGCGCTCGATGCGATCGAGCGAACCGGGCACTGCGCGGGTGTTCGCCGGCATGTCGAGCCCGACCGCGCGCGCCGCGTTGCAGCCCCGCTCCGTGGTCGATTGCGCGCCGAACTTGCCGGTGATGGCCTTGCCGTCGGCGCGCGCGGGTCGCGGCCGGACCTATGTCCGGCTGCTCCCCGATGATTGGGATGGTCAGGCGCTCGGCGGTGGTGCGGTCGCCGCGAACGACGGCCGTGCCGCGATCGGTTCGTGCCACGCGCACAACCGCGGGTGATCGGTGCGCCAGCGGAAGCCGGCAAGCCGCGCCTCGAGCCCGAGCGCGCAGGCGAGCGTCATGTGCAGCCGGTTCAACGCGCCGCGCATGAGGGGGCTGTCGATTTCCCGCTCCCACACGCCCGTCATGCGCCCGGCGCGGGCCGCTTCGTGCGCGACGACCGCCGGCGATCTCTCGTTCTGCGGGCGCACGAGTTCGCGGCCCCACACCGCGAGCCCGTCGAGCATGCTGCGGGCGAGAGCCTCGAGGCGACGCGCCTCCCACGCCTGTGCTCCGCCCGGCAGTCCGAAGGCAGGCGCGCCGTCGAGCTGGTCGAGGTAGTCGAATATCAGCGCCGACTCCTCCATGCCGGCGCCGTCGTCGCGCACGAGGTAGGGGACGCGGCCGGACGGGTTGATGCGGTAGTAGGGGCTGCCCGCAAGGCGCGTTTGCGCCACGATCACCTCGACTCCCCCCGCCATCCCCTTCTCGTGCACGAGCATGCGCACGATGCGCGCATAAGGGGAGCCGGGGGTGATGTAGAGCTTCATGGGTTCGCCTCCTGCCGGGGCTCGGCCCGGCTCGTCATCCTCGCTCGTCCGCGGCGGATTGCTCTTGCGCAAACGCCACCTTCAGCTCCGTGTCGAACTCCCCGTCGATCAGCACGAAAAGCATGTGGCACGGCATGTCCGAGCGGTTCGCCCATGAGTGGCCGGTGCCGCGCGCGATCGAATCGGGCGCGCCCGCGGGAGCGAACCCGGGAACCCGGCGCACCGGGCGCTCCGGAAACGATTGCGCCGGCCCGGGCAACGCGGCACATGCAGCGACCAGCACCGGCAGCCATTCGAGAAAGTCGCATCGGGTCTCATCGCATGGATTGTCGTTGTTCCGGGGATTGTAGCGGAGGAGAGCAGGGGAAGGCGTGGCGCCGCCAGAGGGCGGGGCGGGCGGATCGCGGAAGGGGGCGGAACGCGTCCGCTCGTTCAATCGCGGTATCCTGCGGGCTGCGTCGAGGAGATTCCGCCATGCCCGCTCGAAACCGCATTCCCGGCAGCTCCGCCCTTCCGATTTCCGCCGTGTCCTTCGCCGTGGCGGCGCTCGCTTCGCTTGCGCCGGCCTCGTTCGCGCAGCCGTACCCCGCAAAGCCGGTGCGCATCGTGGTGCCCTTCGGCGCGGGCGGTCCCTCCGACCTCCTCGCGCGCGCCGTCGGACAGAAGCTCGCCGAGGCCTGGGGCCAGCAGGTACTGATTGACAACCGCGGCGGAGCGAACGGGATGGTCGGCGCCGAAGTGGCGGCTCGTAGCGCGCCGGACGGCTACACCCTCCTCCTCGGCACCAACGGCACACATGGCATGAATTCCAGCCTGTTTGCGAAAGTGCCGTACGACCCGGTGCGGGATTTCGCGCCCATCGTCCGGATCGCCGCCCAGCATTTCCTGCTCGTCGCGCATCCGTCGCTGCCCGTGCGCTCGGTGCGGGAGCTGATCGCGCTCGCTCGCGCGCGCCCCGGAGAGATTGTCTGGGCCTGCGGCGGGGCGCCGACGCAGCTGGGGGCGGAGCTTTTCAGGAAGGAGGCGAACGTGAACGTGATTGTCGTGCCCTACAAGGGCAACGCGCCGGCGGTCACCGCCACGATGAGCGGCGAGGCGTCGCTCGTGCTCGGCGGGGCCGCGCAGTCCGCGCCGCTCGTCAGGGCTGGACGCCTGCGCGCCCTGGGAATAGCCGGTCCCCGGCGCTCCGCGGTACTGCCGGAGGTGCCGACGGTCTCGGAATCCGGAGTGCCGGGGTTCGAGGCAGGGGCGTGGTACGGGTTCCTCGCGCCCGCGGCCACGCCGCCGCAGATCGTCGAGCGCGTGAACGGCGAGGTGACGCGTATCCTGAAACTTCCGGACATCCAGGCGCGGCTCCGTGCCGACGCTTTCGAGGTGCCGGGTGACACGCCCGATGCGTTCGCGGCCGCGATCCGCGCCGAAGTCGCGAAATGGCCGCCGATCGTGAAGGCGGCGGGAATCCCGGTCCAGTAATCGGATCACCCATCACCCGCCCCCATCATGGCTTGGAGCCGATGATCCCCACCGCTCTCAGGAACTGCTCCTGATCGATGCGCCGCTGGGCGAGGTGCTTCGCGTAGTCGGCCGATCCCATCCAGATACGCTCGAACATGTTCTTCTCGGAGTGCTCCTTCCACTGCTCGGTGTGGTAGACGCGCTCGATGACCGATTCCATGTGCGCGGCGGCCTCCTTCGGCACGCCGCCTGGCATCGCGAAGCCGCGCCCGGTGCCCACGTGCAGCTTGATGCCGAGTTCCATCAGGGTGGGGGCGTCGGGAACGATCGGCAGGCGCTTGAGCGAGGTTACCGCGAGCACGCGCAGCTTCCTGCCCTGCACCGCTCCGTAGCCTTCGCTGATGTTCTCCGTGGTGAACTGGGTGTGGCCGCCCATCACCTGGATGATGGCGTCGCCGCCGCTCTTGAACGAGACGGTCTTGAACTTCGCGCCGGTCTCGCGCTCGAGCAGAAACACCAGCATGCGCCCCGACCCGCCGGGGGAGGTGACGCTCGCGACGATCGTGCCGGAACCCGACTTCCCGGCGTCGATCAGGTCCTTCATCGTCCTGTAGGGAGAATCGGCGGGCACCATGATCGCCTGCGGATCGGAGGCCACGAAGGCGATGGGCGTGAAGTGCTCCATGTTGATGCCCAGTTCAGGGCGCAGCGTCTGCGTGAGGAGCGCGAGCGTGGCGACCGCCATGATCGTGTGCGGCTCGCCGAGCCGGCTCTTGATGTAGTTGTAGGCGATCGCGCCGCCGCCGCCCGGCCGGTTCACCACGTTGACCGGCTGCGTGACGAGCTTCTCCTTCGTGATGATGTCCGCGACCGCCCGCGCGAAGAGGTCGGTACCGCCGCCCGCGGACGTATGCACGACGAGTTCGAGCGGCCGCGACGGGAAAGTCTGTGCGGTCACGGGTGCGGCGGCGAGCACCGCGACCGAAGCGATCGCTGCGGGGATCATTCTTCGCATCACCGTCTCCTCACTGGTTGGTCATCCGGCGGCAGGGCGGCTCCGAAGGCGCCGGCGCCGCCCGACCGCCGGCCCGGCAAATCACTCGACCATGCAATCACGGATTCACCTGGTCACTTGCCATCGTGCGAGGCAATCGCCACGACCGCCGGGCGCGCCGAACGATTGCTCCACGCGTGCGCCGTGCCGCGCTGGATCGCGACGTCGCCGGACTTCAATGCGACCTCCTGCGTGTCGAGCACCAGCACGACTTCGCCCTCCAGCACGATACAGAAATCCAGCGTGCGCGTCTTCTGCATGTAGGGGTGCGGCGCCTGCGGCGAATAGGCCGAGGCGGCCGGCGAGCCCATCGAGCGGAAGTACGCCTGGACTTCCGCCGAGCCCGCCCCGCCCTTCCAGGCGTCATCGGGCGGGAAAGTCACGACGCGGCACACCGAACCGTTCTGCGGCGGCTCGATCGTGTGCGGCAGGTGCAGCGTTTCGAAGACGACCGCCGCCGGGTGGCAGTCGGTGACCCAGAGCCGCTGCGAGGCGAAGCCCGGCCGTACCGGATCGACCCGCACGTCGGGGGCGGGGCCGTCGCAGACCAGCGTCCCGATACCCGGCTCCTGGTCGATGGTGACGATCCGCCGCTGCGGCTTCACGCCCTCCGGCAGCTTCGGCACGGTCGTGATCGGCTTGTCGTTTCCCTGTCCGAGGCCCTTCGGGCCGTCCACGAAGCGCGCCGCGAACATGTCGAAGGCCATCTGCGCACCCTTCGGAAAGCTCCACTGGTGCCATGCGCCGACCTGGATGACGATGTCGCCGGGCTTCATCACGAGCTTGCAGTCGTCGAGGATGAGATCGCGCTCGCCGGCCAGCATGATCCCGTAGTCGATCGTCTGGGTCTTGTGAAAGGCCGAGGAGAAATAGTCGTTCCCGCCACGATCCCAGACACGCGTTGCGCCGGGACGGAGCTTCGGCGGATGTGGCGCGACGAGGTCCCGGTCGCTCGCCGGGTCGTAGTCGGCGGGCTTCGGCGGGCCCTGCACGACGCGGAGGTGTCCACCGTCGTCGGGTCCCGGGAAAACGTAGCTGCCGCTACCGGGATCGGCGGTCTCGGCGAGCGGCGCCGGCGTCTCGTTCCAGATCCAGAGATCGGTGTGGCCGCGGCCGACACCCATCGAGGACGCGTGGGCGTTGGGGGCCGGGCCGTCCCACACTACCTTCGAGCGGCCGCGCTCGTCGTTGCCGGTCACCACCCGGCGGATGGGCTTCAAGCCTGCCATGATCTCCTCCTCGGGAACCGCGTCGGGCGAATGCCGCCCGATTATCTACGACGCGCAGGCGGCAGCGCAAATTGCCGCGGAGACGCGCAGGCGCGGAGGAATTCGGCAAGCACGACCGGCACGGACCGGCGCGCACCGGACGCTGCGCTCGCTCGGTCCCGATTCCCGGTCCGCACGGCTCGCGCCTGCCGGGCGCCAGGACGCTCCGCGCCTCTTGCCCGGAACCTGTTTCACGACCAGGTGCTAGAACCCCTCGTCACCGCGCAGGTAGCGCCACTTGCCGGGAGGGAGATCGCCGAGCCGCACGTTGCCGATGCGCACGCGCTTCAATCCCGTGACCTTCAGTCCCACCAGCTCGCACATCCGGCGGATCTGGCGCTTCTTTCCCTCGCGCAGGATGAACCGGAGCTGGTCGCGGTTCTGCCAGCTCGCCTGCGCGCGTTTCAGCGGCGCGCCATCGAGGGAGAGCCCGAAATTGAGCAGGGCGAGAGCATCGGCGGCGAGCTTGCCCTCGACGCGCACGAGGTACTCCTTTTCGATCTCCGAGTCCTCGCCGATCAGCCGCTTCGCGATGCGCCCGTCCTGCGTCAGCACCAGCAGGCCGGTGGAATCGATGTCGAGCCGCCCCGCGGGCGCGAGCCCCTTGAGATGGGCGGGAGTGAAGCGGAACGGCGCGCGGTCGCCCTCGAAGCGGTTGGCGGCGGTAACGAGCGTCACCGCGGGCCGATAGCCCTTCTCGGCCTGCGCGGAAACGTAACCAACCGGCTTGTTGAGGAGGATCGTCACGCTCGCTTCCTGGCGCGCCTTGGCCGGCTTTGCGAGCGTGATCTTCTGGTTCGGGAAGATACGCGTGCCGAGCTCGGTGACCGGGGCGCCGTCGACCAGCACCCAGCCGCGCTCGATGTAGCTGTCCGCCTCGCGGCGGGAGCAGAGCCCCTGCTCGGACATGAGTTTGGAAACGCGAACTTTCTCCATGGAGAGCGATAATAGCCGCCGCGACGCCAGCGCCGCTACGGACCGTCAAAGACAGGATTGGCCGCAGAGACGCGGAGGCGCAGAGAAGTTCGGGAATGGGGAATCGAAACTCGCCCCGGACCGAGTGCTCCCGGCACAAGACGACGGCAAGAACCCTTGAATGAGCGTGGCTCCGGTCCTGGGCCTTCGCTCTTTCAATTCTCCGCGCCGCTGCGTCTCCGTGGCCAATACGGTCTTCCGCACGGCCCGGTTACGGGATCGCGCGCCCGGCAAACTCGAGTGCGCCCCGTCCCGCCGCGTGGCCGGTTGCGAAGCACGCCGTCAGGAGATAGCCGCCCGTCGGCGCTTCCCAGTCGAGCATCTCGCCCGCGCAGAAGACGCCGGGGATCGCCCGGATCATCAGCCGCTCGTCGAGCGCCTCGAAGGGCAAGCCGCCCGCGGTGCTGATCGCTTCCGCCACCGGGCGCGGCGCGAGGAGCGTGATCGGCAGAGCCTTGATTGCCGCCGCCAGCCGGGCGAGGTCCGCCAGCTCCGTCGCACCGAGGACTTCGCGCAGCAGACCCGCCTTCACGCCTTTCATCCCCGTGCGACCCTGGATATGGCTCGAGAGCGAGCGGCGGCCGCGCGGCTGCGAGAGCTCCGCGGCAAGGCGCGCCGCGGTCCGTCCCGGCGCGAGATCGAGCCGCAGCGCCGCCGCGCCGCTCGCCGCGATCGCCTCGCGCAGGGGCGCCGAGAGCGCGTACACGAGCCCGCCCTCGATGCCGTTCTCCGTCACCACGAACTCCCCGGCCTGCCGCTGCTCGACGCCGTGCCGGTCCTCGAACGCCGCAACGACCGACTTCACGGGCGTGCCCGCGTACCGGCCGCGAAAGTGATCGCTCCATCGCACGTCGAACCCGCAGTTCGCGGGGACGAGCGGCGCGATGGCGACGCCGCGCGCGGCGAGGAGCGGCACCCACGCGCCGCCGGAGCCAAGCCGCGGCCAGCTCGCCCCGCCCGGCGCGAGGACGACGGCGTCCGCGCGCGCGCGATGCTCCCCGCGTGGCGTCGTGAATCGCAGCGCGCCCGCGTCGTCCCAGCCGAGCCAGCGGTGGCGCACGTGGAGCGCGAGGCCGGCCCCGCGCAGCCGGTGCAGCCACGCGCGGAGGAGCGGCGCCGCCTTCATCCCTGCGGGAAATACGCGGCCGGACGAACCGACGAATGTCTCGATGCCGAGGCCGCGCGCCCATTCGCGCAGCGCGTCGGGTCCGAATGCGTCGATGAGCGGCGCGAGCCGCTCGGCTCGCGCGCCGTAGCGCGCGAGGAACGCCGCGCGCGGCTCGGCGCGCGTGAGATTGAGGCCGCCCTTGCCGGCGAGCAGGAACTTGCGCCCGGCCGAGGGCATCGCGTCGTAGAGATCGACCCGGACGGCACCTGGCTCTGCTGCCGCCAGCGCCGCCTCGGCGGCCATGAGGCCGGCCGGGCCGCCGCCCACGATCGCGACGAACTTCATTCGTCGCTCACGAGGTGACGAGATGCGGGTGACGAGATGCGGCGAGCAGGCTCGACGCCACCGCTTCCGCGACCTCGATCCCGTCGATCGCCGCGGAGAGGATGCCGCCCGCGTAGCCCGCTCCCTCGCCCGCCGGGTAGAGGCCGCGCGTGTTGACGCTCTGAAAATCCCGCCCGCGCCGGATGCGGATCGGCGAGGAAGTGCGCGTCTCCACCCCGGTCAGCACCGCGTCTTCCATCGCGAAGCCGGGGAGCTTCTTTTCGAACGCGGGCAGCGCTTCACGCATCGCTGCCACCGCGTAGTCCGGCAGACAGGGGGCGAGATCGGTCCAGCGCACGCCTGGGGCATAGGAGGGGAGAACCGTCCCCGGCCCGGTCGAGGCGCGCCCCGCGAGGAAGTCGCCGACGCGTTGCGCGGGCGCGTGGTAGTCGCCGCCGCCGGCCGCGAACGCACGCGACTCCCACCGCCGCTGGAACGCGATGCCCGCGAGGCTGTCGCCGGGGAAATCGGCGGGCGTGATGCCGATCACGATGGCGCTGTTGGCGTTTCTCTCGTTGCGCGAGTACTCACTCATCCCGTTGGTGACCACCATGCCCGGCTCCGAGGTCGCCGCGACCACCGTGCCGCCGGGGCACATGCAGAAGCTGTAGACCGAGCGGCCGCTGGCGCAGTGGTGCACGAGCCGGTAGTCCGCCGCGCCGGGCAGGGGGCGGCCCGCGTTCCTGCCGTAGCGCGCGCGGTCGATGAGCGACTGCGGGTGCTCGATGCGCGCGCCGACGGAGAAGGGCTTCGCCTCGATGTGGACGCCGCGCCCGCGGAGCATCGCGAATGTGTCTCGCGCACTGTGCCCCACCGCGAGCACGACGTGATCGGCGGCGATGCGGCTGCCGTCGGCGAGAACGACGCCGCGCACCTGCCCGTCCCCGGCCACGAGGTCGGTCACCCTGTGCCCGAAGCGGACTTCGCCCCCGAGCGCGTGGATCGTCTCGCGCAGACTCTCCACGATGGTGACGAGGCGAAACGTGCCGATGTGCGGTCTTGCGACGTAGAGGATCTCCCCCGGTGCCCCGGCCTTGACGAATTCCTCCAGCACCCTGCGCCCGAGGTAGCGCGGATCGCGGACCTGGCTGTAGAGCTTGCCGTCGGAAAAGGTGCCGGCGCCCCCCTCGCCGAACTGCACGTTCGATTCGGGCTCGAGCACCGAGCGGCGCCACAGCCGCCACGTATCCTTCGTGCGCTCGCGCACGGCCTTGCCACGCTCGAGGACGATCGGGCGGAAACCCATTTGCGCGAGCAGCAGGCCGGCGAAATACCCGCAGGGGCCGGTGCCGATCACGACGGGACGCGACGCGAGCCCGTCGGGCGCGCGCGCCGGCGGGCGGTAGGACATGTCGGGCGCGACCGAGACGTGCCGGTCGCCCTTCAGGCGGCGCAGCAGGGCGGCCTCGTCGCGCACGGCGACGTCGAGCGTGTAGGTGAACGCGGTGGCCGGCCTGCGCGCGTCCACCGCGCGCCGGTAGATCGAATAGTCCGCGAGCGCGGACGCGGGCAGGGCGAGGCGCCGCAGAATCGCGTCGCGCAACGCGGACTCGGGATGATCGAGAGGCAGCCGGATTTCGGTGAGGCGCAGCATGGGGACAATCGGGACATGCGGTGACCGCGGGCAGGCACGGCGGCGACGTGCCCGGATTCTCCCATAGATGTGTCGGCGAAGGCGGGCGGCATCTGGTAATCTGGTCGCGCCGGTTCCGGGATGGTGACGACCCCATGAAGTCCGTTGCGCGTGGTTCGCTGCTGGTTGCCGGAGTGATGGCGAGCATGTCGGCG
This sequence comes from Burkholderiales bacterium, assembly GCA_020854035.1. Lineage (GTDB taxonomy): Bacteria > Pseudomonadota > Gammaproteobacteria > Burkholderiales > SG8-41 > SG8-41. The sequence goes on along the minus strand of JADZGE010000020.1, from coordinate 71,412 downwards.
GCCGCGCAGGGTTATCCTGCGCGCGCGGTGCGCTATATCGTGGCGCAGGCGCCGGGGGGCTCCTCGGACACGCTCGCCCGTGTCATCACGCCCCGGCTCGCGGCGGCGCTCGGGCAGCAGGTGGTGGTGGACAACCGCCCGGGCGCGACGGGGATCATCGGGGCGGAACTCGCCGCGAAGTCGCCCCCGGACGGGCACACGCTCCTGCAGGTGGCGACCTCGCACGCGACGAATCCCGCGATGGGCGTGAAGCTTCCGTACGACACGCCGCGCGATTTCGCCCACGTTGCGTTGATCTCCCAGCAGCCCAACATCTGGCTCGCGCACCCGTCGCTGCCCGCGCGCACCATCAAGGAACTGGTGGCGTTCGCGAAACCCCGGCCGGGGCAGATCGACTTCGCCTCCTCCGGGACCGGCGGCTCACAGCACCTCGCGGGGGAACTGCTCAACGTCATGACGGGGATCAAGCTCGTGCACATTCCCTACAAGGGCAGCCCCCCGGCGCTGACCGACACGCTCGCCGGGCGCGTTTCCCTCATGAGTTCCACGATGGCGCCCGCAATGACCCACGTGAAGAGCGGGCGCCTGCGTTCCCTCGCGGTGACGAGCGCGAAGCGTTCGCCGGCCGCACCCGAGGTGCCGACCGTCGCGGAATCGGGCGTCGCGGGCTACGAGGCGATTGCCTGGCAGGGAGTGGTTGCGCCCGCGGGCGTGCCGGCGGAGGTGATCGAGCGCCTCAATCGCGAGCTCGTGCGCATCATCGGCCTCGCCGAGGTGAGGAAGGTGCTGACCGAGCAGGGCTTCGAAGCCGTCGGCAGCACCGCCGTGGAGTTCGAGCGCTTCACCCGGACAGAGATCGCGAAGTGGACCAAGGTCACGACCGCCGCCGGGCTGCGCAAGCCCTAGCTCTGCCGCAATCCAGGCAAGGAACATCATGATGAAGTGCATTGCAGTTGCAGCCGTTACCGGTCTTTCCTCGATAATTCCCTGCGCCGTCATGGCAGCAGGGAATTATCCGGCGAAGCCGATCCGCATCATCGTGCCGGTCGCGCCCGGCGGCGGTGCGGACATTACGGCGCGCGCGCTCGCGCGGAAGCTCTCCGAAACATGGAAGCAGCAGATCGTCATCGACAATCGTCCCGGGGCCGGCGGCATCGTCGGGCTGGAGATCGGCGCCCGTTCCGCCCCGGACGGCTACACGCTCGTGCAGGCCTCGATCGGACCGTTGACCGTCAATCCGGCCCTGCATCGCAATCTTCCGTACGACTCGGTCAGGGACTTTGCGCCCGTGACGCGCGCCGTGTCGGCACTGAACGTCCTGGTCGTCCACCCTTCGCTGCCGGTGCGCTCCGTCAAGGACCTCGTCGCGTACGCCAGGGCGAGTCCGGGAAAGCTCTCGTTCGGTTCCTCGGGCGCCGGCCGCGCCGATCACCTCGCGGGCGAGCTCTTCAATCGCCTGGCGCAGGTGAAGATGCAGCACGTGCCCTACAAGGGCGGCGCCCCGGCCATGATCGACCTCGTGGCGGGCCAGATCCCGCTCATCTTCGCGACGGTGTCCACCGCGGCGGCACACATGAAATCCGGCAGGATCCGGTCGATCGCGCTCACCTCCGGGCAGCGCTCGGACATCCTTCCGGATCTCCCCACCGTGGCTGAAGCGGGCGTGCCGGGATTCGCGGTGGAGAACTGGTACGGATAGAAGTACGCGGAACTCGTCAAGGCGGCGGGCATCACGGCGGATTGATCGGGATTGCCGCGCGCGGCGAGGCGCAGCGCCGCCACCGCGTGGAGCGTGGCGGTGGGCCGCGTAGGGGGCTCGGATTGAACACCGCCCAGCGGGCGCCGCGCGATGCGTCAGGCATGCCTGGCCGCTTGCGGCATCGCGGGCGCCGGAGCGAGACCGGCATGGGTGTCGGCGAGAATTTCCCCGTGCCCGATTCCGAGTGTCTTGATCCACCGCTGCTGCCCGAGCGTGAGCGCGATGAAGCTTCCCAGCTCGACCAGCTCGGGTATGGTGAAATGTCGATGAAGTTTCGCCCACAGCGCGTCGTCGGCGATATCGGGATTCCAGATTATGGCGCTCGTGTAGCTCAGGGCCACTTTCTCGCGTTCGGTGAATTTCGAGGAACTCTCGAACTTCAGAAGCTCGCTGTACTGGTCTTCGCTCACGCCTTTCCGTCCAGCCTGGACGGAACGCTGGACGCCTCAGTACTCGCACTCGATCGACTGCGATACGTAGACCCGGCAGAGCTCCTTGATTCCGTGATCGCACACTCCCTGCCGGAAAATCAACTCCCATGCCTGCGAGAACGCCCGTATCACGGCCGGGTTATGCGCCCGGATGGCCTGACTCTCGGGCCGGGGCGTCCCTTCCAGGCGCGCTTTCTCCAGGTAACCGAGAATTTCGGGATCGGTCACGGACGCCGGATCGACGTACGGAATGTGTGGCATGGGCTTCTCTCCTCAAGCAAAACGACGCGGGACCCGCTGTCGAAAATACAGGGTAACACGCGACACGAAGAGCTGAACGCCTCACTTCCTCGCGCGCACGACCGCGCGCGGCATCGCTTCATGCCCCCTCGTTCCCTTGACATTCTTCCACTCGGGGCGCGGCAGGCTGAAGAGCGTGCCGAGCGAGGCGTATCCGGATCCGGAGAGACGGCAGACCGGATCGAGCAGCAGGGGATCGACGCGCCCGTCCTTCCATACGGACGGATCGACGTGCGCGTGCACGATGCGGCCCAGAACGATGTTCGTGTTGCCGTCGGTGACGACCTGCACCAGCTCACACTCGATGTGCGCTCTTGCCTCGGCGACGCGCGGCGGGCGCACCTTTGCGGACGGCACGGGCGTGAGGTCCGCCCAGCCGAACTCGTCCTCCTCGCTCGGGTAGTCGCCGGAGGTGAAGCTCATCTTGTCGAGGAGGTGCATGGTCGCGATGTTGGCGACGAACTGCCGCGTTTCGCGCACGTTGGTGAGCGTGTCCTTCACCGTGGTCGAGCCGAACGCGACGTAGAACGGGTCGCTGCCCATGAGGTTGAAATACGAGTAGGGCGCGAGGTTGCGCACGCCCGCCGCCGAAACGCTGGAGATCCAGCCGACCGGGCGCGGGATGACGAGCGCGGTCATCAACTGGTAGAAATCGCGCTCCCGCCAGTCCTCCGGCCCGACCTCGAGCGCACGGTCGAGCGTCCGGGGCGGTGCGGCGTGCGAGGCGGCCATGGCATTCCTTTCGACGGGAGCGGGACCAGGTTGTCCCTGCCGGGATTCTACCGCCCCGCCCGCGGTCACCTCCGCGAGGCGCGCCGCTTGCCTCCTGCGGGTTCCGTCCGCACAGTCCGGATTGCGGATTCGGCGTCATCGTGCCGCTGGCGATGCCTTGCGCGATCGTGGCCCGCCCGAACGGCTTGCAACGCCCGTGCCTCATCCTTCATCCTTCACCGGGGACGGAGGCGAACATGCCGAGGATGACCGGAAGCCGCTATTTCGCCGAAGCCATGCGCGGCTACGGCGTCACCAGCATTTTCTACGTGAACTCGATTGCCAGGGCCGCGCTCGAGGAGGCCGGGAAGCTCGGCATCGGCACGATCGTGACCCACGGCGAGAAGGCCGCCGCCTACATGGCGGACGGCTACGCGCGCGCGCGGCACCGGCCCGGGATCTGCCTGTGCCAGGACATCGGTTCCACCAATCTCGCCGCGGGGCTGCGCGATGCCCGCATGTCCGGCTCCCCGGTGATCGCGATCTCCGGTGGCCAGAACGACGAGCCGCGCTACCGCCACGCCTACCAGAACGCGGAGGACAACTCGGCGTGGGAGGGCGTCACCAAGGCGAACTTCTGCGTGAACACGGTGAAGCGCTTTCCCGATCTGCTCCGGCAGGCGTTCCGCACCGCAACCAGCGGCGCTCCCGGTCCCGTGCACCTGGAACTCCGCGGCAACGCGGGGCAGGTTCTGGACGCCGAAGCGGACCTGCCGCTCGTCTTCGAGAAGCGGTTCGCGCGGTTTCCCGCGTTTCGCCCCCTCGCCGAACCGGAGGCCGTCAAGGCGGCCGTGGACGCGCTGAGGAAAGCCGCCAAGCCCATCATCGTGGTCGGCGGCGGCGCGGTGAAATCGGGGGCCGGCGCCGAATTGATCAGGCTCGCCGAAACGCTCCAGGTCCCCATCGCGACGAGCCTGCACGCGCGGGCGCTCGTGTCCGACGATCATGCCCTCAACGTCGGCGTGCCCGGCAGCTACTCGCGCTGGTGCGCGAACCAGGCGGTGGCGGCGGCTGACCTCGTCTTTTTCATCGGCAGCCACGCCGGCGGGCAGGTGACGAACGGCTGGCAGATCCCGAAGGCCGGCACGCCGGTCATCCAGCTCGACATCGACCCGGACGAACTCGGCCGCAACTATCCGAACATCGTCTCGCTCCACGGCGACGCGAAGGTGGCGCTGCGGCAGATGATCGACGCCGCAGGGAACGGGCCCTCGCGCCGCGCGGAGTGGCTGGAGCAGGTGCGAAGCCAGGTCGCGGACTTCTGGAAGGAGTCCGATCCGCTGCGGACGTCCGACGCCGTGCCGATACGGCCGGAGCGTATCGCGAAGGAACTGGGCGAATGGTTGCCCTCGGGCGCGACGCTCGTCGTGGACACGTTCCACGCGGCGATCTGGACCGCGCAGATGTCGAAGCTCACGAAGCCCGGGCAACGCTACCTGCGCTGCGGGGGCTCGCTCGGCTGGTCGTTCCCGGCGACGCTGGGCGCGAAGGCCGCGCTCGGCGACGAGCCGGTCATCGGCTTCTGCGGCGACGCCGGTTTCTACTACCACATGGCCGAGCTGGAGACAGCGGCGCGCGCGAAGTTGAACGCGGTCATGGTCGTCAACAACAACCATTCCGGCGGCGTCATCGAGGATGCACGCTTCGAGAGGGAGGTCAACTTCGCCAAGGTCGCCGAGTCGATGGGCTGCGCCGGCTTCCGCGTGGAGAAGCCCGCCGGCGTCAAGGGGGCGCTCGACAAGGCGCTCGCGGCGGGCCGGCCGGCGGTGGTGGAAATCTTGAGCGACGCGGCGATCCGGGCGAAGCGCGGCTGGGTGCCGTCCGGCGTGAGCGGCGAGTAGGGGCTGCATTGAGCCGCGCAGACGCAGAGCCCGCAGAGAAGAGCGGGATCGGGAAAGGCACCCCTGCTACGATCAGTTCGAGGACGGCGCTTCAGCCCGTGCGCGCCAGCCGCTTCCCATTCGGTCGTCCCGTCTCCGCGGGCTCCGCGTCTTTGCGGCAAATGGGCGCGGCGTTTCCGGGTGGCTGAGCTGGAGTTGACGGGAACGACGGGCTGATTCTTGCATCGGACGGGAGAAGAGCATGGCAAACACCGAACTGAGTTTCGACCACGTGCATCTGGTGGCGAAGGACCCGCGGGCGAGCGCCGGCTGGTACGTCGAGAAGCTGGGCGGAAAGGTTGTCCGCGATATCGAGGTGAAGGGCGCGCCGCAGCTCTATGTGGCCATCGCCGGGGTGATGGTGCTCGTGCGCGGCGAGCGACCCGGGGAGAAGGTGGGCGAGCGCGGTCCGCTGGAATGGGGCGTCGATCACTTCGGCCTGCGGGTAAAGGGTGATTTCGACGGATTCTGCGCGGGTCTGCGCGCAAAGGGCGTCACCTTCAGCCTCGAGCCCGTGGACTTCAATCCGACCACGCGCATCGCCTTCATCAATGCGCCGGACGGCGTTTCGATCGAGCTGCTCAATCGCAAGGACATGGCCTGAGCCGAGGGCAGAAGGCAGCAGGCGGAGCTTCCCGCCGCCCGCGGTGTTTCACCCGCACGCTGCGGGTGGCGTACGAGGAACACGGTGATCCGGGCGCTGCCCCGGTCGTGCTGCTGCACGGCTTCCCCGACGACCCGCGCGTGTATGACGGCGTGGTTGCGGCGCTCGCGCCGGCGCGCTTGCGGTTGATCGTCCCTTGCCTGCGCGGTTACGGCCCGACGCGCTTTCTCGATCCGGCGACGCCGCGCTCGGGGCGGCAGGCGGCGCTCTCCGCTCGACGAAACGGCCGGCCACGCGCGCTTGTTCACGGGGGCATACGAGCGCCGCGCGATCCGCGTCGCGGGGCACTTTCTCCCGCGCGAGGCGCCGGAAGCCTTCGCGCAGGCTGTCAGCGATCTGGTCCCGCGGTGACCGCCCGCTCGCTGGCGGCGGTGCTAACGGACCATCCGCGCGCGCCGCACCAGCCGCAGCCCGGCGAGGCCCAGCCCGAACAGTGCAAGCGAGCCGGGTTCGGGAACGTTGCTGCCGGGTGGCGGACCGGGCGTGTAGGTATCGGCCGTGATCAGCACCGCGTAGCCGTTGCTGCCGCCATGATCTTCCACGAGGAGTTGCAGGTAGTGGGTCCCGGCCGCGAGGTCACCGAGATTCAACGTGTACTCGCCCAGGGCGGGGCCGCCACCGGCGCGCGCACCCAGGAGGTAGTTGCCGTTCAGCCAGACGAAAATACCGTTGTCCACGCCGAATTGGGCCACCACGTTGGTCGCGCCCAGCGTATTGAACTGATAGATAATCGCGACCTCGGTGCCCACCGCCCACGTCGTCGGGATGGATGCCGAGCTTGTCCAGTTGCCGTTGAGGCTCTGCGGGTTCGTAAGCCAGTTGCCGAGTATGCCGCTTGCGGCGGACAGATTGGGCGCGGTGGGATAGGAATTGGTGCAGTCGTTGCCGACCGGGAACGGCTCGGCGCAGGTATCCGATCCGGTGTTGGAAAGGTCGAGCACGGAGCCGATCTGGTTGTTGTAATAGCCGGAGTCACTGGTCTGGACGAGTACGATTGCCGCGGCCGGGAGCGGTAACAGGGTCGCGGCCAACAACAGGGCCGAAAACGGGTTCTTCATGTTGCGTTGCTCCGTTTGATGTTGAAGGGTGACAGACCTCACGGTCTGTACGCTAGCAAGTTTTGTGCCCGCCGCGACGGAGGGCGAGGCAAGGCATTGAGAATACGGCGGAACGCGCGAATCTCCCCTGTCGTCGCGGGCAAGCTGCTGTAAAGAAATCCGACAATCCTCGACGGTCATGTTCAGGAGCGGCACTTCGCGGCGCACGGAGACGTTGCGGACGAGGATGTTTACGCGCCCGAAGCGCGACAACACGCCGTCCACCATCGCCTTGACGGCAGCCGGATCGGCCACGTCCGCCACGAATACTTCGGATTGACGAGCGGCCTCGCGAATCCCGCGCGCGGCGGCACCGCCAGGGCTTTCCGCCGAGCTCGTGCCGGGCCCCGTGCCCGCACCGCTGTATCCGGGCCGCCGCCATGGCTACAATGAAGCGCGCGAATACGCTGTTCGCATGCTGGACCCGCGGCAAAGGAGCGCACCATGGATCTCAAGACGAAAGCGTGCAACATCTTCGACCTGCGCGACATGGCCATGAAGCGCGTGCCGCGTGGGCCCTTCGAGTTCATGGACCGCGGAACCGAGGAGGAAGTCGCGCTCCGGAACAACCGCGAGGTGTTCGACCGCATCCGCTTCAGGCCGCGCACTTTCCGCGACGTCTCGAAGCGCACGGCCGAGACGACGATTTTCGGCGTGAAGCATGCCATGCCGCTCGTCATCGCGCCGACCGGCACGGCGGGACTGCTCTGGTACGAGGGTGAGATCGCGCTCGCGCGCGCGGCGAAGGCGGCCGGCATTCCGTTCACGCTCGCCACGGGCTCGATGACCGCGATGGAGCGTGTCGCCGGGGAAGCGGGCGGCGAGCTCTGGTTCCAGCTCTACCTGTGGCCGGACCGGTCGATGTCGCACGAGCTCGTGAACCGCGCCAGGGCGGCGGGCTACAAGGCGCTCGTCGTCACGGTGGACGGCGTCTCCGCCGGCAACCGCGAGTACAACGTCCGCAACGGATTCACGCTGCCCTTCAGCCTTTCGCCGAAAAGCGCGATCGACATGCTGGCGCATCCGCGCTGGCTGCTGGGTGTCATGGGTCGCTACATGCTGACGACCGGCATGCCGATGTACCAGAACTACCCTGCCGCCGCGCGCGCGAAGATGACGCGGGGCCCGATGGGCCGCTCGAGCCTGCGCACCGACTCGATCCGCTGGGACGACCTCGACGCGCTTCGCAAGATCTGGCCGCACAAGCTCATCGTGAAGGGCATGTTGAATGCCCAGGACGCCCTCGAAGCGGTGAACCACGGCGCCGACGGCGTGGACGTGTCGAACCACGGCGGGCGCAACCTCGACGGCGTCGTCTCGCCGATGGAAGTGCTGCCGGAGATCGTCGACGCGGTCGGTAAGAAGACAACGGTGTTCGTGGACAGCGGCTTCCGGCGGGGCTCGGACGTCGTCAAGGCGCTCGCGCTGGGAGCGCATGCGGTCATGATCGGGCGCGCGACGCTCTACGGCGTGGCCGCGGCCGGGGAGGCCGGCGCGGCGCGCGCTCTGGAAATCTTCCACGAGGAGATCCGCCGCAACATCGCGCTGCTCGGGGTCAACACCGTCGGCGAACTCGGCCCGCAATACCTCAAGTTCGTGGACCCGGCGCTGCGCCCGGCTGCGCTGGCGCGGCCCGCGTTGCGGGCGATCGACGACGCGCGCCACGCCGCGGAAGCGTAGGACGCCGCCATCGGAAACCGCGTATGCCCGCCCGGCGCCGGCGGCGCCACGGCCCCGGTTGCGATGGAGCCGCCCGCGCCGCCGCGATGAACGCGGGATCTTCCAGCGCAGCAGTTCACACCAGCCGGAAGATGCTCTTCGGCACGACGCCCGCGAAGTCGATGAAGTTGACGATGAAGTGGGCGAGCATGAGCGCGGGAGCGGAGCGCGTGGCGAGGTAGATCGCCATGAACACCGCACCGACCGCCGCCGTGACGAGGACCGCGTTGAGGCCCAGGCTCCAGTGGGCGAGTCCGAAGGCGATGGAGGAAATGGCGACGGTTGCGGCTGCGCCGCGCGTGTACCGCTCGATGACGGTGCACGCGTAGGCCCGGAACACCAGTTCTTCCACGATACCCACCAGCAGGAGCCCCGCGGTGAGATCGAACCGGTTCCATGCGCTGCTGCCGATCTCGGGCATGCGCCCGAGCGCCGGGTAGCCGGGCAGCGCGGCGAGCAGCCGGTAGCCATTCTGGTCGAGCAGCGTACCGGCGAGGGCGGCACCGAGGAACGCGCACAGAAACGGAACCCCGCGCTGTCCCGTGAGCCCGAACTCGCGCGCGGTCATGCGCCGGGTCCCGATCAGCCACGCCACGAGTGCGAGCGGCAGCAGCTTCACCGCCGCGTAGTCGATCGCGAGCCACGAGCGCCAGTCCGTGACGTGGATGCTCGCGAAATCGTTGAGGTAGAACGGCCCCGCCAGCGCCAGCGCGACGCTCAGGTATCGGGCGTTCGACGGGGCCGCAGGTGGCATACGGATGCGCGGCGGGTTCGCCCCGCCGGATTCCGGTGTTCGCGATACGCGATGGGCCCGCGATCGGGCTCGGAGTCTCGCGCAATGCGCGCGAAGAACGCAAGGACGAATCCGGTCACCGCCATCGGGTCGTCGTTACATGCCTTGCGGCCCCGGCGTGAGCCCGGCGTCATACGAATCCGCAGACTCACAAGTAGTAGATGCCGCCGTTCACGAGGTAGCACTGCCCGGTGATGAATCCCGCCTGCTCGCTCGCGAGGTAGACCGCGAGCCCGGCGATGTCCCCGGGTCTGCCCATGCGCCGGACGGGCTGCTGCTCGGGCAGGGGCTTCGGCGGCTGGAAGGAGTCGCGCTCGACGTCGATCGTGCCGGGGCCGATGCAGTTCGCGGTAATGCCGTGGGCGGCGAATTCGGTCGCGAGGCCACGGGTGAAACCGATGATGCCCGTCTTCACGGTCGCCTTGGCGGCGCCGTGGCCAAGGAAGGGGGCGATGCCGGAGAAGTTGACGATGCGGCCCCAGCCGTTCTCTTTCATCAGCGGCAGCACGTTGCGGCAGACGTTCCAGGGGCCGTCGAGGTTGACCTCGATATTGCGCCGCCACATCCCGGGCGGCTGATCGAGGAACCCGCCGGCGCCTTCGGCGCGGTAGACGGCGTTGTTGACCGCAACGTCCACGCCGCCGAACTTCTTCTTCGCGGCCGCGACGAACCTCGCCACCTGCGCGCCGTTCGCGACGTCGCATTGCTCGGCGATCACGCCGGCGCCGAGCTCGCTCGCCGCCTCCGCCGTTTCGGCGAGCGCGTCCATCTTGCTGCTGGTGCAGAGCGCAAGATTCGCCCCCTCGCGCGCGAACTGGAGCGCCATCTCGCGCCCGATGTTGCGGCTCGCGCCGGTGATGAGGACCGTCCTTCCCTTCAATCCGGTTTCCATGCGTGCCTTTCTCCTCGTTGCACGGTCGACCCGGCCCTATGATATGCGATGCGGAAGGTCGGGGGATGACGAATGAGGGACGGTGTCCAACCAGCCCATCACCTATAATCATCACCCGCATCTCGTCACCTTTGAAGGGAGTGCCCGCCGCATGAAGTGCTTCTACATCGATAGCGTGAACGGAAGAACCGCGTTCGAGTTGCGCGAAGCGCCGGTGCCGCGGCCGAAGAAGGGGGAGGTGCTCGTGAAGGTGCGGGCGGCCTCGCTCAACCGCGGGGAGGTCCTCGCCGCGATCGGCTTTCACGCGGTGCACGAGGCAAAGCCAGCCGGCGGCGACTGCGCGGGGGAGGTGGAGGTGGTCGGAGAAGGCGTGACGGCTTTCAGGAAGGGCGATCGCGTGCTCGGCAAGGCGCGCGGAACGTTCGCCGAGTACGCCGTGATGCCGGTCGAGCTTGCCGCGGCGGCCCCGGCGAACCTTACCTGGGAGCAGGCGGCGGCGGTGCCGATCGTGGGGGTGACGGCATACGAAGCGATGTGCTCGCTCGGCGGCCTCAGGGCGGGAGAGACCGCGCTGATCGCCGGCGCCTCGTCCGGCGTCGGCATGATCGGCGTGCAGATCGCCAGGTATCTCTCCTGCCGCGCGATCGGCGTTTCGCGCTCGGCGGAGAAGCTCGCGAAGTTGAAGGCAATCGGTCTCGATGTCGGGATCCGGTCGGATGGCGCCGGGTTCGCGGGGAAAGTGCTGGAGGCGACCGGCGGCAAAGGCGTCGACCTCGCGGTCAATCTGGTCGGGGGGAGCGCCTTCCCCGATTGCGTGCGTTCGCTCGCGAACAAGGGCCGGCTCGCGATCGTCGGTTACGTGGATCACAAGCTCAAGGCAGAGATCGATCTCGAAGCGGTGCACGGCCGGCGGCTGCGCATCTTCGGCGTGTCGAACGCGATGATGAGCGCGCCCGAGCGGGCCGAGGCGATGCAGGGTTTCGTGCGCGACATCCTGCCGGGGTTCGCGGCGGGAAAGATTACGCCCGTCGTCGACAAGGTGTTTCCGTTCCTCGATCTGCCCGCGGCCAAGGCCTACGTCGAGAGCGACGCCCAGCTCGGCAAGGTCGTGATCAGCATGCCGTGACCGAACAGCCGGCGGCCGGCGGAGAGGATTCGTCGGACCGCCGCGCGTTGCGGCAACGAGAAAGACATCGACGAGAGCCGGTTCGCGGCAGGAGCGATGGCACGCTCCCCGGACGAGGACGGTGTCGCCGCGCGGGAACCGTGCGCGTCGAGCTCCCTCTACTCACCACCTGCCATCGTGCGACGCGATCGCCAGCACGGCGGGACGCGCCGAGCGGTTGCTCCATGCGTGGTTCGCGCCGCGCAGCACGACGAAGTCCCCCTTGCCGACCTTCACTTCCTGGGTGTCCAGCACCAGCGTCACTTCACCTTCCTGCACGATCGCGAAATCGAGCGTGCGCGTTCTCTGCATGTAAGGGTGCGGCGCGTTCGCCGAGTAGGTCGATGCGCCCGGTGAGCCCATCGAACGGAAGTACGCCTGCACCTCGGCCGAGCCGACCTTGCCCTTCCACGCATCGTCCGGCGGGACCGTGACGACCCGCAGCACGGAACCGTCCGCCGGCGGCTCGATGCTGTGCGGGAGATGCAGCGTCTCCAGCACGATCTTCGCGATCGGTGCGTCCGTCACCCAGAGGCGCTGCGAGGCGAACCCGGGGCGAGCGGGATCGAGCCGGACATCTGGCGTTGGACCGTCGCTCGCCACCGTGGACTGGTTGGGCTCCCGGTCGAGGCAGACGATGCGCCGCACCGGCTTCACGCCCTCGGGCAGCCTGCGCTTCGGATCGCCGGCCATCGGCCTGTCGTTGCCTTGCGCGAGCCCGACGGGGCCGTCCGCGAAGCGCGCGGTCATCATGTCGAACGCGATGCGCCCGCCCTCGCGGTTGCGGCTCGACCACTGGTGCCAGGCACCCACATCGATCACGATGTCGCCGGGCGCCCACTCGACCTCGCGGTCGTCGAGGACGAGCGTCCTCTCGCCGTCGAGCAGGATCGCGTAGTCCACGGTCTCCGTCTTGTGCATGCCGCCCGAGTAGGCGTTGACGCCGCCCCGGTCCCACCGTCGTCCCAGTTCGTGCTCCTTCGGCGGGTGCGGAGGCACGATGGTCGCGTCCGACGCCGGATCATAATCGGCGGCCTTGCCGGCGCCCTGCACGACGCGCCAGTTCCATGATACCGTCCTTGGACGCCGCGGCGCCGAGGCGCTCGGCGGAGGCTATCGCACCGCGGGTCATGCCGAGCCATGGTTCGCACGTGAAGATTGCGGGCATCGGGCGGATTCGATCAACGCGCAGCCGCGGGAGCACGCCATGGATCTTCGCTTCACGCCGGACGAGATTGCGTTTCGGGACGAGGTGCGGGCGTTCTTCCGTGACGCGCAGCCTCCCTCGATCCGCCGCAAGATGGAGCTGGGCCAGCGGCTCTCGAAGGAGGACATCGTCGCGTGGCAGCGGATCCTCAACGCCAGGGGCTGGGCCGTGCCGCACTGGCCCGTCGAATGGGGCGGCACCGGCTGGGGGCCGGTCAAGAACTACCTGTTCAGGGAGGAAATGCAGCGCGCGCCCGCGCCCGATCCGCTTTCGTTCAACGTCAGCATGGTCGGCCCGGTGCTCGTCGCCTGGGGAACCGAGGCCCAGAAGCGCCGTTTCCTCCCGCGCATCGCCAATCTCGACTACTGGTTCTGCCAGGGATTCTCGGAGCCCGGCGCGGGTTCCGACCTGGCGTCGCTTCGCACCGCCGCGCGGCTCGAGGGCGGCCACTACGTCGTGAACGGCCAGAAGATCTGGACTTCGCGCGCGCACCTCGCGGACTGGATGTTCTGCCTCGTGCGCACGGACGCGGGGGCGAAGCCGCAGCGCGGCATCTCGTACCTGCTGGTCGACATGAAGACGCCGGGAGTGACGGTGCGCCCGATACCGACGATCGACGGCGAGCACTATTTCAACGAGGTCTTCCTCGACGACGTGCGCGTGCCCGCGGAAAACCTCGTGGGCGAGGAGAACGAGGGCTGGACCTACGCCAAGTACCTGCTCGGCAACGAGCGCATCGGCATCGCGCGGATCGGCGCGACCAAGTACCGCCTGCAGCGGGCGAAGGAACTCGCCGCGCGGGTGCTCGAAGGCGGGCGGCCCCTCTCCGAGTCGGTGCGCTTCCGCGAGAAGGTGGCGGCGCTCGAAGTGGAGCTGAAGGCGCTCGAGCTGACCGAGTTGCGCGTCGTGGCGAATGCGCGCAACCTCCCGCCCGGCGCGCAGGACCCCGCGTCCTCGGTGCTCAAGATCAGGGGTACCGAGCTTCAGCAGGCCGCCACCGAGATCCTGATGGAAATCGCCGGCGCGCACGCGATGACCCGGCAGTCCGGGCATCTGTGGGGCACCGCGACCGAGGAGCCGATCGGTCCGGAGTGGGCGGCGACGGTTGCGCCGGACTATTTCTTCACGCGCGCTGCTTCGATCTACGGCGGATCGAACGAGATCCAGAAGAACGTGATCGCCAAGCGGATACTCGGGCTGTAGCGGCGCGCGGACACAAGTTGGAGGGGCCGGATCGGCCCGGGGCGGCGCGCCGCTACAACGATGCAGGGAATCCGGCTACTGATGGATTTCCGGTTACAGCCTGCCGGCGCAGCGGTGGGCCGATGAGATGACCAGTGAACTCAAGCGATCGCGCGTTTGAACCGCCTCCGGCAGGCTGACTGACATGGACTTCGACTACAGCGAAGAACAGCGGATGCTGAAGGCGGGCGTCGAGCGCCTGATCGCGGAGCGCTATGCCTTCGAGGACCGGAAGAAGTACATGCTGGAAGCGCCCGGCTACAGCAGGGCGATGTGGTCGCAGTACGCGCGGATGGGGCTGCTCGGGCTGCCGTTCGAGGAGCGCTACGGCGGGAGCGGCGGCGGCGCGGTGGAGACCATGATCGTCATGGAGGCGTTCGGGCGCGGCCTCACCCTCGAGCCCTACCTCGCGACGGTGCTCCTGGGAGCAGCGCTCGTCGCGCGTGCCGGCGACGAAGCGCAGCGCGCCGCGATCCTGCCGAAGGTCGCCGACGGGAGCCTCATGCTCGCTTTCGCACATGCGGAACCGCAGTCTCGCAACGACCTCGCCGATGTCGCCTGCGCGGCGCGGCGGGATGCGGACGGCTGGATACTCGAGGGCACGAAGTCCTTCGTGGGGCACGGCGACACGGCGGAGCGGCTGATCGTCTCGGCGCGCATTGCGGGCGACCAGCGCGCCCGAGACGGCATCGCGCTCTTCCTCGTCGACGCGAACGCGCATGGCGTCTCCCGCCGCGGCTACCAGACGCAGGATGGGCTGCGCGCCGCCGAGATTCGCCTTGCCGGCGTGAAGATCGGCTCGACGGCCGCGCTGGGGGATCCCGGGAAGGCCGCGCCCGTCATCGAGCGCGTGGTGGATGGCGCGCTCGCCGCGATCGGCGCCGAAGCCGTGGGGGGCATGGCGGCGGCGCACGAGACCACTCTGGAGTATCTCAGGACGCGCAAGCAGTTCGGCGTCGCGATCGGGAGCTTCCAGGCGCTCCAGCACCGCGCGGTCGACATGCTGGTGGCCCTCGAGCAGGCGCGCAGCATGGCGCTCTACGCGGCGATGATGGTGGACGACCCGGACCCCGCGGAGCGCTCCCGCGCGATCTCGGCGGCGACCGTGCAGATCCGGAAGTCGGCGAGGTTCATCGGCCAGCAGGTGATCCAGCTCCACGGCGGCATCGGCATGACGATGGAGTACCGGATCGGCCACTACTTCAAGCGCTTCACCGCGATGGAGTCGATGTTCGGCGACACCGACCATCACCTCGCGGCGGTGGCGCGGGCGGGAGGACTGGCGTGAAGCACGAAGGTGACGGGGAGGGCTGGCGGCCGGCGGAGTATGAAGGGTATCGGCAGATGACCATCGCCGGGCAGCTGGCGCGCTTCGTGACGGGAACGACGGCACAGGACCTGCCGCCGCTCGCGCTCGAGCGCGCCCGGACGACGTGACGAAGGACTTCGGGCTCGAGTGGGACATCGTGACCGGCATGGCGGTGAAGCTCGTGCCGGGAGGACATTCCCACCATGCGTCGGCGGAACTCCCGCGACTGCTGACCTGGAGCATCCTCGCGAGGTCACGCCCGGCGCGGATGCGGGAGTTTGCTCAAAGACCGAGTATCCGCCCGATTTCGGCGATGTAACGGCTCGCTTCGAGGCCCTCGGTCACGACCGTGTCCACCGCGTCGTCGATGCCGGCGCGGATGTCGTGGAGGGCGTCGCGCACCCAGTGGTGCCGCCGCACCGGGGAGCCCAGGAGGTTTCGCAGCGTTTCGACCTCGTCCTTGATCCGCCGTACCTCGGCCGAGTCCGCCGGGAGCCTGCCGAGATCGTTCTCCAGCGCATCGATCAGGCGCGCGACCGCCTCGAGATCGAGATTCCCGGGTTCGGCCCTGCGTTCCGTGTCAGTGCCGCCAGTCACGCCTCACCGTCTCCCATCCGCGGTCCAAGGTCTCCGGCCTCGCTCACTTGAGTTTCTCGTCGAGCCAGTCCGCGAGGACATCCACGGCGCGCGTCACGTAATCGCGCTGGCAATGCTGGGTGCCGCCCTCGTCGGCTTCGAACACGCGCATCGTCTTGTCCTTCGACCCGATCGCGTCGAAGAGCTTCTGCGCGTCGGCGTTCGATACCTGCGCGTCCTCGGCCCCGTGCATCAGCAGGAACGGGCACATCACCCGTTGCGCGACCCCGTCCAGTTTGAAACCCTCGATCTTCTTCAGCGCCGCCTCCCACGTGTCCACGCCGCAGGTCCACAGCAGGTGATCGGCGGGCACCGGCAGCGCGGCCTCCTTGATGCGTTCGAGCCGCCGCTTCCAGGTCGCATGGTAGTCCCAGATCGCGCCCCAGGCGACGCACGCGCGGAAGCGCCGGTCCATGGCGGCGATGCGCGGCGCGTAGTAGCCGCCGAGGCTCATCGCCACGACGGCGATCCGGTCGGGATCCACGTCCGGGCGGCCGGCGAGGTAGTTGTAGGCGGCGGTCCCGGCCACCTCGAAATCCTCGCGCAGGTGCATGCCGCGGAACCGGATCGCCTCGCCCTGGGCGGGCCCGTCGACGAGCAGGTAGGAAATGCCCCGGCGCACGAGCGCCGGCGTGCCGCGCACGTACTGCATTTCCTTCTGCGTGTCGAACCCGCCGAAGCGCACCACGCACGGATTGCGCCCGCCGCGGGCGTTCTCCGCGTGCACGAAGTAGGCGGGGAAGGAGCCCTCGGTGAACGGTAGTTCGACCCGCTCGATGCGCGGCCGGTCGGTCAGCGCGGAGAACCGCTCGAAGCACTCGAGGGAGGTCCGGTAGACCGCGAGCGCGCGTTCATCCTTCGGCTGCTTGAAGTGGTCGGCGCACTGGTAGTAATAACTCGCGCGAAGATAGTTCGACGCCGCGGTGAGCGGGTGCTTCCGGGCGGTCGCCTCCCCGGCGCGACGCTCCAGCAGCCCGGCGCCCCGGCACCAGCCTTCGAACCATGCATCGTCGTCGCCCAGATGTTCGCGCAGATCGTTCCCGATGCGATGCACCTCGGCGATCTCCGCTCCGCCGTAGGGCGCGGTGCCGAGAATCGCGAGAATCTCGGCCGACCAGCGGTAGTTGCCAGGGTAGTAGGTGAAATGTCTCGGTGCCGGTGCCCCGGGTGCGTTCATGCATTTCCTCCCTTGGGTAGCGCCGAAGCGTATAACGCGGCATTCCGGTGCGTCAAACGGGTGGGGACCGGAGACGGGGGACTGGAGACGGGGGGCTGCCGATCGCGGACTCCGGACCAGGGGACGGAACGCGGGAGTCGCGGTCCGCGTTATAGAATCGCGCATCACATGCTGACCATGAGGGTTGTCGTCATCGGCGGGCATGGCGACCTCGGCGCCCGCATTTGCCGGGCGCTCGACGCCGAACCCGGGATGGAGGTGGTGGCGGCCGGCCGCGGGCCCGGCACGGCCGGGGGCGGTGGACGGATTCGGTCGGCGCAGCTCGATATCGACTCGCTCGGATTCACCGCGGCCCTCAAGGCGCTCGCGCCCGACCTCGTCGTCCATTGCGCGGGTCCGTTCCAGGGACAGGACTACCGCGTCGCCGCGGCGGCCGTGGCGGCGAAGTCCCACTACGTGGATCTTGCCGACGTGCGCCGGTTCGTCGCGGATTTCGCGGGCCGCTTCGACCGGCAGGCGCGCTCGGCCGGGCTGATCGCCGTGTCCGGCGCGAGCACCCTGCCGGCACTTTCCACGGCCGTGATGGACAGCATCGCCACGCGATTCCGGACGTTGAAGGGCGTGTGGATCGTCATCGCGCCGGCGCAGCGAACGCCGCGCGGTGCCGCGACCATGGCCGGTGTGCTGGGCTGCGCGGGCAGGCCGTTCCGGCGACTCGATGGCGGCGAGTGGAAGACCGCATGGGGGTGGCAGGACCTGCGCCGCGTCCGGCTCGCGGGGCTCGGCAAGCGCTGGGCCGCCGCCTGCGATGCGCCGGACCTGGAGCTCCTGCCGGCGCGCTATCCGAGTCTGCGCACCGTCGAATTCCACGCAGCACTGGAGACGGGAGTACAGCATCTCGGGTTGTGGCTCGCCGCGGCGCTGCGGCGCGCGGGACTCGCGCTGCCGCTCGAGCGCTGGGCCGCGCGGCTCGATCGCGCGGCGGGGCTGCTCGATGGCCCTGGCAGCGACCGCGGCGGGATGCTCGTCGCCATGGCGTGCGAGCGTGCCGATGGCAGCCGGGCTCTGGCGGAATGGCACCTCACCGCAGCGGGCGGCCACGGTTCCGAGATTCCCTGCATGGCCGCCGTCATTCTCGCCCGCAGGCTCGTGTGCGGAGGGCTCGCCGAGCGTGGCGCGTTCGCCTGCATGGGCCTTGTTTCGCTTGCCGAGTTCGAGGCCGAGTTCGCGCGGTGGGGCATGACGACCGTCCTGAAGGAATACCCCCTGTAACCGGGGACTGCGAATGCCGCCACCGGTGGCGAGTGCGCCCCGGCCCGCGTGACCGCGGAGCGCGCCCGCCAGACCCGGACTTCCCCTACGCATCCCCCGCGGGCGGCGGCTGAATTCGCACGCCCGGCGAGCCCCGGTGCCGTGCCGTGCACGACCGGCGTCGCCGTAATAGACTCCCGTATCCGGACAGGGCGGAGAGGGCGATCGTGAATCGGCGCCACGAACTCTATTACTGGCCTCATATCCCGGGGCGCGGCGAATACGTGCGCCTCGCGCTCGAAGCGGGCGGCGCCGAGTACGTGGATGTCGCCCGCCTGCCGGAGGCGGAAGGCGGCGGCAGGACGGCCGTGCAGCGCATGATGGAGAAGAGCGCGCGTGGGCGAGCGCCGTTCGCGCCGCCGATACTGAAGTCGGGGAGACTCGTGATCTGCCAGACCGCGAACATCCTGCAGTACCTCGGCCCGCGCCTCGCGCTCGTTCCGAACGCGGCGGCGGACCGGCTGTGGGCGCACCAGCTGCAGCTCCTCGTCGCCGATCTCGTGGTCGAGGCGCACGACACGCACCATCCGATCGCGAAGAGTCTGTACTACGAGGACCAGAAAGCGGAATCGCTCAGGCGCGCGGAGAATTTCCGGACGCTGCGCCTGCCGAAGTTCCTCGGCTACTTCGAGCGCGTGCTGCGGGAGAACCCCGCGGGCGACGGCGCGCTGGTGGGTGGGACGCTCTCGTACGTGGACCTCTCCGTGTGGCATACCGTGGCGGGCCTCGAATACGCCTTCCCGCGAGCCATGGCGCGTCTTCTGGGCGCGCACCCGAAGCTCGCGGCGCTTTCCCGCCACGTGCCGGGCCATCCCCGGCTCGCCGCCTATCTCGCTTCGAGCCGCCGCTTGCCGTTCAACCAGCACGGGCTGTTCCGGCACTACCCCGAGCTCGATGACGAGTGACGAGGGATGGGGGTCGATCCGTTCGAGTTCTTCCTCGAGAAGGCGTGGTCGGACGGCTTCCCGGTCGTCACGCCGACCGAGGAGCGCGTCGCGTGGATGCTGACGGGTTCGCGCCGCGATCCGGACGAACTCGTCGGTCGCGTTCCGCCCGCCCTCGAGCCCGCCACCGTCCGCACCGTGGCGATCCATGCGCTGATGGCGGGATGCAGGCCGGAATACCTGCCGGTGGTCCTCGGCGGTCTCGAGATCATGCTGCGCGAGGAGTTCAACCTGGGCGGCGTGCAGTGCACGATGCACGGCGTCGCGCCGCTCATGATCGTCAACGGCCCGTACGCGCGGCAGATCGGCATCCACGGCGGCAACGGCTGTTTCGGCCCCGGCTTTCGCGCGAACGCGACCATCGGGCGGGCGATCCGGCTGATGCTGCTCAATCTCGGCGGCGGCATCGCAGGCATGGCCTCCGCCACCGTCTTCTCCTCGCCGATACGCTACACCGCGTGCCTGACCGAACACACCGCGCAGAGTCCGTGGGCGAGCCTCGCCGTCTCGCGCGGCTACGGCGCCGGGGAGAACGTCATCACCTGCGCCATGGTGGAGAGTCCGCGCCTGCACTTCGACGACGCCAGCGCCGATCCCGAGCGGCTCCTTGCCGGCATCGCGGATGCGATGACCGCGCCGGGGTCCTGGAACATGTGGTTCACGTCGGACATGTTGGTCGCCATGAGCCCGCAGCACGCGCGGCTCTGCGACGATAACGGCGTCGGGCGCGACGCGGCGCACGCGCGGCTATGCGAGCTGGCGGTGCGCCGGCAGGGAAATCTCAAGCGCGGTGGCAACTGGCGGCCGGAGCGCGCGCGGGCAATGGGCCTCGATCCCGACGACGACGAGTGCCCGATCCGCGCCGTCAAGGATCCGCGCCGCCTGCACCTCATCGTGGCCGGCGGGCTCGGCCCGATCACCGCGGTGTGCCACGGCTGGAACGAGTCGAGCGTGGCGGTTCACGGCACGTATGCCGTCTAACGGGTGACGGGATACGGGTGACGATTGCGGCTCTTCGTCACCTGTATTCGTCACTTTTCCCGAGCGAGGAACGAAATGACGAGCGAACCGGGCTTCATCGATCCCACCGCCGGCGGCGCCCGCGAGCGCGTTGCGTTCGCGCCGCGGCCCATGGATCTCGCGGGGAAGGTCGTGGGACTGCTCGACAACACCAAGGAGCAGGCGGACATCATCCTTGAGACCGTGGGGGAGGCGCTGCGCGAACGCTATGGTGTCGCGCGCGTCGTGGTACGCCGCAAGGAGTTCTTCTCGAGGCCCGCGGCCGGGGCGCTCATCGACGGGATGGCGAACGAGGTTCATGTCGCCGTGGCCGCGCTCGGCGGGTGAGGGTCCTGTACGTTGTGCAGTGTGCACGACACGGTGGAGTTCGAGAAGCGCGGCATCCCCGCCACGGTCATCGTCACGCAGGTGTTCAGCAACGCGGCCCGCCACTCGTTCCGCTCGAAGGGCATGGAAGGGCACGAGCTGATCGAACTGCCGCACCCCGTGAGCAACCTCTCCGCGCCGGAAATGCGGGCGCTTGCCCTGCGCCGCATCGGGGAACTGGTCCGGCAATTGACCGCCTGAGCCGGCGCCGGTGCGGTGCGCCGGTTCCCGGCCGCGGCGATCGCGCGTGCCGGGACCGGCGCGGTGGCTCACCCGGGTTCGTGTCCCATCCTCTTCACGACGCTCGCGGCCCCGGGCGTGAACAGGTACTCGATGAGCGCGCGCGCCGCGTCCGGATGCGCCGACCCCGCGAAGATCCCGGCCGCAGAGACGGTCGTCTTCTGAAGCTCGCCGGGCAGCGGGCCGACGTAGGTGATGCCGGGGACGGCCAGCAGTTCCGGTATCTGCTGGATCGCGAACTGCGCCTTGCCCGCGACGAGCAGTTCGCCCACCAGCCCGCCGGGCTGGCGCACGGCCTTGGCCTGAACTTCACGTGCGATCCCCATCGTCTCGATCACGCTGGCGAAGTGGATGCCGCTCGCGCCCTCGATGGTGTAGGCAATCGACGGAGCGGCAAGGAGCGCGCGTCTGAATGCTTCGACGCTACCGATGTCGGGTCGCGGCGAGCCCGCGCTCACCGCGACGCCGATGCCGCACCGCGAGAACACGCGCCGGCTCTCCGGAACGATCGTCCCCTGCCCCGCGAGCTCGTCGAGCGCCTCGGCGCCGAGTATCAGGAGATCAGCCCTCTCGCCGCTCGCGATGCGGCGCATCATGACCTGGCCCGGATCGTAGCTCGCCTCGACCCTGTGCCCGGTCGCCTTCTCGAACTGCGGCAGCAGCGCGGCCATGACCGTTCGCTGGCCGTTCGACGTGAAAAGTTTCAGGTTTGCCATGCTCGTTGCTCCTTGCGACGCGCTATCAGCCGCCAGTGGTCAGTTGCCAACTGCCTCACCCCGCTCTGCGCCTGAATTTCTGGAATGCAGCCGGCGTGAGCGGAGCCATGCGTTTCACCGCACCCGCGTTGACGATCACCTCACCCACGTAGATGTCGCCGCGGTGGTCGGCCCAGATGCCGTGCGGCGCGACGAAGTTCCCCGGCAGCGCGCCTGACCGGGCTCACGCCGATCCGGTAACCGGTATCAGCCGCTCTGCCCGATTCGCCCAGCGTCATCAGCTTGCGGCCGTCCGTGGTGAACTTGTGGACCGTGTGATCCTTGTCGTCGGCGAGCCAGAGGCAGTCTTCGCGGTCGATGAAAATCCCGTGCGGGCCCTTGAACATGCCCTCGCCCCACGCGTTCAGGAACCGGCCCTCCTTGTCGAACACGACGACGGGATGGATGCCCCGGTTGAAGACGTAGACGCGGTCCTGCGAGTCGCAGGCGACACCCGCGACCTCGACGAAGGACCAGTCCTCGGGGAGCCGCTCCCAGCCCTCGATCACCTCGTACTCGATCCGGTGTCTTCCCGACGCCATCGTGCTTGCCTCCCTTCACTTCCTCGCCGGCGGCGCCTGCTGATAGCCCGCGGCGTCCTCCGGGCTCATGCACTGAAAGCTCGTCGTGCAGCGGGACAGCGTGCAGGCGCGGCTCGTCATGACGGCGACCTGCTTCTTGCCGGCGCACTGGGACTCGGCGCGAGCCTTCGCGCCGCCCGCGCCCGCTTCCGTGAACGGGTGATCGAACGTCGCGTAGTTGGTGTCGAAGGGAGACGCCGTCGAATAGAAGGTCTGCACCGACCCGCCGCCGCACCCCGACAGCAGCACGGACACGCCGATGGCGTGCAGCAGCGCGACTCCCAAGCCGAACAAGGTTCGCTCCCTGCTCATCGCTCACCGCGCCTTCGCCCTCTGAATCGCGGCCCACAGCCGTCCGGGCGTGTAGGGCATGTCGAGATGCCCGACTCCGAGGGGGCGCAGCGCGTCCACCGTGGCGTTGGTGAGCGCCGGCAGCGACCCGCTGCAGCCCGATTCCCCGACACCCTTCGCACCGAGCGCGTTCGTGGGCGTCGGTACCGGGTGATCGTGCACCTCCATGCGCCTGATCCAGCCGGCGCGCGGCATGATGTAGTCCATGAAGCTGCCGGTGAGGAGCTGTCCGCTCGCCGGGTCGTAGACGGCATGCTCGCCGAACACCTGGCCCGCGCCCTGCGCGACACCGCCGTGGACCTGTCCCTCGACGAGTGTCGGGTTGACGACGTGCCCCAGGTCGTCCACGGCGGTGTAGCGCGCGACGGCGGCGGCGCCGGTTTCGGGGTCGACCTCGACCTCCGCGATGTGGCAGCCGTTGGGATAGCTCGTGCCGAACACGCCCTCCGCGGTGGTGTCGAGCGGATGCGGTTTCGGACCCGCCAGCGCGCGCGCAAGCTCGACGAAACCGATCGAGCGGTCGCCGGCGTGGAATCGCCCTTCGCTGTAGCGCAACTCGTGCTCCGGCACGCCGAGCTTCCCGGCGGCATGCGCCCGGGCCGTTTCGGCGAGTTTCTCGCCCAGCACGCGGAACGCGCTGCCGGTGCCGAAGACGCCGCGTGAACCGCCCGTGCCGTTGCCGACGAGATCGGCGGGCGGCGCCTTCGGGTGGAAGCGGATACAGGCCGGGTCGATACCGAGGCGTTCGGCGACGATCTGCGGAAATACCGTTTCGTGACCTTGTCCGGAAGACTGCGTGACGGCGTAAAGCGTCATGGTGCCGTCGGGAGCGAACTCGACCGCGACCTGGTCCTTCGGCGCGCCGCCGCCGCCGCCGGCTTCGAGATAGGTCGCGATCCCGATGCCGCGCAGTTTTCCGGCGCGCCGTGCCGCCTCCCGGCGGGCCGGAAAGCCGGCCCAGTCGGCGCGCGCGAGCCCGTCGTCCATGACCGCCTCGAAATCGCCGGAGTCGTAGGTGCCAGCGTTGGGGGTCCGGTAGGGCATCGCCTCGCGCGGAATGAAATTGCGCCGCCTGAGTTCGACGGGATCGAAACCGTGCTCGCGCGCGCTATAGTCGACGAGCCGCTCGACGGCGTAGGCGATATCCGGGCGTCCCGCGCCGCGGTACGCCGACACCGGCACCGTATTGGTGTAGGCGAGCCGCGTGCGGGCGTAGAGGGCGGGGACGCGGTAGACGCCGCCCATCGTGATGGTGAGATTGCGCGTCGCGATGAACGCGCCGAAGGCGGCGGCGTAGGCCCCGAGGTCCGCGCGGTCGTCGAAGCGGATCGCGAGGAAGCTCCCGTCGGCGTCCATCGCGAGCGAGCCGGTCAGCGAAATCGCGCGGCCGTGGAAATCGCTCGTGAACATCTCGGCGCGCGAGCCGACCCACTTCACCGGCCGGCCGAGCCTGCGCGCGGCGGCCATCGCCGCGAAGTATTCCGGGTAGGCGGGACCGCGCACCCCGAAGCTGCCGCCGACGTCCTGCGTCGCCACGCGGATGCGAGTCCTGTCGAGGCCGGTTACGCCGGCAATCTGCCCGGCCATGCCGCCCACTCCCTGCAGGGGAACGTGAAAGGTGTAGCTGTCGCTCCCGGGCTCGTGGGAGACCAGGCAGGCGCGTGGTTCCATGGCGTTGCCGACGAGCCGCTGGCTCTCCATGGTGACCGTGCTCACGTATCTCGCGCGCGCGAACGCGGCCGCGACCGCCTGCTCGTCGCCGGATTCGAATTCGAAGGCGAGGTTGCCGGCGATGGCATCGTGCAGTTGCGGCGCGCCCGGGCGCACCGCGTCCTCGAAGGTCGCGACCGCGGGGAGGTCACGGTACTCGATCTCGACGAGTTCGCGGGCGTCCTCGGCGGCGGCCGCGCTCTCCGCCACGATCATGGCGACCGGCTCGCCCAGGTAGCGCACGCGCTCCAGCGCGAGCACGGGATGGTGCGGCTTGAGGAACGGCTGGCCGCCCTTCCCGGTGTAGGTCACGACGCAGGGCAGTGACTTGAAGCCCGCATCGCGCGCGTCCGCGCCCGCCAGCACGGACTTCACGCCGGGGTGAGCGAGCGCGCGAGCGGCGTCGAACCGGACGATCTGCGCGTGCGCGCGGTCCGCGCGCAGGAAAACGGCGTGCAGCTCTCCGGGCAGGGACCAGTCCGAGGTGTAGCGGCCCTGGCCGGTAACCAGGCGAAAGTCTTCTCTGCGGGACATGGGCAAGTGCGATTACGAGTGGTGAATGGGAAACAATGCGGGTCGTGCCCGCCGCGGCGCGCCCGATGCGGCACCGGGAGCGGCGGTAATTCTACCGGATCACCGGTACCGGTCCGGTCGCGTTGTCCATGGTGCGTTTCGCCCCGGGCACACACCCCCTTGCACGCCGCGTTGAGCGTACCGGCCGTTTCCAATACCATCCGCCTGGTTGTCACGGAGGAATCGAGTCCATGAACGATGTGCCCATTTCCGCCGCGACGGCGGGCGAGAGCGCCGCGGCCGCGACGCGCCTGCCGCTCTCCGGTGTCACCGTGCTGGATTTGACGCTCGCGCGCGCCGGTCCGACCTGCGTGCGCCACCTCGCCGACTGGGGCGCCAGCGTCGTCCGGATCGAGCCTCCCGAGCCGCCGGGCGAGGACCTGACGGGACGGCGCGAGGGGTTCGATTTCCAGAACCTGCACCGCAACAAGCGCATGGTCCGGCTCAATCTCAAGATGCCCGAAGGCCACGCGGCCTTCATGCGACTCGCCGAGCGTGCCGACGTGGTGATCGAGAACATGCGCGCGGCGGTGAAGCACCGCCTTCACGTCGCCTACGAGGACGTGCGCAAGGTGAACCCGCGGATCGTGTACGGCAGCATCAGCGGCTTCGGCCAGACGGGGCCGTACGGCAAGCGCGCGGGCGTCGACCAGATCGTGCAGGGGATGGGCGGCCTGATGTCGATCACCGGGCTCCCGGGCCAGGGGCCGGTGCGGGTCGGCCTGCCGATCGCGGACCTCACCGCGGGAAACCTGCTTGCGTTCGCGGTGACGATGGCGCTTTTTGATCGCACCCGCACGGGCGAGGGGCGCTGGGTGCACACGAGCCTCCTCGAATCGCAGATCTTCATGCTGGACTTCCAGGCGGCACGCTGGTTGATGGCGAAGGAAGTCGCGAAGCAGGCGGGCAACGACCACCCGACCGGCATCCCGACCGGCGTGTTTCCCACGAGCGACGGACACATCAACATCGCGGCCTCCTCCTCGCGCGTGTTCGGGCGCTTCTGCGACGCCGTCGGACGCCCGGAATGGAAGGACAAGCCGGAGTGGAACACGGGCGCGAAGCGCAGCGAGCGGCGCGCGGCGATCAACGCGGCGATCACCGAAATCACGCGGACGAGGCCCTCGGCGCACTGGGTGGAGCTCTTCGAGGAGGCCGGCGTGCCGTGCGGTCCGATCTACACGATCGACCAGGTATTCGCCGATCCGCAGGTGCGGCACCTGGGCATGGCGGCGCCGGCGACGAGCGCGAAGCGGGGCAGGTTCGATCTCGTCAATACGCCGATCAACGTGGAGGGGCTCGCGCGCGGCGTGCGAAGCGCAACGGCGGATGCGGGCGAACATACCGACGAGGTTCTGGCGGGCATCGGCTACTCGGCGGCCGAGATCGCCGCCATGCGGGCGGCGGGCGCCATTTGAGAGGAGACACGAACGATGAGCACCGACAAGATACTGTCGCGCAAGGATGGCCCCGTCGGGGTCCTGGTATTCAACAATCCCGAGCGCCGCAATGCCATCTCCCCCGAGATGTCGCTCGCGGCGGCGGGCGTGCTGGAGGAGTTCTCTGGCGATCGTGCGATTCGCGTGATCGTGCTGACCGGCGCCGGCGACAAGGCTTTCGTATCGGGCGCCGACATCTCGAAGTTCGAGTCGGCGCGCGCGACGCCGGAGCAACGGGAGCAGTGGGACAGGGCGTCGGGGCGGTTCCGCGATCTGCTGCGCACCGTCGGCAAGCCGACGATCGCGATGATCCGCGGCTATTGCGTCGGCGGGGGGCTCGGCATCGCCCTCAGCTGCGATCTTCGCATCAGCGCCGAGAACGGCGAGTTCGGCATCCCGGCCGCGAAGCTCGGCATCGGCTACGCCGCGGAGGCGGTGGGGCAGCTCGTCAACCTCGTCGGTCCGTCCTCGGCCAAGGACATCCTCTACTCGGGGCGGCGCATGAACGCGCAGGAAGCGCTGCGGCTCGGCCTCGTCAACCAGGTGGTGGCGGCGGGCGAGCTCGAGCACTACGTGATGGAATATGCGCGCGGCGTGGCGGCGAACGCCCCGCTCTCGCTCATCGCGGCGAAGCGCGTGGTGGATGAACTCATGAAGGATCCGGAGCGCCGCGACCACGCGCTCTGCCAGCGCGTGGTGGCCGACTGCTTCGCGAGCCAGGACTACGTCGAGGGACGGCGCGCGTTCATGGAGAAGCGCAAGCCGGTCTTCACCGGAACCTGACCGCGGCGGCGGCACGAGCGGGAGAGGGGCCCGGGGGAGGAGAAGATGAAGTCGCGGCGGATGGGGAAGGCGCGGATTTCACCGGTCATGAAGACGGTGTCGGAGTACATCGCGACGGCGTTGCGCCGCCCGTTGCCGGCGCGGGTCGCCGAATGCGCGAAACATCATCTGCTCGACACCATCGCGGCGATGGTGTCGGGATCACGGCTGCCGCCCGGCCTGCGGGCGCTCGCGTACGTCAAGGCGCAGGGCGGCGCGAAGGAAGCGTGCGTGCCGGGCTCCCGGATCGTGACGACCGTCGTCAACGCGGCGCTGGCGGGAGGAATGCTCGCCCACGCGGACGAGACCGATGATTCGCACGCGCCCTCGCTCACGCATCCCGGCTGCGGGATAGTGCCGGCCGCGCTCGCGATGGCCGAGCGCGAGCGGGCGAACGGCGGCGCGCTCCTGCGCGCGGTCTCACTGGGTTACGACATCGGCACGCGGCTCTCGCTCGCGCTCGGCGCCTATCGCTTCTCCGAGGCGGGACACGACACGCACGCCTTCGGGCCGATGTTCGGCGCCGCCGCGGCGGCGGGCGCGCTCGCCGGTCTCGACCCGAGCGGGGTGCGGCACATGCTCTCCTACACCGCGCAACAGGCGTCCGGCCTCTCCAACTACGCGCGCGACACCGAGCACGTCGAGAAGGCTTTCATCTTCGGCGGCATGCCGGCGAGAAACGGCGCGGCGGCGGCGACGATGGTCGCCTCGGGCATGACCGGCATCGACGACTCGTTCTCCGGAGACCGCAATTTCTTCTTCGCGTTCGGGCCGCGCGCGCAACCGCGGCGCCTCGTGCGGGAGCTCGGGCGCGTCTACGAGATACGCAACACCAACATCAAGCGCTGGTCGGTGGGCAGCCCCATCCAGGCGCCGCTCGATTCGCTCTCCGTGCTGATGAGGGAACATGGACTGAAGGCCGTGGACGTGGCAAAGGCCGTGGTGAAGGTCTCGCACCGCGGCGCGCATACCGTCAGCAACCGCGAAATGCCCGACATCTGCATGCAGCACATGGTCGCCGTCATGCTGCTCGAGGGCACCGCCACGTTCCAGGCGGCGCACGACGAGGGGCGGATGCATGACCCGAAGGTGCTGGAGCTCCGCCGCCGGGTGGAGCTCCGCGGCGACGACGCGCTCCAGCGCGCGATGCCGAGCCGGCAGGGCATCGTCGAGCTGACGTTGCGCGACGGGCGCAGGCTCCGCCACCATACGAAGGCCGTGCGCGGTACGTACGAGAACCCGATGACGCGGGCCGAGGTCGACGAGAAATGCTTCCCGCTCCTCGCGCCCGTGCTGGGGAGGCGGCGCGCCCGCGCCCTCATCGACGCCGTGTGGGCGATCGAGAAGGTGCGCGACGTGCGAGCGCTTCGCCCGCTCCTGCGGGGGTGACCCCGATGCAGATGACCGGATTCGCGCCGGCCGCCGACTGCCACGCGCATGTATTCTGCGGGCCTGAGTACGCCTATTCCCCGGAGGCGGTCTACGAGCCGGACCCGAGCCAGGCGGGCACCGCCGCCAAGTTCCGCGCCGTGCTCGACGCGCACGGCCTTACGCACGGGCTCCTCGTCGGCGCCGGGCCCTACGGCGCGGACAACCGCTGCATGCTCGAGGCGCTCTCGGCCTCGGGGGGACGATTCAAGGGCATTGCCCTCGTGCGCCCGGGTATCGGCGAGCATGAACTCGACGCCCTTCTCGAGCGGGGTGTGGTGGGTATCCGTATCAACCTCTTCAACCACGGGCTTGCGCCGTTGCTGGAACCCGGCGCCGAGCGGCTCTTCGCGTGGGTGAGAGAGCGGGGCTGGTTCGTTCAGGTCCACTGCCAGAAGGACGAACTCGCGCACGCGGCGCCGCACCTGCTCAGGGCGCGCGTCCGGGTGATGGTCGATCACTTCGGGCGGCCGGACCTCGCGCGGGGGGTGAAAGAGCCGGGGTATCAGGCGCTGCTCGAATTCGGACGTTCGGGGAACGCCGTCGTCAAGCTCTCCGGGCCTTTCCGCTGCTCGCTCGCGGGCTATCCCTACCACGACGTGGATCCATTCATCGCGGCGGCGATCGAGGCTTTTACGCTCGAGAACTGCGTCTGGGGCTCGGACTGGCCGTTCGTGCGCATGGACGAGCGCATGGACTACGGGCCGGTCTATTCCTGCCTCGCCCGCTGGTTGCCGCGGGAAGAGGACCGGCGCAAGGTGCTCTGGGACAATCCGAAGCGGCTTTTCGGGTTCAAGGAGTGACGGGCCGCGCGACAATGCGCGTCGCGGTGACGCGCTCGCGCGGCCTTCGTCACCCGCGAAGCGTCATCACCGGCCTCGATGGCGGCGTCGCCGGCCGCGCAGCTTCGCTACCGGCGGATCGTCCTCACTCCGGCTTGATCCCGATCGCCTTGACCACCGGCGCGTACTTGGCGATCTCCGACTTGATGTAGGCGCGGAATTCGTCGGGACCCATCAACGCGGGCTCGGCGCCGGTGCCTTGCAGGAAAGCGACGAAATCCGGGTCCGCGGTGATCTTCGCCAGCTCGCCGTAGAGCCGCTTCACGACGGCGGCCGGAGTTCGCGCGGGCGCGACGATGCCGGTCCATGAGTTCACCTCGAACCCCGGCAGCCCCTGTTCCGCGATCGTGGGGAGATCGGGCATCAGGGGGGAGCGCTTGAGCGACGCGAGTCCCAGCGCGCGCAGGCGCCCGGCCCTGATGTGCGCGGACAGGGCCGTCAGCCCCGTGCAGAACATCTGCACCTGTCCGCTCAGGACGTCCACGGTCGCGATACCCGCCCCCTTGTACGGCACGTGCAGCATGTCCACGCCGGCCGCGACCTTGAAGAGTTCGCTGCAGAGGTGGGGCGAGCCGCCCGTCCCGGAGGAGGCGAACGTGACCTTGCCGGGGCGGCTCTTCGCCAGGGCGATGAACTCCCTGATGTCCCTCGCCGGCACCTTGAGGTTCACCGCCATGACGTACGGAATGGTGGCGATACGGGCGACGTGCGCGAAATCGGTGACGGGGTCGAATCCGAGCTTCGTGTAGACGCTCGGCCCGACCGCCAGCGGGCTCGCGACCGCGACGAGCAGGGTGTAGCCGTCCGGGGTGGCTTTCGCGACGAGCTCCGATCCTATCGTGCCGCTCGCGCCGGAGCGGTTGTCCACGACGACTTGCTGTCCCAGCCGCGCGGTCAATCGCGCCGCGATCGCGCGCCCCAGTATGTCGTTGGTGCTCGCGCCCGGCGGGTAGGGCACGACGAGGCGGATCGGCCGCGCCGGATAGTCCGCGCCGGGCGCGGCGCCCGGGGCGGCGCAACAGAGCGCGAGCGCCAGGACCGCGCCGAGGGCCCGCCGCGCACCGGGACGCCGCATCCCGTCACGGTCAATCACGGGGCGCCGCTCACCGGTCACCGGGCAATCCGTTCCCACTGTCCTCACGAAATCCTCGAGCGTCGCGCGCGCTCGTGCGGGCGATCTTCATCGCGAGTGCGTCCCGCCGCGAAGGCACAGACTATAGATCAAAATTCGATGGCGGGCACCACGCGGGGTTCATCGGAGCGCCCCGAAAAAAAAACAGGAAACCCCGCGTGAGCGAGGTTTCCTGCCCGACCGGGGTCGCCGCGCGATGGCGGCCGGCAACGGGTGCCGCCGGTCGGAGGGGGGGAGGGGAATTCAGTAGTGAGCGGGCGGTGGCCGGTATCCAGTCGGTAGTCAGCCGGGTGCGTCAGGCGTCGAGTACCCGCACGTTCGAGCGGCCCACTCCGGTCGCGGCGGCGAGGATCGAGGCGTAGTCCAGGGCGGCGTTGCGTGTCTTGAAGCACGCGCCGGGAATGAGATGCCGGGAGAACGCGACTACCCAGGTGGATGCCCCTGCCGGCGCGACGACGAAGCCCGACTTCGTCCGGCGTTCCAAGAGTGCCTTGTGGTGCATGGCCATGCTCCCGTTGCTGTTCCTGTTATCGGACGGAAACTCACAAACTTGAGGCCACTTGCGCTTGCCCGCTTTCCTCCATTGCAAGAAGCGGACCAGGAGGTCACGCGGATGTCCGTCGCGCCGCATGGCGCATGCAAGTCACTGATCGTGCGCGTGGATCAGGCTACGCCGCGGGAGCGGGCACAAAGTCACGGGCGCGTCGTGAGCGTGAACTGCGTCGCCAATCGGGGCGGCCGCGGGTGATGAATGGTCGAACGCCACAGTCGGGATTTCGAACGGTGTCGCCGGGATGATCGCCACCGGCGCGGCGCCCGGGAAAAGACACGCGCGGGCCGATCCTCTCCTGCGTTCACGCTTCGACACGCCCGGCACGAACGGCCCCTTCGCCCTTGGCGGCGTCGAAGGAACCGTCCGGGGCGAGGCCGCGGGATGCGGCGGGCCGCTACACTACGCTCCGTCGTACGCGCTCACTTGAGGATGCGGAAGAGGTTGTTGAAATCGTCGGTCCACACGCCGAGACCGGGAATATCCTCGATGGCGCTCGCGTGCTTCGCGAGCTCCGCTCGGGCGAGGAGCGCCGCGTCGCGCGTGACGAAAACCCAGTCGGTCTTCGAGAGATCGTTCTCCTCGGAGTCGTCGATGATGAGCAGCGTGCCGAGCCCGCTCTCCGCGGCAAGTCGCTTCACCACGGGAGCGAGCCGCAGGAAGCGGTTCGTCACGTGAAACGCGACCACGCCGCCCGGCTTCATATGGCGGAGGTAGACTCGCAGCGCCTCCCGGGTCACGAGGTGCACCGGTATCGAGTCGCTCGAGAAGGCGTCGACCACGAGCACGTCGTAGCCCTGGTCGGGCTCGCGCTCCATGGCGAGGCGGGCGTCTCCGAGCACCGTCTCCACCCGGGCGGCGCTGTCGTCCAGGTAGCGGAACTCCCCGCGGGCGACTTCGATCACTTGCGGGTTGATCTCGTAGAAGCGGTAGAGGTCGCCCGCGCGCCCGTAGGCGGCGAGCGTGCCCGTGCCGAGCCCGACGACGCCCACGCGGAGCGGCCCGGACGGCTGCAGCGTCGTGATGAGACGCCCGATGCCGGAGGTGGCGCCGTAGTAGGTGGTGGCCTCGCCGCGGCGCTTCGGCGAGAGGTATTGTTCGCCGTGCATGATCATGCCGTGCATGAGGCGCCGCACGGCCTCGTCGCCGGTGCCGACGTCCTTCACCCGCAGGGTGCCGTAGAAGTTGCGCGCCATCAACCGCGTTCCGGAGGCGAGGGTGTCGACGTAGCGGTAGACGTAGTAGCCGGTGAAACCGAGCGTCGCGAGCGCCAGCATCGGCACCACGGGATGCAGCCGGTGCGTGACGTACGCGGCGAGCGCGAGGGTCACGACGAGACCCGCGCCGAACTCGTAGTAGGTATTGAAGAGCCTGGGCGCGATGAATCCCACCAGGAGCCCGCCGAGCGCGCCGCCGAGGGAAACCATCAGGTAGAAGCTCGTCAGGTGGCGCGGCGCGGGCTTCAGCGTCGCGAGCTCGCCGTGGAAGAACATGCACATGACGAAAAGCCCCGCCGCGAAGAGCGGCAGCGCTTCCTTGATGTCCACGATGCCGCGTTCGGTGTAGATCGCCCACGCCATCGCGCCGACGATCACGAAGAGCGGTCCGAGGAACCACGCGCGGCGGTACCACCCGCGACCCTCGAAGCACAGGATGAAGGAGAGGAGATAGAGCGTCAGGGGCAGTATCCACAGGAACGGGACCGAGGCGACGTCGTGCGTGATGTGGTTGGTGACGGCGAGCAGCATGAACGAGCCCATCGCCGAGAGGATGAGCCACATCGCGTAATCGCCCCGGGTCGGGCCCGGCTCCGGGGCGGGCGCAGTGCCGGCGCCGGCGGTGTGCGGGGCGGCGGGGCGGCCGCGAACGCTGAGGACCGCGGACCCGGCGCACAGGGCCACGAACAGCACGTAGCCCGCGCTCCATCCCCACGACTGCTCGCCCGCGGAAATCCACGGCTCGACCGCGAAGGGATAGGCGATGAGCGCGAGGAGCGAACCGAAGTTGGAGAGCGCGAAGAGACGGTAGACGGTGCCGGTCGGGAACGTGCGCGCGAACCAGGCTTGCACGAGCGGCCCGGTGGTGGAGAGCAGGAAGTAGGGCAGCCCGATCGTGACGGTGAGGAGCCCGAGGATGCGCCACGTCGGGTCCTCGTCGCCCGCGGGCTTCCAGCCGGAGCCGGCGATGATGGGCAGCGAGGCGAGGCTCCCGGCGAGCAGCACGACGTGGATCGTCACCTGCCGGCGCGGTTCCAGCCGGCGCGTCGTCCAGTCGGAGTAGGCGTAGCCGAAGAGGAGCAGGAACTGGAAGAACACGAGGCAGGTGGTCCACACGGCCGCGGAGCCGCCGAACCACGGCAGGATCTGCTTCGCCATGATCGGTTGAACGAGGAAGAGCAGGAACGCGCTCAGGAAGATCGTCGACGCGTAGGAAGCCATGGGTGCCGCCGATGAGCGCCCGCTAGTACCGCGAGCGCGCCGCGCGCGTGCACGGCTGGCAGGACGGGAAACGCATGGGTGGGCGGGCGAGAAAAGCGCGCATTATACGGGCGCCTTCGCGCGCCGCCGGTTCGATCGACACCGGCTTAACGTGCGAACGCCCCGGCCGTTGACAACGCGGGACGAGCATCGGCACCCCGGGGTTTCCAGGATGCGAGAGGGCGCCGCGTGGTATGTTCGCCGCTCGGCCTGTCCGGCCGGCCCGGATTCGCACATGGACCCGACGATCACCCGCCTCGCGTACTACGCCACGGGGCTCGAGTACCGCGATCTCTCCGCCGCGGCGGTGCACGAGTGCAAGCGCCGGCTGATCGACACGCTCGGCTGCGCCGTCGGCGGCTACGGTGCCGCGCCCGCCGCGATCGCGCGGCGGATCGCGGGGGGCGTCAGGGCGAGCCCGTCGGCGCGCATTCTCGGCACGGGCGGGCGCACGGCGCCGGAGCTCGCGGCGTTCGCGAACGGGGTGGCGATGCGCTACCTCGACTTCAACGACGCCTACGCCGCGAAGTCCACCGGCCATCCGAGCGATGTCTTCGCGGGCGTGCTCGCCGCGGCGGATGCGGCCGGCGCCGGCGGGCGCTCGACCATACTCGGCGCGGTGGCCGCCTACGAGACGTTCTGCAACTTCTCCGAGTCGGTGCCCCGCGAGATCGGCTGGGACCACGTGGTCCATGGAGTCGTCGCCTGCGCGGTGGGCGCGGGAAAGGTGCTTGGACTTTCGCGCAAGGCGATGGGCAACGCGATATCGCTCGCCGTGACGCCCAACCTCGCGCTGGAGCAGACCCGGTTCGGCGAGCTGGCGATGTGGAAGGGGGCCGCCGCCGCCAACGCCGCGAGGAACGGCCTCTTCGCGGCACGCCTCGCGGCGGCGGGCATGACCGGGCCGGAGCAGGCGATCGAGGGAAGGTTCGGCCTGTGGCGCGCGACGGGGAAGTTCGAGTGGCAGCCCTTCGGCGGTCGCGGCGGCCCGTTCCGCGTCACGCAGACCCATATCAAGGCGTTTCCGTCGGTCGTGCATTCGCAGTCGCCGATCACGGTCGCGCTCGCGCTTCACGGCGAGGCGCGGGCGGAGGACATCGAGGCGATCGATATCGAGACCTACTGGGTCGCGGAGCGCTACGCGGACCGCAAGGCGGCGCTCTGGCACCCGGCGACGCGCGAGACGGCGGATCACAGCCTGCCCTACTGCGTCGCCGCAGCGTTGATCGACGGCAAGGTGACCGGGCGAACGTTCTCCGCGGCCCGCATCCGCGATCCCCGCATCGCGCGCCTCGTCGGGCGCACGACGATGCGGGAGAACCCGGAATTCAGCAAGCGCTATCCGGCCGAATGGCCGTGCCGGATCGAAGTCCGGTTGCGCGGGGGGGAGACGAGAGCGGCCGAGGTCCGCTACTTCAAGGGGCACACCGGCAACCCGCTGACGGATGCCGAGATCGACGAAAAATTCCGCGAGCTCTCGCGCGGCCGTCTCGACCCCGCGCAGTGCGACAAGGTGCTCGCGGCGGCGTGGCGGCTCGAGAAGCTCCGAGACGTCGGCGAACTTACCGGTCTGTTCCGGTTCCGGAGCAGGAAAGGCCGCGGGGGTAGCTGACCGCGGTCAGCTATCCGTGGTTCGATGCCGTCAACCGGCGGCTCGCGGCGCGCGGCTCGTAGCTCGCAGCGCGGGGCTCGTGGCCGGTGGCTCGCGGCCCGGTCTCTCAGCCCTTCACCATCAACCGCGCCAGTTCCGCCGCGTCCGCGAGCTCTTCCAGGCCCAGCATCGCGTCGCGCAGTTTCCCGACCCGGTCCCGCGGCAGCGCCTTTTGCGCGAGCTTCTCGAATTTCCGGACCACGTCCGTGTCGGACGCGAACTTCTGCTCGCTACCCCGCGCCGCTTCCACCGTGCGCCCGAGCACGGTGCCGTCGTTCAAATGCGCCTCGGCGTGGACCATGTGGCGGAACTTCGCGCCCTTCGCGGTGATCGCCGGGTCCTCGCGTACCTCGACCTTCTCCGCGAGCGCCATGCGCGCGGGATCCGCGACCTTGTCCTCCGTGAACTGGTCCACGAAGCAGTCGCCCTCGATGAGCCAGGTGGCGACGCAGTAGGGCAGGTTCAACTGGGCGGAGGTGAGGCCCTGCGGGGCGTACTTCCAGCCCACGTGCTCCATCGTTACCTTCGAGCCGTGGACCACGATCTTCCTCACGTCCTTCGCGCCGAACGGCCGCTCCGCCCGCATGTCGCGGATGGCGTCGAGCGTCGTATGGTTGCTGCCGACGCAGGAATAGAACTTGAGCGCGATGCCCATCGTCTGCCACGTGGAGCCCAGGCCAGCGGTGAGCTCCGCGAGGTCGAAATTGTCCTTCGACTGCGACATCGTCGTGCAGAAACCGCCGTACTCGCTCTCCAGCACGTTGACGATGCCGGTGAAACCGCCCGCCGCGAGGAGCGCCCCGTAGAGCCCGCTCTGCGAGGAGCGCCCCGCGTGCATGCGCTTCACCATCGCGCCGAACTGCGCCGCCATGAGACCTGCGGCCTGCGTGCCCGCGATGCCGAGCGCGTGCACGGTCCGGTCGGCGTCGAGCCGCAGCCCGCGCGCCGCGCCGGCGGCGGCGGAAAACACGCCCAGGGTTGCGCCGGAATGCCAGCCCGAGGCGATGTGCGCCGGGCCCATGCATAGGCCCACGCGCGGCCCGATCTCGTAGCCGGCGACGGCGGAGGTCAGGAACTCCCTCCCGCTCATGCCGGCTTTCCGCTCGGCGAGTGGAATCAGCGCCGGCAGCACGACCGCGCCCACGTGCAGCACGCCGGCGCGGTGCACGTCGTCCAGTTCGAACCCCTGAACCGCGGTGCCGTTCGCGAGCGCGGCGTGCGGCGCGGAGAGCGTCCTTCCGGTTCCCCAGACCGCGCACTCGCGGGTCGTGTCCACCGCGGCGAACGTATCCTGAAGGATGCGGCACCACTCGAGATCGGCGCCGTAGAGCGCGCAGCCGAGAGAATCGAGCATGAGGAGCTTGATGCGGTGCCGCACTTCCGCGGGGATCGCCTCGTAGCGGAGGCCCGAGACGAATTCCGCGATGCCGCGGGTGTAGGGGTTGCCGGTCGTTGTTTCGTGGCTCATGGTTCTCTCGCCGCAGAGGCGCAGAGGCGCAGAGGCGCCGAGCAATTCAAAGATGCTCTTCGCGGTTTTTCCGGGTCTCGACGTCTCTGCGGATAATCGAATCAGCTCTTCGCAGCCCGCCCGGCCGAGGTGCCGGCAAGGCGGCCGAACACGGCGCCGGAGACGAGCCCCGTCCCGCTCGGGTAGTTGAAGTAGAAAAGCCCCCCGACCATCTCGCCGGCGGTGTAGAGCCCCGGAATCGGGTGGAAGTGGACGTTCAGCACCTGTCCCGTCTCCCTGTCGATGCGCAGTCCCCCGAACGTGAAGGTGATGCCGCAGGTCGTTGCATAGGCGTCGAACGGCGGGGTATCGAGCGGCTGCGCCCAGTTGGACTTCTTCGGCTCGATGCCCTCGGTGCATTTGCCGTCCTTCACCGTGTGGTCGAACTTCACGTCCGTCCTTACCGCGGCGTTGAATTCGCGCACCGTCTTCAGGAATCCCTCCGGATTCACGCCCTCGAGCTTCGTCGCGAGTTCTTCGAGCGTATTCGCCGATACCTTCGTCAGGAACTTGATGCGGTACTCCGAGCGCAGGAGGTGCGTCACCTTGGAATCGAACACCTGCCACGCGAACTGCCCCGGCTGCTTCAGCACTTCGCCGCCGTACTTGGCGTAGGTGAAGGAGTGGAAGTCCCGGCCCTCGTCCACGAAGCGCCTGCCGTCGGCGTTCACAAGGAGCCCGAAGATGTAGCTGTGCTTCTGGAACTGGTCGCCGACGTTGACGTCGCCGAACTCCGGCGCGTAGCGGTCCCACCCGGTGGCGTGGCATCCCGACCAGTTGCCGTACGGCGCGGCGCCGATCTCCAGCGCCATCCGCAGGCCGTCGCCCACGTTGAAGCGCGTTCCGCGCACCTTGCAAAGCTCCCAGCCGGGGCCGAGGTAGCGGGTGCGCCACTCTGGATTCGCTTCGAAGCCGCCGCAGGCGAGCACCACCGATCTCGCGCGGAACTCCACCGCCTTCCCGCGCTGCTGCGCGCGCACGCCGGAGACGCGCTCGCCGTCGTAGAGAAGCGAGGTGACGCGGGTCTCGTAGATCACCTCGATTCCCGCCTTCTTCGCGGCGGCGTCGAGATACTGCACCAGACCGGCGCCGCCGCCGTTCACCTCGATCGGCATGTTGCCGAAATACACGCGCCGGCCGTTCACCATCCCCGACTGCCGGCCGTGGTTGAGGGTGAAGCGCGCGCCCTTCGCTCGCAGCCATGCCATGGTGTCGAGGCTACTCTCGACGAGCATCTCGGAGAGATCGGTGTCGGTGCGGTAGCTCGTCAGCCGGTAGAGGACATCGAGGAATTCCTCGCGCGTGTTCGTGCCGAAGTCGCTCCCTGCCGCCTCTTCGTCGGAGATGTCCGTGACGCGCCGCAGGTCCTCGACCCCGCCATAGGCAAAGCGCATCACGCCGCCCGCGAAGCGGCTGTTGCCGCCGGACTCGTCCTCGTTCGCCGCCTCGAGGATGGCGACGCTCGCGCCCTCGTCGCGCGACGCCAGCGCCGCGCAGAGCGCGGCGTTTCCCTTTCCCACCACCACCACGTCGTAAGCCTGCACTGCGTTCTTCTCCTTCCGGCGCCTGAGGAACAGCGTGTCGGGCCCCGAGATGTCGGGGAGCACGAGGGGAGTATCCCCTCGTTCGTTACGGATTCCTACTCCGCTTTCAATCCGAGCTGTTTGACGATCCTGCCGTACTTCTCCACCTCGGCGCCTATGTGCGCGCCGAACGCCTCCGGCCTGCTGCCCACGGCCTCGGCGCCGTCGGCGGCGAGCCGGTCCCGCACGTCCGGCTGCTGCAGGACGTCGGACATGTCCTTGCTCAGTTTCGCGACGATGGCCGGCGGCGTGCGCGCGGGGGCGACGATGCCGTACCACTGGGTGATCGCGAATCCGGGCACCCCCGCCTCCTGCATCGTTGGCAGCTCCGGCGTCCCCGGCCAGCGCCCGGGCGTCGTCACCGCCATGGCGCGCAGCCTCCCCGCCTTGAGATGGGGCCCGGAGAGGAGCAGGGTGGCGAGCTGCATCTGGATCTGGCCGCCGACGAGATCCACCATCGCCTGGCCGCCGCCCTTGTACGGAACGTGCAGCATCCGGATGCCGGCGATCGACGCGAGGAGTTCCCCGCCGAGGTGCGAGATGCCGCCGATGCCGGAGGAGCCGAAGCTCACCGCGCCGGGTTTCGCGCGTGCGTAAGCGATGAACTCCTTCACCGTCTTCGCGGTCACGGACGGATGGATCACCATCGCGTACGGCTGGCTCGTCGCCTGCGTGACCGCGGCCAGGTCCTTCCGCAGGTCGTAGGGCAGGCGGGCGTAGAGGCTCACGTTCACCGTGTGGCTGGAGGAGATCATGCTGATCGTGTGGCCGTCGGGCGGCGATTTCGCGGCAAGGTCCACGCCGATGGTGCCGTTCGCGCCGGGGCGGTTGTCCGTGACGACCGTCACGCCCCATCGCTCGCTGAGCCTCGCTGCCGTCGCGCGCGCGGTGATGTCAGTCCCCCCGCCCGGGGGAAACGGCACGATCAGCCGCACCGGGCGGTGCGGAAAGCGGGCAGCCGGATCGGCCGTCGCCGCGGCCGCGGGGTGCGACGCGAGAACGAATGCGGCCGCCGCCGCGCATCCCAGTCGCTTGCCGGTATCCCGATCCATCACGGCACCTCGATATCCATCAACGGCGCGTACTGCTGCCCGCCGTGGCTGTCGCCGTCGTGGAGCCCGCCCTGCACGTGCGGGCGCGGTATGGAAGCCTTGATCGCCCATGCATTGTCGCACCAGAAGAACTTCACCTTCTCCGGCGGCAAGCCGTAGAGCCGGGCGATCAGCTCCCGCGAGAGCACGCCGGAGCGCCGCACGCGGAGGTAGCGCGTCTCGTCCTCGAACATGATGTCGAAGGTCAGCT
The DNA here is from genome assembly GCA_020854035.1 of Burkholderiales bacterium. Classification (GTDB taxonomy): domain Bacteria; phylum Pseudomonadota; class Gammaproteobacteria; order Burkholderiales; family SG8-41; genus SG8-41. Next base: position 31,786 of record JADZGE010000020.1, on the reverse strand, counting down.
CGAAGGGGCCCGCGTTCTTGCTGCGGATGAGACGCGCGAGTTCGGCGAGGGTGGTCATCGGCGCCCTCCGCGATCGTGCAGAAAGGCAGGATCAGCCGCCGATGGACGCCGATCGACGCCGATGCAGGGCGCGCATTCCGCAAGCGGGATTCGGCATCCGCTGGACGCTCTCATGGGGCACAGGCCGCGGACGCAGGCGTGGGGCGGCAGCGCAGTCTGAAAGCAATCGGCGTTCATCGGCGTCCATCGGTGGCCAATTCCACCTCTGCTGCGGCCAGCCTCCGCTCCGCGCCGCGCTCCACGCGGATGAACTCCATCGGGAACATCTCGTACGGATCGTCGGGCTCGACGACGTGGTTCACGTTGAAGCTGTAGACGGCGCCGCGGTCGAGATGATTGTAGGGACAGGCGAGCGCGGTGATGAGGCCGCTCCACTCGGGAATGGGCAGATGCAGCGCCTGGTGTCGCGTGATGCCGGCGATGCTGGAGGCGATCTCCTGCGTCGGGGCGGTCACCTCGAACACGAGGGCGAGTTCGTGCGAGCGGATCTCCTTCACCGGCTCGAGCGGCCCCATCGTGCCGTCCTTGCCGTAGACGCGAATGTTGAACGTGAACTCATCCGGCTTGAGCCCGGCTCCGTACACTTGCGTCACGCGCTCGTGTATGCGCTTGCGGAGCCGGGCCAACCAGTCGTCGATCTGGCGGATGAAGTAGGGGTCGCGGATGGAACCGATCAGGATGCTCTGGTAGCCGATCCTCTCCGCCCCCTCGAGTTTCACCGTGTAGCGAGCGGCGTGCTCGAAGGCGCTCCCCGTGACCCTCACCGAGCGCTCGCCGGCGGGCTCGTATCGCGAGCCCGTCAGGTCGAGCGTTCCGGAGCACTCGACGAGACGGAACGGGTCCGCGTTCTCGTAGAGGCTGTGCGAGGCGATGCTCTGGGGCGTGCACCGCAACGCCGGATCCGGCGCCTCGACGACGAAGTGATCGGCGCGCAGCCAGGCAAACATGCAGTCCGGGGTCCGGCGCGAGACGACCGAGGCCGCCCCGCACTCGAGTATCTTCGCCGCGTGCCAGGCGATGCCCGCCGGGATGCCGTGCATGAGGGGGTACGACGCGAACACGGCGGTGTCGCTCGCCCGTCCGGCGAGCACGACATCCGCACCCGCCGCGAGCGCCCGCTGGAACGGCTCCGCCCCCATCATGCCGACGATGTGCTCGCTGCGATCGATGGTCGCCTCGTCGAAGGGCGGCGCCGGGTCGAGCGGCTTCACGCGACCTTCGCGCAGCCGCCGCTTGAGATACGCCTTGTCCTGCTCGGCATGGATGAGCGCCAGCGTGAAGCCCAGTCCCTCCTCCGCGGCGATCTTCCGGGCGAGCCCGCGCATGAGTTCGAGCTGCGCGTCGTTACCGCCGGTGCCGGCCGAACCGACCACGAGCGGCACGCCGATGCGGCGGGCCCCGCGCAGCATCAGGCGGAGGTCGCGCTCGATCGCGTCCTTCGGGAAGGCGGTGCGGCTCGCGCCGAGGTAGGCGGGGCCGGGGTCGGTGGAGCCCGCGTCGCAACCGATGACATGCGGCTGCCAGCGGAGCGCCGTCTCGAAGGAGGATTCGAGGAATCCCGAGCCGCACACGCCGGTGGGAGAGAGCACGCGGATCTCGCTGCTGGTGCCCGCCATGTTCGTGTCGTCAGCCGCCGATGAACGCCGATAGACGCCGATGCCCCATGGGCTTCGACGGGAGCTTCATTTCGAGAGGTCCATGGAGCGACGGAAAGCGGCTGTGCTCTCTCCGCAAGCCGTCCCCGGGAGTGCAACATGCCACGCAAGTCACGGCGGCACGCGGCTCGCTATCTTTCATCGGCGTGCATCGGCGTTCATCGGCGTCTCAGTTCTATTTCGACCGCCGCAGGCGCGCTTCCCAGTCGCGCGGCAGCTCGATCCTGCGGCTGGTCGGCGGTCCCTGCACGTGGTTGCTCATGTAGGCCCGCGACTGATTGCGCCCCGGGTCCCCGGCGACGAGGATCTCGACCATCGCGGGATCGATGACGATATTGAGGAGCCGCTCGGGGTCCGCGCTCTGCGCGTAGCGCGCGGGAAGTATGCCTTCCGTCACCAGGCGTTCCAGGCTGAAGGTCGGCGTGCTCGTCATTCGCGCGTGGTGGGTGGTGCGGGCGGCGCTCACCGTCATCCGGTCGAACAGGTACCGGCGCACCTGGTCCTTGCTCCACTCCGACGCGATGACTCTCGCGATGCTCGGGCCGGCGACGACGAGCGGGCTCCACAGCCCGGTCTTGAAGCCGGTGTGCGCCCAGTAGGTGAAGCTGCCGCCGATCACGTCGGCCCATTGCGCGACGTGCGTCTCCGCGCGGTCGCCCCCGCTGTAGATGGGCGAGGTGATCGCAACGACGCTGCGGACCGTGACGGCGCTCTCGCCGGCGGGGAAGCCTCGCTCCTCGCCGTAGGTCGGCCAGCCGATCTCGCGTGCCGCGTCCTCGTCTTCGGCCATCGCCACGAGGAAGCTCTGGCCCATGCTGCCCTTGTCGCCCGCGCCGGGCGGGATGCGGAAACCGCAGATGTTGCGCAGGTACATCCGCACGAAACGGCCGATGCTGGTGTTCGCCTGCCGCCCCACGCGCATCATGCCCTGCCCGGAGTTGAGATCGAGCTCACGCGCGATCGGGCCGCTTACGATGACGACCGGCTCCCAGCCGGGGGTCGAGCCGCTGTCCTCCACCCGGTAGTCCGGGTCGCACATCGCCTCGATGATCGCGATCAGCACCGGCATGTACTCGGGCCGGCAGCCCGCCATGACGCCCGTCACCGCGATGCTGAGGATCGAGGCCTCCCGCCCTTCCTGCGGAATGGCGCGCAGCACTTCGTCCGGGGCGCGGCCGGTGAACGACAGGAACGCCTCCACCCGCTCGCGTGTCGGGGGCACCACCGGAAGGCCGTCCGTCCATAGCTGCCGGTGGAAATGCTCCTGCACTTCGTCGAAGCTGCCGCGGAAGACCACCGCCCCGGGCTCCGGCTCGGCCGCCGCGTCCGCGGCGCGCGGCGCCTCGCCCGTGAGGCCACGCAGCAGGCCCGGCGCGAGTTCCTCCTCGACCTTGCGCTTCAGTTCCGTCTCGCTGTCCACCATCGGGGCGCCGGGATACACGCCCATGGCGAGCGGCACGCCAAGGCCTTTCACGATGACCTCGGCCTGCTTGAGGAAGCCGGAGCCGATGATGGACACCGTGGGCAGCCCCATTCTCTCCGCCACCGCCGCCGCCCGCAACACGGCGGGCGTGCAGCTCCCTCAGGCGCCTATGCCGACGATGGCCGCGTCGGCCTTGTGCGCCTTCAGCTTCCCGGGCAGGCTCGCGATCACCTCGCGCTCGCGTGCGCCGTGGAAGTTGCCGAACTCGGTGTACGGGACGAACTTCACGTCCGGGTAACGCGCCCTGATGTACTCGCGCACGAGCGGGTAGATCGTCTCGCCGCGGAAGATGACGTCCCACAGCTCGGCGATCGTGCTGCCGTTGAGATCCGGCAGCCGCGGCGCGGCCGTTGCCGCGCGCACTGCGCGGCGGGAAAGCGGCCACAGCACTTCAAATCGGGGTTCGCCCGCCATGCTCGTCATCGTCCCTGTCAAGAACTCTTCGGCCGTCGGCCGCACGTGCGCAGATCACACCCCAAAGCTCACCGCCCACAGCTCACAGCTCACAGCCCACTGCGTCTCACATCGTTCCCTTGATTCCCGCCGCCTCGATCACCTTCGTGAATTTCTGCGTCTCGCGCGCGAGAAAGTCCGCGAACTGTTCGGGCGTGCTCGCCACCACCGTCATGCCGTCGGCGGCGAGGCGCTTCTCCGTGTCCGGCAGCTTCAGTATCCGCGTGACCTCGGCGTTGAGCTTCAGCACGGCGGCGCGCGGGGTCGCGGCCGGCACGAGCAGGCCGTACCAGTTGGTCATGTCGTAGCCCCGCAACCCGGCCTCCGCCAGCGCCGGCACCTCGGGCGCGATCGGTGAGCGCCGGGGCGTCGTCACCGCGAGCGCGCGCAGCTTGCCGGCTTTCACGAACTGTATGCTCTGCAGGATGTTCATGAAGTAGAGCGGGATGCGGCCCGAGAGCAGATCGACCGCGGCGGCCCCGGCTCCCCGGTACGGCACGTGGACCATCTTGACGCCGGTCATCGCGATGAAGAGTTCCGCGCTGAGGTGCGGCAGCGTGCCCGGCCCGGACGAACCGAAATCGACGTCGCCGGGCCGCGCGCGAGCGAAGGCGATGAGCTCTTTCGTGGTGCGGGCCGGAAACGATGGATGCACCACCAGCACCAGCGGTCCCGAGGCGAGCCACGACACCGGCGCGAGATCGCGCGTGTGGTCGTATGGCAGACGCTTGTAGAGGCCCGGGTTCCCCGCGTAGCCGGCAGGCACGATGAGCGCGGTGTGACCGTCGGGCGGGGATTTCGCGACGACGGCGGTGCCCACCGTCCCGCTCGCACCGGGGCGATTCTCGATCACGACCGGCTGGCCCCAGGACTCGGCGAGCTTGTGCGCAATCAGGCGCGCGAAGATGTCGGTGCCGCCGCCGGGCGTGAACGGGACCAGGATGCGGACTGGACCGGAAGGGTAGACCTGCGCGAAGCCCGGTAGCGAGCAGGGCAGCCCGGCGACGAGCGCGAGCAGGCGGGCGGCGCGGAGGGCACGGGACTTCGTGGGCGGCGCGCTGGATGGCATGTTCGCGGCGGGCGCGGGACGGAGCGCAGGAGCGATTCTACTCCGTCCGGGGTCGCGCACGGCGACCCGCGCCTGCCCGAGCCGTTCGCGAAGCAGCGGCGCTCTCGCGCGATGTGCCCGAAGCCGCCGCAACGCATGCGGCGTGCCGAACGTCAACCCGATCGGGCCATCGGCGGCGCCGCGGTCTGGCGGGAGCCGCGCCGGTTCACGCCGCCGCCGCCCGCGAGCTCGCGCCCTCGCCCGCGATGATCGCGGTCAATTCGCGCACGTCGGCGAGGTTCTCGAAACCCTGGATCGCGGAGTAAAGCAGCGCGACGCGCTCGGCCGGCAGCGCGCGCCCCGCGCAGTTGCCGAACTTCTCCCTGAGAAGGGCGGCCGGCAGCGGGTTTGCGGAAGTCCGGCCGAACGCCTGGTCCACCTTCGCCGAGAGCGCCGTGCCGCCTCGCAGCAGCACGCGCACCTCCGCGCCGAAATGGTTCTCCGCGGGAAACTGCGCCGTCGTGTAGGGCGCGGCGTGCACGCGCGCGACGAGCCGGCGCACCGCCGGGTCGTCGTACTCGCGGCCCTCGAAGTGCCCGATCGTGATGGTGCGGTCGGTGAACGCGCGCGCCACGCAGTACTGGACGCTGAACTTGGCGTCGAGGGCGCTCTTCGGATCGGCACGGTTCGTGTGTTCCAGCCGCCGGGCGTGGGTCCACACGTCGATGCGCTCGATGTCACCGGGCGCGGGCCGGTGCTCGCGCGCGAGGCCAAGCGCGGCATCGAGCGCCGAGTGCGTGCTGCCGCAGCACGGGTACTGCTTGACGGCGATGCCGGGCTCGACGATGTCGAAGGGCCTGCCCCACGCAGGCAGTATCTTCGCGGCGTCGTAATTGCCGGCGCCGTTGAACACGTTGAAGAAGCCCTGCTTGTGCTCGAAGGCGTTCGCGTTCGCCGTGAAGCCGTCGCGCGCGAGGAGCGCCGCGAAGAGGCCGTTCCTCGCGCAATGGCCGACGTGGAGCGGCTTCGTCATGGTGCCGAAGTTCGCCTTGATGCCGGAGGCGAGCGAAGCCGCGATCGCGAGCGCGGTGGCGATTCCGCCCGCCGGCAGCTGCATGAGCTTGGCGCACGCCGCCGCCGCGCCGAAGACGCCGAGCGTCGCGGTCGGGTGCCAGCCGTGCATGTAGTGGTGGAAGTGCACGCCGGTGGCGATCTTGCACTCGGTCTCGAACCCGGCGACGTAGGCGGCGATGAATTCCCGGCCGCTCGCGCCGATCTCGTCCGCGAGCGCGATCAGCCCGGGCAGGATCGGTGCGGAGGGGTGGCCCCCGATGGTGTTGTTGCAGTCGTCGAAGTCGAGCGCGTGCGAGGCGACGCCGTTCACGAGCGCGGCGTCGAGCGGTGAGACGCGCGCCGGCTCGCCGAAGACGAGCGAGGGCCCGCCGCCCGCGCCGCGCACGAGGATGCCGCGCGGAATGCGGGTCGTGTCCTCGTTCGCGCCGGCGAGCGTGACCCCGACCGTGTCCAGTATGCCCACCCTGGCCCAGTGCACTGCCGCGGGCGGCAATTCATCGAACCCGAGCCGGTCGATGCGATCTGCAAGTTCCAGTGCGAGCGTCATGCGGAATCTCCCGGATATATAATGGCCTCGCAGCCCCCGAATCAATATAGCACCGCCAGGAGGAAGCAATGAAGCTCGCAAGCGCACTCGCATGCATGTGCGGGGGGCTCGCGCTCGGCGCGCCCGCGCTCGACGCGGCCGATTTCCCGGCGAAGCCGGTCGAGATGGTCGCCTCGGGCAGCCCCGGAGGCGGCATCGACCTTCTCGCGCGGTCGCTCGAAGTCGTGCTGCGAGAGGAGAAGCTCATCACGCAGCCCATCGCGATCAAGAACATGGGTGGCGCGGGCGGCAACCTCGCCAAGACCTACGTCCACCAGAAGAAGGGCGACCCCTACTTCCTGTACGTCGAGTCGAACCGGATCTATACCAACCGCATCGTCGGCACGACCAGCCTCACGCACGCGGACTTCACGCCGATCGCGAGGCTGATGACGGAGTACCTGGTGTGGGTGGTGCGCGCCGATTCCCCGTTCCAGTCCGCGAAGGAGATACTGGACAGGGTCAAGGCCGACCCGGGCTCGGTCACCTTCGGCGTGGGCACCGTCCCCTCCAACGACCAGTTGAACATCATGCGTCCCCTGCTCGCCGTCGGGGTCGATCCGAAGCGCGTTAAGATCGTGACCTTCAGAAGCGGGGGCGACCTCATGATCCAGCTCCTCGGCGGCCACGTGCCGGTGATCTCCACCGGGCTCTCCGAGGCGCTGGAGCAGGTGAAGGGGGGCAAGGCGCGCATCGTTTCGATATCGGCGCCCAATCCCGTCGGCGGAGAACTCGCCAGGGTGCCGACATGGCGCTCGATCGGCGTGGACGTCGCGATCCTGCACTGGCGCGGCCTTTTCGCGCCCCCGGGAATTCCGGCGGAGGCGGTGAAGTACTGGGATCAGACCCTCGGGCGCCTCGTCAAGTCCGCGGCGTGGAAGAGCATGCTCGAGAAGCACCAGTGGTTCGATGCCTACGCCGACTCCGCCACCTTCAGGCGCGAACTCGACCAGGAGATGAAGGTGGCCTCGGACATCTTCATGCAACTGGGTATGGCGAAGGGGCTGGAGAAGAAGTGACGGCGTCCCCGACGGGGCGTCCCGGATGAAGCGTCCCGGGCAAGGCGTCCCGGATCGCCGTTATCCATGCGGCGATTTTCAGTCCTCCCGGCGCATCGCTTCCTCAACCGAACGCTGCGCCGCCGCTGCGGTAATTTCACCGCCGGTCCGACACATGCCGGCGGGCCCGCGGGGCCAGCACCCGCGCCAAACCACCATCACGCAAGGATTCCGACCCTGCGTGAGCCGACACCTTGTTCCGGATTGTGAGGAGGCGGGTGAATCGGGACTGGCGGGGAGACGTGGGGAGACGCGGGAAGTGCCGGACGGATCAGAGGGTTACAGGCGATACGGCGGGCGGAGGGTACCGCGCGAGATTCGGGACTGAATTGCCCTAAAGTGAGCGGTACCGCGCGAGATTCGGGACCACCGATCAGTGCGGGCTACGGCCTACGCCGAACGTGCGTCGGCAATAGGGACACACCACGGCTTTCTTGTGGACCATCTCCTTACACCACGGACACGGCGCGCGGTTCCCGCTGCTGAGGACCGCAAATAGTAGACCCAGTGGGCCGAAGAGGAAGCCCACGAAAAACGACGCGCAGCCCTCGCCTTTCTTGCTGCCAATAATCGCGGCAGCGATTCCGCAAGCGACCCAGGCCAACAACACGATCTCCATCGCGGGGTCTCGCGCGAACCAGGGCGGGACACTCTCGTTAACTGAACGAGGCGTGGCACACGGCGTAGAGGGCTCTACGCCGCTTCGTCGCGGGCGGCGTCGGTGACGGCGGCGGCGGGACGAAAGGCCGAGAGCTGCTCGAGGACCTTGCGGGCCCCGTGCAGCGTGATCGAGCGCTCGATCAGCATGGCGATCAGCAGCGCCGTCCACGCGCTGCCCGGGTCGTAGCCCAGATCGCCCTGTAGTCCCATCACCGCCGCAGGCGCATCGGCCGGATCGATCGGCCGGTTGCCCTCCTCCTTCGCCTCCGCTTCAGCCAGCAGTTTAGGCCCGCGCCCGGACAGAATCCAGTTGGCATTCACGCCGGCAGCGACCAGAGCGGCGATCACGCGGGCGTTCGGCATTGTCTTGCCGCGCTCGTTGTTCTGAATGCCACGAAGTTTTCCGTCGACCATCTCGGCGAGCTGCTGCTGGTTCAGCCCGACGAGCTCGCGCGCGACCCTGATCCGAGGGCCAACCTCCGGATCGACCTTTTTCTTACGCGCGGTCGGATCGGTACGCCGCACTTTCACACCTAAGTGCGGCGTACAAGTGCGGCGCACCACCGTACGCCGCACTTTCCACTAAATCGACGGTTTTTCATACAGATACATCGTTCGAGAAGATCATCGTCTCTCGGGAAAGTGCGGCGTACAAATGCCGGCAGGAAACACCTGACCTTTTTGTGCTTGCAAAGGACCTTTTTATTACGTTAGACTCACTGCCGCCATGCAAACAAACCCCACCGAAAAAAATCCAGCCGGCCCCTCGCGGGATCTCGACTGGCACCCTGCCGACATCGTCGCTGCGCTGTGGAAGGCGCGCACCACGTTCCGGCGGCTCTCCCGCCAGCATCACTACGCCGCGGGCAGCCTCAACATGGTGCTGCGCCGGCCGTGGCCGCGCGCCGAGCAGCTCGTCGCCGCGGCGATCGGCGTCACCCCGCAGGCGATCTGGCCCTCGCGCTACCACCCCGACGGCAGCCCGAAGAGCGGGCGCGGCGAGCGGCTCGGCTCCTCCACCCCGCAGTATAGGACAAGCCGACCAGCTGGTCGGCAGCGCAAGGCGGCCTGAGCGTGGCGCGCCCCGCGAAGCCCCATCCCCTGGGCAAGTGCTCCGCCGGCCCCCGGCTCGACGTCGCGATGCCGCCGGAATTGTGGCGGCGCATGCAGATCATTGCCGGCCTGCAGGGCCAGACGCCCACCGCGTGGGCGCGCGATGCAATCGAGCGGGTGATCGAGGGCGAGTGGGCGTTCACGAAGCGACGGTATCCGATGCTCGGGGGCGCGGGCAACACGGAGAACCCACAAGAAACTCCCGGAGGGGGGATATGACGTTTGGGCTAGGTGCGGGATTTCCTGCCGTGGATGGCGTGGATGCGTGGATCGATTCCGGGCGAGTCCCCGGCGCTCAGCACCAGCTGATGATCGCCCTGTCCCCGCAGAGCTATCGCCGCCACGGCGGGCGGGATTTCTGGCTCGAATTCTCCGGCACCCAGGGTGAGCGCCTGGGGTGGGTTCGATTCACCTTCATGGTTTCAATACGGAATCAAGCAGTGTTCGCAGCAACGGAGCTGCGTCCGGCATCCGCTCCAGCGCCAGATCGAGCAAGCGTGTGGTTAGGTGTTTCAGAGCCTCGGCGGGGAGCTCGCGAAGATGGTCGATAAGACGCTTCTTCTCTGCCTGCGGCAGATCCGCGGTCGCGATTCTTGCCTCCAGCAGCTCACGCAGCGTGTCAGCGTGGAGCTTGACCGTCACCGTTCCGAGAATCGCGGTCAGCCCGCCGTCATCCTGGAGGAAGTCGATTCCGAGGTGGGTGATCTCGGAGGCTGCGACATAGGTGGCGCTGATCGTGCGCGAGGTCTCGTTCCGGACGAGCCCGTGCCCCTCGAGGTAGAGCAGGTTGCGCGTCGCCGTCTCGGCGTCCGCACACAACTCCTCGGCGTTGACCTGCTCGGGGAATGCGGTGGCCAGCTTTTCCAGCATCGCTCGCTGGAGCACGCGATCGACAACCATCTCGGGGGCCTCCTGTGAGTAGACACGACAGCCTGGCAGCGGTCGATTCTACTGCGGCGAGCGCCCCTGACTTGTCCATCGCGGCGACGGTGACGAGCCTGAAGCCGCCGGCCGAGGGCATCGTGTCCAACTTCGATCCACGGCCCGTGGACGCGACCCGGCACCGCATCATCCATCACGAGGGGCCTATCGACCCGCCTGAAGCTTCGCGAGCAGATCCTTCAGATCCTCGGCCAGCTCTTCCGGAGTCGCCATCGCGAGCCAAGTCCTTAGCGCATCTCGAAGCCGCGGCTGCGTTGTCGCGAGATTGGCGAGCAAGAGCACGAAGGCTGTGCGCGGCCGCGATTCGAAGTCTTGTGCGGCGCGAAGGCGATGGAGCGTTTCCTCGAAACATTCCGCGGTCTGCGGGGACTCGTCGAAGCGGGCGAAAAGCTTCATGAACTCCAGCGCCTCAACGATCTTCGACATGGGCGTGCGCTCGTTTTCTGCAACAGCGATCGCGAGCCCCAGGATCATGAACTCTATCGCCGCCATCCGCGCGAGCAGCATGTCAACCATCTCCTGCAGTTCCTTCATCGGGGGCCTCCTGTGAGTAGAAACGCACTCTTGGCGGAGGTCGATTCTACTGCGGCGAGCGCCCCTGACCTTTCCATTGCGGCGACGGTGACGAGCCACGAGATCGCCGCCGCGCTCGGGATCATCAAGCGCAACGTCGAGCGTCGCGCCGAGAAGGAGCGCTGGGCCTATCAGGAGGAGCTCGTGCGCGGGGGGCGGCGGCGGCGCTATCTCGTGGCGGGGCTGCCCATCGATGTGCGCGATGCGCTGGCGAGGGGGATGATCACTGCGACGCTTCCTGCGCTCGTCCCGGCGGAGGCAACGCCGCCGGCGTGCGCCTCCGCCAGTGCGGTCACGACTCGGGCAGCGCCCTCCTTACACGAGCAGGACCGCCTCTCCGACTGGCAGCGTGAATGTCGAGACGCGCGCAAGGCGCTCCTCGACGAGATCCGGCGCTGCGCTGCCACCGTGGGGCTCAATCGCGCGATCGAGAACGTGATCGCGCTCGCCGGGCGCGGGGAGCTTCCCGCGGAGCTGCAGGTGCGCGTTGCGCAGGCGAACGCCCGGCGCGGGCGCGACGGAAAGCGCACGCTCTCGCGCGGGCGCGTGATGGCGTGGCTTGCGGACCATCGCAAGGGCGGCATCAACGCGCTCGCCCCGCGCGGGCGCGGCCGGGATTACGTCCTCACCGACGAGCTCGCCACCGTGCTCGCGCAATACCGAAAGCCGAACAAGCCGGCGCTGCTCTGGTGTGTGAAGGCCGTGGCGCGGGAACGCGGCCTCACCGACTACCGGCCGCTTTACCACCGGGCGCTGCGCTACGTCGGGAAGCTACCGCAGGCCGTGTTCCACCGCGGACGCCACACGGGCGCGGCGCTCAAGGCGCTGCAACCCTTCCGCCGCCGCGACTTCCTCTCGCTCGCCGTCAACGACGTGTGGGTCGGCGACGGGCACGCGTGCAAGTTCCGCGTCGCCCATCCGGACACGGGCTCGCCGTTCGTGCCCGAGGTGACGCTCATCATGGACTGGGGGCAACGCTACATCGTGGGCTGGTCGGCGAGCCTGTCGGAGAACTGCATCGCGGTGTCCGACGCGCTCCGTCACGCCGTCGAGAACCACGGCATTCCGCTCATCTACTACTCCGACGGCGGCTCGGGCCAGACGGCGAAGATGCTGGATGCGCCGGTGACGGGGATCCTCGGGGCGCTCGACATCCGGCACGAAGTGGGCCGCCCCGGCAACCCGCAGGCGCGCGGGGTGATCGAGCGTCTGTGGCAGACGCTCACCATCCCGCTCGCGCGCGAGTTCCCCACCTATCAGGGCCGCGGCGCCGACCGCGACACGCTGCGGGAGGTCACCAGGACGATCGACAAGCAACTGCGTATCGCCCGGGCCGCCGCAACGCGGGGCGAGGTGGTCGCGCTGCCGGCAAAGCTCCCGTCGTGGTCGCAGTTCCTGGACGCGATGGAGCGCGCGATCGCCGACTACAACACCGGGCACCGGCACACCTCGCTGCCGAAGCTCGACGGCGTGCACCACGCGACGCCGGCAGAGTTCCGCGCAGCGCGCATGGCGGAGCTCGGCACGCAGATCGACCGGCCGAGCCCGGAGCAGGTGCGCGACCTCTTCCGGCCCTCGGCGCTGCGGATCGCCGCGCGCGGCGAGGTGCGGCTGTGGAACGGCATCTACTACCACCCTGACCTCATGCTCGTCGACGGCGAGCAGGTGCGCGTGCACTACGACGTACACCAGGTCGAGACGGTGATCGTGCGCCGGGCCTCCGGTGAATTCATAGCCGAGGCCCGCCTGGGCGGAAATCGCTCGGGCGTCTTCCCGCAGCCCCTCATCGAGCGCGAGCGGCAGGAGCGGGCGAAGCGCCGGCGGGGGTTGCTCGAATCGAAGATCGCCGAGGTGGAGGCCGAGCTGGGCGGGCGGACCGTCGCGATCGGGGAGCCCGACAGCGCGGTCGATCATGAGGCGCTTGCCGCGGAAATCGCCGCCGGCGCCGTCACGCGGCGCGAAGAGGCGGCGGACGAGTGGGCGCCCTACCGGCGCTGCAGGTCGATCGAGGCGCGCCTCGCCGCGGGCGCGGATGTGGATGACGAGGACGCCGCCTGGTGCGTTGTCTACAAGGGCTCGGCGGATTACCTGACCTTCGATTCGCTGGCCCAGGACTTCCCAGAGAAAGTGCGAGAGCCGAATGCCGAAACCTCCGATCACTGAGCAGCAGGCACTGGAGTGGTGCTACCTCGAGACGCTGCGGCTCACGGCGGCCTGGATCAAGAAGTACGAGTCGTTCCAGCGGATCGCAGGCAACGACCCGGACCCAACCATGCGGGCCGCCGCGAACGCCAAGGCGCGCGCATTCATGCAGTGCGCCTACGAGACCAGGCACCTCGAAAGCGTGCTGCGGCTGATGGCCTCTCCTGACAAGCCGCGCGGCCCGAAGCTGCGCCGCGCACTGCGGCTCGTCGTGGACAACGAAAAGGATCCACGGGAGTAGATGAAAAGGCCGGGCGGGTGGCAGCCCGTCCGGCCCGGTTAACCCACGCAAAAAGGAGCTTTACGTGAGCGATAACACCGTCGTCAGTATGGACGCCCGGCGGGGCGAATTCAAGCGCGAGGGGCGCTGGGCGCCGCTGCGCAACGTCATGCTCGCCTCGCGCGCGGTCAACCGCGCGATGAACCGCGAGCCCAGCCTTCCCGGCATCGTGGTCCTCTACGGGCCGTCCGGCTGGGGCAAGAGCATGGCGGCCTCCTACTGCGCCAACAAGCACGACGGCTTCTACGTCGTGTGCCGCTCTTACTTCACAAAGAAGAGCTTCGTCGAGACGATTCTGCGCGAGATGGGCATCCGGCCGGCGCGCACGGTGGGCGACATGATGGAACAGGCCGCCACTCAGCTCGACCTCAGCGGGCGCCCGCTCATCATCGACGAGATGGACCACCTGGTCGATCGCAACATGATCGAGATCGTGCGCGATCTGCACGAGATGAGCCGATCGACGTTCCTGCTGATCGGCGAGGAGCAGTTCCCGCGCAAGCTCCGGGCACGCTCGGAGCGATTCCACAACCGGGTGCTGGTGTGGCAGCCCGCGCAGCCCGCCTCGCGCGAGGACGCGCGGGACCTCGCGCAGTTCTATGTGCCTGGCGTCGAGATCGGCGAAGACCTCCTCGACAACGTGCGGCGGCGCTCCGGGAACGTCGCGCGGGTCATCTGCGTGAATCTGGACGCAATCCGGGAGCACTGCCAGAAGGCGGGGCTGCGCAAGATCAATCTCGAAGCGTGGGGCGATCGCAACCTCTTCACGGGGGATGCGCCCGCGCGTTCGACCGAGCGCGCCGAGAGGACGCACGCGTGAGACGCCCCGCCCGACTCGAACGCGCCGGGGCGTTGACGCCCCGCGATCGCATCTGGGCGGCGGTGCGGTGCTTCGGCGCGGACGACAACTTCTCCGTCGCCGAGATCATGGTGCTCTCGGAGCAACGCGCCGACACGGTCATCACCTATATGGATGGTCTGGAGAAGGCGGGCTACGTCCAATGGGTCGGCAAGGCCGGCATCACGCGCCCGGCGTGCCGCCCGCGCCGGGAGTTTCGCCGGCTGTGGTTGAAGCGCGACATCGGCGTCGAGGCGCCGCGCGTTGGCGAGGACGGCCAGCCCGTCACCCAGGGCCTCGGCCGGGAGCGGATGTGGCGCGCGATGCGCACCCACAACGGCCCGTTCACCTGGCGCGAGATCGCGCTCCACGCCTCCACCGACGATCGCCCGGTGGCGATGGATGAAGTGAAGACCTATCTCAAGTTCCTCCACCGCGCGGGGTACCTCCGGCACCTGAGCGGCGGGGGCCCTCGCGTGCCGGCGCGCTATGCGTTCGTGCGCGCGCGCGACACCGGGCCCCGCCCGCCTAGCGTCTCGCGCGACAAGAGCGTGCTGGATGGCAATACGGGCGAGATAGTGCTGCCCGCACGGAGCGCCGCGCATGGCTGACAAACCCGACAACGTGGCCGCGGTGCGCGAGAGCTGGGGCAAGGCCGCGCCCGAGTGGGTGGTGGCGCTCGCCGAGGCGTGCGACCGCGGCAGCCAGGCGCAAGTGGCGAAAGCGCTCGGGGTCTCGCCGACGCAGGTCAACCAGACCGTGCACAACACCTACGGCGGCCGGCTCGACCGGCTCGAGCAGCGCGTGCGCGGGACGCTCATGAACCAGAAGGTCGCCTGCCCCGTGCTGGGCGAGATCACGCGCCGGCGCTGCATCGACGAACAGGGGCGGCGCTACGCGGCCACCAACGAGCTGCGGATCGAACTGCGCCGCGCCTGCCCGCGCTGCCCGAACCGGCTCGACAAGGAGAGCGCATGACCACGCGCGAGCAGCTCTTCGTGGTGTTCGGCGCCGGCGCCGGGGCAACACTCGGCGCGGCGGTGTTCGGCGCGGATCTCGCCGCGCTCATCGCCGGCTGGGTGCTCGCGCTCGTGCCCTTCCTGTGGGTGCACCGGTGAGCGCGGACGAGTGGGTGTTCTGGGTCGTGGTCCTGCTGGGCGGGGGCGTGCTCGTGCCCGCGTGGCTGGGGTGGATGTGAGGTCGACATGGTGTGCATAGGCGAATGGTGGGCATGGGCGATCGGCGGGGCACTCGTCCTGCTGGTGATCGGGGTGGCGATCCTGTCGTGGGGAGTCGTCTTTCTCGGGCGCGTGCTCGATGAGTTGTTCAGGAGGTGACATGCGACTGAAGCTCATCGACCGACTGTTCGGCGGCGCCGAGAACGACGACGAGGCAGCCACGCTCGATCACGTGCCAGTGACGGCGGCCGACGATGCGGCGGCGCGCCTCCACGCGAAAAAGCTCCGGCAAGCGGCGCGCCGGCACGGGAAACCCTTTCACACCCACGCGCGGGTCGAGCGCGAGACTCCGCCCTCGCACCTCCTGCAGGAGATCGAGGCGAAGGCGCGGACGACGCAGCCCGAGGAGGCTGCGGCGCGGGTCATCGTCCCCTCGATCGCCGGCGGGCGGAGGCAGGCATGAGGTGGCGGCCTGCATCGGAATTGCCCGAGCGCACCGGCCCGCAGACGGCACTCGTCGCCACGTGCGGCGAGGACGGCGAGTGGTATCTCGTCGGCATCTGCGAATGGAAGGGCGGGCGCTGGGTGCACGAGGACACGGGCGGCCCGCTCACGCACGAGCGGTTTTTCTGGGTGCCGGAGCTCGAGCTACTGGCCGAGATCCCACAGGAGGCGAAGGCATGACGCTCAAGGCGGAAATTCTCACGGTTCTCAAAGTGGCGGACGCGCCGTTGACCGCGCTCGAGGTGCTCTTCCAGCTCGGCGACGCGGTGACCGCGCCGCAAGTGGCGACAGCGCTCTGGGGGATCGGCAAGGAAGGCCTCGCCGAGGAAGCGGCCCCGCGCGAGCAGGCCGAGGGCCGGGCGCTCAAGACGTGGCGGATCACGGAGGCCGGACGCGCGGTGCTGAGCGGTGAGCCGCAGGCCGGCCGGGCGCAACGGGGGGGGGTGAGCCGAGGGAGGAAGGTAGGAGGCAGAAGGAGGAAGGCAGAAGGTCAGAGGAGAAAGGCCGGAAAGCGCACTCGCCGCGTGCGCAAAGTGCAGCGCCGGCGTGCAGTTTCGCGCGCGGGGAGCGTGGCCGCCAGGCGCGCGTGGAAGACGCGGCGGGCGAAGGCGGCTGTACCTCAGCCGGCACTCACCGGAGGTACGCCGCGCTGGGCGCTCGCCTCCGACGGCGCGTTCCTGCTGCTGGGGACCGCGACCGAGATCCCGCGCCCGGCGGCCCGCGCGCTGGTGGAGTTCGTGCGCGTGCTGGATGAGGGCGAGGCGTAGCCGTGCCGCGCCTCACGTGGACCGCGGAGATGGACGCGGTGGTGCGCGAGCACTACCCGGACGGGGGTTCGCCCGCGGTGGTCGCCGCGCTCGGCGGGGCCATCACGCTCACGCAGGCGAGCGGGCGGGCGGTCAAGCTGGGCGTGCGCACCACCTTCCGCAGCGGCCGTCGCCGCTGGAAGCCGCACGAGGACGAGGCGCTGCGGCAGGCGTGGGACGGCGGAGTGGCGGCGCGCCTTGCCGCGCTGCCGGGGCGCTCGCTGCGCTCGATCGAGATGCGCGGGCACGAGCTCGGGCTCGCCCTCCCGCGTATGGACACGGAGCCGCTCGCCCAGGCGATGGCGAGGATCGATGCGCTCACGCGGGCGCGGCTCGCGGCCGAGCAACCGAACGCCGAATGAGGATCACGCGCGACATGGTGCTCGCGACGTTGAGCCGACACATCGGCGAGGCAAACGGAATTTCCGTGGAGGCGCTCGTGCGCCAGTTCGAGTGGGACCCGGAACACTACCCGGCACGCGCACGCCAGGTGAGGAAGCTCGTCTCCGAGTTGCGCGAGGAGGGTGTCGCCATTTGCGCTCACCCTTCGACCGGTTACTTCATCGCCGCGACCCCGGCGGAGCTGGAAACCTGTTGTCAGTTCCTGCGGGCGCGCGCGATGCATTCGCTCGTGCTCGAGGCGCGGCTTCGGAAGATCCCGCTGCCGGAGTTGCTCGGACAGATGAGGTTGCCGACGTGAGCCGGCGCTATGTCACGTGCGCCACGCGCGGCTGCCCGCGGCAGGACAGGCTCGCGCCGTGTTTCGTGTGCAAGCGCCTCGTCTGCCCGGCGTGCTCACGGCTCGTCGCCGGCGAGACGTTGTGCGCGCGTTGCTCCCCCAAGGATGCCCGGCGCATCGAACCGGAACAAAGGAGGCTCGTATGAGGACTGCCGTCAGCAGTCAGCCGCCAGCGGCCAGCCCACGGCGCGCCCGGGAGCCGGATCGCCTCGGCGACGCGATCGTGCAAATCGCGGCGCAGATGCTCGATCACGGCGTCAATCGCTGCGAGATCGCGGTGCGCCGAGGCAAGCAGGTGAGCGTGTTCGAGCTGCGCCACCAGCGCACAACGGATCACTGGATACCGGGAGAACGCCGGCCGCAGGTCGTCGCCGGCGTGCTCCTCATCGAGACGACAGCGAAGGATGGCTGAGGACATCGGCCACGGAAACACACGGAAGGACACGGAAAAGGACCATTTATGGCAGCAAAACATCGACTCAAATCGACCGCCGCGGCATACGCGCCGCAGTCGAAGGAAGACTGCATCGCCGACGTGAAGCGTCTCGGCGACGCGCAGCGCGAACTCACCCGCCGCACGGCGGACATGAACGACGAGATCGCCGCGATCACCAAGCGCTACAGCGAGCGCCTCGAGGCCCTGCAGGCGCAGGTGGAGACGCTCCAGCGCGGCATCCAGACCTGGTGCGAGGCGCACCGCGCGGAGCTGACGGACGGGGGGAAGGTGAAGAGCGCGAACCTCATCACGGGCGAAGTGAGCTGGCGCCAGCGCCCGCCTTCGGTGTCGGTGCGCAACGCCGAGGGTGTGATCGAGACGCTGAAGCGCCTCGGGCTCGTCCGCTTCGTGCGGGTTAAGGAGGAAGTGAACAAGGAGGCGGTACTCGAGGAGCCGGATGCCGCGCGCGGAGTCGCCGGGCTCACGATCGTGACCGGGGTCGAGGATTTCGCGATCACGCCGTTCGAGCAGGAGGTGCAGGCGTGAGCCGCGATCCCTTCCTCGGGAAGCACGGCTACGGCGCAGTCGATGCGGCAAGCCGGATCGAGCGCGTGCGCTCGTTCACCCGGGCGCAGTGCCAGGCAGCGCTTACCGTTCCCGGGCTGCAGAAGACCGTCTGCGCCGCGATCGAGCGGCGGCTGCGGGAACTGCGCGGGCGCGTCGTCACGATAAGGCCGAGGGGATGAAGCGCCTCCAGACCATGAGCATCCGCCGCCCGGACGCGCTCGATGCGCGCAATCGCAATGCCGCGTGGGGCATGTCCTACTGGGTGCGCATCAACGCGCGCCGGCACGGGGAGCGCATGCGCCGGCAGGCGCGCGCGGCGCAGCGACACCTGCAGGCGATGCTCGCGGCCGCGCGCCCGCTCGACGATGCGCCGCTGCCGGTCGAGGGCGGCGAAGCGGAGAGGGTGGTGCATTGATGAGCTACCGCCCGATCTGCGACACGTGGATCCTCGCCCGCCCGCAGTTGACCGGCGGGCGGCGCTACTACGGCGCCTATCCGTCGGGGTTTCTCACGCGCGCCCGTGCGTTGCTCGGCGTGGGGCCGGATGACGCGGTGCTGCACGTGTGCGGCGGGATGGTGCGGCATCACCGGCACAACGGGGTCGGCCGCAATGACCGCACGGTCGATCTCGACCGGCGGCTCAAGCCCGACTACTGCATGGATGTGCGCGCGGAGCTGCCGATCCTGCTGGGCGGCTGGAGCGCAATGCTGGTCGACCGCCCCTACAGCCCGGAGGACGCGGACCACTATCGGTGCGGCCGCGGGGTGCTCCCGGACGCGGGGCAGCTCCTGCGCGACTGCCTCGCGCACGTGCGCCCGGGCGGGCGCGTGGGCTTCCTCGACTATCTGTGGCCGCGCCCGCCGCGTGCGATCGGCGAGTGCACGGTGCGGCCGATCGCCTTGATCGGCGTCATCGCGGGCTACGACCAGCGGATGCGGGCGTTTTCGGTGTTCGAGAAGGTGATGGCGTGAGGCCGGACGAAGGCATCGACGCCGTGATCGAGCACCACCGCGCGGTGTGGCGGGAGCGGCGGCTGCGCGCGTCCGTGATCGCCGCGATCTCCGGCGCGGCAGTGGGCTTGCTCGTCGGGCTGGTGCTTTGGGTGCTGCGGTGACCCGCATCGTCTCCCTCAACACGAAGATCCAGCAGCTCCACGGGCTTCTGGGCACGCACGAAGTTAACGAGTGGGAGACGGACTTCATCTCGTCCGTGTGGGGATGGAGCCGCGAGGGCAAAGACACGCGGACGATCACTGAGCGCCAGATCGAGGTGATCGAGCGGATCTGGGGCAAGCATTTCGCGGGGTGACGGTGATGAACAGGGACGAACGACGGGCGCACCAGGTCCAGACCGACGCGGCGCTCCGCGCGTGCCGGGAGGCAGAGCGCCTCGGGCTGCCGCAGCAGGCGCAGCGGCACTGGGAGGAGCTGATACGGCTGCTGTGCGTGGAGATGGGGAAACCCATCCCGCCCTCGATTCGGCCAGGCGAGCCGGAGCCGAGGCCGTGACGGTCGATTTAGCCGCCGATGAACGCCGATAACTACAGCTCCGTCGAACGGGCGGTCGAGCGCCTGGCCGCGAAGGCGCTGGCCGAGATCCGCGAGATGGGCCGGCGCGCCCGCGTCGAGCTGGGTGTGATCGACCCGCGCCAGGTCAATCAGATCCGTAAGCTCCACGAGATCCGGCCGGGCCGGTATTACCGGCTGCCGCATCCCCTGTTCGAATGCCCAGAGTGCGGCGGGTCGCTCGCGTTCGAGCTCGATGCGTGGGACACGTGGTTCGGGATGGTGATCGGCAGCGGGCTGCGCGTCACCTGTGTCGAAGAAGACGCGGAGTGGATGCGCGCGTTCGAGGCGGAAGATTACCCGCGCTGGGAGCACCGGCACTGGCAGTCGGACTGGCAGCACGTCATCACCAAGGCCGAGCGGTTCGTTGCGCAACGCTGTCGTGTGGTCGAGGAGCGCCAATGACCGACGCCGTCGCCGCCGGCGATCTCGCCGAGTACATCGGCCGCGACAGAGTGCTGCGCGGGCAGCGCTGCGAGGTTTCTTGTCTGACGGCGCTCCGGGTGCGCACGGTGTGGCGCTATGGCGATGTCTTCGTGGTGCGCTACGTGCTGCCGGCCAATCTGAAAAAGCTCGGGGGGGGGGGTGATCGATGACGGGCCGCACCGCGTCTCCTGACCAGCGCCGCCGCGATCTCGCGACGATCCACCTCGGGAAGAAGGCGCTCGGGCTCGACGACGATGCGTACCGGGACATGCTGTGGACGGTGGCGCGGGTGCGCTCCTCGGCCGATCTCAATCACGAACAGCGCCAGGCGGTGATCGCGCACCTGCGTCGGTGCGGCTTCGCGGCCGAGAGGTTTCACGGGAAACCTCGTGCCGACGGGGAGTGGAGCTGGGTCAACACCGCGGCCCCAGACCGTCAGGCGATGCTCTGGAAGATCCGCCGCCTGCTCGTCAACGCCGGGCGCCGGCGCCAGTACGCCGACGGGATCGCGGAGGCGATGTTCCGCATCCCGCGTCTGGAACTGTGCGGCGCGCGCGAGCTTCACGCGATCATTACGGCTCTCGTAAAGGACGGCAAACGGCACCCGGAGGGGCGGGCGTGAAGTGCTCGCGCGTGCCGCTGCCGGGCGGCGGGGTGGCGATCGTGTGCGGGGCGCGCCGCGTCCGTGTCCACCTGTGCGCGTGCGGCGCGCGGGCGACGCTCCAGTGCGACTGGAAGGTGCCGGGCGGCAAGAGCGGCACCTGTGATGCGTGGATCTGCGGCGGCTGCGCGCAGGAGGTAGGCCCAGACAAGCACCTGTGCGCGGAGCATCAGGCGGCGTACCGGGAATGGAAGACGCGACGGGCGCCACAAGAGGAGACGGGGCATGCAACGTAACTGGGACGTGATCAGGAAGATTCTGCTGAAGGTCGAAGCGTTGCCCACGATCGACAGCGCGGTCGATAGCGACTCGATTGAGGGTGTGGCGGCCGAAGTGGCGGCGTATCACATGGTGCTGATGGAAGAGGCCGGGCTGATCGAGGGCGGCGGCAGGCCGCCCGGCGCCGTGGGCGGCGCAGCCTATCGCTTCGCGACACGCCTGACATGGGCAGGGCACGAACTCATCGACCAGATCCGGCGGGACACGATCTGGAACCGCGTAAAGACTCTCGCCCGGGACAAGGGGCTGGAACTCTCGGTCGATGTCGTCCGGACGCTCGTGAAGTCCGTCATCGAGGAACTGCTGCGTTGAGGCGATGACCGCCGAGATCACCGACGCCCGTTATCCGGAGTTGCTGCGCTCGATCGCGCGCACGCTCGAGGCGGAGCTGGTTGCCCAGGGCGTACCGCACGCGGCGGCCGCGCAGGCGAGCGCAGCGGCGGTGGAACGGTTCCGGCGCGAGTGGCACGACGCGCGGCCCTATTTTCCGCTCGGGTATTCCTACGATCGCGAACGGCGCAACCGCCAGCTCTACGCCGAGCGCCAGGCGGGCGCCACAGTGGCAGAGCTCTGCCGCCGCTACGGCCTCGGCCGGACCACCGTGTGCAACGCACTGCGCGAGCAGCGCAAACGCAGCTGAGGCGTACCGAATATCGCCTTATTTCCGGTACGGGGCCGGCACTACTATCGCCGCGTGCATCCGTCCGACACCTGCGCACGCTGCGCGCGTTTTCTCCTCAACCCCGACGATCGCATGAGCGATCGCGGCTACGGCCGCTGCCGGCTCGCTCCGGTGTGGCAGTACCGCGCCGCCGGCGTTGCCTGCGCGTTCGTGCCGCCCCGCTTCGAGGCCCGGGTATGACCGCGGAACGGCACCCCACCTCCATCCCCGCCCTCCCCCCTGAGAGGGAAGGGAGGCTCGTGAGGCGCTCGTGATGGGCCGCCTGCAGGGGTATCGCACCTACATCGGCATCGCGATCCTCACCATCGCCGGGTTCGCCGGGGTGGACCCGGATGCCGCTGTGCAGGCTGCCGGCATCGAGGTCGAGCCGGACGCGCGCGCGATCGCGCAGGCGCTCGTCGTGCTGATCGGCGCGGCGCTCGCGGCGTACGGGCGGTGGAAGGCAACACAACACCTGACTGGAGACTCCAAATGAAGAGCGTCACTCGCATCCTCGCGATCACACTCCTCGCCGCGCAGCTCGTCGCCGGGCCCGCGGCAGCCGGCGCGCTGTCGGACTACCTCGAGAACAAGCTCGTCGATCACGTGTTCCGGGGCACGAGCTACTCCGCGCCCGCCAACGTGTACGTCGGCCTCTCCACGGCCTCGTGCTCCGATTCCTCGGTCGGCACCGAGGTCTCCGGCGGCAGCTACGCCCGCGTCGCGATCGCCACGGGCACGAGCGCGTTCAAGGGGACGCACGGCAACACCACCGGCGCGTCCTCGGGCACGAGCGGCACCATCACCAACGCCGCCGCGGTGACGTTCCCCTCGCCCACGGCGAACTGGGGGAGCGTGACGCACTGGTTCATCTCGGACGCGAGCTCGGGCGGGAACCTCCTCGTCTGCGCGGCGCTCACCACGGCCAAGACGATCAACAACGGGGACGCGGCGCCGTCGTTTGCCATCGACGCGCTCTCGATCCAGATCGACAACTAGGAGGCGGCCATGCGGATCATCATCGCGGCCCTCGCGCTCGCCGCGCTCGCCGGCTGCGCTACGCCCGACCTCGGCAGCGCCGGCGCGCCGCAGCGCGTGATGGCGGCGGCGACCCTCGCGCCGGTGGGGAGCTTCGAGCATCGCATCTCGCCCACCTACACCGGGCTCGTGATGCTGCGCCTCCAGGCCGCCAGGCGCGTGGAGGACGGGCGGATCACGGTCGAGACCGCGCGCGAGATCCTCGCGCGGACCGACGCGGTGCGGGAGATGCTCGACCAGGCGGTGCGGGCCGAGGCCCAGGGCGAGCGCGTCCGGGCGAGGACGCTCGCCGCGGAGGCGGCGCTCCACCTCGCCGCGGCCTCGCAGCTCATCGAGGGAGTCAGACCATGACCATCGACCAGGCGCGGGAGCTGGCCGCGCTCCTCACCACGGCCGCCAACGCGGCCGAAGCAGCGGGGGAGACCGAGATCGGGCTCGTCGAGGCGCTCCAGGCGGCGGATGACCGGGCGCGGGCGGAGCTCGCGGCGGCGATCGCACGAGCGGCGCAGCGCTGACCGGGCGGCTGGCGCGTGCGATACGACCGACTCGGGTTCGAGCAAGCGCAGGTCGCGCTCGCGATCGGGCATGGCATCCGCCGCCCGTGGATGGGGGAGCGGTTCGTTCAGTTGCGCCGTCCCGATGCCGCACCCCCGTCCGGGTTCGCGCAGGAGCCCTACGCATTTACGCCGCAGGATCTGATGGCCCACGACTGGGAGATCGCAGGATGAAGCGGTACTACCTCTCGAAGATCAAGCAGGTGACCGAAGCAGGCGAGACCTACTGGCGCCACGCGCTCCAGGACTATCTCAACCAAGACTACCAGGGCGGCGAGATCGCGGTGGACCCGCAGAGCGGCGTGCCGCTGCATCCGTTTCTCCTCGTGCTGGTCCCGGCGATCAGCCACGCTCAGTTCGCGGGCAATCCCGAGCTGATCGCGCTGCCCTCCGTGCCGCTTGACATGAAGGTCTCCTCGATCCACGGCCCGACGAAGGTCGCGGTCAAGGGGCGCATCCGCGCGATGGGGCACGCGCAGGCGCTCGTCGATCAGGTGTGGGACAACGCCGATGGATTCCGCGATGTCTTGAACTACTACGGGCGGCTGAACAATCCCGCGTTCGACGCCAATGCGTTCGACGTGGACGAGTCCTGATGCGCTACTACCTGGGCCCCTACATCCGCCGCGCGACGGACCATGACGGTCCTGCGGAGCGCTGGTGGTCTCCCCCCGATGGCGTGTTGGCCGCGATCGACATGCGGCCCATCCCGGCGCAGGCGAGCGAGGCGAGCGTGCCCGGGCCAGCGGTGGGGCTGTTCGCGACGCCCGACGCAATCGGCCTCGGGGCCGACTACCGGCTGATCGGATCGGGCGGCGCACTGGCGGACATTGTGCCGCCCGAGCGCGATCGAGCGGTGCTGGCTTCGGCATTCGGCGTGCGGCGAGTGGACGGTACGACTCTTGCCGAGTGGATGTATAGCGCGCTCACCGTGCACGCCGACCCCACGGGTGAGACGGCGGTGCGCCCGCTCATGCCGACTCGTCGCGGGATGCTGGAGGCGTGCGGCGTGCGCAGGCGTTTCCGGCTCGATCTGCCGGAGGCCCTGCCGGTCATCGCGACGCTGCAGGCGGAGTATCGCGCTCTGCGCCAGGCGGCGCGCGACGGGCAGCTCGGCGCCGTGCGCCGCGGGGGCGGCGCGGCCCGCTTCGAGCCCGACCCGGAGTTCCACCGGCGCGTGCTGGACGGCTGGGGCGAGAAGTTCGGTCTGGCCAACCCGCAGGACGTGTGCATCCCGTCCGACCTGCCGAGAGAGACCCGGCTCCCTCATGCGACGACGATTACGGAGTCGTTCAACAAATCGAACTCCACGACGCTGGGACCGGACCTCACGTGGGCGGAGCTCGAAAACAACCTGGAGGTCTACAGCAGCCAATGCCGCCAGGTGAACACCTTTGTTACCGCGAGCGCGCGCGCCGACTCCGATCTCTCATCGAGCGATCACTACGCGCAGATCGACACGGTCAATCAAGCCGCCTACAACGGGATGAGCTCGGGGGTGATCGCGCGGAAGGACTCCACGTCCACCGCCACCTACTACCTCTATCGGCTGTATTACTCGGATGGGACTACCTTCGCGTTGCAGGCATTCAAGGTGATCTCCGGCACCGCGACGCAGCTCGGCTCGAACTATGTCCTGGGCGCGTCGATCAGCAACCCCGACACCGTCCGGGTGCAGTGCGACGGCTCCACGATCAGCGGGCAGCATAACGGCACGGAACGCCATTCCGTTACCGACACCGCGATCTCGGGGAATACGCGCTGCGGCGTGAGATTATCCGACCACGCGATCAATACGGCGGTGGATGACTTCGAGGCGGGCGATCTCGCGGCGGCGAGCGCGTCGCTGCCGCCGATCCCGATGATGATGATGCCGCTGCTGGCGATGTAAGGAGAGCCTCATGGGGCGCATGTATCAGGTACCGATCCCGTTCACCGCGCAGACCGCGCAGATCGATCTTTGCGAGCTCACCGCGGGCGCAGAGAAGCCCTGCGTGGTCCACGAAATCTACGTGGCGCAAAGCACCGAGGCGGGCGATGCGCAGGAGGAGCACCTGACGCTCAAGCTCAAGCGCGCCTACGGCTCGGTCACGAGCGGTAGCGGCGGCACGGCCCCGACGCCCGTCCCGGTCAATCCGGACGATGCGGCGAGCGGACTGGCCGCCGAAGTGAACAACACGACGAAGCTCGTGGTCGGCTCGGGCACGATCGTGGACGAGCGGGTCTATGGCTGGAACGTGCGCGTGCCAATGCAGATCATCTTCACGCCCGAGACGCGCCCGAGAATCAAGGGCGGCGAGAAGAAAGTCCTCGAATTGACGACGACGCCCGCGGATAGCATCACGATCGGCGGGTACGTGCTCGTCGAGGAGCTGTAGGCCCCGGGCCGTGGGCGTTTTCCGACCCCCGTTCGCGCACCCGGCGTGGCGGTGCAGCCAGGCATGGGTGGCGAGCCTCGCCGCCGCCGGCGCGGCAGCGGAGCTTGAGGGCGCCGCCACCGCGACGGCCGCCGCGACCGGATCGCTCACCACCGCCATCCCGCTCCTGGGCGCGGCCGTGGTGCAGGCCACCGCGACCGGTGCGCTCTCCACGCAGATCCCGCTCACGGGAGTGGCGGCCTCGGTCACGGTCGCGACGGGCTCGCTCACGACAGAAATCCGGATCGCGGGCGCGGCACTCGCCCAGGCTGCCGCCTCGGGCGATCTCACCACCGCGATCCAGCTCTCGGGCGCGGCGATCGCGCAGGCGGTGGCGCAGGCGGAGCTCACCACCGAGATCCGGCTCGCCGGCGCTGCCGCCGGGCAGGCCGCGGCTATCGGGGATTTGACCGGCGGCTCGATCGGGCTCGCTGGCGCCGCCCAGGGCGTCGCGGTCGCCGCCGGCGATCTCACCACTGGCATCCCCCTCCTCGGCGCATCGGTGGCGGTGACCGCCGCGAGCGGCACCCTCACCACCGAGATCCACCTCGCGGGCACGGCGCTTGCGCAGGCGCTCGCCGCGGGGGCATTGACCGCGCAGATACGGCTCGCCGGGGCGGCGGTTGCGCAGGCGCTCGCGAGCGGGAGTCTCGCCGGGCCCGCGCTCGTGCGCGATACCCGGTTCATGGCGCGCGCGATGAGCCGCCGCTTCCGCGCGCAGGCGCTTGATCGCGACTTCAGGGCTGCCGCGTGAAAACCGAGTGGAAGGACATCGAGGAGATCGTGACGCTCACCTTCCCGTTCACCGAGGAGCTCGCGGGCGCGACGATCAGCGCCGGCACTCCCGTGCTCGCGATCGAAGTCGAGGAGGGCGTCGACCCAAACTACGCGACGGTCCTCATGGGCGGCGCGCAGATCTCGGGCGGTGACGTGCTGCAGCTCGCCCGCAACGGCGTGGACGGCGCCGCCTACCACGTCCGCTGCCGCGTCGATCTCTCCGACGGGCGGCGCCTCGTGCGCTCGCTGACGCTACCCGTGCGCAGGATCTGAGCATGGACCTCTACGACCGGGCGACCGAGCTGGAGACGCTGCAGCGCGAACACGCGATCGCGGCGCAGCGCGCGCGCGCGCCGCACGGGGAGTCGGCGAGCGAGTGCGAGCGCTGCGGGGAGGAAATTCCGGATGCGCGCCGGCAGGCGGTGCCGGGGTGCACCCGGTGCACGGAGTGTGAGTCGCTGAGGGAGAGGGGGCGATGACGCTGGAAATGTTCGCGCAGGGGCTGGGCACGGTCAGCGTGATGGTGGCGGGCGCGTGGGCGCTCCTGAAAGTCTTCGCTCGCCAGTACGAGCGGAACCTCGACGAGCGCTTCGAGACGCAGGAGCGCCGCCGGCAGGAGGCGCGCGCGGCCTACGAGACGCGCTTCGACCGGCTGGAGACGGCGGACCGCCAGCACGAGCGCTCGATTCTGGAGCTGCGCGCGGAGCTGCCGGAGCGCTACGTGCGACGGGAGGACTGGGTGCGCAGCCAAAGCGTCATCGAAGCCAAGATCGATGCGCTCGCGCTGCGTTTGGAGAACGCGATCCTGAAACGGGATGTCTGACGATGGACTTTGACCGAATCCGCCGAGAAGAGCAGCGCTGGAATGCGCTGCTGACCTTCAAGAACGCCGCGCCCGACATGATCTACGAGGAACCCGTGCTTGCCGTGATGCGCGCGAAATACCCGGACACGACCGAGCGCGAGTGCCGGGTGGTGCTCGACTACCTGGCCGAGCGCGACCTGATCGACCTCGTGAAAGAGCCGTCCGGACGGTGGAAGGCGAAGCTCAACCGCCACGGCGTCGACGTCGTGGAGTACACCGTCGACGTCGAGCCAGGGATCGCTCGGCCGGCGAAGTACTGGTAGCGCCATGCCGGAACCCTCGAAGGTCTCGCAGCTCCCGGAGGCCGTGCGCCTCGAGCTGGATCGCCGGCTCCTGCAGAACGGCTTCTCCGACCACGTCGCCCTCGCGGCCTGGCTCGTCGAGCAGGGTTTCGAGATCTCGAAATCCAGCGTGGGCCGCCACTCGCAGCAGCTGAAGGAGCGCCTCGCCGCGATCAAGGCGAGCACCGAGGCGGCACGGCTCATCGTCGCCGAGGCGGGCGACGACACCGACGACCGGGCCGCGGCCGTCATCTCGCTCACCCAGACCCACGTCTTCGACGTGCTCCTCCTCCTGCGCGACGCCGAGGCCGAGGAGGACCCCACCCTGCGGGCCGTCGTGCTCTCGAAGGTCGCGCGCGCGGTGGCCGATCTCACACGCGCGAGTGTGGCGCAGAAACGCTTCGCCGAGCAGGTGCGCGCGAAGGCGAAGGAGGCAGCGGCCACGGCCGAGCGAGTGGCCAAGAAGGGCGGACTCTCGGCGGACGCGGTGAACGAGATCCGGGCCTCGATCCTTGGGATTGCGGCGTAGGAGAGGGCGATGGAGAACCAGCACCGGAGAATCAGCGGCTACCGCGACCTCACGCAGCGCGAGATCGACCTCATCAACGAAGTGAAAGCTCAGGGCGAGGCGCTCAAGGCGGCCCTCGACGCGTTAACGGGCGATGCCGAAATCGATCAGCGTGCCCTGGCGATCGCGAGGACGGAGATCCAGACCGGCTTTATGTGGCTGATCCGGGCGATCGCTCAGCCGACGACGTTTCTGTGACCCCGGGATGCCCCAAGTCCCGAATCGAGCGCGGTACGGGTCGAGGCTATTAGAAGCCCTGTACCGATTTCCGGGCTACCCACCTACCAACTTTTTGCGCGGCGAGCGGTTAAATGGCCTTAAATCACGTTAAAGGCCCATTACATGTTGAGGGGCTGGGTCGCCACGATGGCCTTGGCGGCTGCGGTCGGGTATTTCCCCCGGCTGACCAGGCTGACCGTAGCGGTGCTGCATCCCAGCAGACGTCCGATCTGGCCGTTGCTCTTGCCGGCCGCTTTGAGCTCGATCATGCGGGCGCAGAGTGCCGCGTCGATGCTCCGATACCCGCGTCGCGAGGCCGGCGCATCGGCAAGCCCTGCGTCATGCAACCGCGCCTGCAGGCGCGCCACCTCCGCCCGCAGCGACCGCTCCCGCGACTTCGCCTGCGCCAGCTCTGCCCGGGCGTTCTTCAGCGCAGCACGGGCTCGTGCCAGCTGATGTTTGAACCCCAGTCCAGCCCCCTGTTTCGCCATCACCGCACCTCCAGCGCGACGATCGTAATGGATCATTAAAGATGTCGCAATCGCGCGAAACGACAAACGCACCCCTGTCTGGGCCGCCCGCAGCCGACCGGGCCGCCCCGCCCCCCGTCCTGTTGCCCTACCAGCAGCGGTGGGCGGCAGATCGGGCGGATGTGGCGGTGTGGGAGAAGTCCCGCCGGATCGGGGCGTCCTGGTGCGACGCGTCGGACTCGGTGCTCACCGCCGCAGCCGATGGGGGCATGGACGCCCTGTATATCGGCTACTCCGAGGACATGGCCCGGGAGTACATCGACGACTGCGCGAACTGGGCGCGGGCGTTCAACCGGGCGGCAGGCGCGATGCAGGAGATCCTCTTCGACGACACGGACGCCGACGGCGAGATCCGCCAGATCAAGGCGTTCCGCGTCGACTTCGCGAGCGGGAACAAGGTGCTCGCGCTCTCCTCGCGCCCGCGATCGATCCGGGGCAAGCAGGGCAAGGTGACCATCGACGAGGCGGCGTTCCACGACGATCTCGCCGGGCTCCTCAAGGCGGCGCTCGCGATGCTCATCTGGGGCGGGCGCGTCCGCATCGTCAGCTCCCACAACGGGGAGGACAACCCGTTCAACCTGCTGGTGAAGGACATCCGCGCGGGGAAGCTCCCGTACTCGCTGCACTCCACCACCTTCGGCCAGGCGCTCGACGCCGGTCTCTACGATCGGGTGAAGTTGATCCTCGGAGAGCGCCTGAAGCAACGCACCCGAGAGGAGTGGGAGGCGGCGATCCGCGAGCAGTACGGCGAAGGGGCGGCCGAGGAACTCGACTGCATCCCGCGCATGGGCAGCGGCGTCTACATCCCACGCACGATCGTGGAGCGTTGCCAGCGCGACGGCATCCCGGTGCTGCGCTACCGGCAGCCGCTGGAGTGGGTGCTGCACGAGGGGCGGCTCGACGAGGCGCGCATCTGGATACGCGACGTGCTCGCGCCGGCGATCGAGGCGATGGCGCGCGAGAAACGGACCTGCCTCGGACTCGACATCGGCCGCACCGGCGACCTGTGGTACCTCACCGCCGCGCAGGACCAGGGCGCGGGGCGCTGGCGCGAGGCGCTCAACGTGGAGCTGCGGCGCATCCCGTTCGACGTGCAGCGGGAGATTCTCTTCTATGCGCTCGACAACGTGCCGCTCTTCCACCACATCAAGATCGACGCGCGCGGCAACGGCCAGCAGATCGCCGAAGAGGCGCTGCAGCAGTACGGACCGGGGCGCGTGGAGTGCGTGATGGCTTCCTCGAGCTGGTACACGGCGAACTTCCCGCCGTACAAGGCCGCGCTCGAAGATCAGAGCTACGAGTTGACGCGCGGTGAGGATGTGATCGCGGATCACCGGCGCGTGATCCTGAGGAACGGTTACCCCGCGATGGACGACGGGCGCGACAAGGGCTCCGACGGCGAGTACCGGCACGGCGACGGCGCGGTCGCGCGCGTGCTCATGTGGGCCGCCACGCGCGCCGAGGGCGAGCCGCCGGCAGGCGCGGCGGTGGCAGCCGCTCCCGGGACTTATGAGCCGGGGGCGATGGCGGGGCGAGTGCGCACCAACCTGTTTCGCAGGGCGGCGTGAGGGACGAGCGGAGGCGCGGATGGGATTGAGAGACCGCTTTATCGGGGCGTTAAACGCCGTGTTGCCCGCCGCGTGGCAGGTGAACTTTATCGAAGCCTACGGGCAGCCGGTGGACGCGGACGAGGAACAATGGCGAAAGCTCACGGGGGACGCGACGCGGGACCTCTCGCCCATGACGCAGCTTCGCATGCAGAAGCTCGCGCACTACCTGTGGGAGACCAATCTCCTCGGCAACCGTCTCATCGAGCTGCCGGTCGCGTTCCTCCTCTCCGAGGGCGTGAAGCTCACCTGCGAGGATGAGGAGCACCAGAAGGTGCTCGACCGCTTCTGGCGCGACCCGATCAACGACATGGACTTGAAGCTCGCGAAGAAGGTGCGGGAGCTCGCGATCTTCGGCGAGCAGTGCTACCCGGCGTTCGTGAACGAGGCCGACGGCGCGGTGCGGATCGGCTACCTCGACCCGGCGCTGATCGAGACCGTGGTGATGGACCCGGCTAACCCGGAGCAGCCGATCGGCATCGTGACCTGCAAGGACCGGCGCGGGCGCACACGGCGCTACCGCGTCATCATCAACGGTCCGGAGGAAGTGTTCACCGCCCGCACACGGGAGATCCGCGAGACCTTTGGCGACGGGGAGGCGTTCTATTTCCGCGTGAACGACCTCTCCTCCGGCACGCGCGGGCGTTCGGATCTCCTCGCGCAGGCGGACTGGCTCGATGCCTACGACCAGTTCATGTTCGGCGAGCTCGAGCGCTACGGATTCCTGCGTGCGTTCGTGTGGGATCTCACTCTCAAGAACGCGGCGGAGCCCAAGGTCGCGGAGCGCGCACGGAATTTCACGGCACCCAAGCCGGGCAGCGCCTACGTGCACAACGACTCCGAGATGCTGGATCCGAAGACGCCCGATCTCAAGGCCGTGGACACCGCGGAAGGAGCGCGCCTGTTCCGCAACCACGTGCTGGGCGGGGCGACGATGCCGGAGACCTGGTTCGGCGGCGGCGGGGACGTCAACCGCAGCACCGCCGCCGAGATGGCCGAGCCGACGTTGCGCATCTACACCATGCGGCAGCGAACGCTGAAGCACATGCTCGAGTCGATCGGCCGCTACGTGCTGCTGCAGG